>FQWG01000042.1 GCA_900129595.1 Flavobacterium frigidimaris | reverse complement strand
GGGCTCACCTCTTCCCATCCCGAACAGAGTAGTTAAGCCCGCCTGCGCAGATGGTACTGCAGTTATGTGGGAGAGTATGTCGTCGCCTTTCTTTTGAAAACCCTGTTTCTAACGAAACGGGGTTTTTTGTTTTAAAAATATTGGAGTAATGTGGGAGCCCCGATAGCTATCGGGGCCTGTCATCTTTCTTTTGAAAACCCTGTTTCTAACGAAACAGGGTTTTTTGGGATCAACACGAAAATCTGTGGAGCAGCAAAAATTAAGCATAAATATTGGTTAGTCTAAAGAGGAAGAATTCTATATTTCTAACACCTCTGAATTTGGATCTAAAAGCTTTTATTTTAGCATTGAAAGATTCTGCAGACGCATTAGTACTTCTGTTGTCAAAATAATTTAAGATCGTTTGATAGTGATTTAAGACTAGCAGCCATAACACTTTGGAATTTGGAATTTATTTTAAAAATTATATTTCTAATTACCCGTAAACCGCGTTAGGGATGGCAGCGGTATCCTTTTGCGGAAAACTAAATTTCTGCGGAGTAAACCAAAATTGCTTCCGCAAAAGATTTAGCGTACAGCCCGGCCCGCAGGGAAACGCCCAAATTATTACTCTTTAGATTGGTCTTCTAAACATTAATAAAACACTACTTATTTTTCTTTTTAGCTTTTATTCTTATTTTTAAAGGAATAGGATAACAATCAAAAAAAAGAGTTCCAAAATGGGCAATTTTTGCTTCTGTTATTTTTGTCAATAATAATTTAAGAAGAGGGAGTGTGTTTCTTTGCCCAATTTATAAGTATAAATGGGTTCTTTAGAATTGGTGAATTTTCTCAATATCGATAAGTACAAAATTATTGATCCAATACACGGATAGAAAATAATGGTGAAATTTAATTGTGTTTTATAGTTTAACTACAATTTTTCCTTATTTCATTACAATAAATGAATTTTCGATCTTCTTTATATTCAATTTTAAAATTTAGTACAATATATTAGCTTCTGAAATAAAAATGGGAATATGGAGGTAAATTTAAATTCAGGTTCATTTTGGGCAAGTGAAAGGAAAATTTCATTTTTCGAGAAGCTCTTTAGAAGGAAAAAATTTGAAAAAAAAGCACTTAGTATGCCTGAAATAATTGGAAACAATTGTGAGGGTCTTATCGTAGGAGAACAAAAAATAAAATCGTTTCTTTTCTCTACAGATATGGCAATTATAGAAAATAATGATGCTGATGCAATTCTGGCCGTATATCCTTTTGCCCCTTCTCCAAAAATCATAAGAAGTTTGATAGATTTCTGTAGTAAACCGCTTATATGTGGTGTGGGAGGAGGAACAACAAGAGGAAAAAAATCTTTGGAAATGGCATTGTATGCTGAAGAAATGGGAGCTGCCGGAATTATTGTTAATATACCGTTTCATAATAATGATTTAGAAAAAATTAGAAAGAGAATTTCTATACACGTAATTGCCAGTATTGCTTCGGCAGATTATGAATTCTTAAAAAGCAAAATAGATTCAGGAGTAGATATTTTTCATGTGACCGGGGGAAAATACACTAATACAATTTTGAAAGAGATTAGCGCTAAGTTCCCGGGGTTTCCTATAATGGCAACTGGCGGCACAAGTTTAGGGAACATTGAGGAATCAATAGTAGCAGGATCTCAAGCAATTGTGCTGTCGCCTCCCTCTAACAAAGATCTATTTAAAACAATGATGGACAAGTACAGAAATAGTTAAAATTATTAAACCCTGTGAAACCAGATGGTCTACAGGGTTTAATTTTTTTTATAATTTCAACAGCACTATTCTTGAATCATTTTACTGATAATGTCACTATTTTGAAATTGTCGAGGGTTGTATTATTTAACTCTAAAAGTTACTTTTCTCACTAGTTTTCTAGCTGCATCTGAATCTTTATCTACAGAAGTGTCTTCACCAGCCGCAATAACATTTAATCTTGATGGATGAATATTAGCTTTTAGTAATACATTTTTAACGCTATTTGCTCGCGAAGTTGATAATTTATCGTTGTATGCAGATCTGCCTATTTCATCAGCATGACCAACAATGTCAACTGAAGCAGAAGGATTGTTTCTTAGATAATTTAAAATAAAGTCGATACCTTCTGTCGAAACATTTGTTGGAGTAGATTTATTAAAATCAAAATAAGTACATACGTAACCACCATTAATCAGGTTTTTAATCAATTCATTATTACTTAAAACAGGAGATTTATCAGTATTGCTTCCGTAAGTTTTTAATAAATAGCTTTCTAATTCATCAGGAACGTTATTATTGTTTAAATCAATTGCTTTTCCTTTGGTGTTCACCATTACACCTGAAATAGTATTTGGTTCTTCATCTAAATAATCAGGCACACCATCCTTATCGGTATCTAACATTGAAGTTTCAATGTCAGTAATTCTTTTCTTCAATTCGTCGATTTCGCCTCCGTTATCAATAACCCAATCCGCATGTTTTTCATTTTTACCTAAGTAAACAGTTAAACCTACTGTTCCGTTAAAAAGAATTCCTGAGAAACCTCTTGTATTAGCAGCACTAGCAGCATCAAAAGTTTGATTTTGATTTGTATTCAGGATAGTTGTAAAATCTCCGGTCAAAACTATTCTGTTAGATAATTTAATCTGCCCCGTTACACCAGCTATAAAATTACCCATTCTATCTTTTATTGCTGAGTTTTCATCTTCTAATTGAGCCAAACCAAAACCTGCATGACCTAATAAACCAATAGTATTAGTCCAGGTTTCAAAGTTCATAATTCTTCCCAGGTTAGCTACAGCTTGAATATCTGCTCTGTAATATTTAGTATCAAAATCTATCGAATTATTTTTTCCTGTGAAACTGTTGTAGCCAAAGTCAGCTTTTAAACCAAACTTATTGTTGAACATGTATCTAACTCCCAGATCAACAACATATGGACTTGGTGTTGATGTAAAATATCCAGAAGACATTGGTCTTTGTGGTTTGTTAACTCCACCTGCTAATTCAATAGAAAATTTATTAAAATCAGTTTTCGTACTTTTTTCAATTTTGTTTTGAGCACTTAAAGTTGTTATTGCACTGGCAAAAGCGAAAGTAAGTATTAAATTTTTCATTTTTATTATTGTTTAAATTTTGCGCAAAACTAGAAGGCAATCTTTGATAAAAAAAATGAGCAGTAAAATTTACTTTGTGACTGCTGCCTTCGAGTTGTTTTTTACCGAGAATAGAAGATGTAGTATTTTTTGGAACATGTGTCTGATTGTTAGTGTTTTAATGTGTTTTGGTTGGCTTTTTTTGAATAGATATATCGACGTTTATTGTAGAAAAGATTCTACATCAGGCTGAGCCTTATTCTATAAAACATTGATTTTAATGGATGTATTTTTGTTTTCTACGCGCAAAGGTGCTGTGTAATCCTGATTTTTTAACTTGATTAAATTTAGAAATGGATTTGATTTTTAAATACAACTGGGGAGATGATGAAAAAAAGGGTGTTGCTATATGGGAATCAAAAATGCTTTTCAAAATACTTAAAATGTAAATTTCAAGATGTATTGGTTCTTGATGTTTGTAAAAATTTTAAAGATCTTACAGCCGAATTAAATACTTATTCGGTAATAGTATTAGTGATTTATACAGAAGAAGATTTATTTGATTTTTTTAAAATATACAGAAGTGAAATTCCTCTTGTAATTTGTTCTTTCAATAAAAGGGTCTTAGAATTTTTGATGGATTTGGAAAATTTATACTTATTGGATACTTCAAAAATCAGATCGGAAATATTAAAGCAACTAGGTTCTCATTTCAATGAAACCATACTTAACATTCAAATACCAATTACTTCTGATCTTTAAATGATTTTAATTGTTTAATAAGTATCCATCGTAGAAATTAATGAATGCTATGGTGGTTAAGGCTATAGCTTTCATTTTTTTTAATTTAAAATAATAAACCTTCTAAAACTTCAATTGAAGGCGCATCAAAATAACTGAAAGACTTATGTGTTTTATTATGAGATATGGTAATTGAAAAAGAATCGTAGGCATAAGTCGTTTTCGCTTTTTTTACCATACACTTCTGTTTATTCTTCTTTATTTCTTTTAAAGTTCTGGTTCATAATTTTTATGTTTTTACATCTTTTTACAAAAACAGGAGAGTTATAAATGAGAGTATCATTTTCATTTTGCAGCTAAGTTTTTAGCTGTACTTTTTTTTGCGGGTCATAATAGCTGTTTTTTGCTGAGTTGTTTTGTAGAAAAAGTTCTACATGATATGGTTTTTTATTCTACATGTTTATGATTTTAAGCATGTTAGATTTGCTAACTAATTAATTGTAAGAGCAAAAAGCTTTTTTTATAAGACCCCAAATCTAAAAAAAACTTAACTAACGGTGTTTTGAAAAAAAAATGAGGATTGATGATTTCTAAGTTTTCTACTGGAATTAATTCTTATTAAAATTAATTGTTTTTTAAAACCTTTTTTATGAAAAATTATTACTTATTATTCCTTCTAACAGGATTTGGTTTTTTGAGTCATGCCCAGGTAGGTGTTGGAACTCAAATGCCTAATGCATCAAGTCAGCTTGATGTAGTGGCTTCGAATAAAGGTATTCTTATTCCGAGAGTAGCGCTAACGAGTACAGCAGATAACGTAACTATTACTGAAGGAAATGTAAATAGCCTTCTGGTTTTTAATACCCAAACAATTAACGACATTGTACCAGGCTATTACTATTGGTATATTGATAAGTGGTATCGAATGGGAACCGCAGGCACAGAAACTATTACTACTTTAATAGATAATAACAACGGGACCATTACGTATACAAATGAGAATGGAACATCGGTAACAATTAATCTGGCTACTGGTTTAAGAGGACTTCAAGGGATACCAGGTGTTGACGGAAAATCAATTACCGGAGGAACCGGAGCACCTGGGACAACTACACCCGGAAAAGATGGAGACACTTATGTTGACAATAGTACTGGAGATGTTTATGTGAAACAAGGCGATACCTGGGTAACTACAGGAAATATCAAAGGACCAAAAGGAGATGATGGAAAAGATGGTGTTGATGGAAAGTCAATTACCGGAGGAACCGGGGCACCTGGGACAACTACACCCGGAAAAGACGGAGACACTTATGTTGACAATAGTACCGGAGATGTTTATGTAAAACAAGGCGATATCTGGGTAACTACAGGAAACATCAAAGGACCAAAAGGCGATGATGGAAAAGATGGGGTTGATGGAAAATCAATTACCGGAGGAACCGGAGCACCTGGGGCAACTACACCCGGAAAAGACGGAGACACTTATGTTGACAATAGTACCGGAGATGTTTATGTGAAACAAGGCGATACCTGGGTAACTACAGGAAACATCAAAGGACCAAAAGGAGATGATGGAAAAGATGGTGTTGACGGAAAGTCAATTACCGGAGGAACCGGAGCACCTGGGGCAACTACGCCCGGAAAAGACGGAGACACTTATGTTGACAATAGTACTGGAGATGTTTATGTGAAACAAGGTGATACCTGGGTAACTACAGGAAATATCAAAGGACCAAAAGGCGATGATGGAAAAGATGGCGTTGACGGAAAATCAATTACCGGAGGAACCGGAGCACCTGGGGCAACTACACCCGGAAAAGACGGAGACACTTATGTTGACAATAGTACCGGAGATGTTTATGTGAAACAAGGCGATACCTGGGTAACTACAGGAAATATCAAAGGTCCAAAAGGAGATGATGGAAAAGATGGTGTTGACGGAAAATCAATTACCGGAGGAACCGGAGCACCTGGGGCAACTACACCCGGAAAAGACGGAGACACTTATGTTGACAATAGTACCGGAGATGTTTATGTGAAACAAGGCGATACCTGGGTAACTACAGGAAACATCAAAGGACCAAAAGGAGATGATGGAAAAGATGGTGTTGACGGAAAATCAATTACCGGAGGAACCGGAGCACCGGGTGCAACTACACCCGGAAAAGACGGAGACACTTATGTTGACAATAGTACGGGAGATGTTTATGTGAAACAAGGCGATACTTGGGTAACTACAGGAAATATCAAAGGTCCAAAAGGAGATGATGGAAAAGATGGTGTTGACGGAAAATCAATTACCGGAGGAACCGGAGCACCGGGTGCAACTACACCCGGAAAAGACGGAGACACTTATGTTGACAATAGTACCGGAGATGTTTATGTGAAACAAGGTGATACCTGGGTAACTACGGGAAATATCAAAGGGCCAAAAGGCGATGATGGAAAAGATGGTGTTGACGGAAAATCAATTACCGGAGGAACCGGAGCACCTGGGGCAACTACACCCGGAAAAGACGGAGACACTTATGTTGACAATAGTACCGGAGATGTTTATGTGAAACAAGGCGATACCTGGGTAACTACGGGAAACATCAAAGGGCCAAAAGGCGATGATGGAAAAGATGGTGTTGATGGAAAGTCAATTACTGGAGGAACCGGAGCACCGGGTGCAACTACACCCGGAAAAGACGGAGACACTTATGTTGACAATAGTACCGGAGATGTTTATGTGAAACAAGGTGATACCTGGGTAACTACGGGAAATATCAAAGGGCCAAAAGGCGATGATGGAAAAGATGGTGTTGACGGAAAATCAATTACCGGAGGAACCGGAGCACCTGGGGCAACTACACCCGGAAAAGACGGAGACACTTATGTTGACAATAGTACCGGAGATGTTTA
>FQWG01000047.1 GCA_900129595.1 Flavobacterium frigidimaris | reverse complement strand
AGAGCCTGTTTAAAAATTAAATTAGAAAAATTCGTATGGCGTTTATTTTATAAAATAATCTTATAAAAAAAACTGATTGTCAGTTGTTTATGTTGTTTATTTTCCGTAACTTGTTGGTTACTAATCAATTAAATTACAGTGAAAAATTACTCAACAAACATTTCTGACAATCAGTGGCAATTTATAAAAAAGACTTTGAACCTCAATGACAGAAAGCGAAAATATGGTTTAAGAACCATTTGGAACGCCATAATGTATTTGGTGAAAACCGGTTGCCAATGGAGGATGTTACCCAATGATTTTCCGAAATGGGAATTGGTCTATTACTATTACAGCAAATGGGCAAATGCAGAGGATTTTGATCTGCTTCTTTCGAAATTACGGGAAAAAGTCAGGTTGAAAAGAAATCAAAAAAGAGAACCGAGTTTAGGCATAATGGACAGTCAGAGTGTAAGATGGGGAAACAACCGCTCATTAAATGGTTTTGACGGGAATAAAAAAGTAAAAGGAATTAAAAGACATGTGGTGGTTGATAAAAACGGATTTTTATTAGCAATAATGGTTACTGTAGCCAATGTTCATGACAGTAAAGCTGTTGATTTTCTCATGAGAACTTTGGCATATTTCTTAAGTCCTGTGAAGATTATTCTTGCTGATGGAGGTTACAGAGGAGAAATCATAGAACAGGTGAAAAATAAGTTTGCTTATCTAATCAATGTGGTGATGAGAAATGATGAAAAGAAAACAGATTTTAAGCCCTTTTCTAAAAGATGGATTATTGAACGGACATTTTCCTGGTTTGATAACGACAGGAGATTATGCAGGAATTACGAATTACTAATGGAAAATTCTGAAAATATGGTAAAATTATCCGCTATAAAAAATTTATTGAATAAAATTTAAACAGGCTCTTATTACATTGTAAAATTATAATTAGATTTTCTTTTGCGAGATTATGAATAATTTTTAATTTTGTTTATTCTAAATAAAAATAATTACACACTACTACCAAATGAAAAAAACACTATTATGCTTAGGGAGTGTATTCCTTGTATCGGGAATTGCAAAAGCCCAGAAAAATGTTATTAAGGTAAATGATTCTGTTAAACAAGGAAGGCTTGATGAAGTCATTATAACAGTAACCAGGACACCAGAGATAATAAAGAAAACAGCCTCAACAGTACACATTGTCAACCGTAAAGAAATTGAAGAGCAAGCTGCAATTTCTCCGGATCTTAGTAACATCCTTGCTTATCAGGTTCCCGGATTGGCTTTTGGAAATAATCTGGTCGGAAACAGAGGGCAAACATTAAGAGGAAGAAATGTATTGATAATGATAGACGGAATTCCACAATCCAGCCCGCTTCGGAATAACGACAGAGAGATTAGAAGTATAGATCCTTCTGTACTTGAAAGAATTGAAGTTGTTAAAGGAGCAACATCTATTTATGGAAATGGTGCAGAAGGAGGGATTATTAATTATATAACTCAAAAAGATAATTCGAAAAAGTCAATATCCGGAAAAACTGTCTTGGGGTTTACGGGGCATGAATTATTCAATAACAAGATGTTTAAATCTGAGGGAGGAGCCGGATATAGAATATCACAGAGCTTTTATGGAAAGCTGGGCAAATTTGATTATCTGGTAAACGGAACCTTCACAGAGAATGGCGTTAAGATAGATGGAGAAGGTTTAGTCCAAAACCCCAGATATGGACTTGGTGAAACAAAGGTAAATAATGCCTTTGCAAAATTGGGTTATTCCTTCAATGACAAAAGCAGAATAGAATTGATGTACAATTACTATTCTAGTTTGCAGGATTCCAAATATATCCTGGATAAAGGAAAGTATGGTGAAAGGCCGTCAACTGGTAAAATAGGAGAAAGTCTTGGTGTAAAAGAAGGAACTAAATATAATCACAACGCTTATTTGAAATATAGCAATACTTCTATATTCCGTAATACATCGTTCAATGCATCCGTTTATTTTCAAGACTTTTATACAATTTACGACTACAGAGAAGCTCCCCGTTGGAAAACAGGTGGCCAATCTGCAATTCTGGAAAAGAAATATGGCTTTCGTACCGACTTTAATACAGAATTCAGAAAAGAAGGTATATTAAAAGCTTCACTTACTTATGGTATAGATTTACTGAATGAACATACTACGCAGCCATTAGTAGATGGCAGAGTATGGGTTCCTGAATTGAATATGATGGCATTTGCACCATTTATACAAAGTAAACTATATCTTACGGAAGATTTAACAGTAAAAATGGGAAGCCGTTGGGATTTAATGAATATAAAAGTTCCGGATTATACAACGCTTCCTTCCGGAAAAGACAGTGCTTTTAATGTACAGGGAGGAAGTCTGAAGTATAAAAACTTCTCATACAATGCCGGACTTAGTTATACCGCCTTTAGCTATTTCCAGCCATTTACATCCTATTCCAGAGGATTCAACATTTATGATCTTGGACGTGTACTGAGAGATGCTAAAAGTAATGTGCTAAACGAAATTAACACAGAACCCGTTGTAGTAGACAGCTACGAAATAGGTTTTAATAGTAAAATAGGTAAAGTTATAGACTTTTCTGCAAGTTATTTTTATAATTACTCTAAGCTTGGTGCAGATTTAGTTTCTGTGAATGGTTTTTGGACACCATTGCGAGCACCACAATATATTAGTGGAGTAGATCTTGTAATGAATGTTTATCCGGCAAGAGGATTGAATATAGGCGTGAATTATACTTATCAGGAAGGGAAGGTAGATGTAAATAATGACAATACCTATCAAAAATATCTGAGCGGGTTGAGAATTGCTCCGCCAAGACTAAATTCTTATGTTAAATGGATGTCAGATGATAAAAAACTGAATTTAGGTCTATATCATATGTACTCATTCAAAAGGGATCGGTTTTCTCCGGATAAATCTGGGAAATATGAAGAAGGAGAAGGGCCTGTAGAATCTTTCAATCTATTCAACTTTCAGGGAAGTTATAAATTTAATCAGTTTATAATGTTAGGGCTGGGAGTAGAGAACCTGTTTAATAAAACCTATTTTACTCCTACATCTATGTACACTGCAAGAGATGCTGAATATGTAAGAGGTAATGGACGATATTATACATTGACATTAAGTTTTAAATACTAGTAGTGCATTATTAAGAGCCTGTTTAAAAATTAAATTAGAAAAATTCGTACGGCGTTTATTTTATAAAATAATCTTATAAAAAACTGATTGTCAGTTGTTTATGTTGTTTATTTTCCGTAACTTGTTGGTTACTAATCAATTAAATTACAGTGAAAAATTACTCGACAAACATTTCTGACAATCAGTGGCAATTTATAAAAAAGACTTTGAACCTCAATGACAGAAAGCGAAAATATGGTTTAAGAACCATTTGGAACGCCATAATGTATTTGGTGAAAACCGGTTGCCAATGGAGGATGTTACCCAATGATTTTCCGAAATGGGAATTGGTCTATTACTATTACAGCAAATGGGCAAATGCAGAGGATTTTGATCTGCTTCTTTCGAAATTACGGGAAAAAGTCAGGTTGAAAAGAAATCAAAAAAGAGAACCGAGTTTAGGCATAATGGACAGTCAGAGTGTAAGATGGGGAAACAACCGCTCATTAAATGGTTTTGACGGGAATAAAAAAGTAAAAGGAATTAAAAGACATGTGGTGGTTGATAAAAACGGATTTTTATTAGCAATAATGGTTACTGTAGCCAATGTTCATGACAGTAAAGCTGTTGATTTTCTCATGAGAACTTTGGCATATTTCTTAAGTCCTGTGAAGATTATTCTTGCTGATGGAGGTTACAGAGGAGAAATCATAGAACAGGTGAAAAATAAGTTTGCTTATCTAATCAATGTGGTGATGAGAAATGATGAAAAGAAAACAGATTTTAAGCCCTTTTCTAAAAGATGGATTATTGAACGGACATTTTCCTGGTTTGATAACGACAGGAGATTATGCAGGAATTACGAATTACTAATGGAAAATTCTGAAAATATGGTAAAATTATCCGCCATAAAAAATTTATTGAATAAAATTTAAACAGGCTCT
>FQWG01000021.1 GCA_900129595.1 Flavobacterium frigidimaris | reverse complement strand
GAAAACCTGGAATAACTACATTTTGGATTGGAGTGCAAAAATTCACCTCAATTATGCAAGGATGGCAACTATTCCAAGATGTGTCCAGACGGTAGACTGCTATCGGGGCTAGGGTATTTATCAATTAAAAATATAGACCGTAAGTTATTACAAAGTTTTTCAGAGTTGTTACAAATTAGCATTATTGCTCTTTGATATAGTTTTATTTTGTAATAAAATTGCACAGAATTTAAAGACAATAACTGGCTTAAATTAGAATTTTTTTGCTGTAAAATTTAGTTTGGGAATGAAATACAAAAATATATTATTAGTCAACGATATTAACGATGATGCAGAGACTTTTGTATTAGTCGTGAATGCAATTAATCATAAAATTAGGTCATCAGTAGAAGGTAGTGCACTTGAAGCTCTAAAAAAGCTTCAGAATTCAAAATTATCACCCGATATAATTTTCTTGGATTATAACATGCTAGATCTTGATGGAACTGGATTTCTTAAATTACTTAGAGATATTAAAGGTCTAAAAAGAATTCCAATTGTACTTTATTCTCGAAATTCAGGACATATGCTACAGGAAGCAGTGACTAAATTCAAGAGAGTGCAGTTTTTGAAGAAGCGTGCGAATTTTAGAAAGCTTTTTAATTCCCTGCAAAAGATAATTATATCTGAAAAGCCTGAAAAAAAAATATAACAACTTAAAACTATTTTTTGTAATTCCCCGCGGGCTCTGGCATTCTTATTTTCAAAATTCTGTGCCACGATTCTGCCACAAACTCCAGCATTGCTTTGGCAGCATTGGTGAACGAAAAACAATTTGCTGAAGCTGATATGTGCTCTATTGCCGCAGCAAAAAAGAAAATATCGTCGTCGTTGTCAATATGAAAAATTGTTGTATAACCCATTATAGCAAGTTAATAAGGTTCTGTCGCATTTGGGAATAACTTTATCTTTATAATTTCAAACTCATCAAAAAATGAATACTAATGGTCATTGTTATCCAAAATATATCATTCTTCAGGCAGTGTATTTTAAATTAAGATTTACACTTAGTTACCGTGATGTTGAGGAAATAATGAAAATTAGAGGAGTGCATGTGGATCATGCCACAATTCAGCGTTGGGTTTATAAGTTTACACCTTTGCTTGAGGCAGAGATGAAGAAAAGAAAAGGCAGAGTGGGAGCGAGCTGGAGATTGGATGAGACCTATATCAAAGTAAAAGGTATTTGGTGTTATTTATATCGAGCAGTAGATAAATTAGGAAATACGGTTGACTTTCTTTTGACCAGAAAAAGACGGAGAATGAGTGCTCAGTCATTTCTAATTAAAGCAATTAGTAATAACTGCCAGCCAAGAGTAATAAACATTGATAAAAGCGGTTATAATACTGCCGCTATCAAAGTTTATAATAAGCGTTCGTTCTCAAGGATTAAAATCCGGCAGTGTAAATATCTCAACAATATTGTAGAACAGGATCATCGTTTTATCAAGTGGCGCATACAAAACGGATTAGGTTTTAAAAGTTTTGAATCGGCCAGACGAACATTGAGTGGAATTGAAGTTGTGCATATGCTTCGGAAGAATCAGATGGTTAATCCCTGGAAAACTATGTTTAAATCCTTCTGTAAATTGGCGGGTTAACTTTTAAATTACTTAAATTCTTATATTTGATTCAGACAGATGTGACAGAACCTGCTTATTAAATATAAAATACGATTCATTTTACAGTACATCATTTATTTCAGATTCGTCCTCATAAAGATTGGTGGGTCTGTTTAGATCTTTTTCGTAAGTTTTTCTGTCTATTTTGTTTTGTCTGAAAATATAAATCATCATGATTAATACAACAGCATCAGTGAATGTTAATATAATCCAGGTTGATTCCATAGTGTTGTAAATTTTTAGATTATAAATATATGTTACTTAGGTTAAGTTAATCTTTGTCTTTTTTTACTCAGTTTATGAAATAAAATTTCTTTTTTGTGAGGGCTGTTTAGTTCCTGTAAAATAATGTAAACCGAAATACTAATTATAGAATTGCTTAAGTTGGCTAATTATATTTTTTCAATTTGAAAACCTAGCTTTCTAAAAGATTGTTGTTTTCTCTCTTCTATTGAATTTTTCTTTAGGAACATGAATTTGCCTTGCAGCACACAATTGACTCATTGTAAAAAAAAATATTTTCAGAAGGAACTACAGCTGAATGATGCTTTAAAACAGTTAAGGTAAATAAACAATCTTCAGGCATTCATGTTGGTAAACTTCTTTTCTTAAACCGCTGCTTGAAAAGCGATGATTGCGCTTGTTGAATATAAGCTGGATCTTCATTTTCTGGCAATATTCACGTCCTGTAAAATTTATGTTTTTATATTCATCGCCTAAAATTCTTATATCAATAGGTAAAGCCTGAAGTATATCTTCAAGGTCCTGCTCGGTAGCATACGGAATAATTTCATCGACAAATTTGCAGGCTTTAAGTTGAATGTATCTTTCTACAACAGATTGTGTAGGTTTATTTTTTTCAGGTCTGTCAATTGTGGGATCCGTTTGTAATCCCACGATTAAGTAGCTACAATATGATTTTGCTTCTTCGAGCATTCTTACATGTCCGGCATGAAGTAAATCAAAAGTACTAAATGTAATTCCGATTTTTGTTTTTATTATTTTCATATTAGTTTGGTATTACTATTTATTTAAATAAGTAGAGAAAGAAATTCACGATGTACTACGATTTCTAAAATGGTTTAATATTGTCTTATTAAGGAATTATATTCCCAAAAGCTTTTAAATCAGAACGGTATTTTTAAGTCGTTTAGATTTCTATAGTTGACAATAATAAATTTTATAGTACAAACATACGTTTACAAAATAGGGCGTTATAAGATATTTCGATGGATGGAAGTTTAGTATAGGTGAATGGGAGTTTTTTGTTGCTCTATTTTTTTATCTTAATAGTTAGACGTAGTAACAGATCTTTTTTTGTAAGTTAATTTTTGAATAATCATGTATATTATTAAGTAAAATTGGTTAGATTTATAAGTGAAATAAATAGAACTTCATTACATAGTTTTATTTTGTTTAAAAAAAAACAAATAAAATTTATTTATATGCATAAACCCGAAATTCCTGATAATGAAGATCTTCGTTTCGAATCCTTAGATGCTTATAAAATACTAGATACATTACCCGAAGAAGAGTATGATGCCTTGACCAAAATAGCGGCAGAAATTTGTGGTACTCCCATTGCATTGGTAACTTTAGTTGATCATAATCGACAATGGTTTAAATCGCATCATGGCTTAAATGCGACCGAAACTCCCAGGGATTTTGCTTTTTGTGCACATGCAATAAATACGCCTGATGAATTATTTATTATTCCAGATGCTACTAAAGACGTACGGTTTCATGATAATCCGTTAACGACTAAAGACCCGAACGTAATATTTTATGCAGGAGCTCCTTTAAATACTAAGGAGGGCTATTCTTTAGGTACGCTTTGTGTTATAGATACAAAACCAAGAGAAGGTCTTACAGAGAGCCAAAAAGAATCGTTAAAAGCATTGGCCAATCAAGTGATTTCGCAACTTGAACTTCGCAAAAAAAATAGAATTTTAGAGGATTTGAATGATGAAATTATGAAAAAAAATGTGCAGTTGAACCACTTTGCCCATCGTCTTACTCATGATTTAAAAGTCCCAATTCGAGGCATAAATTCGTTATTAGTTTTTATAAAAGAAGATCATGAAACAATTATCAAAAACACAGAATTAGAAGCTTGTATTGATTTGATTTATTCTCGCAATGAATACATGGATTTTTTAATTAATGGTATTTTAGAATATACAAAAGTTAGTAACGATCAAATTTGTTTTGAAGATTTTAATGTCAAAAGTACTATTCAATATATAGTTGACAATGGTGCTTTAAATATTGAGACGCATATCCATTACAGGAATTGTGATACCGTCATAAGGCATTCAAAAATCGGTTTTGTTCAAATCATTCAAAATCTTTTATCAAATACGGTAAAACATACCGACAGAGATGAATGTAATGTTTGGATATTAATAGCAGAAAACGAAACGAGTTATTCTTTTGTTTATGAAGATGATGGTCCAGGTATACCCGAAGACTATTGGGGAAAAGTATTTGAATTATTTGAAACGGTTAGTTCAAAATATGGTAAGAATGCTGGTATTGGTTTGTCAACAATAAAAGCCATATTAGATCGAGTAGGAGGTACTATCTATTTAAAGAATAGGGAAGACAATAAAAAAGGTGCTTGTTTTTGTTTTGTTTTACCAAAATTGCACAATTGCTAAATTTTTTATAGATGATAAAAAGATTATCAATGCATTTTTTTGCCGAAGATTTTATCCTAGCCACAAGAAGTACTTTCCTTTTACTTTAATTAAATTAGGATCAAAAGTTTGTTTGTGTATTAGAAAAATAGCACTTCACTAGAATTACATCGCCTTTTTGCTGATTTTTATTTGGATAAAAGCCCGGGTAAAAAATCAGGTCATGTTTTTGGTACTTAGCAAGTCTTTTTTGAAGATGTAGGCAATTTCAAAATTGATTTTTAAAATGGCAAAAGTCCAACAATAAATGGCAATGTAATTCTGGAAGTAACTGCAATAGTGGAACAATATTTAAGCAAAACAGGATAATTGTAGCGATAAAAATGAAACAAAAAATATTTTTAGCCTGTCATTTTTCAGATAACTCGCAAAAAATAGTTGCTTGATACTATAACTTGTGATAATTTATCGGTTTTGATATGTATGGAATAAAATTTTCTTTTTTATTTATTAATAATTTATAGTGCCATTCCCATCAATGAGATAGCTAAAAAACTCATCATCAAAGTGTTTGCTTCACTATGTGTTTTTGGTTCCTAGACCCTTTCAATAGAAATAATGATCATTGATAATACTAAATATTGCTTAGATTTGATTCCTATAGCAATTGTGTTTGCGAAACCAATGGCTATTTTCATTTTCCAGTGGTATTTGAATGAAACTTCATTTCTTGTTAATAATTTTTTTTAAGAACTTAATAAATCAGGAATGTCAGGTAATGAAATGATAATCACTGTTGAATTTGTTATTTTATTTTTGGTAATAATTATCTTTTTAGGTCTTAATTCTGTTACAAATCTAATACGATTGTAAGATTTGTTTTTTGTTTTTCGATGAATGGCAGTTTACTGTCGATGAAAAATCAATATTTACATTTGATCTGTAGTTGATTACGAAGTATGTATCGATAAATGGATATTAGCAAGGAAAGTGAAGTATTTTTTTGATTTTTTTATATTTAGTTGACGTAATATATTTATTAAGGATTTTACATCTATTAAGAAATCTCAAAAATAATATCCAATTGCTATCCAGTGCAAAAAAATATTGAAGTTTAAGATCTTTTTGAATTTCGTTTTTAGTTGTTTTAGTATACTTTTTATGGATGGGATAAATACCATTCATCGATACTTTTTTTCCAGTTGTCTATACTTTACTATGATTTGACGAAAAATAGCTCTTACTCCAAAGGGAATGAAATACATTTGAATTTGGATAAACATGCATCAAAATTTAAAAATTAGAAAATGGCAAAATCGTTAAATATATTATTGATAGAAGATGATGCAATTGAAGTAATGAAATTCAATAGAGTTTTAAAAAGTTTACAGCTCAACCATCGCATTATTGAAGCAAATAATGGAGAGGAAGCAGTTGATGTATTAAAAAGGAAAGAAACAATACCAGACATTATTATTTTAGACCTTAATATGCCTAAGTTAAACGGAATCGAATTTTTGACTATTTTAAAAACGGATGATGTCTTAAAATACATTCCAGCAATCATCTTAACCACTTCTAATAATCATAGAGATGTTATGGAGTCTTATAAAATAGGTATTGCGGGTTACATTTTAAAACCTTTGAAGTATGAGGATTATGTAGATAGAATAAAAAAAATACTCGATTACTGGAGCACTAATGAATTAATTTCGCAGTAATAAAAATGAATAATATTTTTTTTTCTGAATTTGTAGTTTAAGAAAAAATGTAGTAATTTACGTTACAATTCTAAAAAGTTGAATAGCTGGAATTTGAGTTCGGTTTAGTAGTGGTCTGAGCTACTTTTTGGTAACGAAAACATTCGAAATAGGAGAGTGTTATACTGATGCCTTATTCATGAAATTTTTAAAATTAAGGAGGTAACAGCATGGAAAAATCTCAATTTCATTTTGATAGTGAAACATTCAATAGGATTTTCCCTTTTAATGTTTTATTAGACCAGAACTTACTTATCAAAAACAAAGGTGAAAGTTTGGTAAAGGTGCTTCCTGAATTAAAAAACAATGACTATTTCTTGCATTCATTTACCATTACCAAACCATTTATTGAAGATCTAAATAGTGACAATTTTTATAAAGTCACAAATCAATTCGTTATAATCAAATCAAGTCAAGAGAAAATTTTCCTTCAGGGACAATTTCAAAACTATGCTGATGGCTATTTATTTTTAGGGAACCTCTGGCATAATTCTGTACATAATTTTGAAGAAAAAGAAATTTCTTTTTTTGATTTTATGCAATCCAATCCATCATTACTTTTACTTGATTTAATCAATAATCGCCAAGATGTCAGTCAGGAAATTCTTGATATTGCACTATTTGCTGCTCAAAATCCGGATCCATTAATTCGCATTGATTTTGCCGGGCATTTATTAAAAATGAATTCAGTAGCACAGGATTTAAGAAAACTTACATATAACGGAATTGAATATGAATTTGAGGCCTTTTTTAAATTCATCGTACATAAAATAGATAAAACAAAAGAAAGATGGATGTTTGAGGCAGAGAGCAATGGTAAGTGTTACTCCTTTGTTTGCAAAAGTTTGCAGGAGGAACGCTATGTTAATATCTATGGACGCGATATCACAGAACAAAAAAGAAATCAGGAAGAGTTAAATAAGTTGTCCTTGGTAGCAAAAACCAATAAAAACGGTATTGTATTTACGCATGCCGACGGAAAGATATTTTGGTGTAATGATGCTTATCTTAAATTGACAGGATATAAGTACGATGAAATTATTGGTAAAACACCTGTTGAAGTAGGTTCGGATCCTTTATCGAGTAAAGATGAAATACGCAGAATGATCAGTGCTTTTTACGAGGGAAATACTTTTGAAGTAGAAATTTTACATGCTAAAAAAAACGGTGGTACCTTTTGGTCTAAAACAGTGGGACAGCCCATTGTGGATTTCTCCCAAAAAGTTATTCAGTATTTTGCAATGATTGAAGATATTTCAGAAGACAAACAAAAAGAAGAACAGCTTTTGTTACTTTCTTCAATTGCAGATAAAAATATTAGCGCCGTGATTATTTGCGACAAAGAAGGTAAAATAGAGTGGGCTAATAGCAGTTTTACCAAAATGACCGGCTACTCCAATGAAGAGTTGATTGGTCACAGTCCTGGTCATTTATTGCAAGGCGAATCAACTGATAAAGAAACTATAGCTTATTTAAAGAATCAAATAAAACAAGGACTTCCTTTTAATTGCGAGGTCTTAAATTATACAAAATTTAAAGAAAAATACTGGGTTCGGATACAAGGGCAAGCATTGCATAACAAACAGGGAGAAGTTATTAAGTTTTTCGCTATTGAAGAAAACATTAGTCAGGAAAAAGAATTCAATCAACAGCTTAGAGATTCTGAAAATCGTTTGACTTCTTTAATAACCAATCTTCAGTCGGGTATTTTATTAGAAGATGAGAATAGAAAGGTGCTAATTGCAAATAAACAATTTTGTAATTTATTTGATTTTAAAGGAGAACCGGGGGAAATGAGAGGTCTTGACTTTAAAATGGCAACTGAAGAAAATAAATACTTTTTTAAAAGGCCAAATGAGTTTATTGAGAGAGTGGAAGAAATTTTAAGAAACAAAAAAAATGTTTTTTCTGAAGAGATTGAATTGGCTGATGGACGCGTGTACGAAAGGAGTTTTATTCCGATAGCCAAAGGCAACAAAAACGACGGCAATTTGTGGAGTTTTGAAGACATTACCATCAAAAAAAAGTACAAAGAAAGCCTGGAAGGAGAAAAAGAAAAATATAGAAATATTATTGCCAATATGAATATGGGCTTATTGGAAGTAGATAAGGATGATATCATACAATTGGCTAATCAGTCATTTTGTGATATGAGCGGTTTCTCTTTGATTGATTTGTTAGGCAACAAAGCATCTGAAATTTTGCTTCATCCTGAGGATAAAAAATTAGTTACTTTTAAAAATAAAGAGCGCGTTAAGGGTAAGTCGGATTCGTATGAAGTAACTTCTATTAATAAAAAAGGAGAAACAAGACACTGGCTAATTAGTGGTGCGCCCAATTATAATGTCAATGGTGAAGTAATTGGTTCAATAGGAATACATTTAGACATAACTCAACAAAAAAGTCTGGAATTGCAAAAAGAAGATTTGCTTAAAAAATTAGAAAAACAGAACGAACAGCTCAATGATTATGCTCAAATTGTATCACATGATTTAAAGTCACCTCTGCGAAGCATACATTCTTTAGTTACATGGATAAAAGAGGACAATCATAAAGAGTTTAATGCACAAACGGCACAATATCTTGATATGATAGAAGACAAAGTGGAGAAAATGGATCATTTGATTGAAGGAATTCTAACGTATTCTAAAGTAGATGATATTGAAATGATTACTGAAAATATCAATTTAAATCTTGAAATAAGCAAAATAATTGATATTATTCATATACCAAAGAACATTCAGGTTGTGGTAAAAAATGAATTGCCAACAATTAAGGCAGAACGATTTAGAATGCAACAGTTGTTTTTAAATATTATTAGCAACGCGGTAAATTATATTGATAAGCCTCTGGGAATTATTGAAATAAGTTGCGAAGAGGAAAAAAAGTATTATGTTTTTGCAGTTAAAGACAACGGACCTGGAATTGCTCCTGAGAATCAGGAAAAAATATTTGAAATGTTTCAATCTTTTAGTTCTAATAAAAGATCAACAGGTATTGGATTGTCTATTGTAAAAAAAATAGTCAAAAATTACAACGGAAAAATTTGGATAGAAAGTGAACTCACTAAAGGCACTACCTTTTTTATTAAACTGCCAAGATAGAAACTATGAAAATAATTCAAGCTTATAAAAAAAAGAATGAAAATTGGGAGTACCTGAAAAAAGAGGGTGAATTAAAAAATCCGCTGGTACTTGTTTTCGGAAACCGAATGCAATTGGAACGCCTGGAAGTCATTGAAGCGGTCAGAAAGGAGTTTCCTTATGAACATCTGGTATTTGGTTCTACAGCAGGCGAAATTATTGATGCAAATGTATTTGATGATTCTATCGTAGTTACTGCTATTGAATTTGAAAAAAGCAGCTTTGAAATTAGAACTGATAATATTTTTAATCATAAAAAAGATGCGAATGCTTTAGGAGAATCTCTTTACCAACAGATAACGAAAGAGAATTTAAAGCATTTATTTGTACTTTCAGAAGGAAGTTTCGTAAACGGAAGTTCACTTATTGAGGGCCTTGAAAATGGCATTCAAAATAAAGTCCCTATCTCGGGAGGTATGTGTGGTGATGATGCAAAATTTGAGAAAACATTAGCTTCTTATAAAGAAAATCCAAAAGAAGGAGAAGTCGTTTTAATTGGCTTTTATGGCGAAACTCTAGAAATCTCGTTTTCCAGTTTTGGTGGATGGAGCTCGTTTGGTCCGGAAAGAATTATTACACGATCAAAAGCCAATGTATTGTATGAAATCGATGGACAGCCTGCTTTGAATTTGTATAAAAAATATTTAGGAGACAAGGCTGATCAGTTACCTCAAGCTTCTTTGCTATATCCTTTAAATGTTACGCCCGAAGGTAAATCGAAAGCTGTTGTTCGTACTATTTTAAATATTAATAACGAGGATCAGTCGATGATTTTAGCCGGCGATGCACCCGAAAACGCCAAGGTACAACTCATGATGGCTTCTGTAGATGCTATTGCCGAGGGAGCATCGCAAGCGGCTACTTTAGCGATGAAAAATAGAAAAAATCAGCCACAACTTGCCTTATTGGTGAGTTGTGTAGGAAGAAAATTAGTTATGAATCAACGGGTTGAAGAGGAAATAGAGCACGTTCAGGAAATAATAGGAAATGAAGTAGCGATTACGGGCTTTTATTCTTATGGCGAAATGGCTCCGTTTAGTGATAATACCTTTTGTGAATTACATAACCAAACTATGACTTTAACCCTAATAAGCGAATAATGAATACGCTATTAAAAAGGCAAATTGCTAAATTTATAAACCCTGAGCATTTAAAAGATTTAAAACATTTTTTACAGGCAGTCAATGAATCTTATGATAATCACGAGGATCAGATGAGCATGTTGCAACGTGCGATGAAAATTAGTTCTGATGAACTTTTTGAAGCCAATAAAAAACTACGCGATGAAGCCAATAGTTTAAAAGAAATAAATTCAAATTTAACTGAGATTTTAAATTCTATGAATTTGGATGCTGAAAAATTGGGTAATGAAAAAGATTTTAATCAGTCTGATTTCTTAAAAAAGCAATCTATAGAAATTGTAACGATGAATAAGCAAAGAGAAGAATTGCTGAAAAGTTTAGAAAATCAAAATAGGGAACTTAACGAATATGCTCATGCAGTTTCTCATGATTTAAAAGCACCACTCAGAAATATAGATACTTTGATTAATTGGGTTCTTGAGGACAATAGAGACGTAATGGGTCAAAGTTGCTTAAGTTCGCTTAATCAGGTATTGTTGAATGTAGAAAAAATGGATTTGCTCATCAAAGGAATTTTAGATTATTCTACTGTAGACAAATTAGAATCTGAAGAAAGATTAATTGACTTTAATCAGGTGATTGATGAAATTAAGAGAGAGATTCATATTCCAAAAAACATTGAAATTTTGATAGTTAATGATTTACCAAAAATAAAAGGGAATACTTGGAGATTCAAGCAATTAATGCAAAATTTAATTGAAAATAGCATCCATTATAATGACAAGGCACATGGCAAAATTGAAATTGGTTATACAGAAAAAGAGCAGGATTTTGAATTTTATATTAAAGACAATGGCATTGGAATCGCTGAAAAATACCACGATAAAATTTTTAAAATATTCACAAAATTAGAAAGTAACAATCAAAATTCAGGAGTAGGACTTTCTATAGTTAACAAAATTATCGAGTATTATAAAGGCTCGATCTGGCTTGAAAGTGAAGAAAGCATTGGAACAACATTTTATTTTACCTTACCTAAAAACTATGGAACATCCTAATTTAGATTATATAGACCAACTCTGTGGAGATGATGATACATTTAAGCAAAAAATCATTAGTATTATTAAAAAAGAACTTCCACTTGAAGTAGCGGCATACCATAAAAGTATCGGAGATCGGGATTACAAACTAGCGGCAGACTGTGTTCATAAATTAAAACATAAAATATCTATTTTAAGTCTTGATAAAAGTTACGAGATTGCGCATAAATATGAATATCAATTATTAAATTTTACACCTGAGTCTGAAGACGAATTTGAAAGTATTTTACAATTGATGAAAGTTTTTGTAAACGGCATGTGAAAATGTTCTTTTTTCACGAATTGTATTGATGTCATTCCGGGAAATAAATCCAATATTCACGGATAAAAGTAGTTAATTCTGCTAATCTTTAAGAATAGTGTTTCAATTGCTTTTTGCTAAATAATCCATTACAGGAAATAAGCTTTGAAAAAGGGTTAGTTTTGTTTCTTTTGTATAAAAAATCTTCTGATCATATTTTGAAATATCAATTTGATTCTCTTGAATGACTTTCAGTAGCATGCTTAAGTTTTCAAACTTATTAAACGTGTTTGTAGTAATAAATCCGAGCTGTTTTAAATTGTATTCGTTGAACATAAATCTAGCTCCGGCTCTAATCGCTGATGTACTACTTTTGTATTTATTTATATTGACTACAGAGACATTTTTGCATGTTCCGCTTATATCTTTTAAGAGTTCGTAGGTATTGTCTTTACTGTTATTGTTAACTAAACAGAACTCAACATCCTGAACATCATTTATATATTTGATACAAAGATCCTTCTCAATGTCGTATTCATTGTTATAGCAAATGATGATGATTCCTGTTTTCATTTTTTTTAAATTTTGAGTTATTTTTTGTTGATGAATTAAAAATTCTAACTGGCTCTTTTAGCTCTTTCCCAATTAACAGATTGGTTATTTCTGATATAACGAACAAAACCTAAGATTACAGAAAGATTCATGATGAAGAAATAGTAAGGAACAAATAGCACTTTTATTCGCGTGGCCCTATTTTCTAAAAACCAGCCTAAAAGCGCTGCACAATAAAATAATAGCTGTAACCATAACAAAACGGAATAAAGTTGAAGCTCCAGAATGTCTGGTTTGTATGCCAGAAAAAAGGAAATCGGAATCAATAAAAACAAGCAAAGAGGTGCTAATGTCCAACGAAGTACCCGATGTGAAATGTATTGAAATGAAAGTGTACCATATTTAAATACATTCAATAAAGACCTTAATCGGACTACTGATTGAATACCTCCTGCTGAAATTCTTATTTTACGTTTTAACTCCTCTTTTACATTTGCAGAAGCTGTCTCTATGGCAAATGCTTCCGAGTCGTATTTTATGGTGTATCCTTGCTGGGCTATTCGCAGTGAAATAATAAAATCATCGAGTAAAGTATCTTTTTCAACATGACGGTATAATTTTGTTCTAATGGCAAACAATTCACCGGCTGCCCCAACAACCGAATATAATTCGGCATCCCATTTTTTCAAGGTTGATTCATATTTCCAGTAGAGTCCTTCTCCTGCAGCAGACGCAAAGTCACTATCGTGATTAAAAATTCTTTTTTCGCCAGACACACATCCTACTTTTTCATTTCCAAATAACCTAACAATACGTTTTATAGATTCTTTACCAAGCATCGTATTTGCATCGCTGAATACTACAATTGGCGTTTTTACAAATTCCATTCCTCTATTCATTGCTCCAATTTTTCCATTTCTGGCATCCAAATGATGTACTGTTGTATTGTGATAATTACAAAGCAGTTCTGGAGTACCATCGTCAGAACCATCGGTGACCCAGACAATATTTAATTTTTCTTTAGGATATTGCAGCTCTAAAGTGTTTTTCATTTTAGATGCTATATAATCTTTTTCGTTATACGCTGCAATAAACAAAGTCACTTCGGGCTCGTAGCTATCATCGATCTTTTGGATTGTACCAATTTTGAAAAACCTTCTTACTTTGATAATTGTAAAAAGCAAAATACCATAACCTATGTACGTGTAAAATACGATAAACAATAGCATCCAAAAAAGTAGTTTTAATAATTCCATGACTTTAGTTTTTAATTTTCTCCCAGTTAGAGGTTTCAAAGTTGTATTGTTTTATAATTCTGGCTGGATTTCCTACAGCAACCGAGTAGGGGGGAATATCTTTTGTAACGATACTTCCAGCTGCTATAATAGAATGTCTACCAATAGTGACGCCGGCTAAAACTACCACGTTAGCTCCAATCCAGGTATTGTCTTCAATACTAATTGGTGCGGTCGAAACACCTTGCTCATGAATAGGAATACTAATATCTTCATAGTTATGATTCAATCCTGACAACGTTATGTTTTGAGCTAAACGAATATCATTTCCAATAGTTACAGGACCTATAATGGTATTGCTTAAACCAATTTTTGTCTGATTCCCAATAATCACTGATCCAACACCATTGTTAATTGCTGAAAAATCTTCAATAGTTGAATTTATACCTAATTCAAATCTATTCCAGGGAACAACATCCATGCGTGTTCTTCTTCTTATAATAGCTCCTTTTCCTTTTTTATGATAAAACGGATTGATGAAGTACTTTATCCATAATCTTGGCCGGGTCTGATTAGGAATAAGAACAGACCAATGCACCAGGTTTTTTAGCTGATCATTCGATTTTATTTTTTCTTTTAGTCCCATTTTATTTTGTTTTTAGTAGCTTGTTTTATGGCATCATAAATAGCAGTAACATTGTTTGTCCATGTATGGTTTTGAGCAACTTTAATTCTTTTTTTTATGAGCTCATCAGAATTTTCTAGCAGTGCCTTTTCTATTAAATTAATGTAGCTTTCTTTGGTATCACCCAGATAAACACAATCTTCAAACATCAACATTGCTTTTGTTTTAGTTGCAACTACTGGTTTTCCCATCGCTAAATATTCATCTATTTTTCTGGGATAATTTCCTACGGTAAGGTTATTGGTTATTTGTGGATTCATAGTCACGTCAAAGCCCTTAACGTAATTTGGAAGCTGCGATGGATCTTTACTTCCCAGAAAATACACGTTTGGCAACTTGTGCAAATTAGATTTTTTAAAATCCTGATCTTCGGGGCCAACCAAAACAATGCTCGAGTTTTTTTTTTGAATCGCTATGTATTCCAGAAGCGCAATATCAAGTCTTAGTGTTGTTAGCGAACCCACATAACCAATTACTGGAGACGGGATAGTTGTAAATTCATCCGGCACTTTTATCATATTATCATAATCGCTAAAATGAGAGATATCACATCCTTGCCCTACCATATAGCTATTTGGATTATACTGTAAGCCAAAATCGGCAAAAAAATCTGAATTGGTTGTAAGCACATCTGCTTTTTTTACAACTTCTGGCTCGATTCGTTCTCCATGTTTTTGCCAGTAAGGTACTTTTACGAGATAATCCCGCATATAATATACATAAACCTGAGGACGAAGCATTTCTTTTAAATGAAGCCCAAGAAACATAGAACTGTCATTAAATAATATGAAATTTGAAAATCCTAATCTCGCAATGGCCGATTTAATATCATTTGAAAAAAATCTTGTATTGCGCTTATTTAGCATTTTGAATATAAAGTGAGAGCTCACCCAATTTATAGATTCAATAGTCGTTTTTGGATAAACATTCCAAAGATTAGGGGCTATTTTTTCAATATCTGCACTTTCTCGTTTTGCTATTCTTATGCGTTTTTGAATTCTTTCATTCCCTTTTTGTTTTATTTTGGTGATCCGGTCCATCGGAGGATTTATGTATAGAACGCGGTTGTCTTTTGCGAATTCGAGTGCAATATTTTTACAATTACTTCCTATCTGAATGTCCCATGGCTGAATACCAATAATGACAATGTCTTTTCCTTTTATCATAACCTTAGATTTTAATTTCGTTATACAATTGTTTGTACTGTTCTAAAACTTGAAACGCCATTCTGTTCCATGAAAATTTTTTACTTTGAAGCAGTCCTTTTTGAATCAGTTCATTTCTATATTTAACATCAGATGCGATTTTTATCATTCCATTACAAATCTCTTTTGTGTTATTTGGATCAATAATATGAGCCGCATCACCCGCAACTTCTGGCATAGAAGAGGTGTTAGATGTAATCACAGGCACCCCGCAAGCCATGGCTTCTATAATCGGAATACCAAATCCTTCTCTCAATGATGGAAATAAAAACAGTTTTGATAAATAGTAGATTGCCGGTAAATCTTCATCAGAAATATATTCAATCAAAATAATATGCTTGCGAAGATGTTGAGCATCAATATCGTTTAAAATTATTTTTAGGTCGGTTTCTTTATAACCTAGCAGGAGAAGTTGATAAGAAATAGTTGCTTTTTTTAAAAAATCATTAAATGCTATTAATACTCCTTTTGTATTTTTTCTGGGATCTTTATTCGCAATATGCAATATGTAATCTTCAGGAAGTTTATAATTAGTTTTTACTTTACTCAAATGATGAGTATCCATTTTTATTGTAAATTTTTGATTGACTCCGTTATGAATAGTCTTAATTTTTTTGTTTTTAAGTTTGAAAAAATGATTAATATTTTGTTTTTCGAAATTTGAAACAGTAATAATACAACTGCTATTCTTTACGACTTTTGCAACAATAATTCTTCGGTATAAATTACCAAATTTTTGGTATAGAGAAGCTTTATTGAGTAATAACTTTAATAGACTTTCTTCCATGTAGATAATATCATGAAGAGTTGTAATTAAAGGAGTTTTTCTGGAATAAGGGGCTGTATTACTGGTACAGTGTAGCAAGTCGCAATGATAGGCTTTGGCTGCCTTGGGCAATTTAAACTGTTCCCACCATGGATAAGAACCGCCAGGAATTTCAACAATTTTAAAATTTGCTGTAGGCTGAATTACTGACTTGTCCTGGTCTGGTTTTACGAAAATGAAATAGTCATTTTCTTTATCTATAACCTGAAGATTTAAAATTAATTCAAGTGCTACTCTGTCCATGCCATGTTTATGAGAACGAAACAATCTTTGGGCTTCTATACCTATTCTCATGATTCTTTAGTTTTGTACCGCTCCGTGGGCAGTGTGAATAAATTTATTGTTAGCACCTTTAAGCTTAAAGAGTAAGAGCGCCATTCTAAAAAAAGCAGAGGGTAATGAAAATAGTGCCTTACAAGTAGCTGTATTATAAAATGATTTTGGCAGTGCTAAAGAGAAAGCCAGAATTGTCATAATCAAGTTTAAAAACCACCCATAGACCCAAACATTTGAATAAAGATTAAAGCCAAAAGAGAGTAAACCATAAACGGCTGCGATTAAAAACGTAAGCCCCAAAAGCAGAATTCTTGGCGGAACAATCATCTGCAATACCTTATCGAAAAAGTTTAGGTTTCCTTTTACCAATAGTTCTTTACAGCCTGTTCCAAAATATTTTTTTAAATAAATAAATTGTGTAGACAACCATCTTCTTCTTTGATTGGAAAAATCAGTTGATTTTTGAATTTTTTCATCCAGTACAACGGCATTATTTAAATATTCTATTGTAGTTCTTTTTTTTGCAAACCTGAATTCTAATTCTTTATCAAAACCTCCAATGGCGTCTACGGTTTTCATCATTGATTTGAATAGTGTATACTCAAAGCCCATTGCGGAACCAATCAGTCCCGATGAAAAACCAAGCGCTCTGTGTCCTTTTCTAAAAATATGATTATTTATTTCTTCGCTGGCACCATCAAGTATGGCAAATGACGTATTTAGGTTTTTTGCTTTCCTGCGTCCCTGTACTACTTGATAGCCACTTCGAAAAGCATCATTCATTTTTAGCAAAAAATCACGTTCCATAATATTATCTGCATCCAGCACCACAGCAAAATCATAGTCTTCATTCAGCTCCAGCATGGCTTTGTTTAAGGCTTTTGCTTTTGTACTTTGCTCAAAAGAAACTTCAATTAGAGTTATAGGTAATGATTTCAAACTATGGATTGTAGCAGGTTTCAGGGAATCTGCTACAACGACTACATCAAAATTTTCGAATTCATAATTTTGTTTTAATGCAGACTTTGCTACTTCAACAATAACAAAATCTTCTTTATAAGAGGGTATAAATACCGCAATTTTGCTTTGTGCTTTAGCTGTAACACCTCTATATTTTTTATAGAAATGTCCAGCGATTGAAAACACCAAAACATATAAACACGACATTGTAAAGTACCAATAAACGCTGTACTCAATTCCTTTTAAAATAGTTTCTATAGCCTGCATAAACATTTGAATTATAAAGTTGAACATTGTGATTTTTAAGAAAAAAATGGTGTCAGCTTATAGCTGTAAAAGTTTTTGCAATTCTCCTTTTTCTAACAGTTTTTTACGTTTTCTAATTCCATCTCTTACTTTTAGGGCAAAACGGCGTAAAAAGGGAAGGTGTTTTCCGCTTTTAAGATTGTATACTACTGATTCAGAATTGTAGACCATCTCAAAATTTTGCGTACAAAAAACTGGTTTTTTGGTAATTCGGTTAATTTCTGCGGCTTGTTCCAGGTCACTTTCTACAAATAAATTGTAATTACTATACAGGTATTCCTTTGCTTTATGCCCTGCATGGTTATTTGCCTTTTGTCTTGCTTTCATATCTGGCAAATCAAGCATTACCAGTTTATTATAGGCAATTCCGTTTTTGTTTAACCAGGTTTCTGTTTCAACTCTATATTTTTCAAGCCTGGAGGTAACAATAGTTCCTATTTTACTTCCAGGAATGTAAAGTGGTGCCGCATTAAGCAAAAAAGATTGATATAGAACACCATCATCATTTTGTTCATCAGAAGGATCTAAACAAAGAACGCCGTCAATATCAAAACAGGCTTTTTCCAAAGTAGTGTGATTGAAGATGTTCCATTGAAAATATCTTGGTGTGGGTACAGCTTCTAAAGCATAATCAGCTAAATGTCCGTTTTCGGGCGTATAATAGATTACACAGTATTTGATATCGAATTTTGATTCTAAATGCGCTAAATCTCTTTTACTTTCTAGTAAGGCAGAACCAGAAGCGATACTATCGTCTACTATTAAAATTTTTTTATATTCGTTTTCACTAAAAAATTGTTTTCTTGCGCCAGATTTGTAACTATATCCCTTTATAAAAGAATGAATGTCGGTATAAGGTAAATTTAGGTATAATGCCAGTAGATTGGCCGGTAACATTCCGCTTCTTGGAATTCCTACTACAAGATCAATATCTCTGGGAATTAAGTAAAGCTTTTTAAGAATAGTTGTGTTTAAGTCGTTTAAATTTCTATAGTTCATAATAATAAATTTTATAATACAAACGTACGTTTACAAAACAGGGTGTTATAAGATATTTCGATGGATAGAAGGTTAGTGCAGTTGAATGGGAGTTTTTTGTTGTTCTATTTTCGGCGCGATGAACATAAAAACCATACTCACGTACATTAGCATACCAGTTGGCATTTGTCCGAAAACACCATTCCCATAAGAGGCCATCATAATTCCGGCCATTCCGCAAGTTAAGGCTGCAATTTGCGCTTTTAGCCAGTCATCCTTCAGTTTATACATGACATTATAGGCTCCGGTACCCAGAATAAAAAAAAGCATAATGAGATAGTAGGTAAGTCCAACGGCACCATTATCTGCCCATATCATTACATACCAGCTATCTGTAGCGGTATTGGCTAAAAATGTATTGGGAGTAAAACGCTGGCCCCAGTTACCTGTAGCTCCAACACCACCACCAAATGGGCGAGTACTTAAATATCCTTTTAATTTTCTTTGATTTTCTAATCGTACCTGAAGAGAAGCTTCGTTGGGATCAAATGCGGTTCTCATTCTTCGTATTTCAGCATTTCCCTGACCGATGGTTGTGTGGGCAAAAAACACATAGACTGCAATACCAAGAATGCCTCCAAGAATAAGCACTTTTGCATTTTTTTTAAGAATCAAAAACATAATTCCGCCAATCGCAGGAACAGCTATGGCACCGCGGGTTCCAGATATTAGCATTCCGAAAAAACCTGCTAATGAAACAAATATGAAAAAAGATTTGAGCTTAAAATTTCCTTTTTTGAGTAAGGCCAAGATACCAAATACAACTCCTGCATGTCCTTGTGAAGCCCCAAATTGCCCTGCATCTGAATAAAAAGAGAAGACCCTTAATTTACCAAAAAGAATATGTGTCTCTGCACCACCCTGATCCAGCCATCTTTGTTCGAATGGATCTACTCCAAAATGAAATTGCTGAAAACCTTTAAGCGTTCCAAGAAGAGAAAGTATTCCCCATACAATAAAAAAGGTATTTAAGTCCTTTTGCTTATTAAATAATACAAATAATAATGGTATACAAAGCCACTGATACAAAGCTACGCCTCGCATGGCATAAAACCAGGCTTCCCTGCTTTGAGCCTCCGGATTTCCAATTTGCAGCACTATATATCCCATCCAGATGGATATTACAAGAGTTAGAGGAGATTTTGCCTGATGCCAGGGTATTTTGGTAGCGAAACCTTTAAAGAATAAAGCTAAATAAATTAGAATAATTACCCCATCAACAGACAATCCCCAGGCTAACGGGACATATCTGGCGAGTCCTGTAACAAAAAAGCCTAGGAAGAGGAGTAGAATGATACCTAATTTAGGGGTAGTAAAAATGGTATAAATCAATACAATTGCAAAAATTAATCCTATGACACCTAGCAAGCCAATAATTCCAGTTTTACTAACTAGCAGAGTAATTAGAATTGTACTTATAAAAATTGTAGCAAATATATTGAGATTGGCGAGACGATTAGATCCGGAATTTGCCTCAAAAGGATCAGTATGATTATTAAATGAGTTCATAACTAATTTTTTAGAAATTTAAATTCATTTATTAACTTGGTAAATTGATTCCATATAGCTAAGTAAAATCGATTCCCACTTTTAAAAATTTCAATGGTCGAAAAATCAAACTCTTTATTGATACAATAGGCTCCGAAAACGATACCGGCCGTTGTAAACAAAAGAGTAGCTATTGCAACTGCTTCGAGAGATTTAAAAATGAAAACAGCAACAAGATCTCCTATAACATTAATACCTAACATGATGATTACTTTTAAGGCATTAATATGTGGCTTATTCATGCTATCCAAACCAATTCCGGTCATTCGGTCTATAGGTAATAATAATCCATAGATGGAAAATATTCTAACCAGTGTTACGATATCAAATGCATTAGAGCTGGAGTTTAAGTATTGGGATCCGGAAACAAGGAGTACAAATTCTCTAGCAAATGCAAATGTGATAATAGACATGAATACAAATAAGTAAGTTAGTGCGCCGCAGTAGCTGTAAAACAGATTTTTAACTTCGCTGATATTTCCTTTTAAGCTGGCTTTTGACATTTTTGGAAAAGCTGTAGCAGCAAAACTTCTTAAAGGAATTTGCTGCAATTCGGTTAATTTTAAGGGAATACTGAATAAAGCTACTGCCATAACTCCTAACGGACTTATACTGATAATTAGAAGATCAGCATTTCTTAATAAATTGGTTCCTATTAAGGTAAAAGTGCTATATTTTCCAAAGTTCAGTAAAGTTGCATTTGTTGACTTATTCGCTTTTCTAATATGTAGTAATCCATCCCAACCCTTGCTAATACAAATGAGAGTAGTAAGCAAGTTTATTAGTAACAATACCCATATCAGGTGTACAATAGAAAAATTAAGTACTATTTTGTTTATCACCAGGAACAAAAAAAATAATCCACTATTTAAAGTTTTAATCCAGAGTATTTTTCCATATTCCATTTTGGCTTGTAAAACAATCATGGCATTATTCCAAGGAAGATTTATGAAAGCCAATAACGGATACCAGGTAAAAAACAATAGATATAGAGAGCTGGATATTATCTCTTTAAAAAAAATATTGGCAGCAACCATAACCATCGCAATGCTCACTGTGCTGACCAGACTGATAAGGACATTAGATCCTATTAATTGCTCGCTTTTGTCTTTTGATGCTCCGGATAAAAATCGAACTAAAGCATTATTAGTAATTCCAAATCTTAACATTTCTACCAGAGATCCTCCGGAAATAAATATTACCCATTGAGCAAAGTGTTCAGGATCCAGACTTCTTGCTAATAAAGCAAAGCCTCCAAGTCCTAAAACTGCTATCACGAGGTTTCCGGACAATGATAAGAAGTTATCTTCTTTACATATTTTTGTAAGTACTTGAAACATGATTAGATATGATTTTTTAGATGAAACTGAAAGCGTAGGATATTTTTTATTTTGCTTCGTGTTTTAGATCGTTTTTTTGGTAATTCTCCTAAAAGTGATTCTACTTCATCTATTTCTACACCATTAATGATAAACTGAAGTTTTGATGGAGTAAGCTCCTTTATGTTGTTCAATAGATTTTCGTCAGCCTTAGACCATAATCTGTTAGATCTACAAACTAATACTACCAAATCAGAGGCAACTATTAAATCGGCTGGATAGTTCGTATCCAGAACATTAGGTAATTCTATAATCACATAATCAAGCGGTTTTTCAGGTATACCTGTTCCTTTAATAGTTAATTCATTATAGCTGTCTGAATCATAAAACTCTCTATCAACTTCATATTTTAGATATTCAGCGGCATCAAGGTAATCAGAAGGATTTACTAAAAAAGGATGATCGTAATCTATTCTAGGATCTTGATAACCTAAAAGCAGACTCAATAAAGGAAATTGTTGTGAACTGGTTCTTGGTTTTGATATATCAGAATGGTTAAGGACTACCAATGATTTACCTGCATACTTTAGTTTCTTCGCAATATTAGTTGCTATTACGGTCTTTCCTTCATTTTTCTGAGTACTTAATATTGTTATAATCTTTGTTCCATTAGACGTCTGTTGTGTTTTAAGTGCGTGATTCAGATTTTGAATAACGAGTTCCATAAGCCTGTCCTGAATGCTAATCAGATCTAGTTTACCATTTGTTTTAAATACTTTAGAGAGCATACCCAGGGCAGGAATCTTAAGTTTATCTTCTGCAAGAGTTACATTTTTTAAGGTATTGTCGAAAAATTCCATAACCAATAAACTCCCTAACAATAGAATAAAACTTAATACAATGGTAGCAATAATGACTATTTTTCGTTTTGAAGGTGTTGGTTTTAATGGAAAATAAGGAGGATCGACAGCTTTAAGATTACTAGATAATTGCGTATCCTGAAATTTTAATTTTGCTAAATTTAGACCGTGCAGAATTTCTAAATATTCCTGTTCGGCCACATTAATTTGTCGTTCAATTTTTTTTAGATTAGCACCAGCAGGGGCGTATTTAGCATATTCTTGTCCAAATTCTCTATTACGCTTATTCATAACCTGCAGTTTGGCTTTAAGGTCTTCTGTTTCAACTACTTTATCAACCCATTCTGGTAATATTTTTGATGTTGGCACGCCTTCTGCTGAATTTTGAAAAGTATATAATTTTGCTACACTCGATTTAATTTCGGTCTGAAGTTGTGAAGCTTGTTTTTGTAGTGCTTCAACATTGGGAGATTTTTCAGAATTGCTGGATTTTGCTTCACCCATTACAATTTCATAATTCAGTTCGCCTAAACGTTTCTTGCCTTCAAGAATCTGATTGCTTTTTTCCTGTACCAGTTCCTGCACTTCTAATTTTTGCTCTAATTTTTTTGCAGAGGCCTCAGAACCGGCTAATTCTGCTTTTTTATTACTGTATTCCACATCCATATCTTCCTTTACATTTGCAACGGCCTTACTTTGCTCATAATAATTAATAATGCCATTGTCCTGATTAAATTTTAATAGAAGATCTTCTATATTTTTTAATTTATTTTCAGAATGATTGAGTTGCGTTTCAAAATATTTTATTACAGCATCAGAACCGGTTTCTTTAAGATTTTTGTATTTTCTTATACAAACCTCATTAAAGATTGCCAATGTTTGCTGACAAATACCAGGATCTTCGGTCTCATAGCTTAACTCTATTAAATCGCTGGTAGAGATACGTACCGCTTTTATTTTTGAAATAGCTTCCAGCGAATAATAGGGATGATCGAAGTTTAATAAAGAATACACGAAATTTGTGTTATTACTCTTCATCAAATTCATTAAATTGGTTACTGTTTGCTCATAATCAGCTCTGCTAACGTTTGCAGGTATTGTATTGATGGCCTCTTCATCTTCAGAATTGGGTTGAATGATGTTAGAGTTACGATGTGATTTTGAAACATAGCGATAGATTTCCTTTGGCATATCTGCTTTTAATTCCTCAAAAGTTTTGTCAGAGATAAATTTGCTATTGGGCTTGCTTAGAAGTAGATGCTGGCTTAATAAGCGTATCGCAACTTCTTCCTGAGTGTCTCTGGAGTTAATAATGTTAATTAAGTTATCGAATGCAATATTAGTAGCAAAGTAATTAAATGATTTATCCATTTCTACAGATGAACCCGAAGCCAACCCTGTATAAAGTTTTGTTTGAGAACAATAACTGTGCTTAGGGTTATTGGTAAACAAAATGGCTAGTATTCCAACAAATGAGGGAATCACAATAAAAGCTACCTTATGTTTTAAAATTAATTTTATAAATTCTATTAGTTTCATATTAGTGTTATTAGTGTTTTTACTTATTAATTTACACCCATTTTTATTACGTCATTTTAGTGATGCATCTGTTATTATGATTCAAAATTACCAACTATTAAAAGCGAAGTAGCCTATATTTCGCTGGGTTGAAGCTATCTGTCGTTGAATGGATATTTAATATTGATTAATCGCTAAATATTTGAGATAAAATATCTTGGGAGTGTGTTTGTTGGGATGCTTAATGGATAATTTATTCCTTGAAAATAAAAATTTATGCAAAAAAAGTCTAATCGCCAGAAGTAAGGGGAGGAGCTTATTAAAAATAAAAAAGGCTTATTCATCGATAGAATAAACCTTTCTTTATGAAGAATAAATAGATAATTTAAAAAAAAACATAACGCATGAATAAATATTATTTTAAGGCTGTAATTTTAATTAATTTCAAGACCGGTTAAATTCTCCAATAATTTCTTTGAAACCAGAAATTCGGATTTTGCCTGTTCAAATTCGGCAGCTATTCTGGAGGTCATATCTGAAATTCTTACGTATTCAGAAATCGGGATTATACTATTTCTAAACTCTTTTTCCACCATTTCCATATTTACTCTTGCGTTTCCTAGGTTTGAAGCTCGTAATTCGAGTAAATTTTCCTTAAGAACTAATTCTTCATAATTGCGAATAACAGCTTGTTTTAGTTCGTCTTCTTGAGATTTTGCTAAACTTTTAGCTTGTTCAAGTTCTGATTTAGCTTGCTTAATTTGGGATTTACGATTGATCACATCAAAAACAGGCATTTTTAAATAGAGACCAACATTGTAATTCAATTGTTTTGTATTGCTTGCTAAATTTACGGTCGAATTATCTCCGCTAATGGAAGATAAATTATTGAAGGTTCCATATCCACTGTTTACTTGTACTCCAAAATTTCTAGTCCAGTATTGTTGCTTACCTTTTAAATTACAATCCTTAGCATCAATCTCCAATTTTCGATAATTTACCATACCATTATTAACAAGCGCAGAATCAATTAGCACACTAAGGCTGGGAATTATTAATTTTGTATTTGAAGATCCAGATTCATTTACGGAACTGTTTTGAGCTTTTATCTCAGAAATTTGAAAGATTAATAAATATAGGGTAATCATTATTTTAAAAATAGTTTTCATTGTTATTGGTTTTTGAATTAAACAGTACTTTTTTGAATTAAGCCAGGAAAGGTTCTTAAAATTAATTTGATGTCGTACCAAAAAGAATAGTTGTTACCGGTAAAATGATCTGCATATTCATTGTCAAGACGCATTCGTTCCTCTTCAGACATTTCGCCTCCTCTTCCTCTTAATTCGACCTGCCATAAACCAGTAATACCAGCGGGAGCTAAGAATCTTTTTGACATAGTATCTTTTGTTAATAATTCGGCTTCATATACTGGAAGAGGCCGATTTCCTACGATAGACATGTCACCTTTAATTACATTAATTAACTGAGGTAGTTCATCAATACTTGTATTTCTAATTAATTTTCCAATTTTGGTAATTCTAGGATCGTTTGCTATTTTTATAAAAGTTGAATTCGTTTTTTCAATTTCATTTTTTTGGGTGTTATACCAATAATCACATATTTCTTTAGCATCAATATGTAGTAGTGGTGAACACAATTTTCCTTTTAACAATTTACTGCATTTTGGACAGGGGGCTTCGAAATCAATGGTTGTAAGCGTTTTTGCTTTTTTATACTGATTATTTTCTTGTGCTAGTTTTTTTATTAAATCTTCAGAACCGGAATGCATTGATCTTAGTTTGTAAAAATCGAATGTTTTTTTGCCCACTCGTTTAGAAATGTAATAGACTTTTCCTTTAGACTCAAGTCTTATTGCCAGCATAATTAATAAAATTAAAGGAGCAATAGAAATCAACACTGAAAAAGCAAAAAAAACATCAAAAATTCTTTTTGATAGTGGTAATTTGTAAGTTTCGTGAGGAATTAAATTATCGATAACCGCTTTATTTAAGTCTTTTAATTTGTATAATGATTGTGCTCTCTCTATTATTTGGTTAACCGCTGTACTAGAAGAAACAAAGTAATCGTTTATACCTTTTGCAAAAGTTTCTGCCAAAAGCGAACTATTGTGTTCATCAGAAACTAATATAAAAGGTCTGTTTTTTAAAATAGATTCGTTTTTAAGGACATCAAATAAATACAATCCTGTGTTCCCGGTTAAGTTATAAGAACATATAATTACATCAATATTATTTTTGTTTTTGAGTAGTTGTAAACACTCAATACTGGTTTGTACAGCAATTAGAGTACTATTTTTATCTTTAGCACATTGCTTATAAGTTTCAGTCGATTTTCCTATATAAAGTATGGTCATGGCAATAAATATGAGTTTTAAAATCAAGGACTTTTAAGTGCTTACCAGTTACTGGCGTAGTGAATTGGAAACAAATTTTTTCGGGTAATTTCCTTTAGTTCTTCGGGGTTAAAAGGTTTTGTCAGGTAATCCTGAGCTCCTAATTGATAACCTTTAATGCGTTCTTTACTTTCTTTGTTTCCTGAAAGTAATATTACCGGCGTATGTTTGGTAAACCCCATTAATCTAACTTCTTTCAAGAATTCAAACCCATTCATTTTAGACATTTGAATATCGCTGATTATTAAGTCGGGCAAATTATTTTCAAGCCAGACCAGCGCTTCAATTCCTGAGTTTTTAGTAACAACCTGGTAGTCTGGAGACAAAAAATTTTCCAATAACACACAAGTAGTGTGTTCGTCATCGACTACTAAAATTTTTTTCTTCATGATTTTGTTTTATAAGATTGGATTTTTTTGATTAAAGAACAGATTTAAAAAAAGCTATAGTTTTTTCTAAACCTTCATCAAGACATACTGATGGAGACCAGTTAAGTTCTTTTTTTGCAATAGAAATTTCTGGTTTTCTCATCATCGGGTCATCTGATGGCAATGGTTCATAAACAATTTTTGACTTTGATTGGGTAAGTTGTATAACTTTTTTAGCAAGCTCCAGAATCGTAAATTCATTTGGATTTCCAATATTTACAGGTCCTGTAATGCTATCAGGGGAAGCCATCATTTTAATCAGGCCAACTACCAGGTCATCAATATATTGAAAGCTTCTGGTTTGTTGTCCTTCACCATATACCGTTATATCTTGATTTTTTAATGCTTGTACTATAAAATTGGAAACCACTCTGCCATCATTCGGATGCATTCTTGGGCCATAGGTATTAAAAATTCTAACAATTTTAATCTTCACATTATTTTGTTTATGATAATCACTAAACAAGGTTTCAGCAGCACGTTTACCTTCATCGTAGCAGGAACGTTCTCCAATGGGATTTACATTTCCCCAGTATTTTTCCGGTTGAGGGTGTATTAGTGGATTACCATACACTTCACTAGTAGAAGCTTGCAAAATTTTGGCGTTTACTCTCTTAGCAAGTCCTAACATATTAATAGCTCCCATAACAGATGTTTTCATGGTTTTAATGGGATTGTATTGATAATGAATTGGAGAAGCAGGACAAGCTAAATTGTATATTTCATCAACTTCAATAAGATAGGGTGCAATCACATCATGTCGAATCAACTCAAAATAAGACTTATCAAGTAAATGAATAATATTTTGTTTTTGGCCAGTAAAGAAATTATCCAAACAATACACCTCATGGTCTTCGTTTAATAATCTTTCACATAAATGCGATCCAACGAATCCGGCGCCGCCAGTTACAAGAATTTTTTTTCGTGTCATATTCTTTACTATTAAATTTTAGAAAGCCGTCTTTAGTTCTAATTTTAAAACTGGATTTGTCGTATTAACACCTATGCAGAAATAATCGAAACCGTTTCTTTTCATTTCTGCGGCATCATAAATATTTCTACCGTCAAAAATTGCAGTTGTGTTTAGTAATTTATTTATGATCTTGAAGTTTGGTATTTTAAATTCCGGCCATTCTGTTAATACCGCTAAACAATCGGCATCAATTAAAGCTTCATATTGGTCTGTATAGTAGGATACTGAGCTACCGAAATAATGCTTCGCTTCTTGGATTGCAACAGGATCATATGCCTTTACATTTGCACCAGCTTTAAGAAGTTTATTAACTATTTCTAGGGATGGTGCTTCTCGCATATCATCTGTTTGTGGTTTAAAGGATAACCCCCAAATCGCTACAGTTTTTGCTTTTAAATCTCCTTTATAATAATTCAGAATTTTAGTAAATAATACCGATTTTTGATTCTGATTTACAGCCTCGACAGCTTTTAAAACTTGCAAATCATAATTGTTTTCTTTTGCAGTTTTTATTAATGCTTGCACATCTTTGGGAAAGCATGATCCACCATAACCAATACCAGGATAGATGAATTTATTCCCAATTCTTGCATCTGAGCCTATTCCTTTTCTAACATTATTGATGTCCGCTCCAACAATTTCACAAAGGTTGGCAATGTCGTTGATGAAGCTGATTTTAGTGGCAAGCATTGCGTTTGCCGCATATTTAGTCATTTCTGCAGACACTATATCCATAAAGATTATTGGATGACCGTTAAGGGTAAAAGGTTTGTACAAATTATTGAGTAATTCTTCTGCTCTTGGACTTTCTGTTCCTACCACAATTCTGTCGGGCTTTAAAAAATCATCAATTGCGGCCCCTTCTTTTAGAAATTCAGGATTTGAGGCTACATCAAATAAAATGTTTACCTGTCTTTTAGCCAACTCCTGCTCAATAGCTTCTTTAACTTTTCTTGAAGTTCCAACAGGAACGGTACTTTTAGTTACTACCAGCATATAATCATTCATGTGTTTGCCACAGTCCCGGGCCACTTGTAGTACATACTTTAGATCTGCACTTCCATCTTCATCAGACGGGGTTCCTACAGAGATAAAAACAATATCAGAATCTTGGATTGCATCTGATAGGTTTGTTGTAAAGTGCAATCTTCCTTTTTCCATGTTTCCGGTAATCATTTTTTCTAAACCAGGTTCATAGATCGGAACAATTCCTTTTTTTAAGTTGTCAATCTTAACTGGATCAACATCAACACATTGAACATCGATGCCTACCTCTGAGAAGCAGGCCCCAGTTACAAGTCCAACGTATCCGCTTCCTACAATTGTTATTTTCATAATATATAATTTTTATGAAGCAAACTTACATGTATGTGAATCCTGAATTCATTAAATTTCGATGGATGGAAGTTTACTATAGTTAAATGAAATCTTAGTATTGATTAAGTGTATTTTTCTAAAATAAACTTCAATAATAGAGACGAAAAGCCATAGTGGCTGCTGTAACTGTTTTATTTGTAGAAGATTGTGTTATTTTAAAAAAAAAAAATGTAGTTTTTTTGTGATTCAAGAGAATGTAATTAATGAGAAGCCATTATAGGTGGAATAGGAGTAAACAGTACGATTTTTAGATCATATTGCGAAGTTTGCAAGTATAATCTAATCTCGTTTTTATTTTTAAGGAATTTTAGTATTTTAAATAGTTTGATCTCAAATTGAGCTATTTGTTTTTGTAGTAGCCTATAAAATCATTAGGAAGATTCAAAAAAATAATTTTGGTTTAATCATTTTTTTCTCAAAATCATTTGAATAAAATAGTAAACAACTGATGATAAGTATCAGAAGAATACAATTCTATTTTTGATTAAAAATCTACAATAAATTCAAGCGTTTCATTAAATCTGGCCGATTGGCACGACTTACAGGAATGACATCTTTACCAATTAAGACACTATTGTCTTCAATGTCAATAATTTTTTTGGTATTGATGATAAAGGAGCGATGTACTTTCAAAAACAAATCTTTAGGTAATTTGTCTTCAATTTTTTTAAGAGTGGAGTGAACTACATAGTTTTTGTTTTCCGTCTTGATATGAATATAATCTCCTTTGGCTTCTACAATATTAACCAAAGCAAATTCAATTTTGATTAAACGGCGATCAATATTAATGTAAAATTCATTTGCATTATCTTCTTTTACCTCTTTATTTACAATTAATTTCGTAGATAATGGCATTGCATTGGCTTTTTGTATTGCTTTTTGAAAACGATCTTCTGTAATAGGTTTTACTAAATAATCAACAATACAGTCGTATTCAAAAGCTTCGATAGCAAAATTCTTATCAGAAGTGATCAGTATAATTCTGGGAGGACTTTTAATTGTTTGAATAAAATCGAAACCTGTAAAATCAGGCATGTGGATATCCAGAAAAATTAAATCGACCTCATTCTGATTCAAGTATTTTATGGCATGCATAGCATTTGAAAACTCTTGTAACAAGTTTAATTGAGGGGTGTTCTCAATCATTTTTTCTATGATGGCTCTTGCCATTTCTTCATCGTCAACAATAATGCAATTCATAGTCAAACCGATATTTTAATGCCAGAACAAGCTACTACTGGCTCTTGAAAATAAACTCAAAGTCAGATTGTAAAGCTATACTGCTGTTTTTGTAATTCTCTTCTTATTCTTTAGCAAGATAATAACTTTTTTTAAGACCAGGGATGGTATTTTTTTATTTTAATTGCTTAAATTTTAGAACGATACAGGATTTTTTTCTTTTTAAATTTTAAACTCATCGACAAATGAATATAAAATTTTACGCTATTTACTTCTGAATTCCATTGAAACTTCAGAAAGTTTCTTCAAATGCAACTTATAAATTTTATGGCGATACTATAAATGATGATGAGGAAAAGCGAGAAGATTATCATCATATTGCCAAATATCCGGTGTATAATTTCAGGGAATATCTAAAGGCTTTGGGTATTAACACAAATTCTAATCCAGTTGGCACTATTGATCTTGCTTTAAGTAAAGAAGAAATCGACCAAGGTAGAAAAATTCTTAATGGAAAATTTGGAAACCAAAAGCAGACAATTGCCATATTTACTTATGCAACAAGTGATAAATGTTATTCGGAGTTATGGTGGAGTGATTTTTATGAACTGTTAAAAAGAAAATATGAGCGGGATTATAATATTATTGAAATCCTGCCTTTGGAAAATGCTTCTCAAATTCGATTTAAGGCTACCAGTTTTTATAGTAAAGACATTCGTGAGATAGGTTCGGTAATAGCTAATACGGCAATTTTTATTGGTGCCGATAGCGGTATTATGCATTTAGCAAAATCGGTTCATGTACCGGTAGTTGTGCTTTTTTCAGTTTCCAATTGTAAAAAATATGAACCTTACGGTGACGGCAGTATCGGAATTGATACTAAGATCAAGGTCAATAAAAATTTATACATACTAGAAATGGACCGTATTTTACTGGGATGATTCAAAAAAATCTCTGAATAAATTCTGATTCAGGATTTATTCAGAGATAAATTAAACCAGTACCTTCAAAGCTTTGGGCAAGATGCGTACATTTATGATATTAGTTTTTATATGGTACTGTTCACCATCGATCTGTGCGTCTATATAGATCTTTTGGGGCATTTTGATGTGCACTTCATTTACTAAATAATGTTTTGCTTTTTTAAATTTTTCAATTGTATTTCTAAGCACATTAAATCCCAATAAGAGTTTTTGGATAAAAGATAATTCCGGGATAATTACCATATCTAATAGTCCATCACTAAGGCTTGCTTTTGGCGTTAAGCTCATATTATATCCCATTTCGTTTGAATTGGAGATAAAAAGCATAAACGGATTAACTTCTATCTTCTGATCCTCAAATGATATAATTGCCTGTTTGGCTTCGTACTGAAAACTTGACGAAAGTGCCGCTTTTACATAAGAAGATAATGTTCTGTTACCGGAACGTTCGTATTTTTTAATAATTAAAGCATCAATACCAATTCCCATATTGCTAAAAAAGTAAAAATCATTTATTTTTCCAACATCCATAAAAGTTGTTTCCCCTTTTTTGATAATGTCAATAGCTTTTTTAAAATCTCTTGGGATATTTAAGTTTGATGCAAGACCATTTCCAGATCCTACCGGAATAATTCCCAAAACAATTGTGGTGTTTACTAAACAAGAGGCAACTTCGTTAATCGTACCATCTCCGCCACAAGCTACAATATAATCAGGATTCTGTTTTACTGCTGCTTTTGTTAATTCAACAGCATGTGTTTTGTGATTGGTATAATCCACTGCAATTTGATATTCTGAGGCTGGAAAATGCTGAAGAATATAAGAGGCGGCAAGATTATGTTTGCCGCTTCCTGAAATCGGATTAATAATAAAATGAATATGAGTCATTATTTATTTTAAAAGTTTATTTGTAAAAAGGTAATCTGCAGTTTGATACCACGAAATGGTTTCATCCAAAAAGGACTGATTCATTGGTATTGCTTTTAAGCTGTTATCGCTTTTGTTCCAACTGTAAAAAGCTTGTTTTTTCTGATCGGAAAGAATCATTACTTTTTCTTTTTTCATCAAAACAAGTTTACGATACGTTCCCATAAGGGCTCGCTGTTCAAATTTTGAATCAAGCACGTTTTTTCCAAAAAAATCAGATTCATAATTCCAGTGAAAAATTGAAAACAAAGTGGGCCAAAGATCAATTTGGGAACATTGTTTCATTATTTTCTGGTTGTATTGCTCTGGTAAGTTGACAATAAAGGCCGGAATATGATAATTGGCAACATCAATCTCGTCTTTTCCTGCACTGCTCGCGCAATGGTCTGCAATGATCACAAATACAGTATTTTTAAACCAGGGTTTCGTACTTGCTTTTTTGAATAATTGCCTTAAAGCAAAATCAGTATATTTTACAGCACCTTCACGGCTTGTTCCTGACGGAATATCAATTTTTCCTTCAGGATAAGTAAAAGGCCTGTGATTAGAGGTTGTCATTACAAAATTAAAGAAAGGCTTTTTGTCTTTGTATTGGGCATCGGCAACTTTAAGCATTTTATTAAAAATATCTTCATCACAAATTCCCCATGCATTTTCAAAAGTTACTTCTTTATCATTGATATTATTTCGTGTTGTTTTTATCTTATCGCTCAAAACACTTCCACGTCCGCGATCATAAATTGTAAAACCATTTCCTCCAAAATAAGCATTCATATTATCAAAATAACCATCGCCGCCGTAAAAGAAATTACAATCATAAGCTCTTGATTTAAAAACACTGCAAACGGTATAAAGATTCTGGTTTTCAGGTCGTTTTACGATAGATTGTCCGGGAGTCGGAGGTATGCAAAGCGTAACGGCTTCCATGCCCCGAACTGTTCTGGTACCGGTTGCATAAAGATCATTAAAGAATATACTTTTCTGGGCCAGACTATCCATGAAAGGCGTAATGTTTTCCTTATTTCCAAATTCTTTCAGGAAGCTTCCGCTAAGACTTTCTACAAGCACAAATACAACATTTTTGTTTTCTAATGATGGGGTACTGTCGGTAATAGTTCTGTGGATCGAATATCCCATAGAATTATAACGTGCATTTGGATCTTTAAGTTTCTCTTTTATAATTCCAAAGGCTTTATCATTATCTATCGAAGTATAGAAATCAACATACTTCATCTGGTTGTTTCTAAAGGCAGCAAAAAATGAATAAATTCCTGATTTAGAAATTTCAGAGTTATAACGGTTTGATGACCATTCTGCCTGATAATTATGAATGAAAGAACCAAAAAATAAAGCAATAGCCAAAGCACAGCCCAATACAACAAGTCTTGTTTTTAAACCAGCTTTAGAACTAAAAGTATCAGTAAAAGCTTTTCTTTTGTGAAAAATGAAAAGAAAAACAGCTGTTAATACTAATACACCTCCAATTAATAACGGCAAAGGATATGATTGCTCAATATTGGCCACAACCTCATGTGTATAAATTAAGTAATCTACAGCAATAAAATTGAACCTAGTTTTAAATTCATCCCAGAATGTTAATTCAGCAAAAAAGGTAAACACAAGTATAAATGTGGTTAATGCCGTAAAAAAGCAGACCAATATTTTATCTAATAAGGTTCCTATAAATCTGTTAGGCATTATAGTATAATAAACAATTCCTGCCAGTGATATAAAAGTAATTGTACCAATATCAAAAAATAAACCTGTAAAAAGAGTTCTGATTACATCAATTATATTCCAGGAAACCTCGTCATATTGCCATATAAAGAAAGTAAATCGTAAGATTTGTGACACGATTAAAAACCAGATCATAAAATGGAACAGCAGTGAATATCTGCCAAATTTTGGTAAATGTTTCTTCATATTTTCTTAATATTGTGGCGCTAAGTTTACAACTCAATTCTGAATTAAAACTGAATTTTTCGTCTTATTAAGAAAATTAAAACTTATAACTATAGCCAAATCGGACTACTTGTGTTTCGTAATAATCTTTACTTATATAGCTAAAACCTTGTCCTTTTATGTTTTTTTTGTAGGACTAATGTATTAAAAATATCGGTAGCATTTAGAAAAACCTCCCCTTTTCCTTTTTGAACCGTCTTTTTTAATCCTAAATCAACAGAAAATCTTGAACCAACTTTTCCTTGCGGAATAATATCCGGAGCGAGATAAATAATGGAAACCTGACCTTTTAGTGTTTTATCAAATTGTAAAGTACTGTTCCATTTTGCACTTCCGGAAACCATTTCCTGACTTTTGCCATAATAGGTGCTTGGTACAGGATATAAATTGGTAACAGTAAAAGCATCTATGGTGTTTTTATACAGATTTCCGTTGATATTGAAAGAATACCACGAAGTAATTTCTTTAGCTTGTCATCTTAAATATGCATAAACTCAGTTTATCAACAGATATTACCGCTAAGGCAGTAATATTTATTGATTGATGTATTAACCTTGGATTAATTTAAATATTTCCAACTATTTACTGTTAAAGCGGTAAAAAATATCAAAAATTATAGTTTTTAAATTTTGTAAGATGAAATATTACTATATTTACTGCTTAGACAGTAATTATGGTTAATTTTGATTTAGGACAATTTATTAACGAACATCGTAAAGCTGCAGGACTAACGCAGATTCAATTAGCAGATTTAGCAGGTATCGGCAAAACAACTGTGTTTGATATTGAAAAGAATAAAAAATCCGTAAGATGGGACAGTTTGATGGCAGTCTTGGATGTTTTGAATATTGATGTTCAATTTATAAGCCCATTAAAAAAATAAGAGATGAGAAAAGCAGTAGTTTATGTTCACGGTACCAGGGCAGGTGAGCTTATGGAAGAAAAAAGCGGAAGATATTTATTTATCTATGATGATGATTATTCTTCAGAGCCCGTGTCATTAACTATGCCATCTTCCCACAAAAAATATTCATTTCTGGATTTCCCGCCGTTTTTTGAAGGGCTGTTACCAGAGGGTATAATGCTTGAAGGTCTTTTAAAAATAAATAAAATAGATAAGAAAGATTATTTTTCACAGCTTATGGCTGTAGGAAATGATCTGGTGGGGGCAGTAACAGTTAAAGCTGAAAGCGATGAATAGATGTCCAATTACTTATAAACCTTGCGGAGGAGATCTTTATAGCATAGAAGGCTTGAAATTATTATCTTCTAAATTGCTCTCATTAGAAACGCTTCCTTTTTCTGCATCAGAACTACGTCAGGAAGCAGCAAATAGAGCAACTAAGTTATCAATTCAGGGCGTTCAGCCTAAATTAAGCGCCGTATTATCGGTTAAAAACCAGCAATTTGAAATTGTAGATCAGTACGGTAATTTTATTATCAAACCGCAGAGCGATATATTTCCGGAATTACCCGAAAATGAAGATCTTACTATGCGAATGGCTAAGGTTTATGGAATTGAAGTACCACTTCACGGACTGATATATTCTAAAGATAATTCGAAATCTTATTTCATAAAAAGGTTTGACCGGTATGGTAAAGGCAGGAAATATGCCACTGAAGATTTTGCACAGCTGACAGGGAGTTCCAGGGATACTAAATATAATTTTACGATGGAGAAAATTGTAAAAGTGATAGAGGACTTTTGTACATTTCCTTCAATTGAAAAAGCAGAGTTTTTTAAGAGAATTCTATTCTGTTTTATCACTGGTAATGAAGACATGCATCTCAAAAACTTTTCCTTGATAACAAAATCAGGAAAAACAACTCTAACGCCTGCTTATGATTTCCTGAATTCGTCTATTGCTATAAAAAATCCGCAGGAAGAAATGGCTCTTAAATTAAAAGGAAAAAAAAATAATTTTAAAGCTGGTGATTTTATTGATTACTTTGGAAAAGAAAGATTAGGGTTAAATGACAAAATTATCGATAGCGCTTTAAAATCAATGTTTGAGAAGACAATGAAATGGAATGAATTAATTGAGATTTCTTTTTTGTCTGAAGCAATGAAAGAAAAGTATTTTAAACTGATGAAAGAACGATTGGCGAGATTTTAATTATTGATATTTTTGAATTTTGTATTTTTTTTATTGATTCAATTTTTAGTCCAATTTTTCATATCAGCTTAGTCGTTGGTTTGCAAAAAAAAGTAAAATCAAACGTGCTTTAATTAGTATATTTGGTTGTGTTAAAATTAGTAAACAGTAAGGCAACTTATTCAATTGTTCATTTTGTAACTCTTTTTATTTCGAGTTGTACACTAAGTATTTGTTGGATATTGTCTTTTAATTTTTCCATAATAAACTAATAAAATTAATAGTAAACCATATAAGTTTATTGTGCAAGTATAGGTTTATTATATTGAAAATTAATTTATTAATGAATAAATAAAGTATAGTGATTATTCTATAAAAGAAATCAGTTTATATTGAAATAATAGCTTTATCATTAAATCCTGTATTTTCATTGTACTTAATATAGCCTAATTGATTGGTTATTCGTTTTGTATTTCCAATCTCAAAATCAGTAACGTTGACGTGATGGTGCTGAATATGGAAAACAAATTGTCCCGACAGTGTCGGCAAAATTAGAAACTAAATATGGCAGAAGTTTTACTGAAAAAAAATTAAGACGAATGCTTCGTTTTGCAGAACAATTTTAAGATAAGACAATGGTAATAGTATTCTCTCAAAAATTAAGCTGGTCACATTTTATTGAATTATTACCCATAAAAAATCATCATGCCATGATCTTTTATGCAAATCAGGTTAACAGTTAATTAATGAGTGTAAGGGAGCTGTGAAAACAGATAGAAAAGAAAACTTTTGTACGTACAGAAATAGCAAACTTACAAATACCTGTTTCTGATAAGAATTTACAATATATTTACTGGATTTTTTAAATCTAGCGAATGGCTATTTAGAAAAGGACTTAGAACAGGCAGCATTGTATGAGTTAGAAAAATTCATTCGTTATTAACTGAGGCAAAAGAAAAAATAGAAAGAAAATACCTTTCTGAATAAATTTCAAATCCAATTATGTCTACACTGTAGGCACAATTGAAATTAAAGAATAGTTAATTGAGAGATAAAGCAATTTTCATGCTTCGAACGGTGTAATGCAGTTTCTAATCTACACTTCCTATAGCCTTATTTTTCTAGATTTGTATTATTCAAGACACACATGAGCCACAAGTCTGTTACAAAACCGTTTAAGGCTAAATGTCTGCCGAATTCGCCTTAGCTTTTTGTGGCAGAAATAGTATCTAAGTCTATCCCGCAAATAAGCCGTGTGTGATGTATTATCTTATCTTATCTTATCTTATCTTATCTTTCTACCTAAATATACTATAGACGTTTTTTTATAAATAGTAACTAGAAACTTTTTTTACTGTTTTTTCTGGAGGTTTATGTTTGAAAACTGAAATGTATACAATTATGAAATGAAGTTGGTTTTTTGCATTTTTGTAATTATATAGATGTATTAGTTCATATATAGAAAGCTATATAGATATATAGGGTTAAATATAGAAATCAGTAGATTTTTTTTGTTATTTATTGACTTTTAATAGTTTTGCTGCTTGTTTCATTCAACTGGTTATATTGTGTCCGCACTGCGGACACAATTGGAAATGTTGTGTGAAATTTTCAATATCAATTTAATTGGCGTTCTGAAAATCCAGTTTCGTACTGAAGGAACTATTCTTCTGGAAGCTATTAAATCAAGTATTTCCCGTTATCTGCCCTTTCTTTTCTCTGTAGTTCAATTAGTAAATATAAACGTGCTTAAATTAGTATATTCACTTGTGTTAAAATTAGTAAACAAGGCCAATTAAAAATGAATATGCTTTTGCGCCCATGTCAATTGCGTCCGCAGTGCGGGCGCAATTAAAAATGTTTAGAAAGAATAGATTTATTCAATTTGTAAATTGCTGTTGAACAATTCATGGATTTTTTGCTGGAGTATATTTTTATCTGGTAGGTGAGTTTTATATTCGGCTACCATAGTAGAAGAAAGACTTCGACTCAAGGCATATTCTACAACTTCACTATCCTTATCTTTACAAAGTAAAATTCCGATACTTGAATTTTCGTTTTCTTTTTTTACATCTCTGTCAAGGGCTTCTAGATAAAAATTTATCTGACCTAAATGTTCTGGCTTAAACTTATCTGCTTTCAATTCAAAAGCCACAAGGCACTGCAGCACTCTGTGGTAAAATAATAAATCAATATAGAAGTCACTGTTTCCGACCTGAACTTTATATTCTTCGCCTACATATAGAAAGTCTCTGCCCAGCTCAAGAATAAAATCTTTCATCTGTTTGATCAGTCCTTTCTTGAGATCTTTTTCATTGTGAGGCTCAGAGAGATTTAAAAAATCAAAAATGTAGCTGTCTTTGAGTGAATTGATTATTTTAGGGTGTATTTCTCTCAACGCTGTTGAGAGTTTTGCATTTCCCAGCATGGTACGTTCAAAAAGGCTGGAGGAAATTTGCCTCTCAAGTTCTCTAAAGCTGTAGTTTTCCTCTTTAGTGATTTTAAGGTAGAACTCCTTTTCTTCTATACTTTTACATCTGGAAAAAATAGCAAGATTGTGTGACCAGTTAATTTCTCTCAACAGTGTTGAGAGATTTGGATAATCTTTATATTGCTGATAGAATTGTTTCATCCTCCAAATATTTTTATTTGAAAATCCTTTTAACGTCGGTTCATTTATAAGTAGATAATTTGATAATTCATCAACAACAGAAAGACCCCACTCTTCAGATTCTAATCTTTGACTGATGTATTCCCCAACGTTCCAATAAAGGTCTATTAATTCTGTATTGACTGCTTTTAAAGCTTTGAATCTTGATTGTTTAATAAGATTTAAGATATCTATAAATTGATTTTGAAGCATAGTCTGAAATTTAAAGTTACTAGTTAAACTTGGATTTCAGTTTCGCCATGTCTTCCATTATGTTCACATCCAAAACCTTTGCATAGTGCTGGGTTTGTTTAGTGTTGGTATGCCCCATCATAGCAGATACGTTCTCAAGTCTTACTCCATTTCCTAAAGTGACAGTTGTGGCAAAAGTATGTCTTGCAACATACCATGTAAGATGTTTGTTTATGCCGCAGACATCCGCGATTTCTTTAAGATAAGCATTCATTTTCTGATTGGAAATTTTCGGGATAAGACCTTTCTGCTCGTTTTTGTATTTCGAAATAATCTTCTCAATAGTCGGTAAAACTGGGACATTGGCTCTAATGGCAGTTTTTGCTCTACTTGTCATAATCCATAAATTTCCATTCGAATCTTCGGATAAGTTTCTTTCGGTAAGTTCCAAGGCATCGACAGGTGCGTATCCTGTGTAGCAGCTGAAAAGAAATATATCCTTAACCTTTTCCAGACGAGGCGTTGGAAATATTTTATTCTCAATTGTATTCAATTCCTGCTGGGTTAGGAAAACAGCATCTTTTACGCTGAGCCTGCCGTCATAAATATTGAATGGGTTTTTTATGATCAAATCCATCTTAATGGCATAATTGCATGCAGTTTTATACATTTTCATATATTTTACCACCGAATTGTTTTTAATACCTGTCTGCTCTTTAAAACTGCTCTCATATTTAAGGAACTGTTCCAGTTTAAAGACAAAAGAGCTGGATAGTTCAGATGCTGGCATATCCTCACTCTTGTAAGTGCTGCTGATGAAATTTAAAAGCAGCTCTTTTGCTCTTTTGTATTTCTGCAGTGAGGCTGGTGCACGTTCTCCCGAGCTCACTCTTTTGGTGAAATATATATTGTATGTTTCCAAAATTTCAATTATGCTAGGCCCTTGTGGCTGTTCTATTTGGGCTTTGCCTGTAATTTCAGCTTTTAATAATTGAAGGTTAACCTCAGGATCAATTCTGAATAGTTCAGTGAATTTTTTGGCTGCATTAAGCTGGAAAAGATCTAGTAAATTTTTGATTACTATTTCCTTTTCAATTTTAAGCTGGTTTCTAAGGTTATTAGTGCTGGCCCATCTTTCTTTTGAAATGGCTTGTCCGGTTGACATTGAAATTTGTTTGTCATTGTAGCTCAAACGTGCATAGATTGGAGATTCGCCGTTCTTGTTTACTCTGTCGGATTTCTGGTAAAAAATTACTTTTAACATGTTATCTAGTTTTAAAATTAATAATCAAATTGAATTAAAAATTTTAAGAGAGCCCATTGATAGCAGGGGATTCCCGGGGAATTCTTTCTTTTTAGTTACCCATTTTTGAGAAAAAAGATCCTAAAAAATAGTGGGTAACTAATAGGGTAACCGTTCTTTGATAAAACATGTGCTTTTTGAAAAGTGTGTAAAAACGAAAAAGCCTTTAAACACTAGTGTTTAAAGGCTTTTGACTTTTAAAGTTTCTTTTGAAACTTCTACTGGCGGAGAAAGAGGGATTCGAACCCCCGGACCTGTTACAGTCAACAGTTTTCAAGACTGCCGCATTCGACCGCTCTGCCATTTCTCCAGTATGTCGCAATCGTTTTGTGATTGCGAGTGCAAATATAGTGCGCTTTTCCGATTATAAAAACTTTTTCGGTGATTTTTTTAAGTTAATTTTCAAGTGTCTAATTATCAGTATTTCCGAAAAAGAGATTTTGGAAAAATTATTCCAAATCGTCTAAAATTGGTGTTGGTTTTTTGTTTTCATCCACCGCAACAAACGAAAAAGTTCCTGAAACAACCGTTTCGCGAAGTTCTGAATACATTTGTTCCATAAAAATATCAACGTGAATTTTACAGCTGGTTCTTCCAACGCTATCCACTTTTGCTACTAATTCAATTAAAGTTCCTGCCGGAATCGCTTTTTTAAAGTCAATTTGACCTGTAGATATCGTGACTACTTTTTTGCGGCTAAAACGCGTGGCACAAATAAAAGCCACTTCATCCATAAGATGAAGCGCAGTTCCGCCAAATAAGGTGTCATAATGGTTCGTAGTGCTCGGAAAAACTGCTTTAAAGATATGCGTCTCAGATTTTTTAATTCTTTCTTCTAATGTTCCCATATATTAGTAGCTTACGTATTCTGTAATCTCAAGTCCGTATCCAATCATTCCAACACGTTTTGTTTGTTCTGTGTTTGAAACTAACCTGATTTTAGAAATATCAATGTCATGCAGGATTTGAGCTCCAATTCCGTAATCTTTGCTGTCAATGATCACTTTTGGTGCTTTCATTATTCCTTCTGCCTGAAGTGTTTTAAGCTCTGCAATTCTGTTCAGTAAATTTACGGCAGTCATATCCTGATTAATGAATAATACGGCGCCTTTACCATCTTCATTAATAACCTTAAACATATCGTCTAATTGCTGCTCGGCATTATTCGTCAAAGTTCCTAATAAATCATTATTTACCTGCGACGAATTGATTCTGGTTAAGATTGGATCGCCAAGATTCCATGTTCCTTTTGTTAAGGCAATGTGAATCTGTTTGTTTGTTGTTTGTTCGTAAGCTCTTAATCTGAAAGTTCCAAAACGAGTCTCAATATCAAAATCTTCTTTTTTAACAATCAGACTGTCATGCTGCATTCTATATGCTACTAAGTCTTCGATAGAAACTAATTTTAAATTAAATTTCTGAGCCACTTTTACCAATTCAGGCAAACGCGACATAGTTCCGTCTTCATTTAAAATTTCGCAAATTACACCGGCTGATTTAAAACCTGCTAATCTCGCAAAATCAATAGCAGCTTCTGTGTGCCCGGTTCTTCTTAATACACCGCCTTGTTTAGCAACTAATGGAAAAATATGTCCTGGGCGTGCTAGTTCGTGAGGTTTTACATTGGCATCAGTCAATGCTAAGACAGTTTTTGACCTGTCAGCTGCAGAAATTCCGGTTGTTACTCCATGACCTTTTAGATCTACTGAAACTGTAAAGGCAGTTTCCATGTGATCAGTATTATTGGTGACCATTGGTCTCAAATCTAATTCTTTGCAACGGCTTTCTGTTAATGGAGCGCAAATCAATCCACGTCCGTGAGTAGCCATAAAATTGATCATTTCAGGTGTTACTTTTTCGGCTGCAGCCAAAAAATCACCTTCATTTTCGCGATCTTCATCATCGACTACAATGATTACTTTACCCTGACGAATATCTTCTATAGCTTCTTCAATGGTATTCAGTTGTATTTTTGTTGTTGACATAATTATTTTTGATTTTGAGCAGGAAAAAACCGCTCGGAAATTTTTTGAAATAGTTGAGAAATCGGAGTTGTAATAGCGTCAAAGTTGATCAGTCCGTTATCGTTTGTCGCACGATACGTTAATAATACAGCCAATGGCAGTAATACAAATGAGGACATCCATGAACCCATAAACGGAGACATTGCTGCTTCCTGCGAAAGCCTTTTTCCAAAAGTATTGATAAAGTGGAACGTAATAAAGATCAATACCGCAAAGACAATAGGTAAACCAAGTCCGCCTTTTCTAATAATAGCACCTAAGGGAGCTCCAATAAAAAACATTAAAAAACAGGCAAAAGCAATTACGAACTTTTCGTATAAAGCAGTTAGGTGTTTATTGATTTCCCGTTGTTTGTCTTTTAAATCTTTTTGAGTTGATTCGATCGAATAAATATTGCTGGTAACATTGCTGCCGGCCATTTTTAGAATATCTGATTTCTGTTTATTCGTATATAGTGATAAAACATTGGCAGGCAATGGTTTTTTCTTTTTGTCTATTTTTATCGGAACTGGAGATTTCCTAATTCCAACGCGCTGATTGATATTCTCTGAAAAAGAGATAATCTCATTATCGAGATTTTTGTTTAAAGAATCTAAAGTGTAGCGCAATTCATTAACATTCAGCATTGCATTAGTGCTTCCTACATTTTCTTTGTCTTCATCGACTTTGTTCAATTCAGACAAGTCAATGTTGATGATTTGCTTTTTGAAGGAACTTTTTATAAAAGGCAGTTTTGCACGGTCTTCGTATTTTTTTGGTGTAACATCCTGATAGTAGTAGCCATCATTCAAAACCAGTTTTAAAATACTTGACTTTTCATTGCTCATTAGTTTACCGTCTTTTGCTTTAATAACGGTTTTGTTTTCACCAACGTTATTTGGTTTTTCATGAATAGTAACGCCGGTCAGAATATTTCCGTTCTCACCTGATTTTTTGTTTACCTTAATATTATAAAAGCCAACATCGTTAAACTGGCCTTCGGCAATAGCCATTGCAGGTTTCGCCTGGGCTATGTTTTTTCTGAAATTTATAAATTTATATTCAGCGTAGGGAATTACGTTGTTGGCGAACCAAAAGGCAACAATACTTAAGACAAAAATAAAAACAATCAAAACCCGCATAGCTCTCTGAAGCGATATACCGGAAGATTTCATGGCTGCGAATTCATAATTCTCAGCTAAATTTCCAAAAGTCATAATAGAAGCCAATAAAACCGATAAAGGTAAAACCAATGGAATTATTCGGGGCATTGAGAAAAGAAGGAATTTTACAATCAAAATCAAGTCCAGATCTTTACCTGCAAGTTCAGAAATAAAGAGCCAGACGGTTTGAAGTATGAATATAAAAAAAAGGATTACAAATACTGTAGTAAATGTAATCAGAAATGTTTTTAGTAAATATTTGTCTAAAATTTTCAACCTTGTAATTAGTCTAATTTATTGATGTAGTATTTTGGATATTTGCTCGCTACAAATGTAAATTGATTTTTTGATAAAGGCTGATTGGTTTTAAAAGAATTAACGGTTAAAGTAGTTTTTGTTCCGTTTTTACCAGTTTCAATTAAGTTGTAGATGTGTTTTGTCTGAACATCAATACCTAAAAGAATTTCTTTTCTTTGATCTTTTGCGCTTGTAGGGGCTAATTTTATGTATTGAATTTTTCTTCCTTTTACGTTTTGTACAATATCCATGTTGTATTTGTATCCGGAATTAAAAAAAGTAAGCATTTTTGATGGTGTAATAGCTGCGTCGTCTTTTTCGTTTACTTTAGAAACAGTAACTTCTTCGTCTTCGGGAACTATAGTGTATGTTTTTTGACCATCGAATATTTTGGTAACCCCCATGAAATTTAAAACATATTGATTGCCCTTCATCGTTACGTTTCCTTTGCTGTCCTGATTGATGTTTTCTTTGGCATTGTTCAAAGAATACTTAAAATCAATAACAATATTGTCGTAGCTCTTTATTTTGGCAGTCACTTCGTTCAATAAATCTTTGGCTTTTTTATCCTGAGCCTGAATAGAAGTGAAGCTCAATAGCAATATAACTGCCATTTGAAAGCACTTTTTAGTCAACTTAGTAATAGAATTGTTTTGGATTTCCTGAATTTTTGTTTTCATGATGGGATTAATTTTGTTCATTATTAAAAAATTGATCAAGAGCACTTAAGTCAGATATGTTTACACTTCTTGCTTTACTGCCTTCAAACGGACCAACAATTCCAGCTGCTTCCAGCTGATCGATCAAACGACCGGCTCTGTTGTATCCTAATTTTAATTTTCTTTGCAATAATGAAGCGGAACCTTGTTGTGCGTTGACAATAATCTCGGCAGCTTCTCTAAATAAGGTATCTCTTTCGGAAATATCCATATCAAGATTAATGCCACTTTCTTCCCCAACAAACTCCGGAAGCAAATAAGCTGTAGCGTATGCTTTTTGCGAACCAATAAAATCCGTAATTTTTTCAACCTCAGGAGTGTCAATGAACGCACATTGTACACGAACCACATCATTTCCGTTGGTGTATAATAAATCTCCACGACCAATTAGCTGATCCGCTCCTTGTGTGTCAAGAATCGTTCTCGAGTCAATTTTAGAAGTTACCCTGAAAGCAATTCTGGCAGGGAAATTCGCTTTGATCAAACCTGTAATAACGTTTACAGAAGGTCTTTGTGTTGCAATAATCAGGTGAATACCAATGGCACGGGCCAACTGAGCCAGACGCGCAATCGGAATTTCGACTTCTTTACCTGCTGTCATAATCAAATCGGCGAACTCATCGACAACCAATATGATATACGGTAAAAAGCGGTGTCCTGCCTCCGGATTTAATTTTCTGGCTTTAAATTTATCGTTGTATTCCTTGATATTGCGAACCATCGCATCTTTTAATAGTGAATAACGATTATCCATTTCAACGCAAAGTGAATTCAAAGTGTTGACTACTTTTGCATTGTCTGTAATAATTGCGTCATCCGTATCGGGAAGTTTGGCTAAATAATGTCTTTCAATTTTATTGAATAATGTTAACTCCACTTTTTTAGGATCGACCAAAACGAACTTTACTTCGGCCGGGTGTTTCTTGTATAAAAGGGACGTTAAAACGGCATTCAGTCCAACAGATTTTCCTTGACCTGTAGCTCCCGCCATCAATAAGTGAGGCATTTTGGCTAAATCGACAACAAAAGTTTCGTTCGAAATTGTTTTTCCTAAAGCAATTGGAAGTTCCATTTCAGCTTCCTGAAATTTCGCTGATCCAATAACGCTTTTCATAGAAACCATAGTTGGATTCTTGTTCGGAACCTCGATACCAATCGTTCCTTTTCCTGGAATTGGCGCAATAATACGAATTCCTAATGCAGATAGTGAGAGCGCAATATCATCTTCTAAACTCTTAATTTTAGAGATTCTGATTCCGGCTTCCGGCACAATTTCGTATAAAGTTACCGATGGACCAACGGTGGCTTTGATTTGTGCAATTTCGATTTTGTAGTTACGAAGTGTGTCTACAATTTTGTTTTTATTTTCTTCTAATTCTTCCTGATTAATTGTGATTCCTCCTGTCGAATATTCTTTTAATAAATCGATAGTCGGAAATTTATAGTTTGATAAATCCAAAGTCGGGTCAAATAACCCAAAATCAGCCACCAGACGCGAAGCCAGGTTTTCTTCGATAATATCTTCTTCTTCGGCTTTTTCGATAACAAATTCTTCTGTGTGAACCACTGGTGGAGTTGTTGCCGGTTTTATTTCCATTTGAACTGGTTTTACAACCGGATTCAGATCTATTTCTGATGAATGCGAAATTGTAGGTTTTAAGGCTTCTTTGTTGATTTCGAATTGGGTAACATCAGATTTTAAGTGTATGTTATCTAATTCAGGATCCTCTTCAATCGCAAATTCTTCCAGATTATAAGCGCTTTCTGCTTGTTGTGGTTTTAGAGTACCTAGCTCTGATTTTAATTCTTTTTTGGTAGAATCAAAATAGGATTGGATTTTCTCCGGAGATAATTTAATTTTAAAGATCAAATAGATGATTAAACCGAAAAGCAAGGCCAATAAAGTTCCTGTTTTTCCGATATAATCCTGCAGGAATAAATTCAGTTCAAACCCAATTGTTCCGCCTAATTCAGGTGCTGAAGTGGCGAAAAATCCAAATAAAACGGAGATGATAATAATGGCAAATAAATCCCAGAACCAGATTCCTTTTAGTTTTTTTAGAGACAGTTCTAAAGCTAAGAACATTCCGGTAAGAAAAAATAGTCGTACGAGTACAAAAGAAGCGATTCCAAAGCCTCTGTATACAAGCAGATCAGCTAGAAAAGCCCCGAATTTTCCGAGCCAGTTTTGCACTACTTCAGAGCGATCACCAATTTGAGTTACCGCGCTTTGGTCATCCTGCCATTGTCCGTTGACATAAAAAGAAATAAATGCGACTAATAATGAGATAGAAAACAGTACCAGAAGACAACCCAAAACAAAACGCTGTTGTTTGTTGGGCCTCCAAGATTTTAGTGTCTCAGTTTTTGGTTCGTTTTTTTTGTCTACTGTTTCTTTTTTTGTTGTTTTTGCCATTCTTGCGTTTCCTGTTGCCTATATGAATTTTGGGATGTAAATGATCAAGCCTATTGCTATTGCTGTCATTGCGGCAAAAAATACCGCTCCTGCAGCAATATCTTTAATAAAACCGATTCTTTCATGATAATTAGGATGAATGAAATCGGCAATTTTTTCTACTGCGGTATTCAGTCCTTCAACACTTAAAACTAAACCGATGGCCAATGTTTGACATAGCCATTCGGTTTGTGAAATATGAAAATAGAACCCGGCAATGGTCATTAAAATTCCCAATGAGAATTGAACCATGATGCTGTGTTCTGTTCGAATAAGTTTTACAGCTCCGTTAAAAGCATACGTCATGCTTTTTAATCGGCCTGTAACAAAAGTATTATCTTTTTGAAATTCCATTTATAGGTATTATAGTGCTGCTAAAGCTGCTTCGTAATTTGGTTCGTTAGCAATTTCAGCAACTTGTTCCGTATGAGTGATTTTTCCGTTTTCATCAACAACAATAATAGCTCTTGAGTGTAAACCTGCTAAAGGTCCGTCAACGATTTCTAAACCATTAGCTTTACCAAAAGTTCCAGCCTGAAAATCAGATAAGTTTACTACATTTTCTAATCCTTCAGCTCCACAAAAACGTTTTTGAGCAAATGGTAAATCTCTTGAGATACATAAAACAGTTGTGTTCTCTAAATTGCTGGCACTTTCGTTGAATTTTCTAACAGAAGTTGCACAAGTTCCCGTGTCAACACTTGGAAAAATGTTTAAAACTAATTTTTTTCCTGCGAAGTTACTTAATGAAGCAACTGATAAATCGTTTTGTACTAATTTGAAATCAGCTAGTTGTGATCCAACTGTTGGTAATTCGCCTGAAGTATGAATAGGATTTCCTCCCAATGTTATTGAAGCCATGATTTTTAATTTTTTATGAGGTTCAAAAGTAAGGATTAATATTTGAATCTAAAAGTATTTGTTGTGGTTGTGAACAGAATTAGGCGAGTTTTAAGATTAGCGTAAATTCGGGTTGATACACACAGATTTTACAGGTTTAAACGGGTTTGTTTGATTTAAATTGTGAAAGGTTTGGTTCTTATTTTTGTCTGTCTAAGCGTAGTCAAAGACCTTTTCTGCTTTGAAGTCTTCGACTACGCTCAAGGTGGTAAACGTTAAGAATACATGTGTAAGGATGACAAAGTTGAGGCAAACTGAAAATTATAAAACAAAAAAAACGCTCTCTTGGAATGAAAGCGTTTTTTTAAGTCATGTTTTTTTGTTTTTTCTTTGAAAAAGAGGTCGATTTATTTATCGATAGAGCCTAATACACGTTTCATAAACGCATTTAAAGCTTCTTTTTTATCGGTGCCCTGAACGACCATTTTGTGTACTTCAAGTGCACCGTACATATTGGATATTAATTCGCCAATTACATCTAATTCTTCGTCTTTTAGAGACGGAATTTCAGTCATCGCTTCCAGAACTTCAATCGTTTCAATGATATAATCCTGATCGTTTTCTTCGATAAATTGGGTCAATTGCTTTATTACGGGTAATTTCATGTTTAGATTTCTTAGATTTTTAGACATTCTTAGACTCCTTAGACTTTTTTAAAATTTAAGACCACATCTAAGAAGTCTAAAAATCTAAGCCAGTCTAACTAATCTAAATTTAAGCAATTGCGTTTACCAGGTCGATTAAAACTTCTTGTTTGTTGGTTTGAGTTTCACCAACTAATTTTCCGTTTACGAAAGTTGCAAATGTTGGCAAGTTGCTTACATTGGCTAATTTTCTAGATTCCGGAGCATTTTCAGCATCAACCAAAACAAAAGTGATAGCTTCATTTTCTGTGGCTAATTTTTTGAATTTTGGTTTCATAATACGGCAATTTCCACACCATGAAGCTGAATATTGTACTACTACTTTTTCGTTTTTAGCAACTAAATCTGCTAACGTATCTTCGTTTAAGTCGATTAACATGTTTTTGTTTTTTTAGGTTCAAAGTGGCAAAGGTTCAAAGGGACAAAGTTGTTCAACTTTGTAAATCGTAGCAAAAAAACTTTGCTACTTTGTGCCTTTGAACCTTTGTACCTTTATTTTAATTAGTTTGCGCTTAAGTACTCAGCAGTACTGATTCTGTCAGCACTCATTGCTTCTTTACCAGCTTCCCAGTTTGCAGGACAAACTTCTCCTTTTTCCTGAATGTGAGTATAAGCATCAACCATACGTAAGTATTCGTTTACGTTACGGCCTAATGGCATATCGTTTACACTTTCGTGGAAGATTTTTCCAGTTTCGTCAATAAGGTAAGTAGCTCTGTAAGTTACATTTGAACCTTCGATGATTACTGAATCAGTTTCTTCGCTGTACTCTGTAGAATCAATATCTAAAATTCCTAAAATGTTAGATAAGTTACGGTTTGTGTCTGCTAAGATTGGGTATGTTACACCTTCGATTCCACCGTTGTTTTTTGGAGTGTTCAACCAGGCAAAGTGTACTTCGTTTGTATCGCATGAAGCTCCGATAACGATTGTATTTCTTTTTTCAAATTCTGGTAATGCAGCTTGAAAGGCGTGTAATTCAGTTGGGCATACAAAAGTAAAATCTTTTGGGTACCAGAACAATAATACTTTTTTGTTGTTGTTTACTGCTTCTTCAAAGATGTTGATTTTTAAATTATCACCCATTTCTGAGATAGCATCTACTGCAATACTTGGGAATTTTTTTCCTACTAAAGACATATTTTTCGTTTTACGTTAAAAATTTATTTCTGGTGCAAAAGTAGGGCATAAGTAAGTGTAGTTGCAATAAGAAGTGATTATTAATATTTATAGATTGATAGTATTTGACTATTACGATTGTTTTCGTTTTTATAACTTATTGTAAGTCAATATTTACAGGCAGCTTTCCGTTGCAGGCTGAGTTTTCAAGAAATTGAATTCCGGCATTTTTTTGAAACTCATTAAAGTCCTGATACACCTGAATTAATCCGGAAGCCTTTTTGATATTAGGAATAATAGGCAATGCATACGGATTTCCGAAAACGTAAAGGATACATTTTTTTGTTTGAAATAAGCCTGAAAGAAATTCTAAAACGGCATCATCGATTTCGAAATTATTCATAGGTTTTGCCTTTGGAACAAATAATGAAATGATAATAGTTTCAAATTTTTCTAATGCTGTCGCAATAGATTTGATATCAGAAGTTTCTAAACTATCAAATGCAAATTCAGGAGATTCTAATTTTGAATTCAACGTTTGAAAGAAAGTATTCCCGATATTCTTATACAAGCTCAGTTTGGCTAATTGGTTGTTTTTTTGTGCTTCAAAAGCTAATTTAGTATTTGAGTTGTCGGTAATTTTGGTAATTGAATTTTGTGCAATTTCAAAATTTAATGCTGAAGCTTTTTCGAAGTCTAATTCTCCTGAAGTAAAAGTATTACCGGAAAGAATCCCTACTTTTTCTTTGGCATTTATGATTCTGTTGAAGCTTTCTTCGATACGTTCCTGCGAAGCATTCTTCAGGATAGCCTGAATTCCTTCCGGAACATTTTCGGCAAAACATAAAATATCATTTCCCGCGTTGAATGCTTCCCATTCGAGTTCTCCTTTGGTTTCATACAGTTTAGAAACGCTGTGCATATTCAGGGCATCAGAAATTACCAAACCATCGTAACCTAGCTGCTCGCGTAAAAGCGTTTCGATAATAGGTTTTGATAAAGTTGCCGATGTATTTTTTCCGTCGTTTAAACTCGGAACGGCTAAATGTCCTATCATGATCGAATCGACATTATTTTCGATTCCTTTAATAAAAGGATATAATTCGTTTTCCAGTAATTCTTCCAGAGTTTCATTTAAAACAGGTAATCCCAAATGCGAATCGACATTGGTGTTTCCGTGGCCGGGAAAGTGTTTCAGACAGCCTAAAACGCCAACTTCTGACATTCCTTTAAGATATTCTACAGAAAAATCAGCCACTTTTTGTTTGTCTTCGCCAAAAGAACGATAGCCAATAACCGGATTATTCGGATTATTATTGATGTCTGCAAGCGGTGATAAATTATAATGAATTCCGGCTGCTTTTAGGTCTAAACCAATTTGTTTGCCCACTTCATAAACCAGGTTTGATTTACTTTCAGGCAAAGCGCCAAGCGTAATCGCATAAGGATATTGTGGTGTTTTTTCGATACGCATTGCCAAACCCCATTCAGCATCAATACTGATTAAAAGTGGGGTAGCAGCGGCTTTCTGATAACGGACAATCAGGTCTTTGATTTTTTGATAACTGTCGTCGTTAAAAACAATTTTCTTTTTGCTTTCGAAATTGGTTGCTGCACTGGCACGACTATGAAAAAAAGTCAGTCCGCCAATGTTGTGTTCTTTTATTAAACGTTCTGTTTCCTGAATGTTTTCTTCGGTATCGTTTATGAATACTGCGGGAAAAAAGAATTGTCCCACTTTTTGTATTAAGGTTTGATTTTTCATTTTTATAATATTATAAAGCTTTTTTCATGCAGACACTATTATCCATATTTTCATAAGGCGGATAATTGGGTATTACAGAATAGCCTTGTTTTTGGTATAAGTTAATGGCTTCAGGTTGTTTTTTTCCTGTTTCCAGAATGGTGTAATTGTAGTTTTCTTCGGCAGCCCAGATTTCTAGTGCTGAGAGCAAAGCTGATGCAATTCCTTTTTTGCGGTAATCAGGATGTACAAACATGCGTTTGATTTCGACGGTATCATTTTCTTTTTCCCTAAAAGCGCCACAACCTACGGCGCTATTATTTTCGTAGAAAACGATAACGTGTTTTATTGCATCGGTTTTATTAAATTGATTGTAAAAGGTATGATCTTCTCCGTCTCTGATTTTTAAATCCCGGTCTAATAAAACGACCAAATTTTTAAAATCAATATCGTCAGAGTTGGTTCTCTTTAAACTGGTCATGATAAATATTGTAAAAGTGGTTCTTTATTTCAGTTTGCTTTTCTTTTGTTTGGCAAGCTGGGTTTTGGTGTGTAAGGCTTTTTCTAATCGGTTTTTGAAACGGAAAAGTTTTGGTAAGCCTTCCAGACGGTCTTCCATTGTGATTTCTTCGTAAACGATAATGGCTTTTTCTAAAACCCTAATCTCATTTTCGAGATCGATTTGGTTTTTGTAGATTGTTGCCAGCCGGTCATAAGGATGATTTCCTTTAAAACCTTCAGTAATATTTTCTTCGTATAACGCAATTGCTTTTTCAATTTCTCCTGCTTTCTCCAATTCAATTGCTTTCAGGTTTCGTTCAGTCTGGATGTTTTCATTGATTTCCATAGGCGTTATAGGTTTAGCGGTTTATGCTGTTTTTTTACCGAAATCTTTAGGGAAAGTTATAAAACGCGATAAAATAATTCCGGGAATTGTAGCGAGAAATACCCAAATAAAGAAATTTCCGTAGCCTAAATATTCCTGAATATAACCGCTTAACATTCCGGGTAACATCATTCCAAGTGCCATAAAACCTGTGGCAAGAGCATAATGTGCCGTTTTTGATTCTCCTTCGGCCACATGAATTAAATACATCATGAATGCGGCAAAACCAAAACCGTAGCCAAATTGTTCTATAATGACTACTGCGTAGATATAATAAACAGAAGCTGGATGAAAATGGGCTAATAAGATGAAACCAATAATAGGTAAATGCATCGTTAAAATCATCGGTAACATCCATTTGGTCAATCCTTGTTTCGAAATTGCAATTCCTCCTAAGATTCCCCCAATGGTTAAAGCGGCAACTCCAAATGTTCCGTAGATGATTCCGACATCCTGAGTGTCTAATCCCATTCCGCCAACATTCACCGGATCAATTAAAAATGGACTTAACATTTTTATTAATTGGGATTCTCCTAATCGAAACAACAAAATAAACGATAGTATTAAACCAATTTGCTTTTTCCTGAAAAAACTAATAAAGATGGTGATGAAACTTTTTTCATTGACATCTTTTGGTTTTTCGCCTGCATTTATTTCTGTTCTTGGAGTCGAAAAATAATTATAAACGGTTATAAAAGCCATTAACAAACCAACAAAAACCATAGTATACGACCAGGCTTTTGTATTGTCACCATATTTATGTTCCAGATATCCTGCCAAAAGCACGATTAATCCGTTTCCGGCCAACATCGAAAGTCTGTAAAAGGTACTTCTGATTCCTATAAAAAAAGATTGTTTGTCTTCCGGCAATACTAACAAATAGAATCCATCGCTGGCAATATCATTGGAGGCGGATGCAAAAGCAGCGACCCAAAATATAGCTAAAGTCATGTAGAAAAAGCCATTCATTGGAATTGTAAATCCGACAACTAAAAACGCGATTGAAATAATAAGCTGCATGGTCAGGAACCATTTTCTTTTAGTTCCTATAATTTCGATAAGCGGACTCCAAAGTGGTTTTATAACCCAGGGTAAATATAATAAACTGGTGTAGACGCCAATATCTTCATTTGAAATTCCCAAATTTTTGTACATAATCACCGAAACGGAGATAATTACAGCATACGGCAAGCCAGATGCAAAATTGAGAAGCGGAATCCAGAACCAGGGTTTATTATCTGTTTTCATTAGGTTGTGAAGGAGTATAAAGTTTAAATGTCTTTTTTAGATCAATGTTTGTTGGAGTGCTTTCGTTTGCATAATAATCAATAAACGTAACAGCACAAGCTTTGTATTGATTCATTTTTTCGGCAGGAATAGAAAACTGAATAGTGCCGTTGGTTTCGCAAACGGTAATTTTATCAATTATTTTTGACGGATCATTTATGTCAATTTTCGATGTGCTTTCTCCTCCGTAAAGTACCATGTAACGCACTTTTGTATTCAATGGCGCTTTGATATTGAAAGCATAATGTACACTGTCTTTTTGATACTCATTGACTACCGGAATATCAATAACAATGTGTTTTAGATTGGGAACTGCAGCAGGAAGCGCAGGATATTTGTATTGGTTTTCTTCTAAAAGACGTACAAGATCAAAGTTTTTGTTCATGAACCATTTTGAGCTGAAATAAGCGCTTCCGCTTACTTTTTTGAAAGTTCTTGCAAAATCAATTTGGGTTGGAATTTCGTTTATAAAATTCCAGCTTTTATCACTGTCGCCTCTGATTTTGTAAGAAGCATGACCAATATAAAGCGCGGTATTATTCGAATTTTCAGACCACCATTTTACCAATTTAGAATAAGAAGCCCTTGGGTTGTTCATACTCCAGTACAATTGAGGTAAGATGTAATCAATCCATTTTTGATCCATCCATAAAACCGGATCAGCGTATAGATCATCGTAATTAGAGGTCGATTGTGTTTCAGAACCTTTAGGGTCTGCTGATTTATTACGCCAGACTCCAAACGGACTAATTCCGAATTGAACCCATGGTTTACTTGCTTTAATTGTTGTCGAAATGGTGTGCACAAAATTGCTCACATTGGCACGACGCCAGTCCGAAAGGCTTAAGCCTGCGCCATATTTTCTAAATGAAGCCGTATCGTTAAAAGATTTTCCGGGAACAGTATACGGATAAAAATAGTCATCAAAATGAATTGCGTCAATATCGTATTTATCAACCACTTCTTTCACCACTTTAGTTAAATGTTCCTGAACTTCAGGCAATGCAGGATCGTAATATAGCTTTCCGGCATATTCTATCATCCATTCCGGATGTTTGAAAACGTCGTGATTAGGGCTTAAAAGATTTTTGTTTAAATCGAAAGTAGCACGGTACGGATTCAGCCAGGCATGAAACTCAAAACCTCGCTTGTGTGCTTCTTCAATCATCCAGGCCAATGCATCGTAATACGGATTTGGTGCCTGACCTTCTTTGCCGGTCAAAAAACGCGACCAGGGTGCGAATTCCGATGGATAAAAAGCGTCACCAACGCTTCTGATCTGAACGATTACAGCATTATAATTTAGCTTTTTGTAGGCATCTAAAATTTCCAGATAATCTGCTTTTTCTTTTTCTACGCCATCTATAGCCGTTTTTGGCCAGTCGATGTTGACCACAGTTGCAATCCATACCCCTCTGAATTCGTTTTTAGGGTATAGTATTTTTTCTTGTGAATTGGCGCTCCAATTAAAGAACAATAAAAATAGAATAGGAAATATTAAGTGCTGATTTTTATGCATTTTAATCTTTTTTAACAGAAACCAAAAATAGTTTTTTTAGCGGACTATTTGAAATTATAATTTTGATCTGATATTTTTAATAGTTTACACCTTAAAAACCATGCCTTTTTTATAAAAATACCATAAGTCTAAACTCCAAATTAGAATAAAAAGTATAGAGTAGGGTAACGATGCCGGTATTTGATTCTCGAAAACAGAACTAATTCAAAAGAAGAAGCCCGGTCCTAAATGCACAATGATTTCTTTGAAAACAGCTCATGAAATGATACGCTTTTTATTTTTTTAAATTTAAACTGAGTTTAATCAGGAAACGAAATTTTTCCCATCGTAACAGACGGAATTCCTTTTTGTGTGCCAAAATTAAAGCCGTCTCCGGCAATCGTTTCATTGGCTAAAATGGCAAATAAAACCGCTTCTTTAGCATCTCCGGAAATGCCGAGATCATCACTTTTGCGAAATTGACAAGGCAATAACTCTTTCAGCCATTTTACAAGTAATGGGTTATGTGTGCCTCCGCCGGACATATAGATTTTGAAATCTTCGAGTTGGCAGGAAGAACTTTTCACAGCATATTGAATAGCTTCTGCAATTGTTTCAGCACTAAAACGCGTTAAAGTCGCTAATAAATCAGGAGCAGTAATATTGTTGATATTGCTTTTTGAAAGTGCCGCTTTTACATAATCAGCGCCAAAGAGTTCCGGTCCTATAGTTTTTGGGAACTTTTGAGAGAAAAAAGCATTGTCTTTCAAATTGTTCAGCAACACTTGATTCACTATTCCTTGTTGTGCTATTTCAGCGTCTTTGTCGTAGCTTTTTTCAGGATAATATTGTTTTACAAAAAGATCGATTAATGTATTTCCGGTTCCTGTATCTGTTACAAAAGTTTCTTCAGGATGTAAGGAAGCAGGTAAAAAGGTAAAATTGGCAATACCTCCCATGTTGAGCATAATACGGTTTTCTCCTTTTTTTCCGAATAAAAAATAATCGCCATAAACGGCTAACGGAGCACCTTCGCCACCAGCGGCAATGTGTTTTTGTCTGAAATCTGACAAGGTGATGATTCCGGTTTTTACGGCAATATGATCTCCGTCTCCGATTTGTAAAGTGGCGTTTGGAAATTTTTCCTGTTGGTGTAAGAACTTAGGAGCATGCAAAACAGTTTGTCCGTGCGAAGCAATCAAATCAACTTCCTGCGACGGAATATTCCATTTTTGAAGACAATTACTGATCATATCAGCGTGCAAAATACCAATCCATTCGTTGAGCACGACCAAATGCTGAAAATCGATATTTTTCTTAGCGAAAACTTTACGGATTTCGTTTTTGATATCTTCAGAATAATCAACCGTTTCAAATTGACTCAGTCTGACGCTGGTGTTTTCGCCGGAACCAGAAATTTCGCATAAAGCAATGTCGAGACCGTCAAGAGAAGTTCCTGACATTAACCCAATGATTTTTCGGGTTTCTTTTTGTGCAATTTTATAAAGTGCATTAATATTTTTATTCATGAAAATTAAAATTTTATGAAAACAGTTTCAATTGAAAGGCTAAAATCAGACAATTTTAAATACAAATTGACTTAAAAAGATATTTTTTCTTCAGAAGTGCTGCTGGTAAAATAAAGTCCGATATAAGTAAATAGTCCGTTTAGTATTATAAGTTCATTGTCAAATGTATATCCGAAAAGTGAGGCTGAATGTTCGCTGATAAAATACGTCAAAACAGGAGCAATGATACACAGTACCGGAACTAATCTGTCGTTGACGCGTCTTGATTTTTGCAATAATCCAAAAGCATATAAACCCAATAAAGGACCGTAAGTATAGGATGCAGCTTTGAAAATCAGGGCCACAACAGAACTGTCGTTAAAAGAGTTTAAAACAATAATAACAAGGAACAGTAATATAGAAAACCCGAAATGTACTAAGTGTCTTCTTTTTACATTATTTGTATTAGAGGCATTTTCCGTTTTGTCCATTCCCATAAAATCGACACAAAAAGAAGTGGTTAGCGCTGTCAAAGCGGAATCTGTTGTGGCAAAAGTGGCTGCTATAATTCCTAACAGGAAAATAAAAGCGGGAACAATAGACAAGTGATTCAGCGCGATTTCAGGAAAAAGTAAATCAGTTCTTGGTTTGTTTGTCACTAAGTCAAGCGGTACCGAAATGCCGTTTTTGTTTGCATAGATGTATAATAATGCACCTAAACTTAGAAAAATAATATTGATCAAAACAAAAACTCCCGTAAAGGTAAACATGTTTTTTTGTGCTTCTCCGATGTTTTTACAGCTTAGGTTTTTTTGCATTAAATCCTGATCAAGGCCCACCATTGCAATAGTAACAAAAATTCCCCCCAGAATTTGTTTTACAAAATGGTATTTACTGGTCATGAAATCATCAAAGAAAAATACCTGCGAATAATTACTTTTTCTAATGGTCGAAATAGATTCTATGACACTCAAATTTAAGCTGTCGCAGACAAAATAAATCGTGATAAAAACAGAAGTGACTAAGAAAAATGTTTGTAATGTATCTGTAATAATAATCGTTTTTAAACCGCTTTTATAAGTATATAAAAAAATAAGGGTCAACGCTAAAAACACGGTCATTGGAAACGGAATGCCATAATAATCAAAAACATAACGCTGCAGAACAATAATAACCAGATACAATCTAAAAGCAGAGCTTACAGTCCTGCTTACCAGGAAAATCGAAGCCGCTGTTTTATAACTATTCACGCCCATTCGTTGTTCGATATAGCTGTAAATAGAAGTCAGATTCATTCGGTAATAGAGTGGAAGCAGTACTTTGGCTATAATGATAAACCCGATCGCGTTTCCTAATACAAACTGAAAATATTTGAACTGTTCTCCGTTTGGAGATCCTACTTCGCCCGGAACCGAAATAAATGTAACTCCGGATAAGGCCGTACCAATCATTCCAAAAGCGACTAAGTACCATTTCGAGTTTTTATTGGCTTTAAAAAACGAATCGTTGTCTTGTCCTTTTTTGCTGATCACATGCGAAATGAAGAGCAAAAGTCCAAAATAGACGACGATAAAAATTAATATTGTGCTTGAAGACATTTTGGTTTTGGTTAGTGATGAAAATTATTTTTTAGCGTTATGATCTAATAAAACAGCTCGTACACTTTTGTGCTGTTGTAGAAGTTCAGCAGCCAGATCAGATTCTATGTTAAGTTCTTCCATAATCATTTTGATGGCTCTTTTTACTAATTTCTCGTTAGATAATTGCATGTCTACCATTTTGTTGCCTTTGATTTTTCCCAGTTTAATCATAACCGAGGTAGAAATCATATTTAAGGTCAGCTTTTGAGCTGTTCCTGCTTTCATACGGGTACTTCCGGTTAAAAATTCCGGTCCAACAACGACTTCTATCGGGTGATCTGCGACCTGGGCGATAAGGCCATTGCTAATGCACGAAATACTTCCGGTTTTGATATTGTTTTCTTTTGCTTTTTCAAGTCCGCCCAATACATATGGTGTGTTTCCGGAAGCCGCAATTCCTATAATAAAATCCAAACTTGAAATTTGATATTGAGCCAAATCTTTCCAGGCCTGGTCTTTATCATCTTCGGCATTTTCAACTGCTTTTCTGATTGCTGTATCTCCTCCGGCAATAATACCAATAATCATATCATGTGGTACTCCAAAAGTAGGAGGACATTCAGAGGCATCCAGAATTCCTATACGTCCTGAAGTTCCGGCGCCAATATAAAACAATCTTCCGCCAAGCTGCATCTTTTTTACGATCGCTTTTACCAGTTTTTCAATTTTGGGAATTTGCTGTTCGATAATGTGCGGTACCTTCTTGTCTTCTGTATTGATGTTTTTAAGAAGTTCTTTAACAGTCATTTGATCTAAATCTTTGTATAAAGATTCTTGCTCAGTTTCCGGATTTTTATTTTTCATAACAAATAAATGGTGTTTATAGTATAAAATATCGAGGCATTACACGATGCCTCGATTTTAGGAGGTCTTATATTGTAGGGTCAGCTGGAGTGTTAGAATTGTTGTTTCTTTCAGAATCCGGATAAGGATACCAGTTACGGTTTCTTTCGGCTCCTGGAGTTCCGGCAGCAGGACGCTCAAATCTTCTGCTGTCTTCGAATTTTAAGCTTGACATGTACATTTCGATACAACGGTTTCTGTAAATTTCAGTCAAAATAGCTGGTTTGGTAAGTGCTCCGGTATAAGGTGCAAGATTAGCTCCAATTCCGTACGTATCTGCTGCAGCCGTTTTAGTCAAAACTTTATTTAATTCGATAACAGCCTGAGGTAAATTATCTTTTCGGGCATATGATTCTGCTACAATTAATGTCATTTCTCCTGGCAAATAAGCCGGGATTGGTTTGATATTAGAATCAAAGAAACCAGTTGCAAGCGTAGGATTAGAACCCGGTTTGATATAGAAACTCAATCTTCCGTCAGAACTTGTCGGAGCTAAAGCTGTTGGTAATCCCAAGGTTAAATCGATTGGCTGAAATACGTTGTTGGTCGTAATAGAAACGTAAGCAATTGGATTAGGGCTTATCTGATCAAAAGCAAATACTGATTTTACAGCAAGATCAACTTTGGTAGCATAGGCAATAGCATTATCATAGTCTCCAACCATTAAATACGTTCTGGCTAAAAGAGCATAAACAGTATTTTTATAGTTAATAGTACTAACTAAACCCGGAGCACCAGTTGCTTTATCCAGCAAAGGCTCTGTAGCTTTTAAGATTTTAATCGCTTCATTTAATACATCAGTTCTTGAGTCGAAAGTGGCATTTTTTGCCGTTTTTAAAGGAACACTCTGAAAATATTGAACAAGAGTGGTAAGTGCCATTGCTTTAAAAAGAGTAGCATGGACAAGAACACTTGATCTTTCGGTTTCGGCTGTTAGTACATCGATATTATCGATAACTTTTTGAGACTCAGATTTAATTACCAGACATTGTGACCATAGATTGTTTACTACGGCATTTTTAGTAGAAAGAACTTCGCCACCAACAGAAAGTTCACCTTCGTCAACATTTCCTGCATTTATAAGTCGTAGTTCTTTTGTTGTAAATCCGTTACCGGTAATGGTGTTGTAAACAGGGCTTGTTCGGTCAACAGACCAAAGCTGTTGCAATCCGTTTGCAGCACCAATGATTCCTTCTCTGGATCCAAAAACTAATTCCTGAGACGGTTTGGTTGGGTCTAAATAATCTTCGTTGCAGCTGATTAAAAGTGATGCAAAAGCTACTATAGGGATGAATATTTTTTTCATGATGTTTTTATTTGATTAAAATTGAACTTTAACGGCCAATGAATATGAACTCGGAATTGGCACTGTTCCAAAATTGTATTTCGCAACTGAAGATTGTCCGCCTGAATTGGTTTCAGGATCGAAACTTGTGAATTTGTCCCAAGAAATCAGGTTTCTACCACTTGCAGTAATGCTTAAATCATTAAAGAAATTGTTTAGTTTTCCAAAAGAATAATTCAAAGAAACTTCTCTTAATTTCAGGTAACTTCCGTCAACTACTCTGAATTCTTCAACATTGTAAACAGACCAGATATAACCACGAGGTAATTCTCCGTTAAGTTCTTTTTGAACCAATGCTCCTGAACCAACACCTTGTCTTGTTCTGTAATCAGCATCAAAAACATCTACACCCTGAACACCATCAAATAAAACTGATAAACCGAATTTTTTGTAGTTCAGATTAGCTCCAAACGAAATGATATAATCCGGATTTGGGTTTCCAATTTGTTTGTTTAAGATTGTTCCTGTTGGCTGTCCGTTCGCATCTCTTTGCGCAACTCCTGTATTTACATCTCCTTTTTCTGTTTGAGGATAGCCACTTGGAGTCAATAATAAGCTTCCGTCTGTGTTTCTTGCGAAATAAGTACCGTAGTAAATTCCAACCGGTTTGTCCATTTCAACAAAAACAGGTGCTCCTGCTAAATTGCTGTCTAATTTAAAACGCTGTTGTGGTAATCCGGTTACTTTGTTTCTGTTGCTGCTATAGTTTACAAAAACGTCAAGATGTACATTTTCTTTTTGGATAAGCGCATATTTAAGATTCAATTCGAATCCTTTATTGTTCATTTGTCCAATGTTTTTAATTGTATTGGTAGCACCTTCAGAAGCCGCTAACTGAACCGGTAATAATAAGTCATCAATATCAGCATTATAATAACTGAATGATAAGTTTAAACGGTCTTTAATGAATCCAAAATCACCACCAACTTCATAAGTAACACTTTGTTCCGGTCTTAAATCTAAATTTCCTTGTTTGAAACCTTCGATAGTAAAGGTACTGTTTCCTAAAAGTGTTCCCGTAGAATAATTGGTAAAACGTGCATAAGGTTTAATCGCTGTTAAACTTCCTGATTTTCCCCAAGATCCTCTAAGTCTTACAGAGCTTACAACATCATGAATACTTTCCATAAAATTTTCGTCTGAAAGTACATAACTCAAACTCGCTTTTGGATAAAACTGAGATCTGTTATCGCTGGAGAATATAGTCGAAGCATCTTGTCTTCCGGCCACAGTCAGGTATAATTTGTCTTTATAGCCAATAGTTTCCTGAAGGTAGTAACCCCATAAGTTGTATTTTGACTGACTTGAACTTGGTGAACCAGGAATCAAAGTATTAAACGCATTTATAGTTTCGATAAATGGTTTTAAGTTACGTCCTTCGATAGCTACAAAATTATCGCGGTAGGTTTGTACATTGTAACCTGCGTAAGTTGTTGCTTTCCAGTTTGAGTTGATGTTATAAAGGTATCTTAAGTTCAAATCGTTATTGAATTGTACTACTCTGTTAGTCGCTTCAGAAACATAACCATCATTATAATAAGCAGGGTTAACCGTGTAAGTATATCTCGGGATAAATACATTTCCTCTTTGGTTGTAATTGTCTAAACCAAAAATCATATCGGCATTAAAGTTTTTAAACGGAACATAGTTCAATTGTAAATCTGTAATAATACGATCTGTATTTTGTTTGATTTTAAAATCGTCTATAATAGAAAGTGGATTAATCCTGTTAGGATCAACAGCTAAATAATTACCGTTAGCATCTTTTTGCTTAATATCATAAATGTTATTGGTAATGTTTATAGAGTTTATTGGACTCCAGAAAACGTTTCCATCCGGTTTTTCATTTGAACCTGAATTAATATAATTCAATCCAACTGTAGCAGATAATTTCGAATTGAAGTCATGTTTCAATCTTACTTTTGCACCGGCTCTTTTAAAATCTGTATTTTTTATAATTCCTTCGTTTACTAAGTAACCAAGCGAAGCAAAATATTTTGTTTTTTCATCTCCGCCCTGTAGCGAGAAGTACGTATCAGTTCCTACGCCAGTAGTAAAAATATCATCTTGATAATCATAGCGTTGTACGTTGGTAGTTCTCGTTTCAAGATCTCTTCCCAATACATTCACAGTAGTGGTACTTGCAGGATTGCCCTGGATAGGAAACAAAGCCGGTGAAGTACTCACAAATTGTTTGTCAGACATATTCATGTCTAATTTTTTTCTAATTTGGTTAGAGGTTACACTAGTAGAGAACGTGTATTTCGTTTCTCCGGCAACTCCTTTTTTAGTGGTGATTAAAACAACACCGTTTGCAGCTCTTGAGCCATAAATCGCTGCAGCCGCTCCTCCGTTTAATACTTCAACACTTTGTATGTCGTTAGGATTAATATCAGATGACCTGTTTTGACCAATTTGCATATTAGAGTTTCCTGACGTTACATTCAGGTTGGTAACGTTTGTTGTAGCATTATTCAAAACAACCCCATCAATAACATACAATGGATCAGAAGAACCTAATATAGAAGAAGTTCCTCTAAGTTTGATGCTGAAACCTCCTGCAGGATCACCCGAGTTTTGAGAAACCTGAGCTCCGGCAATTTTACCTTGCAAGGCAGTAGAAAGTCCGCCTGGTTGCGCCTTTACTAAATCTTCGCCTTTTAAGCTTGTAACTGCATTTCCTAACTCTTTACGAGTAGCACGCACAGTAGAACCTAATACCACCACTTCAGAAAGTGTGTTCGTTTCTTCGGCCATCTTAAGATTAATTGCAGAAGAGTTCGCAGAAATTTTAACTTTTTTAGTAGCAAACCCAACGAAACTAAAAACAAGTGTTTCATTTTGATTTACAGCGATGCTAAATTTTCCATCTAAATCTGTTACCGTACTTTTAGATGTTCCTTCAATAAGAACAGATACTCCTGGTAGAGAAAGTCCGTCAGATTCACTTGTAATTGTACCGGTTACGGTTTTTGATTGGGCAAAAACGGGTTGCGCAAACAAAATAATTCCAAATAAAATAAATAATAGTTTTTTCATTTTATAATTTTTGTTTAGTTAGAGAACCGAAATATATAAACTATTTTTTAATTAATGCAATTTTGTGCGATATTTTAAAATAAAAACTTTAATAATGCATAATAATGCACTTGTATCGTTTTAAATCAAAAAATTTTCATAATAAAACTCTTATTTTTTAAATTAGTTCATTTAAAACGTGCATAATAATGCATTATATTTTATATTTGTTTAAAAAAAGAAAATGTTGAAAAAAGAAAGGCATCAGTTTATCATGGATAAATTTAAAGATGCCGATAAAGTAAATACGATCGATCTCGCTCTGGAATTAGAGATCTCTGAGGATACGATTCGCAGGGATTTTAATGAATTGCACAACAAAGGCCTTATTGAGAAAGTATACGGAGGAGCCTTTCTGGTAAAGGATAAGTCTCGTAATATATTTGATATTAATATTGTTAATGAGGATAAAAAAATAATAGTGGGCCAAAAAGCGTTGTCGTTTTTACGCGAAGGGCAAGTAATTATTATGACCGGAGGTACCACTAATTTATCCTTTTGTAAACTTATTCCAATCGACTTTTCGGCTACTATATATACGTATAGTTTGCCTATCGCGATGCAATTGTCACAACATCCTAATATAGAGTTGATTTTTATAGGCGGAAAACTGCAAAAAAATGCAATGGTAACCGTTGGTATCGATGTGGTTCAGGTTTTGTCAAAAATCAAAGCTGATGTTTGTTTTATAGGAGTAAGTAGTTTAGACGTCAATCAGGGACTTACAGAAATGGGGTATGAAGTTTCGATAATAAAAAAAGAAATGATCAATGCCTCAGACAAAGTCATTGTTCTGGCAACTTCAGATAAGATCAACGGCAAAATGCCCCATAAAGTTTGTGGCCTTGACAGAATAGATGCTATAGTAACAGAGTTGAGTCCTGCGAGTCCCCGAATCAAAAATTTTGCAGATGCCGGTGCCCGTTTGTTTTAAGCGGAATGTGTTTTTTATATTGTGACATTATAAATATCACCTGAATTTTAATAAAGAATGATATATTTGAATTTTTATTTTCAGGGAAACACTATAAAGTCACAGCTAAAAAAGAATGAAACATTTTGGTATTCAATTTACAATTTCCAGTAGTGTCATTCTGATCATTGCCATATTCGCTTTTTTTAGTTCTCCTGCTTTGTTTGCCATGTTTTTTGTGCCGGTACTACTTATTGCTGCTGTTACAAACGGAATATTTTCGGCTATTATTTATTATATCAACGAGAAAGTATCTGTATACGTTTCGGTATTTCTTTTTATACTATGCGCGTGGTTCCTAAAAGTAATCAATAGTAATTATAATGAATACAGTAATCATGAGAATTGGCAATTCTACAATCATCAGCAGATAATATCGACCAAATTAGACCTGATTATAGGCAAGAATCTGTTCGGTTTTCAGTTCTTTTTATTTATGATTTTGCTGAATCTCTTTTCGGGTTTTGTTGTATTTCTGATACATTATTTCAGAAATAGAAAAAATAGGGAATTCGATTTTATAGAAGAGGATTGATCATAGGAGTAAAACCTCGATCTGTCAAGATCAAGGTTTTTGGTAAAAAGTGATAATTAGAAATTATTCCGCATCCAAATAAGGATTTAGAATCTCAGCTAATTCATTGAGCCAATAAAAGCTATTTTCTAATTTGATTATTTCCTGCTGAAGCGTTTCGTCTTCCCGCAGAATTCCCAAAGCAACGATAAAATTTACCTGCCTTAGCGCTTTTGTCATTTGATCTGGCGCGATAGTGTTGTTGAAAAAAGACATTAGCCGGAGTTCGGCTTCTTTGGAAAGGTTGTTTCTACTCATAACTTGACATTTTTATTGAATATAAACCGATGTAGATAAGATGTTTTTTATGCGTTTAAGTGCATTATTGTTAATCACAATACAGCATCATACCACAAGGGCGAAATTTATTTAATTCTCAATGTGAAGTTTTAAGAATAGCAAATGTAGTAAAAAACAATTTAAAAGTAAGAAAAATAATATATCTCATAAATGTTTTATTCAAAATTTGACAGAGTTGTGAATCCCATATTTTCAATTTAATTTTGGAATAATTATGATAGAACAAATCTTAACAGATTACGTCAAGTTTATTAGGAGCTTTGAAGTTTTACTAAAGGATAAATACAAACAAAACATAAATCCATGTTCATTTTCGCGTACTTTTTTTGAAAGGGTTGGATCGATTGACGGAATTAAATATTGGTTTCATGGAAGCGGTTGTACAGCTGAAAAAGATGAAGTTATTTATGCTTATGATATTGGAGGAAATGAAATTGAGTTTTCACAATGGAAATTTTCGGAATTTATTAGAACCCATTCTGACTATCAAAAATTAAATTATAGTCCTGAATTTATTGAATACGAACTATATCAGCTTATTAATAAAGGAATTCTGAGCTGGTTAATTATTGAGGGAATAGAAGGAACTTCTTTTGGATGCGTTTTTATGTCGTACAGAGTTATTCTTGAAGCGCCTTATGTTTTACAAAAAAATATAAATTAATAATAGCCCTGATAGAAGTGGAAATCCTTTTGCTTTTTTCTTTAAAAAGCAAAAGATTGAAACGGATAGCAGGAATAGCTTCTAATTAAAATTTCAATAAAAAATTCTCAAATTCCAATTTTTATGTGCTGGAATTCAGTTTTCAGAAGCCTTCGACTTCGCTTAGAGTGACAATTTGGGTTAAATCCCAATTTTTCTAAATTCCAAACTTCATAAAACAATCGCAGAAAAACGGCAGAAGCTTTGTCTCTTTGCACCTCAGAACCTTAAAAAATAACTATTTTTGTAACTGAAAAGAAAAGCCATAAATTCAGCGATCAAATGTCAATAAATAAAGAGTTAGAACAATTAGCAACGTCATTAGAAGGAACACTTTTATACGATGATCTTCATAAAACGCTTTACTCAACCGATGCTTCGGTGTATCGAATCAGACCAAAAGCGGTTGCTGTGCCTAAAACTATAGAAGATATTAGTAAAGTGATCCGGTTTGCGGCGCAACAAAAGATTTCGATTACACCAAGAACAGCCGGAACTTCTCTTGCCGGACAAACGGTTGGTGACGGAATTGTGGTAGATGTTTCGAAGAACTTTACTAAAATCCTGAATTTCGACGCCATAAAAAAAACAGTTACGGTTCAGCCCGGTGTAATTCGCGATGAACTGAATTTATTCCTGAAACCTCATGGTGTTTTTTTCGGACCTAATACATCTACGACAAACCGTTGTATGATTGGCGGAATGGTAGGAAATAATTCCTCAGGGACTACTTCGATTCGCTATGGTGTAACGCGCGATAAAATTGTCGAAATCAAAGGACTTTTGAGCGATGGATCGCAGGTAGTTTTTAAAGAACTGACTTCGGCGGAATTTATTGAGAAGACCAAAGGTGATACCTTAGAAAATAAAATATACAAAAGCCTTTACGACGAACTTTCGGTAAAAGCAACGCAGGACGAAATCATAAAAGAGTTTCCTAAACCGGAAATTCACAGAAGAAATACAGGTTATGCGGTTGATATTTTATTAAAATCGGATTTGTTTGGCGGAACTGAACCAACAATTAACGTAGGAAAATTGCTTTGCGGAAGCGAAGGAACGCTGGCTTTTACAACAGAAATTACTTTAAAGGTTGACGATTTGCCGCCAGCAAATAATATTATGGTAGTGGCGCATTATCATAGCATTCAGGAATCGCTGGAATCTGTTGTGGTGGCGATGAAACATCATTTGTATACAGCAGAAATGATCGACGACACGATTTTAGATTGTACCAAAACGAGCCGCGAACACATTAAAAACAGGTTCTTTCTGGTAGGCGAACCCAAAGCGATTATGATGTTTGAAGTGGCTTCGCACGATCCGGAAGATGCCGAGAATCAGGCGAATGCTTTGGTGGCCGATTTAGAAAAAAATAACTTTGGCTATGCACTCGTAAAAATTTACGGTGCCGATATTGATAAAGTAAACGAACTTAGAAAAGCCGGTCTTGGACTTTTGGGCAGTATTGTGGGCGATGACAAAGCAGCCGATTCTATAGAAGATACAGCGGTTGAATTGAGCGATTTACCGGCTTATATTGCCGAGTTTTCGGCCATGATGTTACGTCACGGACAAGGTGCGATTTATTACGCACATGCCGGAGCAGGGGAACTGCATTTGCGCCCGGTTTTGAATTTGAAGAAAACATCTGACTTAAAACTCTTTAGAACCATCGCGACCGATGTAGCGATTTTGGTGAAGAAATACAGAGGTTCGCTAAGCGGTGAACACGGCGACGGAATTGTGCGCGGAGAGTTTATTCCGTTTATGATTGGCGAAACGAATTATGAATTGCTGAAACGTATTAAACTGGCGTTTGACCCTAATTCGGTTTTGAATATTGGGAAGATTGTCAATGCCTTGAAAATGGACGAAAACCATCGTGTAATTTCAGGCAGAGCAGAACCGGATATTAAAACGTTTCAGGATTTCTCGGACAGTTTAGGGATTTTGCGTGCTGCTGAAAAATGCAACGGTTCCGGAGATTGTAGAAAATTACCATCGGCAGGTGGAGCAATGTGCCCGAGTTATCGTGCGACCAAAAATGAAAAAGAAACAACGCGTGCGAGAGCGAATGCGTTACGTGAATATCTGACCTATTCTGAGAAAGAAAACAAATTCGACCAGAAAGAACTTTACGAAGTTTTTGAGTTGTGTGTGAGCTGTAAAGCCTGCGCCAGCGAATGTCCGAGTAATGTGGACGTTGCGACTCTAAAAGCAGAATTTTTATACCAATACCAAAAAGCAAACGGATTCTCGACCCGAAACAAGATTTTTGCCCACAATGCAAAACTGAATAAAATGGGAAGTAAGTTTCCGTCGATTACCAACTTTATTTCGAATCAATCGCTTGTTAAAAAAAGTATGGGGATTGCGCCGGAAAGACAAGTGCCGCTTTTGGCGAAAAAGACTTTCAAAAAATGGTACGAAAACCGGAAGCCGCAACGCAACGATTTTCCAAACGGTCAGGTTTATTTGTTTAATGACGAATTCACGAATTATTACGATGTAAATATCGGAATTGATGCTTTCGAATTATTGACAAAATTAGGTTACGAAGTTCTGGTTGTCGATCACGAAGAAAGCGGAAGAACGTATTTGTCTAAAGGATTTTTGGAAGAAGCTAAAAAGATTGCAAATATCAATGTAAATATCTTCAAGGATTTAATTTCTGCAAAAGCGCCTTTAATCGGTATTGAGCCATCGGCAATTTTAACTTTTAGAGACGAATATTTGCGTTTGGCAGATGATAAAGAAGCGGCTGAAAAAGTAGCTCAAAGTGCCTTTACAATCGAAGAATTCTTTAAAAAAGAAATCATCGACGGAAAAATAAAACCGGATTCATTCTCTGAAGAAAAGAAAGAAATCAAGATTCACGGACATTGTCATCAGAAATCATTGAGCTCTGTTGAGGCGACTTTCGCGATGCTGAATTTACCAACGAACAATACGGTTACGATTTACAATTCCGGCTGTTGCGGAATGGCAGGATCGTTTGGTTACGAAAAAGAACATTATCAGGTGAGTATGCAAATGGGAGAAGATACTTTATTCCCAAAAGTGCGTGCCACCGCTGAAAACGTCAAAATCGCTGCCGCAGGAACCAGCTGCCGCCATCAAATTTATGACGGAACCAGCAGAGAAGCACAGCATCCTGTGAGTATTTTGAGAAACTGTCTGCGTTGAGAGATGGCACGCGGATGACACGGATTCACTTCGTGAAAACGCGGAGGAGCGCGGATTTTTTTGTTTATAAATCTGTATGGAAAAGTTTTGCCAAAGATTACAGGATTAAAAATGATTTTGCTTCACGCAGATTCTGCATATTAAAGCAGATTTAATTTACTTATAAATAAAATCTGCGCACATCTGCCTAAATCATTTTAAATCTGCGTGAAATTCATATTAAAATAATCTGTGCTAATCATTTTAATCTGTGGCTAAATTTTTTCTCTCGCAGATTTGGCAGATTTAGCAGATTTTTTTTGACAAAGACTAAAAAGAAACCCGCGTTAATCCGTTTTACCAGTTAAAACCCGCGGGCAAAAAAAAACTTTGTGACTTAGCGCCTTCGTGGCAAAAATAATTCACTGATAAAACAAAATGGTTTTATATATTTGAAATCAGGATATTTTTTGCATTATTTGCAAAATAAAACCTCAAACACCGATTTAAATTAATTTTAAAAGCAAAATCATATATGGCATTATCAGGTTTATTCCGTAAAAAAACGGTACAAGATATTCTGAAACAAGTTGCAAAAAACGACGCAGATGGTCATAATGCATTAGGAAAGCATTTAACGACAAGAGATTTAACTGCGTTTGGAATTGCTGCAATTGTGGGTGCAGGTATTTTTAGTACCATCGGAAAAGCCAGTGCAGACGGAGGACCAGCAGTAATTTTCTTGTTCTTGTTTACAGCCCTTGCCTGTAGTTTTGCAGCCTTTGCGTACGCAGAATTTGCCTCGATGGTTCCGGTTTCAGGAAGTGCTTATACATACTCTTATGTGGCGTTTGGAGAAATAATTGCCTGGATAATTGGCTGGGCTTTAATTATGGAATATGCTGTAGGAAATATAACGGTCGCCATATCGTGGAGTGATTATTTTACGGGACTGCTCCAGAGTGGCGGAATTCACTTACCGCAATGGATCCAGATGGATTATCTAACGGCTTCAAACGGATTTAACGATGCCACGGCTTTAATGCAGGGCGGAAAATCATACGAAAATTTAGGCAGAAGTTTACAGGAAGCTTATACGGCCTGGACAACAGCGCCAACAATTGGTTCTTTTCATTTTGTGGCTGATTTACCGGCATTATTCATTATTATTTTAATTACAGCATTGGTTTACAGAGGGATGAAAGAGTCCCGTAATGCCAGTAATTTAATGGTTGTTGTAAAACTTTGTGTGGTGCTGCTGGTAATTGCAGTGGGTGTATTTTATGTAGATACATCCAATTGGGATCCTTTTGCGCCAAATGGGGTTAGCGGAGTTTTAAAAGGAGTTTCGGCTGTTTTCTTTGCTTATATTGGTTTCGATGCAATTTCGACAACTGCCGAAGAATGTAAAAATCCGCAACGTGATTTACCACGCGGAATGATGTGGGCAATTATCATTTGTACTATTTTATATATTGCCATTGCCTTGGTTTTAACCGGAATGGTAAATTATAACGAATTAAATGTTGGAGATCCTCTGGCATTTGTTTTCGATAAATTAAACCTGAAATGGATGTCCGGAATTATAGCTGTAAGTGCTGTAGTAGCGATGGCGAGTGTTTTACTGGTTTTTCAGATGGGACAGCCGCGTATCTGGATGAGTATGAGCCGTGATGGCTTATTGCCAAAGAAATTTTCTACCGTGCACCCAAAATTCAAAACGCCTTCATTTGCAACAATCGTGACAGGTTTTGTGGTAGCAGTTCCGGCTTTGTTTCTGAATCTGACCATGGTAACGGATTTATGCAGTATCGGAACTTTATTTGCTTTTGTACTGGTTTGTGCCGGAGTTTTGGTTTTGCAGGACAAAACAGATATCCCGAGAGGAAAATTCAAAACGCCTTATGTAAATTCAAAATATATTCTGCCGGTTCTTATGATTGCAGGACTGTATTATGCTTTTGCCTTTAATAATAAAGCGACAATGGCTTTTATTAATAATGAAGAGCAGACCTATGATGCAACGACAATTATCACTTCATTAAATAAAGAAGAATCAACAAAAGTTTTCAATTATTTAGAAAGTATTGATCTTCATAATAAAACTGCTGAAACAGCAGATCTAGAGCATTTGTTGAGTCAATATCAGGACGACGAAGCAAAATATGCAGAGGTTGTAAAAGGATTACCAATCAGCGATTCTCTAAAATACGAATCAGGTTTCAGTTTATTCAAGCACAAAATTCCAATGTGGATATTTTTAGTAGTTTTAGTTGGATTAGCAGTTTGGGCTTTCAGAAAAAACCTTTCTTTAATTCCTTTATTAGGTCTTATCTGTTGCCTTTATATGATGGCAGAATTAAGCGTCTGGAACTGGATTTACTTTACGATCTGGTTATTACTCGGACTGATTATTTATTTTACTTACAGTAGAAAAAATAGTAAGCTGAATGCCATTGAAGTGTAAACTGCTATAAGTTATATATAGGGAAAGCCGTTCTGAGAATAATTTCAGAACGGCTTTTTTTATCAATATATTCTTATGTTTTTTTAAAAGGTTTTCTTAAGTTTGATCATTGTAATTTTTAATTTTTTAAACGAATGGGTTTCCTTAAAAATATCCTGGGTAAAAAAGATACCCCAATAGATTCGGCCAATGATTTTTGGAATTGGTTTCTAAAACATGAAAAGGGGTTTTTCAACATTGTTCAAAGCCGTAAAAATATAAGTACAGCTTTCTTTGATAAGCTTGCTCCAAAGTTAGATGAAATACACAACGGGATTTACTTCCTGAGTGGTATGTTTGATGATCAGACTGTCGAGTTAATTTTAACGCCGGATGGAGCGATTAGAAATATTTACGCAATTGAAGAGTTGGTAAATAATGCTCCAAAAATTGACGGTTGGAAATTTACAGCTCTTAAACCGGCATCAGATATCAAAGATGTTGCTATTACTTACGAGAATTTTGAATTTAAAAAAGAAAACTTAAAATTTTATCCTAACATCCATAAAGGTTATCCGGACGAAATTGATCTGACAATTGTTTACGATCATTTTACAGAAGATAAAAAAGCAATAATAGCGAATGGCGTTTACATCTTTCTGGATAATTATCTGAGCGAATTGCACTCCGTTACGCTGATTGATAATATGAATGTAATTGGACACAATGAAGTTTCTGAAGAACTAATTCCAATCGAAAAATTAAAAGATTATTTGATTTGGAGAGAAAAAGAATTTGTAGAAAAATATGAAGGTATCAGGCATAATACCGAAAACGACGGTTACGCAAGTTTTGAAGGGAAAACAAAAGAGGGCGGAATTATCTTGGCTGTAATCAATACAACTCTTTTGCAATGGGATAAAAAAGCATCCCATCCCTGGATTCTGATAGTTGGAATTCCATATCAAAAAAGAGATGAAAGCGGTTTGCCGGATAGTGAAACCTATAAACGATTAGATGAAATTGAAGATGAGATAATGCTAAGTTTGCAGGATGCAGATGGCTACTTAAATGTTGGACGCGAAACTGCCAACAACAAACGGGAGATCTTTTTTGCCTGTAAAGATTTCAGAAAACCTCCGAAAGTTTTAGACACATTAATAAAAAAACACAATAAAACATTTGAAATAGGTTACGAAATTTATAAGGATAAGTACTGGAAATCCTTTAGGCATTACGAGCCAAAATAAAATTAAATCCGTTCTGAAATATCTCAGAACGGATTTTTTTGTTGTAAATTCAATGTGTGAAATCGCCACGAATTCACGAATTTTTCAAGTAATAATTCGTGAATTCGTGGTGAAAAAAAGTGGATATAAAATCAGTGTAAACCAGTTTAAATCAGTAAAATCCGTAGACTAAAATTTGTGATCTTCGTTTCTTTCAAAATAAAAAAACTTAGTGCATCTTTGCGAAATAACTTTACAAAATACCAAGCTCCACCATGCAAGCTTTCATCATTTCATAAGTACGCTCAATATCGTTATCCAATCCAATCGAAAAACGAATCAAACCATCCGTTAAGCCCATTTCATGCTGTTCTTCTAACGGAATTTCACTCGAAGTTGAAGTTCCCGGAGCACTGAACAACGTTTTGTAAAATCCTAAACTTACTGCCAAATATCCCAGATTTCTGGCTTGCATCAATTCCATTAATTCATTTGCTTTCGCCAAAGTTCCAACGTCAATCGTTAGCATACCGCCAAAACCGTATTCCGGATTAATCATCGTTTTGTACAATTCATGACTTGGGTGACTTTTCAGTCCCGGATAAACTGTTTTAAGTCCGTCTTTTTCGAATTTATCTGCCAGAACATGAGCATTATGGCTGTGTTGTTTGATACGGATATGCAACGTACGAAGGTTTTTCATTACAGAAGCTGATCGCAGACTGTCCATTGTTGGTCCCAAAAGCATACTTGCGCCCGAGTTTACATTTTTTAATGAATTGATAAAATCTTTCGAAGCGCAAGTCACACCGCCAACAGTATCGCTGCTTCCATTGATGTATTTTGTCAAACTGTGAATCACGATATCAGCACCAAGTTTTGCAGGTGAGACAGACAAAGGTGAAAACGTATTATCGACCACCAATTTCAAATTATGTTTTTTAGCAATCTTTGCCAAACCAGCAATATCAGCCACTTCCAATAACGGATTACTTACCGTTTCACAATACAAAACTTTAGTATTTGGCGTAATTGCAGCTTCTACGATATCTAGTTTTGTAATGTCAACAAAGCTCGTTTCAATCCCAAATCTCGGGGTAAAGTTTTTCAGAAAAGCATAAGTTCCTCCATAAATCGTCCTGCTCGAAACAATGTGATCGCCCGCACCGCACAACTGCAGTAGAGTAGGCGTAATCGCTCCCATTCCAGAAGCCGAAACATTTGCTGTTTCAGTTCCTTCCATTGCTGCCAAAGCCTGGTCGAGATACAAATTACTGGGTGACGAATGGCGTGAATACAAATAACAGCCTTCCATATTTCCCTCGAAAGTATCGAACATCGTTTTGGCCGAAAGAAATGTATAGGTCGAAGAATCAGAAATCGAAGGATTCACACCGCCAAATTCCCCAAAATATTGCAAATCCTGAATTTTATCTGCTGGATTAAAGTCTTTCATTTTATTGTTGTTTTTTTAGTTTCAAGTTGTTGTAACCTATTAATCAAACTTTAAATTTTGAACCATTTTTCATTGGAATTTAAAATTTGGAATTTGATTTTAATTAGGAGCTATTTCCAGCTTTCCGTTTCAAGTCCTCATAAAAAAGGCAAAGTTTCTAATGTTCTAAAAAGAGCTTCCGTTGGTCGCTTTTTTAGACCAGGAAACATTTGCCCTTTTTACTCCGGGCTTTACACTTCAATCTGGGCTATGAAACCCTTTTTCAAAAGAAATTCTATTCAAAGTAACGTCTTAATAGAAAATTAATCAACTATGAGTTTGATAATTAGATTTTAAAACTATATAAGTGATTTATTAAAGATTATTAATCTAAATTTGTTTTAGAAAAACCAAATCAATAGATTTTCTTTCATTTTCTAAAATATAAAAAAAATGACTTTAGACGCTACCGATAAAAAACTCCTTGTTTTACTACAAACCGACAGTAAAAAAACAACCAAAGAATTGTCCTTAAAATTGAATCTGTCAGTAACTGCGGTTTACGAACGTATCAAAAAGTTAGAACGCGAAGGCATAATAAAAAACTATGTAGCATTAGTAGATAAAACCAAAATCGGCAAAGGATTTGTGGTTTTCTGTCACTTAAAACTCATTCAGCACACCAAAGAATTCCTGACCAAATTCGAAAGTGAAGTCATCAAACTCAACGAAGTCTTAGAGTGCCATCACGTAAGCGGCGATTATGATTATATCCTGAAAGTATTGGTAAAAGACATGGAAGAATACAGGGAATTTCTGGTCACTAAACTCACTTCGCTACAACATATCGGGAGTACACAAAGTATGTTTATGATTAGCGAAGTAAAGAATTCAACAGTGATTTTTTGAGGAAGGTTCAAAGGTTCAGAGCAACAAAGGGACAAAGGTTTTCTGTAGAGACGCACAGCAGTGCGTGTAACACATGATTAGTTTTTGAGATTTTAAAAGAATCTCGGCAAAGTTGCGAAGTCGCAAAGTTTTTTTGAGTTGCCTCCAGATTTAGCTGGAGGAATAAGATCCGACTAGAAAAGGCTTTAGCCAAACGACATAGATTTGGCTAAAGCCCTTTCGGATTGACAATATTTCCATCCAGCTAAAGCTGGACGCTATTCAATGAGTATCTCAAAATATTTAAAAAACTTTGCGACTCTGCTACTTTGCGAGCAAATTTCAGCTTTATAAATAAAAAACTTAGCGAACCTTGCGTAAAATCTTTGCGAACTTTGCGGTAAAATCGTCTACCAAAATTTCACACAAAAAACATTGAGATTTAAACTTTAAACAAAACTTTATTCCTTAATTTTGTATCGCTAAAAATAAAATAGACAAACTATGAGTTCATTTGACGTAGTCATTATAGGTTCAGGTCCTGGAGGATATGTATCAGCAATTCGTTGCGCACAATTAGGTTTCAAAACGGCAATTGTAGAAAAGTATAACTCTTTAGGCGGAACTTGCCTTAACGTAGGTTGTATTCCTTCAAAAGCATTATTATCTTCTTCTCATCATTACGCAGAAATTGCACATTTCGCAGATCACGGAATTGAAGTTTCAGGAGATGTAAAAATCAATTTAGAGAAAATGATCGCGCGCAAACAAGCAGTTGTAGATCAAACCGTAGGTGGAATCAACTACTTAATGGATAAAAATAAAATCACTGTTTTTAATGGTTTAGGTTCTTTCGTAGATGCAACGCACATTGCTGTTGCAAAAGCTGACGGAACATCAGAAACTATCGAAACTAAATATGCTGTAATTGCTACAGGTTCAAAACCATCTTCTTTGCCTTTCATCAAAATTGACAAAGAAAGAATCATCACTTCTACAGAAGCTTTGGCTTTAAAAGAAGTTCCAAAACACTTGGTAATTATTGGTGGTGGAGTTATCGGAATCGAGCTTGGACAAGTTTACCTTCGTTTAGGAGCTCAGGTTTCTGTAGTAGAATTCATGGACAGAATCATTCCTGGAATGGATAGTTCTTTGTCTAAAGAATTGACTAAAGTATTGAAAAAACAAGGAATGAAATTCTACGTTTCTCACAAAGTAAAATCAGTTGAAAGAAACGGCGATGCTGTTGTGGTTCAGGCTGAAAATGCAAAAGGAGAAACAATCACTCTTGAAGGAGATTATTCATTAGTTTCTGTTGGTCGTCGTCCGTACACAGACGGACTAAACGCTGACAAAGCAGGAGTAAAAATCTCAGACAGAGGACAAGTTGAAGTAAACGATCATTTACAAACGAATGTTCCTAATATTTATGCAATTGGTGATGTTGTTCGTGGAGCAATGCTGGCACATAAAGCAGAAGAAGAAGGAACTATGGTTGCTGAAATCTTAGCAGGTCAAAAACCACATATCGATTATAACTTAATTCCTGGTGTAGTGTATACCTGGCCGGAAGTTGCTGCAGTTGGACAGACTGAAGAGCAGGTAAAAGCTTCAGGAACAGAATATAAAGTAGGAAGTTTTCCTTTCAAAGCATTAGGTCGTGCAAGAGCTAGTGGAGATCTTGACGGATTTGTAAAAATCATTGCTGATGCTAAAACAGATGAAGTTTTAGGAGTTCACATGATTGGAGCGCGTACAGCTGATTTAATAGCTGAGGCAGTTACAGCAATGGAATTCAAAGCTTCTGCTGAAGATATTTCAAGAATGAGCCATGCACATCCAACTTTTGCTGAAGCGGTAAAAGAAGCTGCATTGGCCGCTACAGATAATAGAGCATTACACGTATAATTTACGTTGCATCATAATTTTAAAAAACCGCTATTTCCGAAGCTTCGGAAGTAGCGGTTTTCTTTTGTAATAAGCTTATTTGCAGGTTTGTAAAAATGTAAAAAGCAATTGTAATTCTGTAAATTAATATTTTAATTTCAGGTTATCTTTATAAGTCTAAAAAGATAATGTTATGAAAAATAGATATATCGCTCCCGTTTTACTTGGAGCCGGAATAGCCATTGCACTTTATTCTTGCGGTACGACAATTCCAAAAAACGCAAAAGCAGTCACTAATTTTGACAAATCGAAGTATTTAGGAAAATGGTACGAAATTGCCAGACTTGATTTTAAATATGAAAAAGGACTAAACAATGTCACCGCCGAATATTCTCTAAATGATAACGGAACGATCAAAGTCGATAATAAAGGCTACGACGTTAAAAAAGAAAAATGGGAGCAAAGTATTGGTAAAGCTAAATTTGTTAAAACCGATGATGTCGGAATGCTGAAAGTGTCATTTTTTGGTCCGTTTTATGCCGGATATAATGTAGTTGCAGTCGAAGATAACTACAAATATGCACTTGTTGTTGGTGAAAATTTAAAATACATGTGGATCCTTTCTAGAGAAACCACAATTCCGGAAAGTATCAAAGCAGATTTTCTTATTAAAGCCAGAGAAATTGGATTTGAAATTTCTGACCTGGTTTGGGTAAAACACGATAAAGCAAATTAGTGATAAGTAAATTCTCCTATATGTCAAACCCGACGGGTTTATATGATGTAATACGATAAATTAATAAAGAGTATAAATGTTGAATCTTTTAAAAATAAGAAACCCGATGCTCAGAAAAGCATCGGGTTTTTTATTTTTAAAAGTAAATTATCTCGTAAAAACACTTTTATAATTATCCCAATATCTGTAAATCAAAAATAAGTTGGCAAGGAATAGTAATACCGCAATTGGCAAACCTTCAGGAGCCAGAAAATAATTGATAAACAGGATATTTACCGTAATTGGTAAGATCAAAATATTAGCCAATGTTACATAACGGCCGGTTACAAATGCAATTCCGCAAAGTAATTCGATAGATTTTGCTAAAGGCATTATATATGTGGAGGCCATTAAACCAACATTGAAAGCTTTAAAATTCCCTGTTGTTTCCGGTTCAGGAGTTAGATGAAAAAAATAACTGATAGAAGCAAAAAGCAACAAAAGACCAATTAAAACGCGGACAATAATAGTAGCAATTTTCATAATACTTAGGATTTTTAGATAAGTTAAAAAAGTATAATTATTTTGGAAAAATGATATAATCTGAATCCTCAACTGAAATGGTATTTGCTTTTTAAAGCTTCTTTATTGAAGATTTTACAATCAAATCAATCCTATTTTAGGATTAATACAATGCTATATCAAATATAATGAATTTTTTCTTATGAAATCACTGTTTTGTTAACACTTTTCTTATTCTCTAATGTATTTTTATAAAGATAAAACCACAGTTGTCTATCAAAGTGAAAGGCCATAAATGAATAAGAAATACAAATATGGATTTAGGAAAATAAGGACGACTTTGAGGCAGTCAATAATTTTTGAGTATTATTTTATCGAAGGATTTTTTTTGTCGTAATTTTGGGATCTAAAATTTATTTATTTTTGAGAGTTTCCATTCCTAAACATATTGCAAATCCAGAGCACTTTAAACAACAACTTTTAAGCTGGTCGCAACAATTTCGCGAGGTCATTTTTCTGGATAGCAATTCGTATCCGCAAGAATATTCCAGTTTTGATTGTGTCTTGGCTGTAGATGCTTTTACTTCTTTAAAAACCGATTTTCATAATGCTTTCGACGATCTGAAACAATATCAGCAAACCACTAAAGACTGGCTTTTTGGTTATCTTTCGTACGATCTAAAGAACGACGTCGAAGAATTGAAATCAGGTAATTTTGACGGATTGGATTTTCCGGATTTGTTTTTCTTTCAACCCAAAAAAATAATTGTATTGAAAGGAAATCAGCTTGAGATGAAATATTTATTTCTTTGCGATGATGAAGTCGAAGATGATTTTGAGGAAATAGTTAAAAGCGAAAAGTTAGAAGTTAAAAGTCAGGAACCTTTAAAGATTGAGCAACGTATCTCTAAAGATTTATATGTTCAGAAAGTAACAAAAATGCTGCATCACATTCACGCAGGTGATATGTACGAAGCAAATTTTTGTATGGAATTTTATGCTGAAAATGCAGTTATAAATCCACTTGAGAAGTTTCAAAAACTAAATACGATTTCGCAGGCTCCGTTTTCTGTTTTTTTTAAAAATAACAAACAATTTTTGCTTTCAGCTTCTCCCGAACGTTATATAAAAAGAGTAGGAGAGACGTTGATTTCGCAACCCATAAAAGGAACGTCAAAGCGATTTTCTGATGCAATTGAAGATGAAAAATCAAAACATTTTCTGGAGTCAGATTCGAAAGAACGAGCCGAAAATATCATGATTACAGACTTGGTTCGGAATGATTTGTCGCACACAGCACAAAAAGGTTCAGTCGAAGTGACAGAGCTTTGTAAAATCTATTCGTTTTTACAGGTGCATCAAATGATTTCGACTATAACTTCAAAATTAGATCCGCAATATTCACCGATAGATGTTTTGAAAACTACTTTTCCTATGGGAAGTATGACAGGAGCTCCAAAGATTTCGGTGATGAATATTATCGAAAATCTCGAAGAAACCAAACGCGGTTTGTATAGCGGATCAATTGGATATTTTACTCCGGAAGGCGATTTTGATTTTAATGTCGTTATCAGAAGTATTCTATACAATCACGACAATAAATACGTTTCGTTTTCTGTGGGAAGTGCTATTACAGCACAATCAATTCCGGAAAACGAATACGAAGAATGTTTGTTGAAGGCGAAAGCGATGCATGAAGTTTTAAGGTAAAAAGGTTGGCCAGGAATTTCACGAATTGGCACGAATTTTTTTTCTTAACTTGAGATAGTTTAATTAGTGAAATTCGTGGAAAAAAAATAGTAGCCACAGATTAAAGGATTAAAATGATTTTGTTTCACGCAGATTTGGCAGATTTAATTTTGATTTAACGATGAATAAAATCTGCGTTCATCTGCTTAAATCTTTTTAAATCTGCGTGAAATTGATATAAAAAAATCATTTTAATCCTTTAATCTGTGGCAAAAAAATGAAATCTGCGTGAAAAAATAATTCGTGTAATTCGTGGCAAAAAACAAACGCTTAACATTTCATTTAAAAATAGATCGAATTTAATTTTTTACATTTATCGAATGTTTTCAAAATTTCAAAATCATATCGTTTCAAGATTTCCATTTCTGGAAAATCAAAAAATATTTCTTGCTGTTAGCGGAGGATTGGACAGTATGGTTTTATTGCATCTGTTAAAACAATTGCCTTATGAAATTGCCGTTTTGCATTGCAATTTTCAGCTTCGCGGATTAGAAAGTTTTGGCGATCAGAGTTTTATTCAGGACTATTGTGATCAGAATAATATTCCCATTTACACCACACAATTCGATACCGACGCTTTCGCTAAAGATTATAAATTGTCGACGCAAGTTGCAGCACGTGAATTGCGTTACAGTTGGTTTTATGAGCTTTTAGAAACTGAAAATTTCGATTATATCTTAACCGCCCATCATGCCGATGACAATCTGGAAACCTTTATTATTAATCTGACCCGCGGAACGGGATTGGAAGGATTAATTGGAATTCCGGAACAAAATGATCGGATTATTCGCCCGCTATTGCCTTTTTCAAGAGACGAAATCCTTAAATATGCTGAAGAAAATCATATCGAATGGCGGGAAGACAGCAGCAATGCATCTAATAAATACCTTCGGAATAAGATTCGCCACGATTTGGTTCCGATGCTCAAAGAAATCAATCCAAATTTCCTGAATGCTTTTCAGAAAACGCAATCGTATTTGCAGGAATCTCAGGCAATGGTCGAAGATGCTTCGATTATGATTTACCAGCAAGTGGCGAAAGAAGAAGGTGATGACATTCATTTCGACTTGAACCAACTTAAAAAATTACCCAATTATAAATCGTATTTGTACCAATGGCTGAATGAATTTGGCTTTTTGGCATGGAATGATATTTATGATCTGGTTGACGGACAATCCGGAAAACAAGTGCTTTCATCTGAATTTCGCTTATTAAAAAATAGAAATATTTTGATTTTAAGCCCCATTTCTGAAATGTCAGAAAAGGAAGAATTTGAAATTAATGCAAACGATACAGAAGTTAATTTTCCCTTAAAATTGAAGCTTTGTAACGTTAGTCACATAACAATAGATTCAAATAAAGCTATATTTGTCGACGCTGAAAAAATCCAGTTTCCCCTGGTTTTACGTAAATGGAAAGAGGGGGATGTTTTTTATCCTTTTGGGATGGAGGGGAAGTCTAAAAAAGTAAGTAAACTTTTTAAAGATGAAAAATTATCTCTGATCGAAAAAGAAAAAATGTGGATTTTGTGCTCTGATAATCAGATTGTATGGGTTATCGGAATCAGACAGGACGATCGTTTTAGAATTGAAAATACCACAAATCGAATACTTAAAATAGAATTAGAATCATGAACTTTAATCAACATCAACAAGCAATAATATCAAAAAATAGCTGGAATAAAACCATTGTGTTTTTTCTGTTTTTTTTGTTTGCTTTTGCAAAAGGTAATGCTCAAATCCTGGAGCCTGTAAAATGGACTTCAAAAATTGAAAAGAAATCAGGCAATAATGCTGTTTTAATTTTTGACGGAACGATTGAAAAAGACTGGCATATGTATTCGCAATTTACACCTGATGGCGGACCGCTTGCGTTAGAAATTACATTTAAAAACCAAAAAGGAAATTATACTTTAGTAGGAAAAGCTAAAGAAGGAAAAACAAGAACTGCTTTTAATGATGTTTTTGGTGTCAATGAAACTTTCTTTGAAGGCAAAGCACATATTGAGCAGGAAATTACGATTATCAATCCAAACTTAAAAACGGTTGATGTAGAATTTGATTTTCAGGTTTGTAAAGAAGTTTGTATCAATTCGAATAAAAAATTCACAATTGCAATTCCGTCAACATTTAAGATGGATGCGGTTGCCAGTGTAGCAGAAGTAAAGAAAGATGAAACTAAAGTGGAAGGTTTGGCTGTTGATACAGTAAAGCCAACTATTGAACCGGCTAAAACGGAAACCGCAAAAGCTTCAGTTGCTGAAACTGCAGCTAAAGAAGATATTCCTGCACCGGCTCCCGCAAGAAGTTTATGGTCGATCTTTTTTATTGCTTTTATTTCAGGATTCGCGGCGTTGTTAACACCTTGCGTTTTTCCGATGATCCCAATGACGGTAAGTTTCTTTACGAAACAAAGCAAAAGCAGGGCAAAAGGTATTCGTAATGCTATAATTTACGGTTTCTCTATTATTGCTATTTATGTTATTTTAGGATTAATTGTAACTAAAATATTTGGTGCAGATGCATTAAATGCGTTGTCTACAGATGTTTGGTTCAACTTGATTTTCTTCGTGATACTGATCATTTTTGCTACTTCATTCTTGGGAGCTTTCGAAATTATGCTGCCAAATTCATGGGGAAATAAAGTAGATCAACAAGCAGACAGAGGCGGAATAATTGGAATATTGTTCATGGCTTTGGCTTTGGCAATAGTATCATTCTCGTGTACAGGACCAATTGTTGGAACTTTATTGGTTGAAGCGGCTTCAAACGGCGGAATTGCTCCGGTTGTTGGAATGTTAGGATTTTCATTAGCATTGGCATTGCCTTTTATGTTGTTTGCTATGTTCCCGGGCTGGTTGAATTCTTTACCAAAATCCGGAGGATGGCTGAATACTGTTAAAGTAGTTTTAGGATTTTTAGAATTGGCTTTGGCATTTAAATTTTTATCAAATGCCGATTTGGTTTTACAATTGCATTTACTGGAAAGAGAAGTTTTCATCGCAATCTGGATTGCTATTTTCGGAGCTTTGACCTTATATTTATTTGGGAAAATTTCATTGCCGCATGATAGTCCGTTACAGCATATTTCTGTTGGAAGATTGTATTTAGGATTATTGACACTTGTGTTTACAGTATATTTAATTCCGGGACTTTGGGGAGCACCATTGAAGTTAATCAGTGCTTTTCCTCCTCCGCCACAATACAGCGAGAGTCCGTTTGGAGTAGGAGGTTCTGCTAATTCAGGAGGAAGTGCCGAATCTGTAAAAGGATTGCCTGACGGAGCTGAATTGGGACCGCATGGTATTATGGTTTTTCATGATTACGAAGATGGAGTGGCGTATGCAAAATCAATCAACAAACCAATCATGCTTGATTTTACAGGTTATGCTTGTGTGAATTGCAGAAAAATGGAAAACAATGTTTGGTCTGAACCTTCAATTTTACCTATTTTAAAAAATGATGTTGTTTTGATTTCTCTTTATGTAGATGATAAACGTGAGCTGCCAAAAGAAAAACAATTTGTAACTGCATCAGGAGATAAAATCATTACAGTTGGAGATAAATGGACTGATTTTATGATTTCAAAATATAAGACGAACACACAGCCTTTGTATATTATAACAGATTTAGAAGGGAACAATCTAAACAGTTCAAAACCTACTATCAGTTATGTTAGTGCTGATGAATATTTGCACTGGCTGAAAGAAGGAATTTCTAAGTTTTAGAAAATAGAATAAAGAGAATAGAAAATAGAATCTAAAATCTACATTCTAAAATTATAATGAAAAGGTTGAATTAATTCAAAATAAAAAGCACTCTGGGTAACAAAACTTAGAGTGTTTTTTTTATACTGTAAATCCACAATTAGAAATTTAGATTTTATCCTCTAAAATCTACAATCTAAGATCCATAATCTATTTTCTATTCTCGATATTCTATTCTCGATATTCTATAATCTTAGAAAAGTAAAAAGCACTCCGGGATAATATCCTTAGAGTGCTTTTTTATTTAGTTACCATATTGAAATGAAAAAAAATCTCCCTTCTATAATCTTTCTTCTTTGCTCTTTCTTCTTTACTCTATTCTTTTTCTAAAATTACTTCAAAGCAAAAAGCACTCTAAGTAAAACTCAGAGTGCTTTTTTAGTTATGGTTGGTTTTGGTTGTTTTTTTGGTTTTGGTTTATTTTTATAAAAATTCTCCGTGTTGAGAGATATCCAGACCTAATTCTTCTTTTTCTTCAGTAACTCTTAGAGGTGTGATTTTATTTACCACAAAGAATAAAACATAAGAACCTACAAAAGCGAAGATCGAAACGATGATCAAAGCAGTTAACTGGTTGATGAACAAAGTAGGGCTTCCGAAAATCAAACCTTGATTGTCTCCAACGGCCGGGTTGATTGCTTTAGAAGCAAAAACACCAGTTAATAACATTCCTACCATACCGCCAACACCATGACAGGCAAAAACATCCAGCGCATCATCAATTTTTCCTTTAGGGAACTTGCTTACTACAAGGTTACTTACGATGGCGGAAAACGCGCCTATAAAAATAGCGTGCGGAATGCTAACGAAGCCTGCGGCAGGTGTAATAGCAACAAGGCCTACCACAGCTCCGATACATGCACCAAGTGCAGATAATTTGTGTCCAATAATTTTGTCAAGGAAAACCCATGCCATTGCAGCAGCAGCAGCAGCAACAGTTGTAGTTCCTAAAGCCTGAACGGCCAATCCGTTTGCTCCAAGTGCAGAACCTGCGTTGAAACCAAACCATCCAAACCATAATAAACCTGTACCTAATAATACATAAGTAATTCTGGCAGGATTTACTTTTTGAACTTTTCTTTTTCCTAAGAATATTGCTCCGGCCAATGCAGCCCAGCCAGCACTCATGTGTACTACTGTTCCTCCGGCGAAATCTAATACTCCCATTTTAAAGAAAACTCCATCAGGATGCCATGTCATGTGCGCCAAAGGAGCATATATAAGTAAGATAAATAAAACCATGAATAATAAATAAGCCCAGAAACGTACACGTTCTGCAAATGCACCAGTGATTAATGCAGGTGTGATGATGGCGAATTTAGCCTGAAATAATGCGAATAACATAAACGGAATAGTTGGGGCAAGACTCCATGCAGTATTAGTACCAACACCCTGAAAAAATAAGTTAGAAGTTGGATCTCCGATGATTCCTCCAATAGAAGGACCAAATGCTAATCCAAAAGCAATAACAACCCATAAAATAGTTACAATTACCATTGCCATAAAACTTTGTAGCATAGTACTGATAACATTTTTCTTACCTACCATTCCTCCGTAGAAAAATCCTAGTCCCGGTGTCATAAGCAATACAAATGCAGTTGCTACGATCATCCAAGCTGTATCTCCTGTATCAAACTTTACAGCTTCTGCCGGAATTGGGCTATCTGTTAAGATAAAGTTCGATATAAAGGTTAGTACCAAAATAGTGATAAGAATCACACTTAAAATAATTTTTCGCATAGTTATTTAGTTTTAAATTTTTTATAAAAGTATAAAATCAATCGACATCCCTTTAAAAAATAGGGTCTAATGCTTAATTTTTGTTAATTTTAAAATTTAACCCCCTGTATTTTGCGTGTATTTGTTAAAAAGAACTTAAAATTTGTAATTTGTCAATCTAAAATCTGAAATATTGAGTTTTTTGGAGCTGTGTTAACAAAAAATGGAGATAATATTTCTTGTTTTAAGAGTATTTATGGTTGATTTAGTAATGAAAGGATTAAAACAGTTCTAATTTAAAATAAAAAAGGCATCAGATGATTTCTCAAATGATGCCTTTTTTATAAAAAGAGTTTTTAACTATTTCTGATTGTATTTTGCTTTGAATTTATCGCTCAATTTGGTTTGGAAAGTTTCTAAATTAATCGTTCTGCCCTGAATGAAAGCAGATGTTAGTTTATTTGTTCTCATATCCAGTGCATCGCCTTCAGAGATAAACAATGTCGCATCTTTACCGGTTTCTAATGTACCGCAAGTAGCATCTATGCCTAATAGTTTTGCTGTGTTTGAAGTAATTAGCTGCAAAGCTTTTTCTTTGTCTAAACCAAAAGCAGCGCAGGTTCCTGCTAAAAATGGTAGATTCCTTACATTCATACGTTCCTGATCTCCACTGTTTTCAAGACCAACGACAATACCTTTGTCTGTGAGTATTTTTGCCATTTTATAAGGTAGGTTTACATCTTCGTCATCACTGGTCGGCATATCATGCACACGTCTTAGCAAAACACCAACATTGTATTTTAGCAGCACATCAGCAGATTTATAAGCTTCAAATCCTCCCACAATTACAATCTTTTTGATTTGATTGTCTACTGCTAATTGTATGGCGTCTACAATTTGTTTTTCTTCATCTGCATGTATAAAAAGCGTCTGAGTTCCGTCAAAAAGGCCTTTTGTCGCTTCCAGTACTATATTTCTGTCCTTTGAAGCAGTTTGGTTGTAAGCTTTTGCATTGACTAAAAAAGCAGTTATTTCCTCAACTTGTTTGGGATAATCTTTATTGGCTTCAATTATTCCGGGTTCGAACCAGGATCCTGATCTTTTGAAATTAGATGGAAAATTAAGATGAATTCCGTCGTTTTCTTTTATAAGTGCATCTTTCCAGTTCCATGCGTCTAATTGTACGATTGAGGATGTTCCTGAAATCGTGCCTCCCCGTGGTGTTATCTGAGCAATCAATACGCCATTAGGACGAACGGTTTCTACTACTTTCGATTCAGAATTATAAGCAATAATACTTCTCACATTCGGATTAAAACTTCCAATTTCTTCATCATCATTTGATGATTTTACAGCGTCAATTTCTATTAAACCTAATGTCGAGTTGGCAATAATAAATCCGGGATAAACGTGTTTTCCACTGGCATCGATTGTCGTATCATACGCATTCGCTGCAAGTCTGATTGTTGTGGCATCGGCTACCAGAGTGATTTTGCCGTCTTTGAAACCAATCGCACTATTCTGGATAACCGTTCCGTTGCCCAGATGCGCTGTAGCATTTAAAATCAAAACTGATTTGGTTTGTTTTGGTGCCGGTATTTGTTGTGCCTTTATTTGTAGCGAAGCACAAAATGCGAGCAACAGTATATATATGTTTTTATGTATCATGTTATCTTTTTTTATCTTTACGAATTTTCTAAAGCTTTGTATTATTGTTCTAAAGTATCACAGTGATATTCTGTTTTTTCTTTTTTTGCAGGCTGTTGCGTGTTTGCACCTTTGTTTTTTTCTTGTAACATTTGTCCGATTAATGTGCTTCTTTCTTTAGAAACAGACAATTGTTTTTCGGCATCTTTTTCTATATCAAAATAAACAACACCCTCAATAATTGTTTTTTCGGCTTTAGCATAAATAGACAAAGGATTGTCGCTCCATAATACAACATCTGCGTCTTTCCCCACTTTTAAGCTTCCTACTTTATCATCGATATGTAATAATTTAGCAGGATTCAGGGTTACAAATTTCCAGGCATCTTCTTCAGAAATATTTCCGTATTTCACCGCTTTTGCAGCTTCCTGATTTAGTCTTCTTGACATTTCGGCATCATCAGAATTATACGCTACAACGACACCTTCGTTATGCATAATTGGCCCATTGAACGGAATTGCATCGTTTACTTCGAATTTATAAGCCCACCAATCAGAGAAAGTAGAAGCACCAACACCGTGTTCTTTCATTTTATCAGCTACTTTATAACCTTCAAGAATGTGTGTGAAAGTGTTAACTTTAAAATTGAATTTTTCAGTAACATTCATCAACATCAAAATTTCAGATTCGATATAAGAATGACACGTAATAAAACGTTCTTTATTAATAATTTCGGCAATAGTCTGTAATTCTAAGTCCACTCTTGGCGCTTTTCCTTTTTTAGAATTGGCATTGAATTTTTTCCAGCTTTCGTCGTACTCTTTTGCACGTTGAAAATAATCTGTAAAAACCTGCTCAACTCCCATTCTGGTTTGCGGAAAGCGAGTTGGATTATCAATTCCCCAATTGGCTTGTTTCACATTTTCTCCCAAAGCAAATTTGATAAACTTAGGCTGGTTTTTGTATAACATTTCATCTGGTGAAGCACCCCATTTCCATTTTACAATCGCAGAACGGCCTCCAATAGGGTTTGCAGATCCGTGTAGTAACTGAGAAATCGTAACACCTCCAGCAAGATCCCTGTAGATATTAATGTCTTCAGAGTTTACTACATCCTGAATCGTCACTTCGGCAGTCGAGTTATGTCCCATTTCGTTTACACCTCTGGAAATTGCGATATGCGAATGTTCATCGATGATCCCGCTCGTGATATGTTTGCCTTTTGCATCAATAACAGTGGCAGATGCGTCTGAGAGATTTTTACCAACAGCAGCAATTTTCCCGTTTTTAATTAAAACATCTGTTTCAGTCAAAACACCTTCCTTTTCATTTGTCCAAACCGTGGCATTTTTAAATAATAAAGTCTGGGCCGTTAGTTTTTTTGTATCACCAAAAGCAACGTTCGGGTAAGTGGTTGGGATAATAGGATTTGGTTTTTCTGCTTTTGCAGTATCTTTCACAGCAGTAAACGCGCTGGTTTTTAGAGCGGTCCAAACCAATTCATCTCCGTTTGACAATACTGCTTTACCAGATAAATTTTCCGGTCTTTCGATAAATCCTGTTAAACGGGTATAGTTATATTTAATAGTATCCGCAGGTTTAATCAAAAGCGAAATCCAATTTTTAGAAACTGAGAAATTGGTTTTTAGTTTTCTTGCGTCAGCGGTAGTAATTTCAGATTTTGGAGCATCGGCAGTTCCGTCAATTTTCCATTTATAAGTGTCTTTTCCAACCGTTAAGTCGTAGTTGCCACGAATGTCTTTTGCATTAATATCATTCACTACATATTTAGTTCCCTGAACCCAGTTTTCGTATAAAACCGTTTTTTCATCAAAGATTTCTCCGGAAGTAATGACAAAATTGGCATAAGTGCCTGTTTTTAAACTTCCAATTTCATTACTTTTCCCCAAAATAGCTGCCGGAATTGTAGTCAGAGCTTCCAGCGCTTTTGTTTTATCAAAACCATATTTGATGGCTTTTAGTAAGTTAGGTTTAAAATCTTCTGTCTTTTTTAATTTGTCAGTTGTCAGCGCAAAAATAATTCCGTTGTCTGAAAGTACTTTTAGGTTTGCAGGTGCCTGATTCCAGAAACGCATGTCAGCCAGTTCTATTTGGTTGGACAAATACGGGTTCGAGACATCATAAGCTTCCGGAAAACTAATTGGAATAATATATTTAGCGTTTGTATTTTTAATCTCTTCGATTCTTTCAAACTCATTTCCGCTGCCTTTCAGAATGTAATTTAAGCCAAACTCCTTAGCGATTTTGGCCGCTCTCAAACTATTCAGTTTGTCTTCTGAAGCAAAAATCTGAACCAATTTTTCATTGCTCGCCAGTGCTTCTAATGATAAATCTTTAGTGTTAGAATTTCCTTTTTTGTACCAATCCAGATCAAGGTACATTTGGCGCAACAAGGCCATCATCCCCATTAATGAGCTTGGATAAGCCTGATTGGTTAATGCACTTCTTGTAAACGCAAAATGATTGGTAATTTTATTAGAAATGATTTGTTTACTGTTTTCGGCATTGTTTAAAGCAACTAAAATTCCGGTTCCCTGAGCCACTCCGTCAGGAATATGAGTTCCTACAACACCAAAACCCGCTTTAAGTAATTCCTCGGCTTTAGGTTGGTCGTATTTAAAAGTTTCATACGTGTTTACTTCAGGTTTTACACTTTCGTTCCAATAATACCCCACTCTTTTTGTGTCGTACAACGGATTGCGATCACGTCCGCGCGAAAGGTTACTTTTTGGTTTCTCCACCCCAAAGCTGGTATAAATATCAATAAATGACGGATAAATTGTTTTTCCTTCAAGATCGATAGTAATACTGTTTTTAGGAACAGCAATCGCATTTCCAACCGCAACAACTTTACCATCCTGAATGAGTAAAGTTCCTTTTTCGATTTTCTGGGTTGGCGTTACATAAATGGTGGCATTGGTAAAAACAGTGTAATTTTTGTTTTTGTTCTGCACACTTTCATTAACAGGGAAATAATCCTGAGCGTACGTTTTTGTTAAAAAAACGCTCAAAAAGAGTAAGAGTAGGGCTTTTTTCATAGTGTATCTGCAATTTTGTTGCTAAAAATATGAAATATATGTTGTCTAAAATTTATTTTATTAAATGTTTTTTCTTTATTTAGAGAATAATTTAATTAAACCCCTGATAAGTAGCACTTATAGATTAGTATGAAAAATAAGAATAAAATAAAATGGGGAATTATTGGCCTGGGAAATATTGCCAATCAATTTGTTGCAGATTTATTGTTGGCAGAAGACGCCGAGTTGTTTGCGGTAGCATCGAGAAATAAAGAGTATGCAACTGCATTTGCTGAAAAGTACAATTCAGTAAAGGCGTATGATTCGTATGAAGCACTTTTTAAGGATGATGAGGTAGATATTGTATACGTTGCAACGCCGCACAATTCGCATGCCGAATTGTCGATAAAAGCTTTAAAAAATGGCAAACATGTTTTATGCGAAAAACCACTTGCGCTGTCTCATAAAGATGCTGTTCGCATGACTGAAGCTTCTGTAAAGTACAATAAATTTTTTATGGAAGCATTCTGGACCCGTTTTATCCCGTCAGTTCAGGAAGTTTTAGCTCAGGTCAATCAGGGAATAATTGGCGATGTAAAAAACGTGAAAGCTGATTTTGCTTTTTATGCTGATGAAAAATTGGGAGGAAGGCTTTTTGATAAAAATCTTGGCGGAGGAGCACTTTTTGATATTGGCGTATATCCGCTATTTCTTTCCTACATAATGCTTGGAATCCCAAAGAAAATAATTGCGAAATCAATTTATCATCAAAACGGAATCGATCTTCAGACTTCGATGATTTTGCACTATGAAAATGCTCAGGCAGTTTTGCAGGCTTCTATAGTTTCTGAATCTGATATGAAAGCAACAATTGGCGGAACAAAAGGGTATATTCAACTTAATTCTCCGTGGTTTATTGCTGATGGATATTCTGTCTATAAAGATGAAAACGAAACCTATTACAGTTTGCCTAATTTTGGAAAAGGATATACGCACGAAATTATAGAATGCCATAAATGCATAAGAAACAACCAAATCGAAAGTGAACTTTGGTCGCATCAGAACAGTCTGGATTTGAGTAAAATTGTGGAGGAAATCAAAACCCAAATTGGATTAGAGTTTTCTTAATCCAATTGGAGAACAAATAATATTATTAATTTAGTAACTCAACTATTCTATTTTGTTTCGTCATAATTGCAAGTGAAAGCGCAGTATGTCCTTCTGCCGAAATGGATTTGTCTGCACCATTTTCCAGCAGTATTTTTACAACATCAATATGACCCATTTCGCAGGCTCGATGTAATGCTTCTTTCAGTTTATTTTGTTTAACATAAAAGTTTTGATTTGAGTAAAAGTTTTTTAATAAAAATCACAATAATAAACCCAATCCCCAGTCATTCTGTTTTTTGCTAAATATATATTTCCACTGTCTATAATATTTAAATTCGCTTTTTCATCAGAAGCAATTTGGAAAACAAATTCAAAATCTTCTCCAAAATCAATTCCGGATTGACAATATGTTGCATAACCGCCAATTTTGTGGCCATAATTGTTTTCGATAATATCGTAGTAAGAATCAATCACTCCGGAATCCTCAAGCTGATTGATTTTATTTGATAGTTCATCCGGTATTTCAGGGTCTTCCCAAACCGGATAATCTTCTTCAATTAATCTATTTAATAAAGGAAAAGGTTTTATAAATGAAGTATCATTTTTTAAATCCTTAACTACAATATTGTCTAAGCTTTTATATTCACGTAAAACCCAATTATTTCCATTAGGAGTTAAGTCCATTGGGAATTTTTTAGAAATAAAAACGGTTATAATCTTAGATTCTTCTAAAATTTTAGGGACAAAAGGCAATTGATTAAGACATAATTGAAACAAAGGGAGCATCAGTTCGCCATAGTTATCCAACGGAATTTCTTCATTTTCGTGATACAAATAAACTCTTCCAATCCAGCTTTCTGAGATTGAGTTTGTTGGTTTAAATCCACCAGATATAAATTCGGTTGCTTTTTTTGCGAGCATCAATTTTATTTCAACTTCATTCATCCTACTTCGGTTTAATTTATAAAAGAGCAATTAAAACAATTATTTAAATAACAGTTTTAAATGTAATAAAAAACTACAAGCGCGCTACTCTATATTTTTTTCGATGTAATTTGAGTTTAATAAATACAAAGCCCCCATATATTTAATATTAAAAGAAACTAAATCACCCACTTTATATTTTTGCGTTGAAGATGAAATGTCAATTACCAGCATATCAGAGCTGGCATCAACGATTGTGATTTCCTCATCGACAGCTTCCAGATACTGCGGTTGCATGTCTAATAAGCCAATATCAAGAATCGCCCTTAAAGAAGTGCCGCTAAAATCTTCGGTATCCTGCATAGAGAAAGTATTTCCGGCTACATTTTCGCCCAGTTCTCCGGTTGGAACATCCGGTTTTTCGGTTATTTCGATGATTTCTGCAAATAGCTTAAAGACATCATTGTGCATGCCTTTAATCGTTTCTCCCGTAAACAAATCTTTTCCAAAAAATAAAGCTTCACCAATTCTAAAATGATTTACAGCCATAGGTCGCGCATTTTTAAGTAATAATGGAATGGCAACAGAAGTTCCGCCGGAAACCCACGGAATTGTAATATTGAATTTAGCTTCGATAAGTTGTTTGTAAAGGCTCAATTGTATGAGTTTATCCTGAGTAGGCATCACGCCGCTTAAACAATTTAAGTTCGTGCCAATTCCCCGAATCTCAATATTGGGCATATTGATAACAGTGCCATAAAATTCGATTAAATCTTCGCCCATAACACCTTCCCGTAAATCTCCCATCTCAATCATAATGATGATTTTATGGATTTTGTTTTGCTTTTGAGCTTCTTCAGAAAGCATTTGAATCGTATAAAGCTCGGTATTAAAACTGACATCAGCATATTTTACAATATTTACGATACTTCGTTTTGCTGGCGGTTTTATATAAACAGTTTGAATAGTAGGATCAAGCGATTTTATTTTTTTTAGATTACTAACCCGTGAATCGTGAATTTCTTTTACTCCCAGTGAGATAATTTCTTTTAAATACAGTTTGTTGCCGCATAAAAGCTTTGATACCACTCCCCATTGAATATTTTTTGATTCGAAAATTGAATTCAGAAAAGTATAGTTTTCTTTTAATTTCTTTCGATATAATTTTATAAATGCCATTTGGCTTTGTTTTTTTATTGAATTAATTATTTGCGTTTATCTAATAAGACGCATTTCAAGATACTTATTCGTAAACCCAAGTTTCTCGTACAGTTTTTTAGCAGGATTGTCAGGCTCGACGTGAAGGGCAATATTTCCTTCGGCTACAGAAATGGCTTTTTCCATTAGTTTTTTTCCATACCCTTTTCCTCTTTCGGCATTGTCGACCGCAATGTAAACCAGAATATTCTCCGGAATATAATCTTTCATTCCTGTGTTATTCAAAATTACAGCTCCAACAATTTTCTGATTGTCAAGACCAATAACAATATTGCCGCCTTTATTGGGATTCATGGTATAAGCAATAGATTTTAGTATGTCTTCGATTGTATCGCCGTATTGCTCTAAATGGGTATGTAAAAAAGAAGCGATGATTTCTGGTGTATAGGTTGCGTCGTATCCAATAGTTGGATTAAGTAATTTAAAGTCCATTGTTTAAATTTTAGATTATTTGTGCTGATAGAAAATTTTCAGCAGATGTAAAGATGCAAAGTCAATTGCAGAAAGATTTCCAGAATTAGAAATCGAAATTATCGATAGAAATCGATGATATTTTCGCAAGATAGGCATAAATACTGGTTTTATTGCAATTGAAACCTGCCTTTTTGCTTTTTGCAGCCTTTCAGCCTTGCTGTATTTAATTTTTTAGATTATTATTTTTTAATATTTTAATTGTTAAATAAAGTGGTTCTTATTAGATTTAAAAACAAGTTGAAAGTTTTTCATCAACATTTATTCAACGCAGGAAGATTTTTGCAAATTATGAGTCTTAGGTATATTTACAGTTAACTTAAAAAATAATAAATGGCCAGAATAGTAATAAAAATGAAAGATTTAAGCATTGCAGATTTAAAAGCAGCTTATGATTTTAATGCCAGGGAAAGAAAAGATTTAAGGAAATTACTTAAAGCTGGTGGTACGACAGATTATAATAGTAATGGTGGCTATCAGGAACTAATGGTAATTCAGGAAAACCTTTATAATGCATTAGAAAATCGGATTAGTTCTATCGAGATGATTTGGTAGAATCAGATTGTATTAGATAAAAAAAAGCTGCTTATTTTTAATTTTTTTTAATCTCTTTTGTCCTTTATTTCCTAACACCTATTTTTAGATGATCTTTTTAAACTAAATATATTTTGTAGTAAAAAGATTATAGTTAAATTATTTTCATTAGATTTAAAAACATTTAATGAAAGGATCTTATGTTAGTAAAAGTTTACGGAAGTGCTGTTTTTGGAGTTGAAGCAACTACGATTACAGTAGAAGTTCACATGGACAAAGGAATTGGTTATCACTTAGTTGGATTGCCTGATAATGCGATAAAAGAAAGCAGTTACCGAATTGCCGCTGCTTTAAAAAATAACGGCTTAAGTCTGCCGGGCAAAAAAATAACCATCAATATGGCACCGGCAGATCTTCGAAAAGAGGGTTCTGCTTATGATTTGACATTAGCAATGGGAATTTTAATAGCTTCAGATCAGATAAAAGCTCCGGAAATAGAACAGTATATTATTATGGGAGAGCTTTCTCTTGACGGGAGTTTGCAGCCCATCCGGGGTGCTTTACCCATTGCCATAAAAGCTAAGGAAGAAGGTTATAAAGGATTTTTTCTCCCAATTCAGAATGTAAAAGAAGCTGCAATTGTAGCAGGATTAGATGTGTATGGTGTTGAGAATCTTCAGGATGTAATTAACTTTTTTGCAGGAAAAGGAACTCTTGAACCCACTATTATCGATACCAGGGCAGAGTTCTATAAAACTTTAGATTTTCCGGAATTCGATTTTTCTGATGTCCGCGGACAAGAAAGTATAAAACGCTGCATGGAAATTGCTGCAGCCGGAGGTCACAATATTATTTTGATTGGGCCGCCCGGAGCAGGAAAAACAATGTTAGCCAAACGTTTGCCCAGTATCTTGCCGCCCATGACATTACGAGAAGCATTAGAAACAACCAAAATTCATAGTGTCGCCGGAAAGTTAAAAGAAGTCGGATTGATGAATCAGCGTCCATTTCGCAGTCCGCATCATACTATTTCTAATGTAGCACTTGTCGGCGGAGGAAGTTATCCGCAGCCGGGCGAAATTTCGATGGCACATAACGGTGTTTTGTTTCTGGACGAATTGCCGGAGTTCAAACGGGATGTTTTAGAAGTGATGCGTCAGCCGCTTGAAGATCGGGAAGTCACAATTTCGCGTGCCAAATTTACGGTAACTTATCCGTCTTCGTTTATGCTGGTGGCGAGTATGAACCCAAGTCCGAGTGGTTTTTTTAATGATCCCGGTATGCCCAATACTTCTTCTCCCCACGAAATGCAGCGTTATCTGAGCAAAATTTCAGGACCTTTATTAGACAGAATCGATATTCATATTGAAGTGACGCCAGTTCCTTTTGAAAAATTAGCAGATGACCGCAAAGCCGAAAGCAGCGTTGAAATCAGGAAACGGGTTACGGCAGCACGTGAAATTCAGACGAAGCGGTTCGAAGAAATGGAAAACATACATTATAATGCGCAGATGAGCAGTAAATTAATTCGGGAATATTGCGCACTCGACGACCAGTCAAAAGAATTATTAAGAACTGCTATGGAGCGTCTGAATCTTTCCGCACGAGCGTACGACAGAATCCTGAAAGTAGCCAGAACAATAGCAGATCTTGATGCCGCACCCATTGTAATCTCGCAACACATTTCCGAAGCCATTCAATACAGAAGCCTTGATCGCGACGGATGGTTGGGATAATTTTAGATTTTTGGGATTTAATTCTCAATAGCAGAAAACCAATTTTCATAAGACCTCCAGTCCCGCTGTACACTATATCTTTTTCTGTCTAAAGAAGCCAGAAAAAGGATGTCGTTGCCATCCTACCGTCTGGACACATCTTGGAATAGTTGCCATCCTTGCATAATTGAGGTGAATTTTTGCACTCCAATCCAAAATGTAGTTATTCCAGGTTTT
>FQWG01000001.1 GCA_900129595.1 Flavobacterium frigidimaris | reverse complement strand
TTTTGCTGGAATTAAATCATCAAACGAATAAGGCAAAAGTACCGTTTGTTGTTGGTTATAATGCTTGAATCTCATATATAATCAGCTGTTAATCACTGATTAAATATGCAAAATTCACCAGAAAAAAACAAGCTCAAAAAAAAATAGCTGCCTCAGTTGTGAGACAGCTACTTTTAGTATTTTGCTTTTTGAGATAAAAACTAATTATCATTTCTTTCTAAATCATCATCATCAAAATGATCTTCGTCTTCGATGTGTTCCTCTTCGTCAGGATCATCAGCGTCGATAATTTCAAATTCTTCATCCGGATTGTTGGCGATATAATCATCTTCATCTACAACCTGCTCCTGATTGGGGATATTTTCATTTCTGGTGATATTGTCTCTTCTCAAAAGATTGTCAATTGCTTTATCGATTAAGATGGCAGTATCGACATCCAGATGTCCTCTTTGGTATTTTTGTTGAAAGTAAAGTTCTGCTTCCTGATACGTATGATCTGTATATGTTTCCATGGTGGTATGTTTTTTAATATGATACTACAAATCTATCCCTCAATGCAAAATAATGTCTTACAGAATTCTAAAATCTAATTGTATAATATGCAGGTGTTTAGAATGCAATTTTAATAAAAAATGATATAACTGCTCTGATAATCAAGATGGTAATTTTATCAAATATTAATCACATAAAATTATTACCATGAAAACTACAGATAGTAAAAAAGAAACCACTACGAGTAAAAAAGAAGTAAGTGCACCAAAAGGAGCAACAAAAGCAAAGTCAGATGCCGCATCCGGATTGACTGAATTGTTCGAAGACGGATTAAAAGACATTTACTGGGCAGAAAAGGCCCTGACTAAGGCAATACCTGCAATGACTAAAAACGCGACGTCAGCGGACTTAATAGAGGCTTTAAACAGCCACCTGACCGAAACCGAAGAACATGTAACCAGATTAGAGAAGGTTTTTGAGATAATTGGTAAAAAAGCTTCTGCAAAAAAATGCGATGCAATGGCCGGTTTAATCGAAGAAGGAAAAGGGATTATTGAGGAAACTGAAGTAGGAGGTGTGCGTGATGCGGGAATTATTGCAGCGGCACAAAAAATAGAGCATTACGAAATTGCAACTTACGGAACTCTAAGACAGTTTGCAGAAACGCTTGGTCTGGCTGATGCGGTAAAAATACTGGCGCAAACTCTTGAAGAAGAAAAAGGAGCAGACAAAAAGCTGACAATAATTGCTGTAGATGCTGTAAATCTTGAAGCTGCAGAAACAGATTAAGCCCAAGAAAACAATCTCATAAAAAGTGTGACCGTCCGGTTGCACTTTTTTTAGTTTATAAATTTAAAAACCGATAGTATGCCAGAAGGTCCGTCTATAGTGATTTTAAAAGAAGAAGTACAGCAATTTGCGCATCAAAAAGTAATTGAAGTTTCCGGAAACAGTTCGATCGACATGGATCGCCTGCAAGGCAAAACCATTCTTGATTTTAAAACCTGGGGAAAAAATTTCCTGATTTGTTTTGATGATTTCACCGTCAAAATTCATTTGCTCATGTTTGGAACATACCGAATAAACGAACGCAAAGAAACACAACCAAGACTGAGTATGATTTTTTCTAACGGAGAACTCAACTTTTATACCTGTTCGATAAAAATTCTCGAAGGTGATCTTAACGATTATTACGATTGGAGCAGAGATGTAATGAACGAAAAATGGGATCCGAAAAAAGCAAAAAAGAGTCTGGATAAAATTCCGGATGAAATGATTTGTGATGCAATCCTGGATCAGGATATTTTTTCGGGAGTAGGGAACATTATAAAAAATGAAGTTTTGTACCGATGCAAAATTCATCCCGAATCTTTGGTTGGTAAAATTCCGTCTAAGGATTTGAAAAATATTATCAGTGAATGTTCAATTTATAGTTTTGAATTTCTGGATTGGAAGAAAAACTTTGAATTAAAAAAACACTGGCTCGCTTATACAAAAAGTGTTTGCCTTCGATGCGATCTTCCCATTCACAAAAAACATACAGGGAAGAGAAATCGCAGAAGTTTCTTTTGTACCAACTGTCAAAAATTACACAAATGAAAAATCAGGTTTTAACAGGCTGTTCGAGCTACAATAATCGCCTCTGGAAGGGAATTTTCTACCCTGACAACTTGTCACAGTCTAAGTGGTTTGAGTTTTATTACCAGTGTTTTAGAACATATGAGTTCAACGGAAGCTTTTATAGGTTTCCGACGGTCAGAATATTTCAAAATTGGTACAATAAAACGCCTGAAAATTTTATTTTTTCGGTAAAAGCACCAAAAGAAATTACACATAGTAAGAAATTTGTGGATTGTCAGGATCGCATAAATGAGTTTTATGAGGTCTGTAAAACGGGCTTAAAAGAGAAATTAGGCTGTATTTTGTTTCAATTTCCTCCGAGCTATCATTTTAGTGCTGAAAAACTCACTCAAATCATCCGTAATTTGGATTTAAGCTTTAAAAACGTAATCGAATTTCGCCACGAAAGTTGGTGGAATGAGGAAGTCTGGGACGCCTTTCGGGAGCACAATATTACCTTCTGCAGCGTAAGTCATCCGCAATTACCTGACACTATTTTTACAGATTTTCCTTTGATTTTTATCAGATTGCATGGAAAACCGAAGATGTTTTACTCTAGTTATTCATCTAAAGAATTACTTGATATAAAAGATGCAATTCATTTAAAATCAGCATTTGTTTATTTTAATAATACTGCAAGTGAAGCCGGAATTCTAAATGCTTTAGAGTTAAAACATATGTTGGAATGAGGTTTTTGAGAGCTAACCGCAAAGACCGCCATCCCGATGACCATCGGGATACGCAAAGTCCGAAAAGTTTTTAGCCACAGATTAAAAAGATTAAGAGGATTTTAAAATCTGTATAATCATTTTAATCTGTGGCTCACTTTTTTTAATTCTTAGCGAACTTTGCAGCCAAAAAATAAAGCCCGTAAAGAAATAAATCTTAGCGGGCTTTGCGTATCCCGATAGCTATCGGGATGAGCTTTTTGTGGTTAAATTATCCTTATAAAAACTACAATTTCAAGTTACCTTCAATTCCGTCATCCATTGTTTTTCCGGTTACAAAGGCAGTCGCCATTTTAGCGATGGCTACCATTTTTCCGTTTTTGTTGTTCCAGTAATAACCGTCTTCCGGTACTACTTTTATAACGCTTAAGTTTGGATCATCTTCGCCTTCCGGCATCCAGATCTTTACGATTGGATCCCAAAGTTCTTTTATTTTCTCCCTGTCATAGGATATGCTTGCGGTTCCGTGTAAGGTCAGAAATTTATCATGCGGTTCAGAAAAGAATAACTCAACCTGCGGGTTAAGACTAATCTCTGCATTCTGACTGCTGTTTCTGTCTGATAAAAACCAAAGTTGTCCTAAATCGTCGATTTTCTGAACTGACATTGGTCGCGATTGTAGTCTGTATTCGTTATAGGTACAAAACATACATGTTTTTATATTTTCTGCAAGATCTTTTATTTTATCTACAGCAAATTCGTTTGTTAAGTCTTTATGATCTCCCATGGCTTTTGTTTTTTTAATTAATTAAAATATTTAGTAAGATTCTCATTTACTGGGTAGTATAATGAGTTGTTTCACTTAAAACTTCATTGTAACAAAGTTGCCATATTTTCTGTTGGTGTAGCTTACACAATTAAATTAAAAAATTATGAGATTTCAATTACTAATTTTTTTAATGATAATAAATTCGCCTGCAAATAATCTATAAATTTGGTTATCTTTGAGGAAGAAAATACCCAATTTACACAATACCACATGACTGATTTCACGATATTTTATACCGATGATGATGAAGATGATTTGAGCATTTTTATAGATGCAGTAGAGTCATTACCCAAAAAAATCCAGCTTCAGACGTATTCCGGAGGAGAAAAATTACTGAATGCCATTTACAATCCGCCGCCAACACCGCACCTCGTTTTTTTAGACCTGAATATGCCCGGAAAAAATGGATTTGATGTTTTGGCCGAACTTAGGAATTCTGAGGTCAAAAATGATATTCCGGTTATTATTTTCTCTACTTCAAATGAACCAAGTATCATAGAAAGATGCCGTACTTTGGGCGCTAATTACTTTATTACAAAGCCGGTTTTGATGAAAGATATTATACAGTCTATCAATCACGCACTTGAAATCGACTGGAAGAAATTTAGTCCAACCGATAAGAATTTCGTTTATAAAATATAATAACGCTATAACTCAGGAATGTAAATGTCAAAAGTGGCGCCTTTATCTTTTTCGCCACTTGCCGTTATGATGCCTTTATGGTTTTCTACGATCTTTTTTACAATCGCGAGGCCTATTCCGGTACCTGCGAATTCAGTTTCTGTATTCAAACGCTGAAAAACCTCGAAAATACGCTCCTTGTACTCCGCATCAAAGCCAATTCCGTTATCTGAAATCCTTAAATGATAATACATTTTATCAGGATAGTTTACTTCGTGTTTTATACTGCTGCCTTTTATTCTTTTGGCTTTGATTTCGATAACAGGGGTGATGTCTTTTCTGGAGAATTTTAATGCATTTCCGACCAGATTATGAAGCAATTGCCTAAACTGAAACGGAATAATAGTTGCTTCGCCTAAAGAGCCAAAAATAAGCTGTGCGTTCTTTTCTTCGATACGTTCAGAGAAATCGCTTGTTATTTCTTCGGCAATATCATCCAGATTTACTTTTACAAAGACCCTTTCGGCTGAATTTGTTCTTGAATATTCTAAAAGATCCTGAATTAGAGTCTGCATTCTTTTTGCCGAAACTTCAATTCGGGTGAGGTATGTTTTGGCTTTCGTCGAAATATTCTCGTCGTCTAAATCAGATAAGCGAGTGGCAAAAGTCTGTATTTTTCGAAGAGGTTCCTGCAAATCATGACTTGAGATATAGGCAAAAGACTGCAGTTCAATATTCATATTGATCAGATCTCTGTTTTTGATTTCGAGCTGTTCAGTACGTTCAGATACTTCTTTTTCAAGCTGATCTGTAAAATTCTTTTGATCCTGAATATCAGTACTCGTACCTACCCACATCTGAATATTTCCGTTACTGTCTTTTTGAGCTATTGCCCGGCTTAATTGCCATCTGTATTCGCCGTCATGACGACGAAAACGGTGTTCCAGCAAGAAATCTTTGCCTGTTTTTATGGCTTCCATCCAGGTGTTTACATTTGCTTCGCGATCTTCAGGATGCACGATTTGCAGCCAGCCTTTTTTGACAACGTCTTCAACAGGAATCCCGGAATACGTATAAACCGACTGATTAAAATAATTTAAGTTTCCCAGTGCATCGCTGGTCCAGATATGCTGAGGCATAGAGTCGGCGAGGAGCCTGAATTTTTCCTCACTTTCGATCAGGGTTTGCTGGCTGTTTTTTTCATCTGTAATATCCATTATGGTACCCAGCATTTTTACCGGATTTTTATTTTCATCAAAGAAAATTTTCCCGTGTGCTTTTATCCAGCAAATAGAGTAATCAGGTTTTATAACGCGCGATTCGTATTTGTAAATACTTGTTTTCAGCGCCACATTATAAGCGTCTTCGAGTATAATCTGATCATCAGGATGTATTTGCGCTCTGATTTGTGCGCGGGTTATCTGATCTGTTTTATCATGCCCAAAAATAGTCGCCAGATTCTCTGAATAAATCAAATCCTGAGTTTTGATATTCAAATCCCAGGTGGCAATTTCGGCAATCTCAGCCGCTAATCGGGCGCGTTCTTCTGCATTCTCGACTTTTTTTCGTGCTTGTACTTTTGAGGTTACATCAGTTACGGTAACCATTACTCCGGAAGCTTCGCCTTCTTTCTCTAATAAGGGTGTATATTGATAATCAAGATAAAACTTCTTAAGTTTTCCTTTTATGTTGACATAAGCAACTGCTTCGTTTTCGCGAATAATTTTTTTATCTAAAATAACCTGATCGAGGAGTTCCGGGTATTTTTGTTCTTTTAATTCAGGAAATACCTCCAGAATAGGTTTTCCAATGGTTTCTTTCTTCTTTTTTTGCCAGATGTTTTTCATCATCGTATTATTGGCCATTTCGATAATATGATCCTTGCCTCTAAAAATAGCCATCGCAATAGGCGAGTCAATAACTAATTTACGGAAAGCTTTCTCACTTTCTGCCAAAAGATGTTTTGCTTTTAGGGCTTCAGTGACTTCATACGCCACAATGATGACACCTGCAATTGTATTGTTTTCGTCTCTTAAAGGCTGAAAAACCAAATTAAAATAACAAACTTCCTGTTTGCCATAACGGTTTAAAGTAACTGCTAATTCATCAGAATAGTAAGGAACCCCTTCATTAAAGACTTTAGAAATCAACGGATAGATGGTATCTTTTGCTTCCGGAACAGAATTAAAAACAGGTTTGTTCAGAATTTCGCTTTCTTTTTTATCTACAATCTGAAGATAAGTGCTATTGGCCATATCGACAACTAAATCAGTACCTTTAAGAATCGCAATCCCCAATGGAACTTGTTTGACTGTATTCCTAAAGCGTTTTTCGCTTTCTTCCACCACGGTTCTTGCAATAACTTGTATGGTAACATCATTTGCAATAGCTACAATGCCGGAAATTGTCCCGTCCGGTTCTTTTAGTGCTTCATAAACAACGTTGATAAAAGTATTTTCGACTTTGCCTTTACGCGTCAGTTTTACCGGAAGTTCATAAGCCGTAAAGCGTTCTCCGGTGGTGTAGACATTTAGTAAAACGTCTTCAAGTCCCTGACCTGCAACTTCAGGTAATGCTTTAAAAACGGGCTGTCCGATGACTTCGTCTATTTTTCTTTCCCAAATCTCCAGCATCAGTTCGTTTGCAATTTCTACTACATACTCTTTTCCTCTAAAAATGCACATTGCCATAGGAGTCTGCAGAATATTATTGCGATAACGCTCATTGTTGTCTTCAAGATTCTTCAGGATATTTACCTTATCAGTTGTTTCATTACAAATAACCAAAACACCATCTATTTTTCCTTCATCATTATTTACCGGACTATAAGAAAAAGTCCAGTATACATCTTCCATTTTTCCGTTTCTGTAGATAGGCAATAGTTGGTCTTCGTGCCAGGTTGCTTCGCCCAGAGTAAGGACCTGATCGATTAACGGTTTAATAAAATCCCAGATTTCCGGCCAGAATTCAGCCCCTTTTTGGCCTAATATCGCAGGATGTTTTCCGTCGTTTCCAAGACTAGGGCGATAAGCATCATTATAGAAGCAAACCTGATCCGGTCCCCAAAACAAAAACATCGGAAATTTCGAGTTTAAAAGAATTCCCAATGCCGTACGCAAACTTTGCGGCCATGAATCAATGGGCCCAACAGGAGATTTGCTCCAGTCTGTAGCACGCATTAAAGCGCCCATTTCGCCTCCATTAGCCAGGAAATTTTGATTTAAAGTAACCATTAAAAATTATTTTGTTTTTGATTATAACAATAAAGCAGGCTTGATAAATACGATTAGTTATAAGCAGTACTTTTAGATAATTGTTAAAATTAGTAAAATATTTATTGATTTTATTTTGATTTTTTGAATGAGGTAATTTTAAAATCAATAGAGTTAATTTAATTTGAATTGAATGATGAAATTTGATTAAACAATAGATTTGAAAAAATCTTAAACGCAATCGAATCATGAAAAAAGAGCAAAAACACGAAACCGACTATATAAAAAAGTATCAGAATGAAGGTTACACTTCTAATTTTTTGTTTACGGAAGGAACCTTACAAGATTCGGAAACAAAATATGCCTATCAGCCCAATGAAATTTTTATTGTGGCACATCACCGTTACGAAGGCATGAGCGACCCTGATGATATGTCTATTTTGTATATCATCGAAACAAAGGATCAGATCAAAGGAACACATTTAATAGGATACGGACCAACGGCTGATTTAGAAGAAGCTGAATTTTTTAAAGATATTCCAAAGGCAAATTACTCTAAAAATGCCGATATCAATGAATTGACATAATATAAATAGGAAGTATTTTTTTTATTTTGCTGGGGAGCAGTTGTTTCAGATTTATCTGGAGCAGCTGCTTTTTTTTTTTAAAGGTTCTGAGTTGCCAAGTTGCTGAGGTTCTGAGTTTTTTTTTTGTTTCATTTTAAAATTTCATGCAAAGGCGCAACGTTTTTAAGTTTTTTACTTTCGACTTTGTGCGATGAATAACTTCAGCTTAAATTAAAGCTTTGTGTATTCGTGTCTTTGTGGCAAATACATCACTCATATAAACTTCTATTAATTATGAAATATCTGACTGAAATTGTATAAGAGTTTGATTCACAATATTTAGGAAATTTGAATTATCAAAATTAGTAAAACCAAAGTTAAGTTTTGTACGTAAATAATTACGGACTAATTTATAAAACCAAACCATTATGAAAAAACTATACTTAAATGCAGGAAGATTTGATGCTATTTTTAATGATCTTAAAGATAGTTTTAATGGTGATCTGACCCTCAATCATAGCGAATACCATTTGGCTATTAAAACAAAATGGGCAAAAGGGACTATTACAGGAGTTTGTCTGGACAATAAAATGTCGCATTTGAGTTTTGACCTTGTATTGAATCAGGATGTAAGTGTCAGTATAGAATCCTTTCAGTCAGCACCAATATTTTTTGCGTATTGCGAAAATGGGGGATTAGGACATAGTTTTGGGACTAATGGTGAGAAAAAAAGCCTTAAAAAGAATCAGTCAGGTATTTTAAGTAATACATCTGTTATCAATAGTGTTTTGTTTTTAGAAAGTCATAAACGCATTCAGTTTTCATTAATCGGAGTGCCTACAAAGGGATTAGCAGAAACTCAGAATGCTGAAATGATTTCCCAATTAAAGAGAAGATTCCTGAACGAATCGGGGAACTATTTTTATACAGGAACAAACAGCTTAAAAATTGCCCAAAAATGGCAGGAACTTAAAACACTTCCACAACAGGGAATTGTTAGAAATTTACTTAAAAAGCTGATATTGAAAGAAATTATAGAGATGGAGATAGCCCAACACAGTTATAACTACATCAGAACATTTGAACCTATTTTGAATTTGGCTGTAAAGCAAATTAATGAAATAAAAAGAATATCAAACCTGAATATTACTGAAGTAATTAATGCCGCGGGATTAGCGGGCCGAAACTATTTGCCCCGTATTTTTAAAGAAAAGTACCATTTGTCATACAAGCCATACAATCAGAAATTAGTTAGCTAGTAAGCATCAAATACCACTTCTTTTACGAAAAAAACAGCTTTTATGGCTACCGTCTGGACACATCTCTAAAGAGTATCCAGCCTTGCAATACTGAATTGAATTTTTGCAGGCCAATCCAAAAGGTTGTGATGCCAGGTTTTCTTTCTGAGAGATAACCTTTCCATCCTCCTAATCTAGCAATAGCCCATATATATCGTTTCAAATCGGACGATTTATATGGGTTTTTTAGTTTTTCGGTTTTACCTTCTAATTGTATGATTTGCAACTCTAAACATTCTATTTCTTCTTCTGAAAAACAGCTTCTGGGTTCGGATTCTTCTTCGCTGGCATAGGCTATTTGCATGATAAAGAGCTTTATAATAGTCTCCAACATCAAAAGACATAGTTTGCGAACTGCTTTACCTTGAGATAATTCGCTGGCTTCTATATTGAACCCCTCTTTTTTTAAAATTCTAAATACTTCTTCGATAGTCCACCTGTAGGTGTACCATTCGATACAAAGTAATGCAGTTTGTAGATCTTCAACTTTCTTTGTTGTTAGCAATCTCCAAAGTATTGGATTTTCAATATTTTCTCCTACTTCTTTTGCTTCAATAGCGTAAAGATTGATTTTATCGGGAAGATGTTTCCCTGAATATTGATGTTTGCCTATTGTTATTTCTGAAAAGCGTACTTCTATAGTAGCTTTTCTTTTTTGGATCTTTCTCCTTTTATCTCCTTCTAGTTCAATCGTGTAGCTTCCTTGAAGTGGCTGTGAACTAAGATGATCGAAAAGTTTTACTTTATTATCAAGCAATCGATTAAATCGCGATCTAATCAATAAATGAGTTTTACTATCGGGCACAAGGCAAAATTGTTCGAAAATATCTCCCTCTCTGTCCTGAATGATGATTATTTCTTTTGCTTTACTTAATCTTTTCTTAGTTTCAAGAGAAGAATCGATCCATCTATAAGACTCTTTTTCTTCAATTGGTATGCGATTGTGAGTATTGGTCTTCATTTTAGCAGGCAGTTCATGCCCTCTATTCCATATTTTCACATCTGAAAAACCATATGGCATTAAGGTATCTGCATCTATGATAAAACTTGGATGAATAAAAAAGCCAAGTCCACCAACAGAAGCATTGGTCAGTCCAATTGACTCATCCTTTTTGATCCTGTTTCTGTGATTGTACAGGTTTATTTCACTGCTGTCCTGAATACACAAAACAGATTTAGCTTCAACGCAGCTTACACAATTAAAAGACATGTTCTTTATAATATCAGCTTCACTAACATTATCATTTTGTAAAAATCGGTAAATCGCTTTGGCTTCAGCGTCACTTTCTGCTAATTGTCTTATCGAATAAATACTATTAGCAAACAAGCGATTGAGAATAGAATTACCTCTATTCAACAATCGCTTGTCTTTTAAATTTTCAAAATATCTAGTCTGCACTTTTTCTCAAATATAATTAAAAATATATTTGTGTCCAGACGGTAGGCTTTTATGGGCTGTTTTTTTTATGTATTGTAGTGAGGAATGGCACACGGATGACACAGATTCGCTTCGCGAAAACGCGGATTTGCACGGATTTTATTTTGAGTTTTTGTAATAATATATTAATGAAAAAAAACTTTGCGACTTAGCTTTGCGAGATTAAAAGGCTCAGTATCTCAGTACCTTTAATACTAACTCTCTTTCTCATAATAAATAATAAAATAAACCATAATCAGATTGAGACATAAAGAGACACTATTGGTAATTATTATAGGTAAATCATTTTTTAAAACGCCATAAATAATCCAGACTAAAATCCCGAAAGTAAGAATACTAAAGGTTTTAAGCGAAATTTGCTTGACCTTTTTGGTTTTCCAAACTTTAATAATCTGAGGAATCACTTTTTTTTTTTTTTTTTTTTTATAAAAAAATAAAAGAATTTTGTGAAAATTTTTTTTTTTTTTTTTTTTTTTTTAGTTGCTAAGTTGCTAAGTTTCTGAGTTTTTTTGCTACGGGGGTGCTAAGGCACAAGGTTTTTTAATTTCAAATCTTAAATAATCTTATGTAAATTCATGAATACAAGTTTGCGACTTTGCTCCCGATCACTATCGGGATTGCGAGATTTAATCGATACATAGTTCTTTAAAAACCTTAGAACCTTAGCATCTCAGTGTCTCAGAACCTTTAAAAAAAAGCTATCCCCCAATCATTTCGCCGCCATTAACATGAATAAATTGTCCCGTAATATAACTGCTGTCTTCGCAGGCGAGAAATACATAAGCAGGAGCAACTTCTGAGGGCTGGCCGGCTCTTCCCATCGGATTGTCTTTTCCGAAATCAGATAATGTATCAAAACTCGCTACAATCAACGGCGTCCAGATTGGTCCCGGAGCAACCCCATTTACACGTATTTTTTTCTTGGCAAGCATCGTAGATAAGGATCTGGTAAAACTAACGATCGCTCCTTTTGTACTGGCATAATCAGCAAGATGTTCACTGCCGCGATAAGCTGTAACAGAGCTCGTATTAATAATAGTATCGCCTTCTTTTAAAAAGGGTAATGCTGCTTTTGTAATATAAAAGTAAGGATAGATATTCGTTTCGAAGGTCTTGTGAAGCTGTGCTGCAGTTATCTTCTCGAGTTCATTTTGAGGGAATTGTACGGCTGCATTATTGACTACAATATTGATCTTTTTGAATAAAGTGTGGCACTTTTTTACTGCGCTTTTGCAAAATTTCTCATCCTTCAAATCTCCGCTAATAATCAGGCATTGTCGGCCTTCTTTCTCAATGAGTTCTTTAGTTGCCAGTGCGTCTTTATCTTCCTTTAGGTAAACGATAGCAATATTGGCGCCTTCTCTCGCAAAATGAACAGCGACGCTGCGACCAATACCGCTGTCGCCACCGGTTATAAAAGCCACTTTTCCCAGAAGTTTTCCGCTTCCAACATAATTTTCTCTTATAATTTCAGGTTCCGGATTCATTTTATATTCGTTACCCGGAAGATTTTGCTTTTGTTCCGGAAATGTCTTTGTCTTTTTCATAATACTTGAATTTATAGTAATTAAGCTGACTCTAAAATAGTTAAGTGAGAGATAAAACATTAACCGAAAGAGATTTAAGATTGCCTCAATAAAACAGTTACAGAATTCGAATAGCAAACATGGGAATTATGTAACTAATTTGCATTTCAATTAAAAGGCACGCATACTTTTTTTTTATAAATTTGAAGGTTTGACTGACGTTATTTAAAAATAGAATCAGCTATTTTAAATAGTATTTTTCGAAGCGATTTTCAAATTAAAAACAAATTTATTCATAGAACTTTACTCCCCCAATACAGTATGGTATTAATCGTAGACGATATAAAGGCAAATATTATTGCTTTGAAGAAAACATTAGAACTACATGATATTGATGTGGATACGGCCGAATCCGGTGAAGAGGCCCTGAAAAAAATCCTGAAAACAGATTATTGCCTGATCATTATGGATGTCCAGATGCCGGGACTTGATGGTTTTGAAGTAGTAAAAATTCTATCCGGTAATAAACGCACTAAAGACATTCCCGTTATCTTTCTCTCTGCACTAAACATCGAAAAGAAATATATTTTTAAAGGATATGAAACCGGTGCTGTCGAATATATTACCAAACCCGTTGATACTGATTTGCTGATGTTAAAGGTGAAAACCTTTCTTAAAATCTACGAACAGCAAAGGGAATTAAAAGGAATAAAAGAACTTCTTTCTAAAGAAATTCTAATAAGGAAAGAAGCACAGGATAATCTCGAAATTAAAATCGCTGAAAGAACCAAGGAACTGGTTTTGAAAAATGAAGAATTAGAGATGAAAAATCACGAACTGCAGCAATTCTCCTGGGTAGTTTCGCACGATTTAAATGAACCCATCCGAAAAATCCAGATTTTTATAAAAATCATCAAAGAACTTTATCTCGCAGACGATGTAAAAGCAGTTGATTATGTAAATCGTACAATTAAATCAGCAGAAAGAATGCAGACTTTAATTACAGATTTATTGGCCTACTCAAGATTGTCATCACAGGTAAAACCTGAACTAACAGATCTGAATGTGGTTTTGCAGGAAGTGCTTTCGGATTTTGATTATCTGATCGAAAGAAAGAATGCCACGATAAAAACAAATGAACTCCCAACAATAGATAGTATTCCGAGTCAGCTGAGGCAGGTTTTTCAAAATTTGATAGGAAATGCACTCAAGTTCTCCGGAAACTCTCAACATCCGTTGATTGAAATTACCTCTGAATTAATTGCCGATAAATCTTTTGACAGTCCTGTTGCTGCGGAAGGTAAATTTTGCAGAATTACGGTAAAAGACAACGGAATTGGTTTTGATGAAATTTATCTGGACCGGATATTCATTATTTTTCAGAGTCTCAATGACCGTCAGTCTTACGAAGGAACGGGAATTGGATTGGCGATTGCCAAAAAAATCATAGAAAAACATAACGGATTAATCACAGCAAAAAGTCAGGTAGGCAAGGGCGCAAGTTTTATTATTGTTCTTCCTTTAAAATACGAATAATTATAACCAAAAAACATGAAGAATAACTTTAAAAGAAATTTATTGATAAGTTCACTGATTTCGTTACTGGTTTTAACGGTCAGTTCTACGGCTTCATTTCTGAGTATAAAAAGCTTATTGAACAGTAATTTCTGGGTCAACCACACTCAGGATGTCATTTATAATCTGAACGAAGGTTCTGCTATAATTACGGAAGCTCAAACCAGTATGCGTGGTTATTTGATCACAGGTGACGAACAATTTATAACAAGGTACAATGACGCCGAAGTAAAATCGAATAGTTATTTTGAAAAAGTATCAGAACTGACGCTTGATAATCCGGCCCAGCAAACACAGTTAAACGAATTAAAAACCCTTCGTTCTAATTTTTTTAAATACCTGAACAACCAAATCGTAAAAAAACGTCTCGGAAAAAATGCTGCGACATTTGATCTCACTGAGGGGAGAAATATGATGAATGATTTGCGCGGGCAAATTAAGAAAATTGAAAACACAGAACAAAATCTTCTAAAAGAGCGCAACGATAACTCAGAGCGTTACGGTAAGTACAGTATCATTCTGATTATTGTTGCTTTTGTAATTGCCTTTATAATTTCGATTGTATTTTTAATCAGAATTTTAAAAGATTTTAATGAACGTGCTTTACTTCAGGCTGAATTAGAGAAAAAAGATCGCGAGACTGCTCAAAGAATCGAAGCGATAAGCTCTATCGCCAGTAATATTTCGAACGGAAATTACGACATTCGTGTAGACGATACTAAGGCTGATGCATTAGGAAGCGTGGGAGAATCCTTGAATAGTATGGGAATTTCGTTAAAGAGTTCTTTCGATTTATTATCTCAAAAAGAGTGGCTTCAAACAGGTATTGCCAGTCTAAACAATGTAATGTTAGGCGACAAATCACTGCAGAAATTATCAAAAGATGTTATCGAATTTGTGTGTCAGTATACGAATAGCAGCGCCGGGGTTTTGTATGTTCTGGAAGAAAATGAACTTTATGTTGCCGGAGGTTACAGTTATATCCCAAGCAAAAACCGCGAGCGAATTCAAAAAGGCGAAGGTTTAATTGGTCAGGCAATTGTTTCGGGAAAAATTCTGCAATTAAAAGCTTTATCTCCGGATGATATTCAGATTAATTATGCTTTAGGCCAGATAAAACCAACACATATTGTTGCGATTCCCTTATTGGATACAAGAGTTGAGGGAGCGATTGAACTGGCGAGTATTTACGGATTTTCGGACTTGCATTTAGAATTTTTGAAAAGCGTTTCCAACAACATCGGAATTGCCATTAAGTCGACTCAGAACAGAAAAAGAGTTTTAGAATTATTAGAAGAAACCAAATCTCAATCTGAAGAATTACAAGTACAACACAGCGAACTGGAAGCAATTAACGCTGAATTAGAAGCACAAACAGAAAAATTGCAGGCTTCTGAAGAAGAACTGAGAGTACAACAGGAAGAGTTGGAGCAAACCAACGAAGAGCTGTCTGAAAGAAGTGTCTTATTGGAAGAAAAAAACAACGAAATTCAAAAGAAATCTGAAGCATTAGAACTAACAACGCGTTATAAGTCAGAGTTTTTGGCAAATATGTCGCACGAATTGAGAACGCCTCTGAATTCAATTTTACTTTTAAGCCGTTTGTTATCTGAGAATAATAACAAAAGCATGGTCGAGGAAGAAATTGAATTTGCTAAAGTGATTCAGAGTTCCGGGAACAGTTTGTTAGGATTAATCGATGAAATTCTGGATTTATCTAAAATTGAAGCCGGTAAAATGGAGCTTGAATTTTTAGATGTTTCTACTAAAGAAATTACAGATACTTTATGGAATTTGTTCAATCAGGTGGCAAAAGAAAAAGGAATTAAGTTTGAAATTCTTTCAAAAGATGCGCCAATTGTGATCAAAACCGACAAAATGCGTCTGGAGCAAATCTTGAAAAACCTGATTTCGAATGCGATTAAATTTACAGAAAAAGGAACAGTAAGCTTAGAAATTAAAATTAATGAAGACGATGATAAAATCATTTGCTTTATTGTAAAAGATACCGGAATCGGAATTCCGTTAGAGAAACAACCTTTGGTTTTCGAAGCATTCCAACAAGCAGATGGTTCGACAAAACGTAAATATGGAGGAACCGGTTTAGGATTATCGATCAGCAGAGAATTGGCAAAATTACTTCGCGGCGAAATAATCCTGCATAGTAAAGTGCAGGAGGGAAGTACGTTTACATTGTGTCTTCCGGTTTTTGGATCCGCTATTCATAAAATTAATGTAGAGAGAATTCCGCCAACAGAATTTACAGAAGTAGAAGAAACAGAAAAAGCTCCGGTAAAAAATAAATATTTAAGCGCTACGATTCCCGATGAGATTGAAGACGACAGAAATTCGATTTTACCAACAGATAAAGTAATCCTGATTGTTGAGGATGACATTAATTTTGCGAAATCCCTTTTGACTTTTACAAGAAAAAAAGGATATAAAGGAGTTGTTTCGGTTCGTGGGGATTATGCTTTAAACTTTACTTTATTGTATAAGCCGGTTGGCGTTTTATTAGACATTGAGCTGCCAATAAAAAGCGGCTGGGAAGTGCTGGAAGAATTAAAAAATCACAGCGAAACCAAACATATTCCGGTACATATTATGTCATCGCATAAATTAAAACAGGAAAGTCTGCTCAAAGGTGCCGTAGATTTCTTAGACAAACCGGTGGCTTTCGAGAAAATTCCGGATGTGTTTTTACGAATTGAACACATTATAAATAAAGAAGCACAAAAGGTTTTAATTATTGAGGACAATCCGAAACATGCAAAAGCACTGGCTTATTTCTTAGAAACCTATAATATAAATTCAGAGATAAAAAGCGAGGTTTCGCAAGGACTTGACGCCTTAAATAAAACAGAAGTGGATTGCGTGATTCTCGATATGGGAATTCCGGACAAACATGCGTATCAGATTCTCGACGGAGTAAAAAAATCTCCGGGATTAGAAAACTTGCCTGTAATTGTTTTTACAGGAAAAAGTTTATCGATGAAAGAAGAAGTGAAAATTAAAAAATATGCCGATTCTATTATTGTCAAAACAGCACATTCGTATCAAAGAATGCTTGACGAGGTTTCGTTATTCCTTCATTTAGTTGAAGATAAAAAAGAAGGAAATGATAAGAAAGAAAGCTATAAAAAGCTAAATTTACTAAACAATATCCTTCATGAGAAAAAGGTATTGATTGTAGACGATGATGTTCGTAATATATATTCGCTGACAAAAGCGCTTGAAGTTTTTAAAATGAATGTAATTACTGCTTTTGATGGTAAAGAGGCGATCAAGATACTGGCAGAACATCCTGATACTGATATCGTTTTATTAGACATGATGATGCCTAATATGGACGGTTATGAAACGGCTGAAAAAATACGCGCCAACCCTAAATTTCTAAATTTACCGGTTATTGCCGTAACAGCCAAAGCCATGACAGGTGACCGTGAAAAATGTATCAAAGCCGGAGCCTCAGATTATATAACCAAACCAGTAGATATCGATCAGCTGCTTTCGTTATTGCGAGTGTGGTTGTATGATAAGATTTAGAGAAGGAAGAGAAGGAAGAGAAGGAAGAGAAAAGAGAAAAGAGTATAGAGGAAGGATTATAGAGGAAAGAAGTTTGGTTACAGATTAAATCTAAAAATCCTTTTTAACCTCTGAATCCCGATAGCTATCGGCAGTTGCAAAAAAATAAACTGTACAAATAGTAAAAAAATAATTCCTGGAATTAGTGGCGAAAAAACAAACCAAATTAAAAAGTAGACGAAATGAATAAAAAAAGACTTTTGATTATTGATGACGATTCTAGAAATATTTTTGCTTTAGAACACACTTTGCGTGCAAAATCATTTGATTGTTTGTCTTGTTTAAGTGCCGAAGAAGCTTTAAGAATACTAAGTTCGGATGAAGTTATTGATGGGATTTTGATTGATATGATGATGCCGGAAATGGATGGTTATGATGCAATTCCGCTTATAAAAGCACTTCCCAACAGAAGATCGGCTTTTATTGTGGCGGTAACGGCTCAGGCAATGATAGGCGACAAAGAAAAATGTTTGGAGGCCGGGGCAGATGCGTATATTTCAAAACCGGTTGATGTAGATAAATTACTGCTAATTTTAGGCAAAATTTGAGGGGATTATGATTGAGGATATCGAGTTAGAAACGCTTATTAATGAGGTTTATGAGTATTATGGTTTTGATTTTGGCAGCTATTCGAGAGCTTCATTAAAAAGACGTGTCAACAGGGTAATGCATTTAGATGGATTTACTCATTTTCATGAATTTCTTTCCAGGGTTCGTTATGATCCGGAGTACTATAAAAGAATGGTTGATGAGATCACGGTTAATGTAACTGAAATGTTTCGAGATCCTTCATTTTATGCTGTTGTACGAAATGAAATTTTACCCTTATTAGGTACAAAACCCTTCATCAGATTGTGGCATGCTGGCTGTTCTACAGGCGAAGAAGTATATTCGATGGCCATTATGCTAAAAGAAGCCGGTTTACTGCATAAATCATTAATTTATGCCACAGATATTAATTCGACCGTATTAGAAACAGCCAAAAAAGGAATTTTTCCTTTGCGGATGATGAAAGAATACTCAGAAAATTATCGTGACGCTGGCGGACAGGAAGATTTTTCGAATTATTACATTGCAAATTACGGTATTGCCAAGTTTAATGAAGAATTAGCTGAAAAGATGGTTTTCTCACAGCATAATTTAGTTTCAGATACATCATTCAATGAGTTTGATATGATATTGTGTCGGAACGTTTTAATTTATTTTGATAACGATCTCCAAAAAAGAGTTATTAATTTATTCGATGAAAGTCTGGCCGTTTTAGGATTTTTAGCATTGGGAACAAAAGAAACTATTAAATATTCGGTTACTCCCAACAAATACAAACAGCTGGATAAAGAAAAAATATGGAGGAAAGTAAAATAATATCAGGCTGTAAAGTCGTTATAATAGGAGGATCTGCAGGAAGTTTGAATGCTTTGATGCAAATCTTGCCGGAATTGCCGGAATTAAAAGGTTTTGCAATTGTAATTGTGGTACACAGAAAAAGTACAGACGATCAGACTCTCGAAGAACTGATTGCTTTAAAATCAAGTGTTTCAGTAAAACCTGTAGAGGATAAGGTGCCTCTTTTACCGGGTTTTGTTTATGTAGCGCCATCCAATTATCACTTGTTATTCGAAAAAAACGAGACACTTTCGCTCGATATTTCAGAAAAAATAAATTACAGCCGTCCCAGTATCGATGTTTCTTTTGAATCTGCAGCAGAAATTTACGGAGAATCATTAGTCGGAATTTTATTGTCCGGTTCAAATACAGATGGAACTTACGGTTTAAAAACAATTCAGGCCGCCGGAGGAACTATCGTAGTTCAAAATCCGCTTGCTGCTGATATGCCTTTTATGCCCCATAATGCTATTTTGAATACCCAGCCAGATTTTGTTTTGGATAATAACGAGATCCTGAAATTTATTAGTACGATCAATACGTAAGAATTTATTTTTCAGGTTTCATTTCATCTTCTGGAAGAACAATTTTGTTGAGTTCAGCTTCTTTGTCCGCCCTTCTTTGTGCTGCTTTACCTTTTCCAATTGGGAGCCCTGCAGTGACGTACAAAGATCTGTTGTAGACATTTGGGCCGTCTCCTTTCATTACAGGAACCAATCCGTAATAATACTGAACAGTTACGTTCAGACCATTTCCAATATTCATATGATACCCTGCGCCAAGAGCGATTCCGGCATCAATCACGCGGATCTGATCGCGGATATTCTTTTTATAAACAACATCATCTTTATTTACTTCCTTGGTAAACTCATCAAACGCTTTGGCCAATAAGCCAAACTGAGGTCCGGTTTTCAGATAGATATTATTCTTAAACTGATATTTGATCAAAATAGGAACATTGAAATATCTTATTTCACGGTTGACACTTCCTCCGGCAAAAGTATTGTCGAGATTGGTATCGTTTAGTGAATACACCGGAATTCCGTGTGCGCCCATCGGAGATTTTACAATTACTCCCGTATTAATCATCCATGCCGGATTTTGTTTCGATCGAAAATCAAAATAAAAACCAAGATTAAAGCCGGGATTTGTTCCCGAACTTTCCAGATCAGTAATAGTAGAAAAATTCACACCGCCTTCAAGGCCAAACTCCAGAAAAGGAGAATTAAGTTTGTCTCCAAAAATTAAGGAAATTAAAACTTGAGAGTGCGCAGGAGCCATACAAAACAATGCAATAAGTAATAATAAACCTTTTTTCATATGATCGGGTTTAAAGTCCAAAACGATACTGAAGCCCGCCCAAATATTGTGTACGGGTTCCTAAAAATCCAGCTTCTACTCGAAACATAATATGCTTGTTATATTGAAATTGAGATCCTACAATAAAATTCCACATATCCTTAGGTGCTTTATGTAACGAATACTGTACCGTTGATGATTCTGCCGTGCTCAAAGCACCATCTAATGTCGTCAGGAATGTTCCGGCTGATTCCAGCGCCCTGTTTGCAGTATTGTGCTTGGCAACATTGGCAGGGCTTTTTTGTTGAGAAGGAGTTAATCCGTCCCACCAGGTATCCACTTTTGTTTGGTTTTCAGATACTTTTGTCAATCCGTCATCTACTTTTTGTTGTGCATTGTCAAGATTTAAGACATCAGAGAGCGAAATGTTTCCTTTCGTATTTCCTTCAATATGTACTCTAAAACCACCTACCCAAACCGCAATATTTCTTTCGGGTTTTCGAAGCTTAAAAGTTTTACCTAACCTTGGTCCAAAAATATAAGAGAAAGCAGGTTTGTCCAGCGCACTAACATCGCTCCAGGACATATTCATATCCAGTGCCAGCCAGCCTCCGCCAATACCAATAGTAGGTGTTAATCCCAATCCAAATGTTGTAGCGCTAAAATTGGCTTTGGTATTAAAACTGGCTACTTGCGACCAGTTATTATCGGCATCAGGAATCCATATTCCTGCATTTATTTTAGTAGTTGGATTTGATTTTCCAAAAATTCCGTAGACATTTAAAAAAGGAAGCAGCCAAATGTCCGGTCTGATCGTAAGAGCTCCAACTTCAACAGACGATTTATCAAAACGAACAATTTCATCTAAATTATATAAGGGACCATTATTAAAGCCTACTTGTAAGTCTGTAATATTGATTTGAGAATCCTGCCAAAAGTAGTTTATAGAGAGTCCTGCAGAATAAGGTAATTTATAGCCTTTTTGAGCTACTTTTTCTCCCCAAATTGGTAAAGCATACGGGTATTTTTCTATGCAAGGCTGTCTTTTAATTCCTGATTTTTTGCTCCTACGATTTTTTCGGTGTAGACCTGCCCGAAAATTTGTATACTAAAGAATAATAATAAGGCTAATAGTAGTGTATTACATTTCATTGATTTCGTGTTTATAATTGTTAATTAATAGAACTGCGTAAAAGAAATATGTACTAATGGTATTATTAAAGGACTATATATGTATGTTTTTGGTTTGTAGAGGAATATATTTTTTCGGCTTAAAAGGATGAACTCAAAACATATGTTAATTATTGTTAAAGTTAACTAAAATTTTTTATCGGTAACCATATTTTTTTAAGAAACGCAATTTTTTATTTAAACGAAACGCAATCAGATTTTAAAGAATTAACCCTTTTTTGCCATGATGATTTATTAATTATTGGAGTTTGAATTGAAATAAATAGTATTTTTACGTCGTGAAATGGATAACTGTTATATTATCACTTTATTTAATGGCACTTTCAAATATGCCTTGTGCAGATATGGAAGTGAACAGTGCTGCTCACAAAATTGCCCAATTTTCTTCTGAGGCAAATCATTCACACGACAAACAAAACGATTTATGTTCCCCGTTCTGCGCTTGTAATTGCTGCGGAGCTCAGGTATTGACGTACCAAACTTCATTAAGTTTTGATTTTCCCGTGTCTTATTCTATTATTTCAATTCAGTTACCTGATTATACTTCAGTTGTCACTTCCAATTTCTTCGGGAGTATCTGGCAGCCGCCCCAAATAGCATAATGATGCCCGATTAGGTTCGGGATAGAGAGTTGTGGGTTTTCCACAGTATTTAATAGACATACCATGTCTAATTTCTCACGTCATTATACCATTAAAAATGTTAGATAAAATAATACAGTTTAGTATAAAGAACAAGTTCGTTATACTACTATTTACCCTTATATTAATAGCTTGGGGAAGCTATTCCCTTAAAAAACTGCCATTAGATGCTTTGCCTGATATTACCAATAATCAGGTGCAGATCATTACGGCGGCGCCAACTCTGGCAAGTCAGGAAGTCGAGCAATTGATTACCTATCCGTTAGAGCAGGCGGTAAAAACAGTTCCGGATATTATAGAACTCCGCAGTATTTCGCGTTTCGGATTATCGGTTGTCACCGTTGTTTTCGAAGATGATGTTGATATTTACTGGGCAAGAGAGCAGATTTTTCAACGCTTGAAACAAGCCGAGGAAAACATTCCCGCTTATGCCGGTTCACCTGAATTAGCGCCAATTTCAACAGGATTAGGTGAGATTTACCAATATGATGTTTATGCCAAAAAAGGGTATGAAAACAAATACGATGCTGTAAAACTAAGAACGATTCAGGATTGGATTATTATTCCGCAATTGCAAGGTGTCAAAGGCGTGGCAGATGTGAGTACCTGGGGCGGGAAATTGAAACAATACGAAATTGCCGTAAACCCAAATAAACTGAATAGTCTGGGCGTTACGATTACCGAAATTTTTGATGCTTTAGAAAAAAACAATCAAAATACGGGTGGTGCGTATATTGAAAAAGACCAGTATGCGTATTTTATACGTGGCGTTGGAATGGCAAAAGGCACAAAGGATTTAGGAAATGTGGTGGTTAAAAACCGAAATGGTTCCCCTGTTTTAGTTCGGGATGTTGCTGAGGTTCGTGAAGGTGTAGCGTTGCGTTACGGCGCATCGACCAAAGACGGAAAAGGAGAAATTGTTTCCGGAATGGTGTTGATGTTAAAAGGCGAAAACTCAAGCGCCGTTGTAGACAGAATCAAAGAGCGAATGATTCAGATCAATAAAAGTTTGCCTGAAGGCGTGGTTGCTGAAGCTTTTATCGACAGAGGTAAATTAGTAGATAATGCAATGGGAACCGTTACTAAGAACTTATTAGAAGGTGCATTGATCGTGATTTTTGTACTGATTTTATTTCTGGGAAATCTTCGTGCCGGTTTAATTGTAGCCTCCGTCATTCCGCTGGCGATGCTTTTTGCCGTTATTCTGATGAATGCCTTTGGCGTAAGCGGCAACCTGATGAGTTTAGGAGCAATCGACTTTGGGATTATTGTTGACGGTGCCGTGATTATTGTTGAAGCCACAATGCATCATTTACAAAAACTCAAACGAAAGAAAGACTTAACCCAAATCGAAATGGATGTCGAAGTCTATAATTCGGCTTCGAAAATTAGAAATAGTGCTGCCTTTGGAGAAATTATCATCCTGATCGTTTATCTGCCCATTCTCGCATTGGTAGGTACTGAAGGTAAAATGTTTAAACCTATGGCAATGACCGTTGGTTTTGCTATTGCAGGAGCTTTTGTACTTTCCCTTACTTATGTGCCAATGATGAGTGCTTTGTTTTTATCTAAAAATACAAAGCATAAAGAAAATTTCAGCGACAGAATGATGGCTTGGTTAGAGTCAGTATATGCGCCATTTTTAGAGAAAGCATTACAGTTTAAAAAGACCGTTCTGGCAATAGCGCTTGGTTTATTTGCATTTGGATTGGTTGTTTTTAATAGTATGGGAGGAGAATTTATCCCAACAATCGAAGAAGGCGATTTAGCAATAAATGCTACGATTATGACCGGAAGTTCGCTGACACAGATGATTGAAACGACTACTAAATACGAACAAATATTAAAAGCAAAATTTCCGGAGATTAAAACTATTGTCACTAAAATAGGAAGCGGTGAAATCCCGACAGATCCAATGCCAATTGAAAGCGGGGATTTGATTATTGTACTGAAAGACAAAAAAGAATGGGGCAAAAAATACCGCAACTGGGAAGAATTGGCTAATGCCATGAAAGAGGAAATGGAAGTAATCCCAGGTGCCAATATTGAGATTTCACAGCCTATTCAGATGCGTTTTAATGAATTGATGACCGGAAGCCGAAGCGATATTGCGATTAAAATTTTTGGTGATGATCTGGAAATTCTGGATGCTAAAGCGACAGAGTTAATTTCGAGAATTAAAAGTATCGAAGGAATTGGTGATTTAAAAGCGGATAAAGTAACGGGATTACCTCAGATTACCATCAAATATGATTATAATAAAATTGCTTTATACGGATTGAATATTTCTGATATCAACCAGATTATCCGTTCTTCATTTGCCGGAGAAAGTGCCGGAAAAATCTACGACGAGAGTAAACGATTTGATGTTGTAGTGAGAATGAATGAAGAACATCGCGCTGATATTACAGATGTAAGCAATTTATTTATTCCGTTGCCAAATGGCCAGCAGGTACCGCTTTCGCAGGTTGCGACTGTAGATTACGAGCAAGGTCCCGTACAGGTAACCCGTGAAGATGGAAAACGAAGAATTACAATTGGATTAAATGTTCGTGGCCGGGACATAAAAAGTGTTGTGGAGGAAATTCAGCAAAAATTAGACAAAGATTTCAAACTTCCTGCAGGCTATTATGTAACCTATGGCGGTCAGTTTGAGAACCTGATTGAGGCGACCAAGCGACTTTCGGTAGCATTGCCGATCGCTTTGGGATTAATACTGGTTTTACTTTATTTCACCTTTAAAAGTTTCAAACAGGCCGGATTGATTTTTACAGCCATTCCGTTGTCAGCCATCGGCGGTGTTTTTGCACTCTGGATGCGCGGAATGCCGTTTAGTATTTCGGCAGGAATTGGTTTTATTGCTTTGTTTGGAATTGCCGTTTTAAACGGAATCGTATTAATATCGTATTTCAATCAGCTCAAAAAAGAAGGAATATTAGATCCGCTCGAAAGGGTTCTTATAGGAACCAGAACAAGGTTACGTCCCGTTTTAATGACTGCAGCCGTTGCGTCTTTAGGATTTTTGCCGATGGCATTATCCACTAGCGGAGGAGCAGAGGTGCAAAAACCTTTGGCAACTGTGGTTATTGGAGGACTATTCACTGCAACTTTATTGACTTTAATCGTTTTACCGATTTTGTATTTGCTATTGGAGAAAAAAAACAACACCAAAGAGCGCGAAGATATACGCGAAGAACGCAATGATGATTAAAAAAGATTTTGTTTCACGCAGATTTTAATCCATAGAACTTTATGAAATTAAATCGGCTAAAATCTGCAGAATCTGCGTGAAACAAAAAATTAAGGCAAAGAAATTTAAAAAATAAAAAATGAATTCAATATATAATATAAACAGAAAACCCTTTGCGAACTTTGCGAAAAAGCTTTGCTCCCGATGGCTATCGGGATTGCGGTTAAGCATAATCTTATTGGTTAGCATGCTTTCGCAGGCACAAGAAAAAATCAGCTTAGAAAAAGCGATAGAACTCGCCAAATCAAACAACATCGACTTAAAAATTGCTGATAAAGAAATAGAAAGACAAACGGTTCTGAAAAAGACTGCATTTCAGCCGGAGGCACTTCAGGTGCAATATCAGGGAGGACAATTCAACAGCGTTGATTTTGACCATAATGTTTCCGTTCAGCAGTATTTTCCAATTGGGAATATTACAAAAGCAAACAGGCAATTGCAGGAAGAATTGGTAAAACTGGCCGAGAAACGAAAAGCATTGTCTTCTTATGAAACAGAAAAAGCAGTAACGCTGGCATATTATCAATACTTGTATGGAGTTTCTATGCAAAAATTAAACTCGGAACTGAATGATATTTATACCAAATTCCTAAAGAATGCAGAATTGCGTTTTCAGACCGGAGAAAGCGGAAACATCGAAGTAATTAGTGCGAAAGTAAGAGTGAAAGAGATTGAAACTCAAAAAGCACAATTAGAATATGATTTGGTGATTTACCAAAAGCAGCTGCAGTTCTTTGTTCAGACGGATGAAAACATTGTTCCTGATGATAAAACATTACTACAATATACTGTTCTAAGAGAAGAAGGAAATTCAAAAGCAGAAGGTTTAATGACGGATTATTATGAGCAGCAGATTTCGGTATTTCAAAAAGAAGCCAATACCTATAAAGCGATGCGAACGCCGAAATTAGGATTGGGTTATTTTGCGCAAACGATAGATACCAAATCGTTGTTTCAGGGATTTACGGCCGGATTGCAGATTCCGCTGTTTGGGGGAGTTAATACAGCAAGAGCACAGGCATCGGCAATCAGTATTTCGCAATCGCAATTGGCTTTAGATAAAAATAAACTAACGCTGAACCTGCAGAGACAGGAATTAGAGAACAATTTTGCAAAACAAAAAAAGGCATTAGACTATTATCAGAAAGAAGGCTTGCAATATGCGGATCAGATTATTAATACCGCGCAAAAAAGTTATGCTAATGGCGATATGAGTTACTGGTCGTACATCAGTTTTCTGAATCAGGCAATTGATATTAAAAAGCAATACACAGAGGCGACCCATAATTTTAATCAAAGTGCCATCGAAGTTCAATTTCCAACCATCAAAAACAATTAAAATGAAAATAAATTTAACTGCAATCCCGATAGCTATCGGGAGCAAAGCTTTTTCGCAAAGTTCACAAAGAAGATTAGCTTATAGCTTATTGCTTATAGCCTACAGCGGAATATTAATTTCGTGCAATGAAAAAAAGACTGAAGAAAAACCCGAAGAAGAAAAATCACAAACAGAAGTAGCTTTAAACGAATCCCAATATAAAACAGTCGGAATCGAAACCGGTTTTGTAGAAGACAGAAACCTGAACAAAGTCATAAAAGCCAATGGTTATACGACAGTTCCGCCACAAAATTCAGCCGAAGTTTCGACTTTGATTGGAGGAACGGTAAAAGACATTTTTGTTTTAGAAGGTACTTATGTCAACAAAGGAAAAGTTTTGGCGACCATCCAGAATCTTGAAGTGATCGAGATGCAGGAAGATTATCATTCGGCTACAGCCAATATCGAATATTTGCAATTAGAATACAATCGCCAGAAAACGTTAAGCGATGAGAATGTAAATCCGAGAAAAATTTTCCAGGAAGTAAAATCAAAACTAGCGGCAGAAAGAGCAAGGGCGCAGGCTGCAAAGAACAAATTAGAAGCTTTGCATGTGAGTACAAAAGGAAGTACATCGTTAGTACCCATTGTAGCACCAATTAGCGGTTATGTGGGAAAAATAAGCATTGCAAAAGGAGCTTATGCACAAACCGGCGTTGCATTGTTTGAGGTGGTTGACAATAGCCAGATGCATTTAGACCTGAATGTTTATGAGAAAGATTTGGGTTCTATTTCGGTAGGACAGGTAATTGATTTTGTCCTGACAAACCAATCGAATAAATCGATCAAAGGAAAGATTTTTGGAATCAATAAGTCCTTTTCTAATGAAAGTAAAACGGTTGCCGTTCATGCCAAAATCGAGCCGGCAGATGCAAAAGGACTGATTCCCGGAATGTATGTTTCGGCAAATATCAACATTACCAATGCTACGGTTCCTGCAGTACCAAAAGATGCTGTGGTTCGAAATGCAGAGAAATACTTTGTTTATATCCAGGAAGAAGAACATGAAGAACATGAGGAAGAGAAAGCAGCGCCAGGAAAACCTCACGAACATGAAATCCATTTTAAAGCAGTTGAGGTGATTCCGGGAACTACAGATTTAGGTTTTACCGAAATAAAATTTGTAGATAAAATTCCTCCTCATGCAAAAATTGTAACTAAAGGTGCTTTTTATCTGCTTTCAGCAATGAAAGGCGGAGGAGAGCATAGTCACTAATTTTTTGAGGCGCTAAGTGGCTAAGTTACTAAGATGCTAAGTTTTTTTTAGCGGGTGCAGAATTTGCAAGATTAAAATAAAACGCTACCTATAGACAATTGGCTCAAAATCCGTAATTTTAGAACATATTTAAACAAAGTTTAAAGTTTAAACTTGAAACAAATAAAACTTGAAACTCATTTTATGGAACATATACATAGAGAAGAAAAAATAATAAAAAAGAAACCAAAACAACCTACATGTTGTTGCTCACATGATGAGCCCGTTCATTCTGATGATGACGGACATGATCACGGAGACGGTCACGATCATGAACATAATGCGGAAGGCAGTTTGTTTCAAATATTTTTACCAGCCATAATCTCCTTTGTTTTATTGCTTATTGGGATTGGATTTGACAATTATTTTCCGCAAAACTGGTTTACAGGTTACGTCAGGATTGCCTGGTACATAATAGCGTATTTACCGGTTGGATGGCCAGTTTTGAAAGAAGCGTATGAAAGCATTATAAAAGGCGATGTCTTTTCGGAATTTTTTCTGATGTGTATCGCAACAATAGGCGCTTTTGCAATAGGCGAATACCCCGAAGGTGTTGCCGTAATGTTGTTTTATACTATTGGAGAAAACTTTCAGGGACTGGCGGTAAGCCGTGCCAAATCTAATATTAAAAGTTTATTGGATCAACGTCCGGATGAGGTCAGTATTTTAGAAAATAACATTGCCACAATAATCAAAGCAGCTGATGCAAAGATAGGATCAATAATACAGCTGAAAGCCGGAGAAAAATTAGGTCTTGACGGAGAACTGTTGTCTGATACCGCTTCGTTTAATACTGCGGCGTTAACAGGCGAAAGCAAGCCGGATACCAAAGTAAAAGGAGAAACAGTTTTGGCCGGAATGATCAACGGAAATACCGTTGCACTGGTAAAAGTAACCACAGCTTATAAAGACAGTAAATTGTCTAAGATTCTGGAAATGGTACAAAATGCCACGACCAAAAAGGCGCCTGCGGAATTGTTTATCAGGAAATTTGCCAAGATTTATACGCCAATCGTGGTGTATCTGGCGATTGCGATTTGTGTATTGCCATGGCTTTTTGTAGACAATTATGTCTTTAGTGACTGGTTGTACAGAGCTTTGGTATTCCTGGTAATTTCATGTCCTTGTGCCTTGGTCATCAGTATTCCGTTAGGGTATTTTGGAGGAATTGGTGCGGCGAGTAAAAACGGAATTCTGTTTAAAGGAAGTAATTTTCTCGATAGTATTTCAACCATTCAAAATGTGGTGATGGATAAAACCGGAACCATGACCGAAGGTGTTTTTAAAGTTCAGGAAGTTATTATTCAGGAAGGTTTTGATAAAGTTGAGATTCTGAAACTCGTTAATGTTCTCGAAAGTCAGAGTACACATCCTGTGGCAACGGCAATTCATAATCATGTGGGGCAGATTGATGCTTCAATTGAATTGAAAAACGTAGAAGAAATTTCCGGACATGGTTTAAAAGCCGAAATCAACGGAAAAGAATTGCATGTGGGGAATTTCAAATTGATGGATAAATTCAACATTTCATATGATATTGATCCAAATTCGGTTGTTTACACTACAATTGCCATTGCGTATGATAATAAGTTCGCAGGATATTTGACTATTGCCGATGAAATAAAAGGAGATGCACAGGAAGCAGTAAACAAACTAAAAGCATTAGGCGTTAAAGTAACCATGCTAAGCGGTGATAAAACCAATGTAGTGCAATTTGTTGCGGATAAATTAGGCATCGCAAATGCTTTTGGAGATTTGCTTCCGGAAGATAAAGTGAATAAACTCAACGAGATTAAAGCCAAAAACGAAACCGTAGCTTTTGTGGGCGATGGTGTAAATGATGCTCCTGTTATCGCCTTAAGTACCGTAGGTATCGCAATGGGAGGTTTAGGAAGTGATGCCACGATCGAAACGGCCGATGTTGTGATTCAGGATGATAAACCAAGTAAAATTGCGATGGCCATCAATATCGGGAAACAAACCAAAAAAATCGTATGGCAGAATATTACCCTGGCTTTTGTCGTAAAAGCTTTTGTACTGATTTTGGGTGCCGGCGGACTTGCCACAATGTGGGAAGCTGTTTTTGCCGATGTTGGAGTAGCGTTACTGGCAATTTTAAATGCCGTGAGAATTCAGAAGATGAAGTTTTAAATTACTTCATTCAAATAAAACAAAATCCCAATTCATTAATTTTGAATTGGGATTTTCTGTTTGAGTAATTATTTCTTCAAATGTGTGGGTTCCTGAATTTCTCCGTTACCAAAAGACCAATTCTCTAAACCATTATTTTCTAATAAAACAATGATCACATTATTGATCAAAATTTCGGTGGAAGTCGAAATTCTTGTCGCAATCTGATGGTATAACTTTTTCTTTTGTTCTACCGTTCTTCCTTGTCCTGCCGTGATTTGCACATAAATAATATCTTCAGAATGTGAAATACCAAGATAACTTTCAGGATATTTTATCTGATGCGATTCTAATTCTTCGATCACATGAAAATAATCGTCTTTTGGAATATTAAATTCGGCTATTAAAGACTCATGAATTGATGCTGAAATAGTATTTTTTGTTTCTAATGAAAGCTTTTTGGGAAGGCTGATTCTAACGAATGGCATTTTTTTGAAATTTAAATTTTTATAAAAATAAGGAATAGTAAGCGATGGAAATAAGAATCGTATTAAAAATTTAATTCTATTTTATTCCCTTTATTTTCAATTCTAACGGCTGTTTTATTACTTTCAGAAGGTGTTTGCGTCGGATACCAGTTTCTATTTGGTTTAACCATAATCAGCAAACCTTCATCATCACCAACGGCAGCAAAAAGTTCGCTATTAGCATTTTTAGAAAAGAATGCTAAACCGTGTTCTTTGATCAATTGTTTTCCTAATGCTAATGGATTATCATTTACGATTCCTATTTCACTAATATTCAGAATTGATTGAGAACTGAATGATTCTGTTTGCGCATTATCAAGGTCATGACGGGCAATAAATTCTAATAAATTACCATTATTATCATAGAAATAAACCGCATTGGCATTCCAGTTTTCGAAATTGGTAATGACTTTTTGATCTTCAATAAAAATTAAATCTACTTTGCTTTTACACCAATCAATGGCTTCGTCTAATTTGTTCTCAGGAATATTGAACGCAAAATGATAAATAGAACTAAATTGAGGATTTTCAACGAATTTTAGAATAGAATCTCCCGCCTGAATGCTAATCGATTCTTTGGTTTTTTCTATAATAGTAAGATCAAGAATGTCTTTATAAAAAGTGGCAGTTTGTTGTATATCGCTGGATTGAATTTGAATGTGTGCTAACTTCATGGTGGTATTTTTTATAAGAAGAAAAAGCTTCTTTCGTTTCAAACAAATTTAAGAAATGATGGAAGGATTATGATTCACAAGCTATTTTATACTTCAATGAAAGGATAGTAAATTATGATTAAAGTTTCTCTTATTGTAATGCCTAATTTTTTAAACACATAGAAACATAGATTTAAAACTGCAATTTAGATTCTTTTAGAAAATCATGATTTTTTCACAAAGTACTATGAGATTTATTTGTAGTGAAACGTCTTTCTACATTTATTTGAGCTATGTTTCTATGTGTTTAAAATTTAAAAAAAAAGCCCATTTCATATGAAAATGCCACAAAGGTTAGACACTGTTTGGGGTAATTTGCAAATCATTTTATTTCGGCATTGTTGGTGTTATAATTCTTCGTGTTGGCGTACTCAAAGTTTCTATAAAAGCCAAAAGATCGCTGATTTCTTCTTTGTTTAAATTCAGTTTTTTTAGCATAAGATCAGCTTTTGGAATTAAGGAATCTCTTGCCGTTCCCAGATATTTTTTCTGAACAGGAGAAGGGTTTCCTAAATTGTATAATTCTACAACATCCAGTAAAGTAGGAAAATGTCCGTGATGCATCCAGGGTTTAGTATTGGCTACTTCACGCAATGTTGGTGTTCTGAATTTACCAATGTCTTTTACGTCTTTAGTAACATTATACCGTCCGAAATCTTCATTTTTGGTACCAAATAAAGTTTGTCCGTCATTATGAAACTGATTGTCGCTGAAATAAGGCGTATTATGACAATTGATGCATTGCGCTTTCGTTCGGAACAAATGCAGGCCTTTTACCTGCGAATCGGTAAATGCTTCCGATTTTCCGCTAACGAAATTATCAAATTTGCTTTTCGGACTATTGATCGATCTTTCAAAAGTTGCAATGGCATATTGTATTCTTTGCAGATTTACTTTTTTGTCTCCAAAAGCGGCCTCAAACAGCGGTTTGTATCCTTTAATTTTAGCGATTTTATCAACGGCAATTGTCAGTTTTTCATTCATTTCAAGAGGATCACCAATCGGAAATTGTGCCTGATCTTCGAGACTTGAAGCACGACCGTCCCAGAATAAAGAGGTGGCATAGGCCGAGTTAAGAATCGTCATCGAATTGCGTTTTCCGGTTTGGCGATCATGACCAAAGGAGCGTGTTAAATTATCTGTCCAGCCCAATTCAGGATTGTGGCACGATGCACAGGCAATTTGTCCGCTAACGGATAATCTTGGATCAAAGAACAATATTTTGCCCAGACTTTCTTTTTCCTTCGAATACGGATTATAATCCGGATAGGGAACGGGAGGAAGCACGCCAATATCCTGAAATGTAGCTTTATCGACATTTTCGTGTAATGCTGCTGCGGGCCATTTTGTAACATCACCGCCGGAATATAGTTTTCGTAATTCCTGAATGTCTATGTAATCAGGCTGTTCAACGGTTTTGTAGGCCGTTAAACTCACGAGGAATAGGAGAGGGACGATTAGTTTTTTCAATTTTTTTGTTTTTGTTTGATTTGTTTCAGGTTTCAGTCGCAGTTTGCGTTTTTTTTTACTTGTAAACTTGTCAAACATAGCCCGTGGTTTCAACCACGGGCTATGTTTGAAGATAGAAATAAATTAGGTTACAACTTTGTCATTTATGAAATTATAAAACTGCGACTGAGAACTTTTAAAGCGTAACTTCTTTAGGACACGGAATATTTAAAGCCGCTGGTTTTGGATAAACCCTGTTGTTATACATTCTGTATTGTGTCGAAACGGTTCCTCCAAATAGTTTATCGTTTGTTAGTTTTAACTCAAATGAAATCTCAAATAAACCGGCACTGATTTCCTTGTAAGTTCCTTCGCCTGAAATAGCAATAATATGAGTATTTGATGCGCTGGACCCAATAGTTAAATCTTGTGGAATCACCAATACGGTTCCCTGCGTTTTGCTGTTTCCGTTTTCAGGAAAAAATTCTAAAGCAGAAGTAATATTAAATCCCGGAGAAATAGCAGCAGATGCACTTTCGTTAGAAAACCATCTTTTTAAACCAAAAGAGTTTACTGTATTTGTTCCGGTGGCAACATTAAATCCAATTTTAAAGGCATCGTGATACACATCGTCATTAGGATTTGCTGTTCCTTTGTCGCTGTAAAGTATAGCATTCTCATTGTCCTTTGTTACCACAACAGGAAAGGTTAAAGCATTAAAAGTCTGCCATGTACAAGTGTTATTGTTGTTAAACCAATGTTCACCATAAGTTAAATAAAATGCATTGGTAGGATCTGTAAATTTTGATGCAGGATTTGCCTGTAGATCTCTTGGTGATTTTGTCGGTTTTACAATTGTTAAATTAAGGCTTCCGGTTGCATTGTAATTTGGAATATTTACTAAGGTTATTTTTGACTCATAACGCGCATCATCATTCTGAAGATCTTCCAGCAATGTCAAATGATAAGTTACAGAACTTCTGTTATCTCCATAATCATCATGAGTAAGCGCGTATTCGAAACCATTTTGAAATTTAAAAATTGATGCATTCTCTATTTCAGAAGGAAAAAAGCCGTTAGGGAAATTTACTTTAAAATCGATTGTCTCGCCAACTACGCCTTGTATTACATATTGATTAACCGGAAAAGTATAATTGGTTTTAATTTCACCTAAATCAATTTTGAAAGTATCATTTGGATATTCTGTATTCAGGTTTCCGATATGAACTGCAGGATCAGATACCGTTTCTAATTTTAAAGTGATACTTTGATTGTCCGTCCATCTTTTATCAAAAGAAACAAAAATGGTATCCGTTACTTTGTTTCCTTCAAATACTAATTGACTGACCGGGTTTACTGTAAAGCTTTCGTTATCGCCAGTCGATGAAACTGCACTAAAATTGGCCGTTACAGCACTTTTAAGATTACGGGTTGTTAAGGCAACCGGAACTTTTAACGTTTTTACAGAGCTGTTTACATAAGTAGATTGAGGTGCCAGACTTCCGTTTACAGCAGGATATTCTAAAGGCACGTTATCTTTTGCCAAAAAATTAAACCTTAAAAAAGGATCTATCTCAGAACCTAATTTATAATCGTCTTTGGAGCAAGAAGTTATTAATAGAGCTATAAACAATATGCTAAATATCTTAATACGAGTCATTTTGTTGTAAGTTAGGGTTAAGATTAGTGTTGAATGTTGGTATTGGGAGAACAAATTTTAAAGAAGGATATGCCACACTGCAACTAGTAGAAATACAACCGTCATTTCTGGAAATATTTTTATGATTGCGTACGAGATCAAAGAATAAATGGCCTTCAAAACAAAGTTCTTTTCTTCTTTCTAAAAGAATATTTTCTTTAAGATTGGCTGTATTGGTTAGCAAAGTCGCATTTGCACGGGCGCGAATACTATTGATATCTGCCATTGCTTCATCTGGTTTATTGGTTTCAAAAGCTGCTTTGGCACGGATTAAGTACATTTCGCTTAATCTAAAAGCTACATAACCGGCATTATTTTGGAATTTTTTAGTAAAGTTGTAGCTCACAGGCGTAAGAACGCCATTCACTAATGTTTGAAGTGATTGTGTAAGAAATAGTTGTTTTCTTAAATCTGTATTTTCATAAAGAGTAACCAAATCATCAGAAGCAACATATTTATTATAACTGGTTGCCGAAGTATATCCAAAATAACTTGACATAGAATTGCCGGCAATACCTTCTGAATTTCTTGGAATCGAAAATTCTAATAAAATTTCAGAAACCGGAAGATCTGTTTTTGCCCATTCTGCAAGGTAATTTTCTTTTTCTGTTAACCTAATCCCGGAATTTGTGATGACATCATTTGCAGTTTCGTAAGCATTTGTCCAGTCATTTTTTTGCAGATAAACTCTGGCAAGCAGCGCTTTTGCACTGTTAACGTTGAAGTAAGAGTAAACGGGACCTGAAAGTACCAAAACAGAGTAATTGTCAATTGCTGTTTTTAGATCGGTTATAATTAAATTATACGTATTGGCTACAGTTTCTCTTTCGGGATATTCTATTCCTGCTTTTATTGATTTTGTGTTGTAAACAATCCCTAAATGAGAAGCATCTGAGGTATAACTATAATTTTGGCTGTACACCTGTGATAAAAGAAAATGTGCATAAGCTCTTATGGTCAATGCTTCTGCTTTAATTTGTTTCTTTTCTTCGTCAGTCGCATCGGTTAGGGCGGGAGTATATTCTAAAATTAAATTAGCCTGATTGATGATATCATAACTTCCGTCATAAAATGATTTGTAATTACTGGTAAGCGCCAGATCATCAAAAGAATAAACCTGCTCAATATTCCCTGATGGAGAAATTTGCCCTCTGCTGCTTCCGGAAGCCGTTGGGGTAAATTTTAAATTTCCTCCTTGCAAATCAGCATAAACAGCAAATCGTTCATCTTTTACATTAGCTTCAAGCTCCGTATAAAGTCCGGTTAAAGCAGTTACTACTCCTTGCTTGTTTTGCAAAAGCTCATCGACAGAGGTTTGAGTTCCGGGTTCCTGTTCTAAGAAATCACTGCAGCTTTGTAGTGAGAATATCAGGAAAAAAAGTGTGATGTATTTTGAATATTTCATTTCTTTAAAATTTAGCATTAACTCCCAGCGAGATTGTTCTGGCCTGGGGATATATAAAACTGTATTCTCGTATTCCGTTCATTCCTTTTGGACTTTTTTCCTTATACCAATATGCCACATTCGAAGCATCTGCAAAAACAGACAGAGCATCCAGAAAAGTATTTTTTAGGGGTACATTATAACTTAAATTAATATTGCTGATTCGGACATAAGTACCATCATATATGTACTTACTTAAATTAGGAATAATAGGTGAAGATGTTACTGCTGACTGTGAAACATTATCACCCGGATTTCTCCAGTAATCGTACGCATTTACAGAAAGATTTCTATTTAACGTATTAGAATACTTGTCGATATAAACATCACCAACAAAGACATCGCCTCCTAGTTGAAAATCACCTCTTACAGATAAGGTTAGATTATTATAAAATGTAAAACTGTTAAAAAAACCTCCGTAGGCATCTGCCTGTGTGTCACCAATTGGTACCCAGTCTGCAACAGTATGAGAATCATTATACGTTTTGGTATCGTATATTTTCCCATCCTTTTCTACAAGATCTCTACCTGTAGCGGGATCAACTCCAACCCATTTTATTCCCCATAAAGTAGTTGTGCTATAGCCTATTTTTTGTGCTAAGGCAATATTTCCTAAAGCGTAATCACTTCCTAAACCTTTTAGATTGGTTACTTTACTTTCGACAGTAGAAATATTGAATGTTGTTGTCCATTTAAAAGCATTACTTTTTATCCATTTAATTCTGGTAGTCAATTCAAAACCTTTATTATACATGCTTGAGGCGTTTAACTGAACAGAATTATATCCTGTTTCTGTTGGGATATCTCTTGTTGTAATTAAATCGGTTTTGTTGTCATAGTAATATTCTAAAGTCAATTCGATTCGTTTAAAAATATTAAAATCAAAACCAACATTAAATTTTGTGTTTTTTTCCCAGCTTAAATTCCCGTTTGGAGCAGCACCGGTCGTTGCTCCGATATACCCGTTATAATCGTTTTGGCTAATATTATATAAACCTTTTGCTCTGTAAGAACCAATTCTTGAATTTCCTGTAGAACCGTAACTCACTTTAAATTTTAGAAAATCAATCCATGTATTTGACTGTAAGAAATTTTCATTGCTTGTAATCCAGCTCAAACCTGCGCCGCCATTAAGAGCAACGTTTGTATCATCTCCAAAAACAGAGCTTTCGTCACGTCTTAAATTAGCTAAAACATAATAACGTTTTTTATAGTTATAATTCACCTGAGATAGAAATGAAACTCTCGAATTATAGCTAATTTCACCTCTGGAACTCTGTCCGGCTTTAGATTCATCAACCAAAGGAGTTGCAGGATTATCATCTCTGACAGCATCACTGATTTTATTAATTTGATCCGGATTGACAAATCCTACTCCGGATTTAAAATTAAAATCTGTTTTATCTTCAGATAATTCAAAACCTGCGACACCATCAATTTCATGATTTTCGTTTAATTGTTTATTAAATAAAACTTGTCCCTGCCAGTTCCATTTTGTCGAATTTCGTTGATTGAGAATTCGGCGTCCCCATGCAGGATACAAAATTCCGTTAAGAGTAAAAGATCCATTAAACTGACCACTTTCATTTGCAGCAGAAAAATAGCGATCCTGCTCTTTATCCGTATAATCCATTCCGAAAAGTGTCGAAAATTTTATAGCCTTACTAAGCTGATACGATAAATTTAAACTTCCGAGAATGCCAAATGTCTGCGACTGATTTTTATTTTGTTCAATAGCAGCCAGCGGATTTCCTCTTGTAATACCGCTTACTCCCAAATCTGCATAAGAACCGTCTGCATTGTAAACTGCGAGAGTTGGCAAATAAGCAAAACTAGAAAAGATATTTGGGGCATCTTTTTGTACGTAACTTGGATTCAGCATTAAGTTGGCACTCCATTTCCCTGAATTGAATCCCAGATTAATTCCTGCGTTTAATTGTTTGGTATCATTGCCTAGTTGAGGTTCATCAATTTTTAAATAACTTACGTTCGTACGATAGGAGAATTTTGAAGTCGATCCCGAAACATTAAAATTGTATTTGTTATATATTCCGCTTCTGTTTAAAACCTCGAACCAATCTGTATTTATACCATTATAAGCAACAGGAGTATACCCTGTTGTGGTATTTTTCATGTAATCATTTCTAAGTTCAGTAAATTGTTCTCCACTTAGATATTTAATTCTGTTAATAGCAGAAGAAATTCCCAATTGGTTAGAGAAACCAAATTGTGTTTTTCCTTTTTTTCCTTTTTTTGTCGTAATTAAAATTACGCCATTTGCACCGTCAGCACCATAAATACCCACGGCAGCAGCATCTTTTAAAACGGATATCGTCTCAATATTCTCAGGAGCAATTTTCATTAGCGGGTTGGCTAAATCTTCAGAAGTATCACCGCTTCCATTAAAAGAGATGGCATCAATCGCATATTCTTCACTCATTACAACACCATCAATAATAATTAACGGCTGTGTAGAAGTTCCGGTTTTTGCTCCGGTTAAAGATGATAAAGTTCCCTGCCCACGAATATTAATTTTTACAGGACCCCCAATACCAGAAGTATTTTCGACCATTACACCGGCAATTTGTCCGGTAATCATTTTGTCGATACTTTCTGAAGCTTGTTCTACAGCTATATCTTTAGCATTTAATGTAGAAATACTCCCTACAATCTCTTCTTTTAGTTTAGTAGTTCCATAAGAAGAAGTAATTACAACCGGATTTAATTCGTCTGTAAATTCTTCAAGATAAAAAGTAAATTCAGTTTTATTTTCAACTCTTGTCGTTTGAGGCTGCATTCCTAAATACTGAATTTCAAGAACAATATTTTTAATGTCATTGCCTTTTAGTTTGTACACAAATTTTCCGTTTGCATCTGTAATAGCACCCATTCCGGTACCTTTTACCAAAACTGTAACGCCCGGAAGAGGCGATTTATCCTTAGCATTTAAAACAGTTCCTTTTATCAGTCTTTCGCTTTCAGCTAAAACAGCGTTTGGAAGTGCAGGAGCAGCGTTCGTTAATAAAACCTGTTTTTTCTGGATGTAAAACGAAATGTTTTTACCGGCAAATAATTGCGTTAAAGCAGTTTCTAAAGTCACATTCTGAACATTAATATCTGCTAGTTGCTCAGCATCAATTTTTCGGGCGTTATAAATAATCCTAAAATCGGTTTGTTCTTCAATGGCTTTAATAATCAAACTAATAGGTTTGTTTTTGAGCTGTAAAGTGATGTTTTTATTCTGAGAAAAACCTTTAAAACTGGATAAAAGCAAGGCTAGGAAAAATAGAATTTTCCTTAAATCGTGTATCGTAAAAGTCATGTTTATTTAGTTATGGAAGATTGGTAATGGTTATTGTATTTCCTTTAACGGAATAATTAAATGGCGTGTCACGTTTTAGAAGTTCTAAAATGTTTTCGACACTGGATTCGCTAATTTTAATAGTACCGGTAAAATTCTGTTTGGCCAAAACAGCATTTTCATTGATAATTTCGACGTCGTAGGTACGCTGAATGATTTTAGCGATGGTAGAAAATGGAGTATCTTTAAAAGCAAGTTCACCTTTTGTCCAGGCAGAGTAGAAGGCAGGGTCAACTTCTTTTGTGGTTATTTTTTTAGAATTGTTTTGCCAGGTTGCCATTTGATTGGGTTTTAGCAAAATAACATTTTGTTTGTTGTCGGCTTCATACATCTGAATACTTCCTTCGACCAAAGTACTGTTGACCGTTGGGTTTTCAGGATAAGCACTTATATTAAATTTCGTTCCCAAAACTTCAACATCGACCTGATTGGCATTGACAATAAAAGGATGTTGTTTGTCTTTGGCGACTTCAAAAAAAGCTTCTCCGGTCAGGTAAACATTTCTTTTTCCGTTGATGCCAAATTGCTCCGGATATTTTAAGGTAGTTCCTGAATTTAAACTCACAACAGTTCCGTCAGAAAGCGTCAATTTGAATCTTTTTCCGTACGGCACTTTAAGTGTATTGTAAACGACTTCATGGTCCTGAACTTTTCCGAAATATATGATCTGATTTGCGAATTTCTTGGCAATTACTTTTTTATTATCATCAAGCACTAATTTCGTTTGATTGTCTTTTGTAAGATATTCAGAACGGCCATCTGCCCATTCCAAAACAATCTCTTTTGATGATGCAGTTTTTTGACTCCAATTAAAAGCTAATTTGCTCAACCCGATAAGGACCACAAATACAGCAGCATATTTGAGATAATGAAGTACTTTGTTTTTTGGACGAATTGAAAGTACCGGAACAGATTCCCCCGAAATAGTATCAGAAAGCGCAGTTAATGCCCAGGTTTTCTTTAAGGTAATAAAGTATTCTTTGTTTTCTTCTGATGCTTCAATCCATTCAAACAGTATTTGAACTTCTTGTTCTGAAGCTTCATTAGAAAGGTATTTATAAATGATTTCCGATGTCATATTTAAGTTTTTAAACTTCTCGTTACAGTAAGTACACTTCAGAATCAAAATACCCTACCTATTATTTTTAATTATTACAAATAAGGATAAAAATCAAGAACAGATAGTCCGATAATCTAGTCTTTAAAATCTTCAAAGCCTTTGTCATGTGGGCTTCAACCGCTTTTAAGGTCACTTGCATTTCTTCTGCTATTTCTGCATTTTTTTTATCCTCGAAGCGTTTTTTTATAAAAACTTCACGCGTTTTGGGCGGAAGTTCACTTATGCATTCCTGAATTAAACGCTCTAATTCGGTTAATTCTAAAGTATCAAACTGAACCGAGTTTAAGATTTCGATATCCAGTTCTCTTTCTTTCTGATTCAAAACTTCGCTCTTAAATTTATCCTTCACTTTATTGTGCCGAATCATGTTCAGGCATTTCGATTTGGCATACGTGTATAAAAAAGACTGGATCCCATTTATCGATTCAACAGTGTCGCGGTTTTGCCATAAATGCAGGAAAGCTTCCTGAGCCAGATTCTCGGCTTCGTCTTTATCATAAATAAACTGAATGCTAAAAGCAGTAATTCTGCGAAAGTATTTGTCGTAAAAATAAGTGAAAGCAGTTTCGTCTCCTTCTTTGAAAGATTCAAAAAGATGTAGTTCGAAACTGGTAGTATTGTTCATTATAAAAGGATCACTTTTTTAGAAAGCAATATAGGTAATTTATCAAAAAGACCTTTTTTGCACAGAAAGCGGCAAATATAAAAGTTTATTTATATTAATTCTAAATAAAATTCAAATAATGATAGTTTCAAAAAATATTATTCAGAATAAGTGTAAAAAATGTGTTTATTTTATAAGTTATAATTAAGTTTAGTGCTGCTGCGCGTGTTTATTAAACCATATAAGTTATATAAGCTTAGTGTTTTTTGGGGAATTTATAAGTCATATAAGTGAACGTAACGGCGATATTTATTTTAAACAATAGAAACTTATATTTATGATAATTATTAATTGATTTTAAGGTAAGTAGAAAGTATAAGGACCACTTTAATATGAACTTAAATTACTTATATGTTGAAAAAAAAACTTTTAATTATTGGTAAATTAATTTTAATTTGTATCATTGTAGTATAGAATAGTATAATAATCTAAAAATTATTTAATGAAACAGTATCCTTTCCTACTTAAAAACCTGTTTTTGTCCATTTTGCTGATGGCATTTTTTTGCAATTCGGCATTAGCACAAAAGAACATCAAGATGACTTTTGGCAAAAGTGGTGTTATAACTTATGATGCAAAACAAAAAACAATTGCCGTAAGTCAATCCGGTAAAGTTATTTTTAGCGGCGCAAAAGCTTCGGTTATCATCAATGGTAAAACAATTGGTGTAAACGATTATCCGGACGCCGTTTTTGCAAAAGAGGTGATCAGCGATGATTTAGGTAAAGGTTTAAAATATACGCTTACTTATAAAGAGAAAAATAAGGCTACATTGATCCAAAGTTTTTATACGTATAACAGTCAGGATTATTTTATCACTCAATTAGAAATTTCAGGCAACGGACAGCAAATAGCTACCCATTATATTGCGCCTTTGGATTTAGGGAAAATTGTTTTTGATAAAATAGAAAACCTGCAAACAGTTTTTGTTCCTTATGATAACGATGCTTTTATAAGTTACAACTCTAAAAAACTAGATACTATTTCGCATAATACAAGTGCCGAAGTTGGCATCATATTCAATAATGCATCCCGTAACGGTTTTATTGTAGGTTCTCTGGAACATACCGTTTGGAAAAGTGCCGTAAAAACAATCAATCAAAACAAACAGCCTTCATTTTCGGTCTGGGCAGGATATTCAGAAAAAGAGAATACACGTGACAGTATTGCACATGGTATTGTAAAAGGCGATAAAGTAGTCTCACCAAAATTCTTTGTGGGTTATTACTCAGATTGGCGTAATGGTATGGAACAATATGCCAAAACCAATCGTATTGTAGAGAAACCGTATGTTTTTGCATGGGACAAACCAACTCCGGTAGGCTGGAACAGTTGGGGCGTTTTGATGGAGAAAATCAATTTTGAGAATACGACTAAAGTGGCTGATTTCTTTGCTAATTCGGTTCCGGAATTTCGGGTTGGCAATACCGCTTATATCGATCTTGATTCGTTTTGGGACAACATGGTAAAAGGCGGTTTTACAGGAGATTTCAGTAAACTTAAAGAATTCGCTGATTATTGCAAAAAGAAAGGTTTAGAACCGGGAGCCTACTGGGCACCGTTTACAGATTGGGGCTGGAAAGATGGCCCAAACCGTAAAGCCGAAGGAAGTAACTATACGTTTGGCGAAATGTGGACGAAAACCGGCAATACTTATTTTGATTTTGATGGTGCGCGTGCCATCGATCCTACACATCCCGGAACACTAAAACGTGTTGATTATGTGATCAGTAAACTTAAAGAATGTGGTTTTAAAATGATTAAAATCGACTTTTTAGGTCACGCAGCTGCGGAATCGACTTCGTTTTATGATAAAAATGTAACAACAGGAATGCAGGCTTATAAAGTAGGTATGGAACATTTGGTAAATGCACTGGACGGTCAAATGCTTATTTATGCGGCAATTTCTCCAAATATGGCAACATCACGTTACGCTCACATTCGTCGAATTGCCTGTGATGCCTGGAAAACAATCGAGCAGACAGAATATACCTTAAATAGTGTAAATTATGGTTGGTGGCAGACGTATTCATACGATTATATCGATGCAGATCATGTGGTTTTTGCAGATGTTACAGAAGGGGAGAACCGCGCAAGACTTATTTCGTCAGTTATTACAGGTACACTTATTACGGGTGATGATTATAGCAAAGACGGAATCTGGAGCAAACGTGCAAAAGAATGGCTTCAGAATAAAGAAATGCTTAAAATTGTTGAAAACGGTGTGGCATTCCGTCCGGTAGAAGGAAATACAGGAAAATTAACTACAGAAATTTTCGAGCAAAAAATAGGCAATGACTGGTATATCAGTATTTTGAATTACGGAAATACAAGCAAAAATTATGCAATTCCATTAGAGAGATTAGGCGTTAAAAACGGGAATTATAAACTTCACGATGTTTTTACCTCAGAAAATGTTGAAGTAAAAAACAATACGATTAATCTAAATTTGGGTGCCAAAGATGCTTGTCTATTCAAAATAGTAAACCGTTAAAGAATTGACATGAAAAAGCATCTCTTTAAAAATGTCATAGTAGTATTGACGCTCTTTATCAGCGCATTCAATACCAGTAATGCTGCGGTTGTACTGCCCTCTTTTTTTACCGATAATATGGTTTTACAGCAAAAAAGTGCCGTTCCGTTTTGGGGAGAAAGTGATGGTAAATCGGTAACGATTACAACTTCTTGGGATAAAAAAAACTATACAGAAAAAGTAGTAAATGGTAAATGGAAGGTCGTTCTTAAGACCCCAATTTATGGCGGTCCTTATAGCATTACTATAAATGACGGATCCATTAAAACGCTCAATAATATTTTGATTGGCGAAGTTTGGTTGTGTTCCGGACAAAGCAATATGGAAATGCCATTGGATGGTTGGGGAAAAATAGATCATTATAAAGAAGAAATTGCAAACGCCAATTATCCTCAGATACGATTATTACAGGCAGAACATATAGAAAGTACTTTACCGTTACATACACTAAAAGTACAACACGACGGATGGAATGTTTGCAGTCCTGAAACCGTAGCCGATTTTAGCGCAACAGCGTATTTTTTTGCGAGAAAGATTTACAAAGAAAAAAAGATCCCGATTGGGTTAATTCATTCTTCCTGGGGAGGAACACTAATCGAGGCCTGGACAAGTTCCGGAGCGTTAACGACTATTCATGATTTTGATGCCGAAATTCAGGCGATGAAATCAGAGGTTGATCAGGAGGCTTTATTGAAAAAGTATAATGCCGATATGGCCGATTGGGAAATGAAATTGAGAGGTTCCGATAAAGGATTCGAGACAGGAAAAATAATTTGGGCAACACCCAATTTTGATGATAGTTCCTGGAAAACCATGTCTTTGCCAGTCTATTTTGAAAACAAAGGATTACCCAATTTTGATGGTGTAGTCTGGTTTCGAAAAAAAGTAAATATTGCTGCAAACAATACGGACTTTACCCTAAGTTATTTGGCAGATGATGACGATATGATTTGGGTAAACGGAAATTATATTGGAGAAACGAAAGGGTATAATGTAAAACGTCATTATACTATTCCGGCGAAGTTCCTGAAAAAAGGTGAGAACATTATAACAATAAGAGTTTTTGACGGAGCAGGAAACGGGGGAGTTTACGGAGATGAAAACTTCTCATTAAAATCATCAAAGGAAACGGTTTTATTAAACGGAGACTGGAAATATACTATTGGTGCAGACTTAAAAGATTTGCCGGCAAAACCGTACCTGGCTCAGGGCCAAAACAGACCAAGCGCGATATACAATGCTATGATTGCCCCTCTGACAGATTATAAGATAAAAGGAGTCATCTGGTACCAGGGAGAAAGCAATGCCGAAAGAGCCTATCAGTATCAAAAATTATTTCCGTTGTTGATCAATGATTGGAGAGCTCAGTTTAAAGATCAAAATCTGCCTTTTTTCTTTGTTCAACTGGCGAATTACAGGCAACAAAAACAAGAACCGGGAGATTCAGATTGGGCAGAGCTGAGAGAAGCACAATTCAAAACTTTGAAAGTATCCAATACCGGAATGGCGGTGACAACTGATATCGGGAATGGAGAAGACATTCACCCAAAAAACAAACAGGATGTTGGAGCGCGTTTGGCAAATATCGCTTTGGCAAAAGTATACAACACCAAAATTGATTATTCGGGACCGCTTTATAAAGCATGCGTTATAAAAGCGAATGTGGTTACGTTAGATTTTGATTTTAATGAAAATATAAAAGCCAGAGATGACCGCCTGAAAGGATTTTCGATTGCAGGATCAGATCAAAAGTTTTATTGGGCAGAAGCAAAAATAGTCAACGGCAAAGTCGAAGTATATTCACAAGAAGTACCAAATCCCGTGGCAGTTCGATACAATTGGGCTGATAATCCAATTGGGAATTTAACGAATGGATCAGGATTACCCGCATCCTCTTTTAGGACAGATGACTGGAAAGGAATAACACAAGAAAAGAAATAAAAATAAAATATAATAAAAATGAAAAAACACATTACCAACTTAAGGCAATCTTTTGGGATAGCATTTTTTATGCTGGCGAGTTATTGCAGTCCCGTATCGGCGCAGCAAATTATCTCAGTAAAAACAAAAAGTAATGCGCTTGTTTTGCAGGTAACTCCGGGAAAAGAAGTCAACACGATTTATCTGGGAGAAAAACTGGCAAATGATTTTGATTACGTAAAAATACAAGCTCAGTTCAAACAGGGAACTGATTATTCTGGAATTTATAATGCAGCATATACGCCATCCGGTTCTAAAAACCTATTAGAACCTGCGATTGCTGTAACGCATGCTGACGGAAATACTTCACTGGATTTATTATATGTAGATCATAAAACGACAACGGTAAGTACAGGAGTTTCTCAAACAGAAATTACACTCAAAGATAACGTATATCCTGTTGAGGTGCATTTGTTTATTCAGTCGTACTACGATACTGATGTTATCGAGCAGTGGACAACGATTAAACACGCTGAAAAAGGAAATATTACTTTAAACAAGTATGCATCGGCGAATTTGTATCTTAAAGGATATAATAATTTTTATCTGAACCAATATCATGGAGACTGGGCAAAAGAAATGCAGCCTGAAGAAACAAAATTGACTCACGGAATTAAAGTTTTGGATACAAAATTAGGATCTCGTGCCAACTTATTTCAACCCTCTGTATTTATGGTTTCTTTAGACAAACCAGCTACAGAAGACGAAGGAAAAGTGTTGTTTGCAGGTTTAGAATGGTCAGGAAATTTTCGTACAGATCTAGAATTGGATCCGTTGAATAATCTTCGTGTTATTTCAGGAATTAACAATGCAGCAGCAGCTTATTCACTGGCAAAAAACACCGTATTTACAACGCCTAAATTTTGGTACACCTTATCATCTAAAGGAAAAGGAAACGCAAGCCGTAATCTACACGACTGGTCCAGAAATTACAAAATATTAGACGGTAAAGGAAGTCGTATGACATTGCTAAACAACTGGGAAGCTACTTATTTTGATTTTGATGAAAATAAACTAAAAGTACTGATCGCCGACAGTAAAAAGCTGGGCGTTGATATGTTTTTATTAGACGATGGATGGTTCGGAAACACTCATCCTCGTAACAATGATGACGCGGCTCTTGGAGATTGGGACGTGAACAAAAAGAAATTACCAAACGGAATTGGAACATTGGTGCAAACAGCCAAAGACAATCAGGTAAAATTCGGAATCTGGATTGAGCCTGAAATGGTAAATCCGGCCAGTGATTTGTATAAAAAACATCCGGAATGGATTGTGAAACAACCGGGTAGAGCGGAGCATTATTTCCGTAACCAATTGGTGTTGGATTTATCAAACCCAAAAGTTCAGGATTTTGTTTACGGAGTGGTAGACAATCTTTTTACAGAAAATCCGGAATTGGCGTATATCAAATGGGATTGTAATGCGGTGATCTACAATGCATATTCAAGCCATTTAAAAGATAAACAAAATAATTTTTATACTGATTATGTAAACGGATTGTATAAAGTTTTAGAGCGTATTCGTGTAAAATATCCTAAAGTACCTATGATGCTTTGTTCAGGAGGCGGAGGAAGAGTAGATTATGCGGCATTAAAATACTTTACTGAATTCTGGCCAAGTGATAATACAGATCCTTTAGAGCGTGTTTATATGCAATGGGAATACTCGTATTTTTACCCGGCACTGACCATTGCGGCACACGTAACAGATTGGGGAAAACAACCAATAAAATACCGTACGGATGTTGCCATGATGGGAAGATTAGGTTTTGATATTGTAGTAAAAGATCTGAACGAAAAAGATTTGGCTTTTGCTCAGCAAGCGATAAAAAACTACGGAGCATTAAGTAATACGATTTGGCAGGGAGATCAATACCGTTTGCAAAACCCATGGGGTAATGACGCTGCATCAGTAATGTTTGTAAATAAAAATGGTAACGAAGCAGTAGTTTTTAGTTATTCAGTGAATTCAAGATACGAAGCGGGAGCACATTTACCAATAAAATTAAAAGGATTACAAGCCGGACAAAATTATAAAGTAGAAGAAATAAATGTGTATCCGGATAAAAAGGCAGTAGTAGAAACGGCCACTTATTCAGGTGATTTTTTAATGCAGGTAGGTATCAATCCAAATGTGAATTCTTCTAATACAAGTGTGGTTTTAAAAATTACAAAGGCCTAAATCTCAAACATTAGTATATATTTGTACTATCATTTCTAAATAAATACCTATTAAAAACGTTTATGAAGCAAATTATTCAGCAGATAAAAAATCTTGAATCTATAAATTCCTTCTCTAAACATGAACAATTGGTTCAGGGAATAATTAACGCCATTGATGAAAAAGTAGTTACAAAAGGAGATCTGCTTCCGTCTGTAAATACTTTTATAAGCGAATTGGGTTTTGCAAGAGAAACAATTGCCAAAGCTTATAAGGAACTTGTTCACAGAGGCATCATCGAATCAAAAAACCGACTGGGTTATTTTGTGGCGACCAATGATGTAAAACAAGAACTAAAAGTGGCGTTGCTGATATTTGCATTTGATATTTTTCAGGAAACGTTTTACGAGAATTTCAGAAAAGGTCTTGGGAAAAATATCCAATTGGATATCTTTTTCCATCACAATAATTTTGATACTTTCGAGAGTATTGTTCAGAATATAAAGGGAAAATACGGAATGTTTGTTATTGCTCCGATTCCGAGTAAAAAAACACCGCCTGTTTTAAAACAATTGCCTACCAACAGAGTGTTGCTGGTAGACCGTTTTATAGAAACAGATGAAGATTATAATTATGTTGCACAAGAGTTTGGAGATTCGTCTTACAATGCTTTTGTGCAGCTTAAAGATAAAATTAAAAAGTACGATGAGATTATTTTCTTCTTCAAGCCATCGTCTGCAGAACCCGATGAAATCTTAAATTCTTTTAAAAGATTCATGAAGGATTATGATATCAAAGGAGTTATCAAAGAAGAGTATGTATCCGGTTCTCTGGAAAAAGGAAAAGTATATTTTACGATTCACAATCTCGAGCTTTGGGAAATGTTGAAAGACTCTAAAGTCAAAGGACTTAAAATTGGTTCAGACATTGGCTTTATATCGCATAATGATGATATCGTAAAAGAAATCATCTTTGATGGCGTTACCACATTCTCAACTGATTTCTCTGAAATGGGAAAAAAAGCCGCTAATTTTGTCCTGAACCGTAAAAAGATTCAGGAAATTATTCCAACAATTCTTGTTGACAGAAATTCGTTGTAATTTATGATTGTATTGTCCATTGTTAGTTTTTTACTAATTACCGGTTTTATTGCCTTATTTTCAGCTTTAAAAACACGCACAAAAAAGGTACAAACCACTAATGGACTTTTTTTTGCAGATCATAATAACAATTTCTTTATAGTAGGAGGAGCCTTATTACTAAGTAATATTAGTGCGAATCAATTTATAGGCGAAAACGAATCCATATACACCAACAATATGAGCGTTATGGCATGGGGCGTAAGTTCTGTGTTGGCTATGTTGCTTGTAGCGGAGTTCTTTTTGCCTATTTATTTTCGTACCGGAGCCATGACAATACCGGATTATCTGGGAAAACGTTACGATAATTCGACCAAAAGACTCGTATCGATTGTATTTCTCTGCAGTTATGTGGTCAATTTATTACCGGCCGTTTTATACGGTGGAGCGGTTGCACTTACCGGAATGTTCAACTTTTTATATCCTTTAGAATTAACGTATTGGCAAAACATCTGGATTATGGTCTGGGTCATAGGTCTTACAGGATGTGCGTATTCCGTTTTAGGAGGACTGCGGGCAATATCTATAAGTGATACCATTTTAAGTGTTGGATTATTGACTATCGGAATTGCTTTTCCGTACTTCGGATTTAAATTCCTGGGCAATGGCGACTGGTCTAAAGGATTTCATATTTTACTTTCAGAACACACAGAACATCTGAATGCTATTGGTGGCCCGCACGATGAAATTCCGCTGAGTACCATTTTTACCGGTATGTTTATCATGAACCTTTATTATTGGGGAATGGAACAGTTTATCGTTCAGCAGGCACTTTCTGCAAAAAGTTTATCGCACAGTCAAAAAGGAATGGGATTGGCTTGTTTAGGAAAGTTATTATGCCCTTTTATTATTAACATCCCCGGATTGGTAGGCGTTCATCTTTATAAAAATCTGGAAAATACTGCTGAGGTTTTTCCTCTGGTGGTAAAAGATACATTACCCGGCATTATGATTGGTTTAACTGCTGCCGTTGTTTTGGGAGCAGCAATAAGTACTTTTAATGCAGGTTTAAACAGCAGCAGTACACTTTTTGTACTGAACCTTTATAAACCCTGGTTAGAAAAAAGAAACAAAGAAATTACCGAGAAACATCTGGTCTACACCGGTCGAAAATTCGAGATCATTGTTTCGGCTCTGGCCATGTTTTCAGCCCCGTTTATTATGTTTAGTAAAGCAGGTTTCTATACTTATCTGCAACAATTGGGCGGAATGTTTTGTGTGCCAATTTTCACGATTATTCTGGTTGGTTTCGTGTCTAAAAAAGTACCGCCGCAAGCCGCTAAAATCGGAATGGTATTTTTTATTTTTAGTTATATCATCTTCAATTATATATTAGATATCAAACTGCATTATTTGCATATGCTGGCGTTATTATTTGTGTTTACCACAATATGTATGCTGGTGGTTGCCAGGTTTTATCCAAAATATAAATACACCGAAATCAAAATTGAATCTGTCGAATTATCGCCATGGAAAAACCGTTATTGGTATTTTGCTTTACTGCTGACAGGTATGGTCAGTATATTCGTTTTGTTTTCGAAATGGGGAATAGCGTAGGTTTGAAAGGTTCAAAGTAGCAAAGGCTTTCTTGTAAAGGCGCACTCTAAGCAGTGCGTCTTTTTTTTGTTACACTACAAACCCGGCAGGTTTTTTAAAACCTGTCGCCTTTAACCACTAAAATACTCACACTCGATGATGGGTAAAGATGGGCAGTTTTCTTCGTCAAACACATCTGATTGCCTTTTTTTTTATGATTTATTAAGAATGATTTTATTAATATTTATGAGTATTATTTCAAATTTAAAAAATAAATATTCATCAATTAAAATCACTTTAAAGTCCTTATTTTCTTTGTTTAAGGAGTATTATTTATATTTTTTGTCTGAGATTTCTTTATTTTATTCGTTACTTTTTTTTCTTTTTCCTTTTTAAAGGCAGGTATTAATAGTAATGCTGAAATAAATACTTGAAAAAAATAACAAATTCTTAAAACATAAATTTGGATGTTATGAAAATATTTGTATGTTTGTAATGTTGTAGTATAGTATAGTATAAGTCAATTCGTTTTCTCATATTTTTAAATGCTCAATATTCAAAAAACCAAACAAAAGATTTTATTAACTAAAAACCAAATCATTATGAGAATTGCAATAAGATATTTATGCTTGTTAGTAGTTATGATGTCCGCCGGTACACTTTATTCCCAAACCATCACCGGTAAAGTTACAGATAATGAAAATTTACCACTGCCCGGTGCCACAGTAATTGTAAAAGGCACACAAAATTCAACCGTAACGGACATAGACGGAAGTTACAAATTAAACAATGTTAAATCAGGATCATCCTTAGAATTCAGTTTCATAGGATTCAATCCACAAAGTATTCCTGCTAATAGTGCAGTTGTAAACGCGGCTTTAAAACCAAGTTCACAGGAACTAAATGAAATCGTTATTGTAGGTGCCAAGGTAAAAAGAAGCGACCTTACCGGTGCTGTAGGAAATGTTTCAGGTGATAAATTAACCGAAACGCCCACGGCCAATGTGGTTCAGGCATTGCAGGGACGTGCTTCCGGGGTTTATGTTACACAAAGTCCCACACCTGGAGGAAGCGGTAACATTAAAATTAGAGGAAACAACTCTATACAATATGGAACAAATCCAATATTTGTAGTCGATGGTCTTATCATCGATGGTGGATTTGAATCTATAAACCCAAATGATATTGCGAATGTTGATATCTTAAAAGATGCTTCTTCTACTGCAATTTACGGAGCGAGAGGAGCAAACGGAGTTGTGGTTATTACGACCAAAAAAGGAACAAAAGGAGAAGGTAAAGTCAACTTTGATACCTGGGTTGGACTGTCTGAGTTCAGTAAAATGTTACCATTAATGAACGGTCAGCAATTATTTGACCTTAGAGTTGATGCTTTTGCAAATCAATACATGGATCAGAACCCGACTGCAGATCGTGCAGCTTACGTGAACCAAATTAAATCAGATGGTTCTAAAGTATTTGCGCCTTATGAGTTAGACTCTTACAGAAACGGTAAAAGTTACAATTGGTTAGATGAGATCAAGCGTACCGGAGTACAGACGAATTATAACCTTTCGTTTTCAGGCGGAGGTGATAAAGGTTCTTACTTTATGAGTTTCAATTATGCTGATCAGGACGGTTTACTTAAAAATTCTTCCTTTAAAAGATACAACGGTAAAATCAACCTGACACAAGATGTAAAAACATGGCTTCAGGTAGGTACAAATACTACTTTTTCGAATAGCAAGGCGACTTATATCAATGATAGTGCTTTTCCTAATGCTTTAGGAGCGAACCCGTTATTGCCAATTGATCCGACTGCAACCTATTTGAAATACGGAGATGCGTTAAATTCAGATGCTTACAATCCGATCAGAAGTTTAACTATCGATGATAATAGTACGAAAAACCGTTTGATGTCAAGCAATTATTTAAATATTAAAGCTGCAGAAGGTTTAAATTTCAGAACTACTTTTTCTATTGATGTAATTGATCAGGCTAACTTTAAATATTATCCATCAGATACAGGACAATCTATCAGAAATTCTGCAAGCGGTGAAGCAAATCACTACAGATATAGTGAGTTAAATTACCAGTGGGATAATACAGTAACGTATAATAAAGTAGTTGGTAAACATGATTTTAATGCACTTGGAGCTTTCTCTATTCAGAAAAACACCAATAACAACTCAGAAGTTACCGCAAGAGGCTTTGCTTCTGATGACTTTACTTATATGTACTTAGACGGTGCTTCGCAAAAAAATAATTTCACGCTTAAATCTGATTTTATAACGACAACATTAATGTCTTATACCGGAAGATTAAATTATTCTTATGATAAAAAATACTTTGCAACTGTTACCACACGTTTAGATGGTTCTTCTCGTTTTGGAGGCAACAACAAATGGGGAACTTTTCCTTCTGTGGCTTTAGGCTGGGATGTTGCTAAAGAATTTTTACAATCTGTAGAAGCTGTCAAATTATTAAAATTACGCGGAAGTTACGGTATTGCCGGAAATCAGAATATTCCAAACTATGCCTATGTAAGCCAATACAGACCACAATACACTAGCGGAACAGCAATCTTAAGATCAGACGGACGTTTGGGTAATCCTGATTTACAATGGGAAAAACAAAAACAATTGAATGTAGGTTTAGATTTTGCCTCCGAGAACAATAGATTGTCTGTAACTGTGGATTATTTTAATACCACAAATGAGAATTTGCTGATGGAAAGAACATTATCTACTGTTTCAGGTTTCAAAAACATGATAGATAATGTGGGTACAATGGTCAACAAAGGAGTTGAATTTAGTGCCAATTATAAAATCTTAAAAGAAAATGATTTGTCTTGGGATATTTCAGGAAATATTTCATCAGCAAAAAATAAAATCACCAAATTATATGGTGGTGCAGATGTGATTTATAAAAAAGGCGGATGGACTGGAGTTGAAATTCAAAGAGAAGGAAACTTATTCGTTGGAAAATCAATCAATTCGATCTACGTTTATCAGTTCGACAAAATCGCCCAGACAGCTGATATGGCCGAAATCAGCAAAATTGATTTTGGAGGAAGAACCGTTAAACCCGGAGATCTTGTTCCTGTTGACAGAAATAAAGATGGTAAAATCGATGATAATGACCGTTATGTAGTAGGAAATACAGATCCTGATTTTTACGGAGGGTTTGCAACTGATTTTACTTACAGAGGTTTTGGATTGAATGCGGTTTTCGCTTATTCTTATGGAGGAAAAAAAATCAGCTCTGCTTATGAAAGTTATATGAATTCAGGCGGAATGAGCGCTGCTCATACGGATCTTTTAGACCGTTGGACACCGGAACACACAAATACAAATGTACCACGAGCATATTATGGCGGAGGAAGATTCAATACCTACGAAACGTCATTAGCGATCCAGAATTCATCTTTCTTGCGTTTGAATGCACTTACATTATCCTACAATTTACCAAGTCTGTTTTTAGAAAAAGTATACCTTCAAAATCTGCGTTTGTACGTGACAGGATCTAATTTATTTACGATCACAAAATACAAAGGCTACGATCCTGAAGGAGGAGATGGATATCCTAACTCAAGAATGTTTGTTTTAGGACTGAATGTTTCATTATAACAATTGTTTTGGCAATAATTAAAAATACAATTATGAAAATAAAAATTTTAACAGCAATGGCATTCGTAATGCTTTTTGCTTCCTGTTCCGATTTTTTAGAGCAGGATCCAAATACTTCTCTTACAGAAGAACAGGCTTTTTCGACCTTAAAAAATATAGATCCGATTGTTTTAGGTATGTATATCTCATGGAGAAACATACAAAAAGACAGGGGAGGATTAATGTTTCAATTAGGAACTGATGAAACACAACAAGGTGCACTTCAGGTAATGACAACTCCCGGACAAGCCGGATTAGATTATTATAATGGGTTCCTGTCTAAAGAAAATACTGCATTGGCAGAACAATGGGATTCTCGCTGGCCAGTGGTCAGTACTGCTGCTAAAGCCGTATTTGCATTGAATAATAATACAGAACCTGATGTTGAAAAAAGAAAAATATTATTAGGAGAAGCCAGTTTTATCAGAGCTACTATTATGTTTGAGCTGACTCAGTATTGGGGAGAAATTCCAATTCTTGATGAGACGCGCAGCAAAGAATTAGGTCATGCCAGACAACCGTTAAAAGATGTTTATGCTTTTATTATCAATGATCTTAAAGTAGCAGAAGAAAACTTGCCGCTTACACAAAAAAATCCCTCTTTTCCTGTAAAATATCTTGCTCAGGCATTATTGGGTAAAGTATATTTATATGCGCCGGAAGCTTCAGGGGCACGTGATTATAATTTAGCAAAAGAATCTTTTGCTAAAGTTATAAACTCCGGAAAATATAATCTATTGGCAAATTATGCAGATGTTTTTAGCCCGGATCACGCCAATTCTTCAGAGTCAATTTACGAGTTTCAGTTTACCAATGATTATCCGGACAACAATCAGATACAATGGCAAACAGGATCAAGAGCATTAGCAAATATAGATCAGTACGCTTATTTTGGAGGGTATGACTTGTTAGTGCCTACAAAGTATTGTTATAATGACAAGACAACAGGAGGAATCTGGGAAACAGGAGATAAACGTAAAGATGCCAGTATCCGTTATGATTTTACTTATAAAGGTATTGTACCAACAATTCCGTCAGGTTTTGGTGGTGATGAGCTAGATCCTCACGTAAAAAAATACGAAGATATCCGTATCGACGGAAAACAATCTTTTTGGAATTCAGGTAAAAACAAACCGTATATCCGTTATTCAGATGTATTGCTTTGTTATGCAGAATGTCTGAACGAATTAGGAAATACTCCTGATGCAGAAGGATATGTAAATCAGGTTCGTAAACGTGGTTTTGGAGGAACTTTGCCTGCAGGAATGGAGTGGAGCGGACTTTCGAAAGAACAATTCAAAGAGCAGATGCTGGATGAGCGCATGCGTGAATTAGCTTTTGAAGGCTGGAGAAGAATGGATCTTATTCGTTCAGGAAAATTGGTGCAATACGTAAAAGCACGCAACAAATGGACTGCTGAAAGCGGTACTATTGCAGAATTCCACAACAGATATCCAATTCCTTTGGTAGAGATTCAGCTCAACGATGATATCAGCGATGCGGATCAGAATCCTGGTTATTAATATCAATTAAGACAGTTTTAATGTAATTTTTTATTTTTTGGTCATGTGATTTTGGTTAGTCACAGTTTGATTTGTAATGCCATTTTGGATTTAGGTAATAACAGTACTTAGGGAGTTTTCTGTTAGAAAAAACTTAGTCCAAGATGGCATTCTTTTTTTTTAATGTTTACAAAATTTGTAAACCAATCAGGTAACAATATGAAGTTTAATACTATTCAGATTTATATATATTTATTGGTTTTAAATGCTTTTTCCTTTAGTGTTTTTTCACAAAACAAAGTAAGTTTAAATTCTACCGATATCGTTTGGAAGGTAAAACCACAAGCAGAAGTAGGGCAGGACAGTCTTAAAATGTTCACCTCAAATTATACACAGACAAATTGGGTAAATGCCGTTGTCCCGGGAACCATTTTTAACTCGTATGTAGTAAGCGGATTAGAGAAAGACCCCAATTTTGGGGATAATATCTATCAGGTAGAAAAAGCAAAATACGATCGCAGTTTTTGGTACCGCACAGAATTTAGTGTTCCCGAAAATTTTACAAAAGATATTATCTGGCTTAATTTTGAAGGAATCAATCGCGAAGGTGATATTTACCTTAACGGAAAAAAATTGGCAACGCTTAGCGGAATGATGCAGCGCGGTAAATTTGACATTACCAAATTAGTGCATCGCACAGAAAAAAACGTATTGGCAGTTTTGGTCAGTATTCCAAAAACACCTTTAAATAATTACGGAAGTCCAACTTATATTTCAAGTGCGGGCTGGGACTGGATGCCTTATGTACCGGGATTAAATTCCGGAATTACAGATGATGTTTATCTCAGCAACACAAATAAAGTTACAATTGCAGATCCCTGGATTCATACTAATTTGCCTTCTAATGCACGTGCGGACCTTGAAGTAAAGATAGATCTTAAAAATTCTTCGGCACAAAACCAGGAAGGTGTTCTGACAGGCGTGATAATGCCGGGAAATATTACTTTTTCGAAAAAAATCAGTCTCGAAGCAAACGCAATTACAAATGTAAAATTAAACAAAGAACAGTTTCCGGAACTTTCGATTCAGAATCCTAAATTATGGTGGCCAAATGGTTATGGAGACCCTAATCTGTATAGCTGTCAGTTTACTTTCAAAATTGGCGATGTAGTTTCAGATGCTCAAAAAATAACCTTCGGAATCAAGAAATATACCTATGATACAGAAGGAGGTGTTCTGCATATTTCGATCAACGGGAAAAGAGTATTCCTTAAAGGTGGAAATTGGGGAATGAGCGAATATATGCTGCGCTGCAGAGGAGACGAATACGATCTTAAAGTGAAACTGCACAAAGAAATGAATTATAATATCATTCGTAACTGGCTGGGTTCAACTACAGATGATGAATTCTATGAAGCCTGCGACAAATATGGTATCATGGTTTGGGATGATTTTTGGCTAAATGCAAATCCAAACTTACCCTTAGACATTCACGTTTTTAACAGCAATGTTATTGAGAAAATAAAACGAGTTCGAAATCACGCCAGTATCGCCATCTGGTGCGGAAATAATGAAGGATTGCCACAGCCTCCGCTTAACGGCTGGATTGCTGAAAATATCAAAACTTTTGATAATAACGACAGATATTATCAGCCTTGTTCAAACACAGGCAATCTAAGCGGCAGCGGACTTTGGGGCAATAAAGATCCGAGGTTTTATTTTACCAAATACCCTGCGGCTTATGTAGGAACGGGAGATGGCCCAAGTTGGGGTTTAAGAACCGAAATGGGTACAGCCGTTTTTCCTAACATTGAAAGTTTTAAGAAATTTATTCCTGAAAAAGACTGGTGGCCACGAAATGAGATGTGGAACAAACATTTTTTTGGAGAAAAAGCTTTTAACGCTTCGCCCGATAATTATGATAAAAGTATCAATGAACGTTACGGAAAACCAAATAACCTCGAAGAATATACCACAAAAGCCCAATTACTAAATATCGAAACCAATAAAGCCATGTACGAAGGCTGGTTAGACCACATGTGGGAAGATGCTTCGGGTATTATGATCTGGATGAGCCAATCTTCCTATCCTAGTATGGTTTGGCAAACTTATGATTATTACTATGATTTGACAGGAGCTTATTGGGGCGTAAAATCAGCTTGTGAACCAATGCACATTCAGTGGAATTCAGTAAATAATTCGGTTAAAGTAATCAATACTACCGGAACTGATTTTAAGAATCTGAAAGCCGAATCAGAAGTCTATAATATGGATGGAAAATCAGTTGCCAAATTCAAGCAAAATGCAACGATAGATTCGTATTCAAATACAGCAACAGAGAGTTTCGTGATTCCGTTTTACTCGAATCAAAAAGATCTTGCTTTTCAGAAAAATGCAATCGCTTCTTCGACAGATGGAGGAAATACCAGAGACATTACTGATGGAGATTCAAACAGCCGTTGGGCAAGTAATGCTACTGATAATGAATGGATTTATGTAGATCTTGAAAACGAATATACTATAAACAGAGTAGTTTTAAACTGGGAAAATGCCTTTGGAAAAGAATATAAAATTCAGGTAAGTACCGATGCCAAAAACTGGACAGATGCAAGTGTTATAACAGAAGGAAAACAAGGTCTTGAAACTATTTCGTTTGATGAAACAAAAGCACGTTACGTTAGAATGTTAGGCATAAAACGCGGTTCTGGCTGGGGATATTCACTTTATGATTTCAAGGTTTTTGGTGCCGATGCCAATACTTCAGATTTGAGTCCGGTACATTTTATCCGATTAAAATTAAAAGATGCACAAAACAAAACAGTAAGCGAGAATTTTTATTGGAGAGGAATCAATATGAAAGATTTCACCGAACTGAACAAACTGCCAAAAGTAAACGTAAATGTTTCGAGTAAAGTGGTAAAACAAAACGGGAAATATGTTATAAAAGCCAAAGTTTCAAGCCCGTCAGGAATTGCTTTTGGAGTTCACATCCAGGCATTGAATGACAAAACAGGATCTCAGATTTTACCGGCAATTATAAGCGATAGTTATTTTACCTTATTAAAAGGAGAAAGCAAAGAAGTGACTATAGACTTTGACGAAACACTTTTGAAAAACGGAGAAAAGCCAGTTATAAAAGCTGTTCCTTATAATAAATAAAAAAGATTTTATCCTAACAGGTTTCCAAAACCTGTTAGGTATGCTTAAAAACCCAAAATATTATCAACATAAACCTCTCAGGTTTAGTTGAAACGAACTGTATACGAGAATTTAATACCAATGTGTTATAGATTAAAAATCATTTCCAATCTTTTTATCCCGATAGCTATCGGGAGTGGCAAAAAAAACAACTAAAAACAACAACTATGAACATTAAAAAGTTGAAAGCACTGCTTTTTATACTATTGCCTTTTTTAGGCTATTCGCAAAGCAATCCGTTAGAATTGTGGTATACCAAACCCGCTTCTCAATGGGAAGAAACATTGCCATTAGGAAATGGCAGATTAGGAATTATGCCTGATGGTGGAGTGACAACCGAAAAATTGGTTTTGAATGAAATTACCTTATGGAGCGGAGGCCCGCAAGATGCCAACAATTACAAAGCATATTCTTTTCTACCTCAGATTAGAGAATTGTTATTAGCCAATAAAAACAAAGAAGCCCAAAAACTAATTGATGAGCATTTTATCTGTACAGGAGCGGGTTCCGGAAGCGGAAATGGAGCTGATGTACCATTTGGAGCCTATCAGGTTTTGGGAAATATGACGCTTCAATTTGATTATAATACCCAGTCAAAACCGATTAATTACAGCAGAAATCTGGACATTCAAACCGCAGTTGCCGGAACTCAGTTTACTATTGACGGCGTAACCTATAAGCGTGAATATTTTACAGGATTTGGCGATGATGCTTCTTTTATCAGATTGACAGCAAGCAAAAAAGGGAAATTAAATTTTACCGTTCAGTTAGATCGACCGGAACGTTTTAAAACCGTAAATAGTTCTGATAATTCGCTTGTTATGACCGGTCAGCTTAACAACGGAACTAACGGAAAAGGAATGAAATATAAAGCAAAAGTAAAAACTCAGCAAGTAGATGGAAATGCTTTATACACTAACAATAAAATTGAAATAAAAAATGCTACAGAAGTCGTGATTTTTATTTCTGCCGGAACAGATTATAAAGATAAAAACTTCGAATCATCTGTAGATAAAATTCTGGATGCAGCGATGCAAAAGGAATATCAGGATCAGAAGAAAATACATATTGAAAACTACCAAAAGTTGTTCAATCGTGTGACTTTAAATTTAGGAAAAACGGCAAAGAAAACACTACCAACCAATGAGCGTTTAGATACTTTTATCAAAGAACCAGATGCAGATAAGGGACTTCCTGTTTTGTTTTATCAATACGGCCGTTATTTGAGTATTAGCAGCACGAGATTAGGATTGTTGCCGCCAAACTTGCAGGGATTATGGGCAAAAGAAGTACAAACGCCATGGAATTCCGATTATCATCTGGATGTAAATGTGCAGATGAATCACTGGGCATTAGAGACAGCCAATTTATCCGAATTGAATCTTCCTCTAAAAGATTTGACTAAAGATCTTATGCCTAATGGAGAAAAAACAGCCAAAGCTTATTATAATGCTGACGGTTGGGTGGCACACGTAATCACAAACGTTTGGGGCTTTACAGAACCAGGCGAAAGTGCTTCATGGGGAATCACAAAATCAGGATCAGGCTGGTTGTGCAACAATTTATGGAGCCATTATTTGTATACCAATGATCAGGCTTATTTAGCTGAAATTTACCCAATTTTAAAAGGTGCAGCACAATTTTATAAAAATATGTTGGTAAAAGATCCTGAAACAGGATGGTTGGTAACTTCGCCATCTGTATCGCCGGAAAACTCATTTTTATTACCAAATGGCGATGCGTCTCACGTTTGTATGGGACCTACAATAGACAATCAAATTATTCGCGAATTGTTTAATAATGTGATAATAGCATCTAAAAAACTAGGATTGGATAATGATTTAAGTATTGAATTAGACAAACAATTAAAATTATTACCGCCTCCGGGAGTTGTTAGCCCTGACGGAAGAATTATGGAATGGTTAAAAGATTATAAAGAAGAAGATCCCCAACACCGTCATATTTCTCATTTATATGGTTTATATCCGGGATCTTTGATTACTCCTGAAAACAAACCAGAACTTGTAGACGCAATTAAAAAAACTCTTGAAGTAAGAGGAGATGACGGAACAAGCTGGTCAATTGCCTACAAAATGCTGTTTTGGGCTCGTTTAAAAGATGGAAACAGAGCTTATAAATTATTTAAGACAATACTTAGACAAACACATGATACCAATATTAATTATGGCCCTGGTGGTGGTGTATATGCCAATTTACTTTCTGCAGGTCCACCGTTTCAAATTGATGGAAATTTTGGTGCAGCTGCCGGAATTGGCGAAATGTTGATTCAAAGTCATGCCGGATTTATAGAATTATTGCCTGCAATGCCGGATGCCTGGTTAAACGAAGGTGAAGTAAAAGGGCTTAAAGCAGAAGGAAATTTTACCGTAAACATCAAATGGGAAAAAGGTAAAATAACGAAATATGAAGTGTTATCTCCTGTACCAACAAAAGTAAAAGTGAAGGTGAACGGAGAATTAAAAGAAATTACTTCGTCTAAATTGTAATAGCAATTAGACCTGACAGGTTTTAAAAACCTGTTAGGTCTAATATATGAATAGCCCTCAGCTTTAGCTGGGGGTTAATAAAATGATAAATAATATGGCTTTAGCCGAAATCTTAGCGTATTTCGACTAAAGCCATTTTTATATTCGACTCTTTTGATCTCCAGCTAAAGCTGAAATCTATTCAAAAAAACATATTTCATTAAATTCTATACAATGAAAATAAATAAAATAATACTCTTTGGGACTTTACTAAGTTCAATAGTGCTCGGAGCACAAAATGCCGATAAAATCACTTCACACGTAAATCCGTTTATAGGTACAGGAGCCGCACACGGATCACCACTTTCGGGAAATAATTATCCCGGAGCAACGGTACCGTTTGGGATGGTGCAATTGAGTCCCGATACACGCAACACACCTGATTGGAGTGTCGCCAGCGGTTATAATTATAACGACACCACCATTGCAGGTTTTAGCCACACACATTTAAACGGAACTGGTGTTGCTGAATTATTCGATGTTATGTTGATGCCTTTTAGTGGTCCAATAGTGAAAGAAGAAGCGGGGCAAAATGCTTATCAATCCAAATTTTCACATGATAAAGAAACTGCAAAACCGGGTTATTATAGTGTAGAACTTCAGGATTATCAAATAAAGGCAGAACTGACGGCGACTGCGCACGCCGGTTTTCATAAATATAGTTTTCCTAAAAATAAAGAAGCCCATATCGTGATTGACTTAGAGCATTCGATGAAAAAATCCGATTGGAATACGCGTATTATTGCCTCACAATTGTCATTTCCGAATGATCATACGATTGAAGGATATCGTATCATTACAGGTTGGGCACCAATGCGAAAAGTATTTTTTCATGCCGAATTTTCACAGCCAATAATTCGTAATCACGTAACCGATGGCGGAAATGTGTATGAGAATGCCAAAATAGTAAACGGAAATGCAATAAGAGCCATTCTAGATTTTGATACGTTAAAACAACAAGAAGTTTTGGTAAAAGTGGGAATCTCCGCAACCAGTATCGAAAATGCAAGACTTAATGTAGAATATGAAATTCCTGCCTGGGATTTTAATGCAACCGTAAATACCGCAGATGCTGTGTGGGAGAAAGAACTCAGCAAAATAAAAATAGAAGCTACAGCAGAGCAAAAGCAGATTTTCTACACCGCTTTGTATCACACATTTATTCAGCCCAACACTTTATCAGATATCAGTGGTGATTATCCGGCTGCAGATTTTACCACCAAAAATGCATCCAAACCGTATTATTCCACTTTCTCTTTGTGGGATACGTATCGTGGCGCACATCCATTATATACGATTACGCAACCGGAACGTTCTGTTGATTTTGTGAATAGTATGCTGGCGTATTACACAGTCTTTGGTTATTTACCCATCTGGCAATTATGGGGACAGGAAAATTATTGTATGATTGGCAATCACGCCATTCCGGTTGTGGTGGATGCTGTGCTGAAAAACTTACCCAGAATTGATGTCGATTTGGCTTTTGAAGCCGTAAAGAACTCAGCAACACGTGAACATCAGGGATCGCCATTTGGTATTTGGGAAAAGCACGGTTATATTCCGGAGAATTTAAAATCACAATCAGTTTCTTTGACTTTAGAAATGGCGTATGATGATTGGTGTGTGGCAGAATTGGCAAAGAAATTAGGTAAAACTGATGATTGCAATCATTTTATAAAACGTTCTCAATTCTATAAAAATCTATACGATAAACAAATTGGTTTCTTCAGAGCAAAAGACGATAAAGGCAATTGGATTGGCCCTTTCGATCCTTTAAAATATGGGGCAAATGGCGGTTATCCGTTTACGGAAGGAAATGGCTGGCAGTACTTTTGGTATGTTCCGCAAGATGTAAAAGGATTGGTGAATTTAGTTGGAGGAGATCATTTATTTACCAAAAAACTAGATACTTTTTTCACCTTAGAAGACAAACCAGAAGAAGTAAACGACAACGCTTCAGGTTTCATTGGTCAATATGCACACGGAAACGAACCAAGTCATCACATTGCTTATCTCTACAATTATGCAGGTCAACCCTGGAAAACCCAACAATATGTAGCAGAGATTTTGAAGAAAATGTACAATACAACTTCATCCGGTTATTCCGGAAATGATGATTGCGGGGAGCTTTCGGCTTGGTATGTTTTTAGTGCAATGGGATTTTATCCTGTAAATCCTGCAAGTAGTTTGTATATTATTGGAACCCCAATTCTAAAAGAAGCATCGATTCAGTTGAAAGATGGAAAGGCTTTTAAAGTTATAGCAAAGAATGTTTCTGATAAAAATATTTACATCCAAAGTGCCAAACTAAACGGTAAAACGTACACCAAAACATTTATTCGTCAAGCGGATATTGATGCCGGAGGAACTTTAGAATTTGTTATGGCATCTAAACCGAATAAGAAATGGGGAACGAAATTGGAAGACAGACCGATTGAGTAATTTGAATTTTGATGAGAAAAATTAGCCACGGATTACGCGGATTAAACGGATTCTAGCTGATTTTTTTTACTATTTGTGCGTATTATTTTGTCATCCTGAGGAACGAAGGATCACACAAGAAATTCCGCATGCAAAATCGCCAATCTTTGTCGATCTACGAGTGTGATCTCTCCTTCGTCGAGATGACAAGATTGCGTAAATTATGAGTAAAATAAAAAATCCGTTTTTTATCCGCGTGCCATATTCCATTCTAAGAATAATAACATTATGACAATAAAAAAAGGTTTGATGAAATTAATCATCAAACCTTTTTTGTTTCCAAAGACCTGATAGTTTTTCTAAACCTCTCAGGTCTAATATTTAAACTACTAACTTAAACAGAAATGGATTCTTCATTCTTCAATAAAGACAAATGTATTGTAACTCCTGAATGGCTTTTCTCTTCAGATAAAACACTTTCAAAAACTTCCTCAGCTTCCGCTTTTTTATCCAAACCTAAAAGCCCTAATCCCTGCATGTACAAACAGTGAATTTTATTTCGTTTGTCTAAATCATCTTCCCAAATCATAAGATCCGGAAGCGATACTGCAAAATAGTCGATTGTAACATGATCGTTGAGGTGTTTTTTAGCGTAAGCGACTAATTTTTCAAAACGTTTATCCGCTTCAGATTGTTGGTCTAATTTTAAGAAAGCCAAGCCCTGATAGAATATTTTATCCGGTTGCTGATCGTTATAGAAAATCGCTGCCGTTGGTTCATCTAATCCCTGCGTTGCTTTGTTCCACCAGTTTTTAGCTTGTTCAGGATTGTTTTTCTTTTCGAAAGCAACACCCAACCAATAATAAATATCATTTTCCTGAGCGCCCGGTAGTTTTCCTTCGCCTAAATTATCAGGATACCTTTGTGCTTGTTCCAAAAGTTCTATGGCTTTTTCGTAATTTCCTTCTGAGATTTGTTGTTTGGCAATTTCGGTTAAAGCAACCAGATATTGTCCGCTCACTTTTCCTTCGCCGCCTTCCCACGGATGGAAAATTCGGTTTTGTAATAAGGTTAGGGCTTTATCGTGTTTACCTAAAAGGTTGTACAAAGCCACTCTTTCTAAATAAACATCATCACGCTGAATCACCAATTCTAAATGTTTTTCTAAGAAAGCCAGTCTGAAAACCAAATCCCTGTTCAAACGTTTGTACAATTGATCCAGTTCCATTAAAATTCTTGAATCAGTCAAGTCTAACGAGAATGCTTTCTCTAAACTTGCAAGTGCTTTTTGTTCGTTTTCTAGTTTGTTATAATACCCCAAAGCCAAATTACGGTGCACAGTTGGGAAAGTATCGTCTATCGCAACAGATTGTGCCCAGCAAGAAATCGCATCATCATAGAATTTTGAAGCGTACCAAAAGTTGCCTAAATAATACAACGCTTTCGCATCATTACTTTGCTTCTGAATCACGTTTTGAAGTACTATTGCAGCTTCAATCTGATTTGGGAAACAATAGTCCGGTTTTGCCTGAGAAGCCATTTTGAAGCATTCTTCGGCTTGACCGAAATCATTTAATTTCTCATAAAAAGAACCTGCATAATACCACGCAATTGGATAGGTTTCTTCGTCTTTTAATCCTTCAGATAATAAACTTACAGCTTCCTTATATAAACCAGCAGCAGCATAATCCAAAGCATATTCTATATACGTATGAATATTATTTCTGATCAGAGTGTTGAAATATTTCAGCTCTTTTTTGTCATTGCTTAAAAGGTATTTCTCGTAAAGCAACCCAAAATTGAAGCAATCATTTTCTAAATAAGTATTCGTCAATTGAAGCGCTTTTTCTGTTTGATTTAACTTTCGAAGAAAAGCCACTTGCAAATGCAATGCTTTATGATCTTCGGTATTTTTAGAAATTGCTTTTTTGATGTGGGTTAATGCCAATTCAAAATCACCGTTTAAAGCATCCAATTGCCCTACATAAAAATAGCCCTGATTTTGCCAGGCCGCATTCCACGTTGACTTGTAAAAAGCATCATAAGCTTCTTGATTCTTATTCTGATATTTCAGACACAATCCCAGATTGAAATATGCTTCACCTTCATACGGATTTGGATTTCTTTGTGTCAATGTTTTGATAGCTGCTCTAAAATAAGGCTCAGCTTCTGTAAATTTTGCTCTTCGCATCAACCACAATCCCATTGCATTATTCGAGCGAATATCTCCTGCATCACGTTTTATGGCTTCTTCATAATACGGAACCGGGCTGTAAGTCGCGTGTCTGTATTGTTCTAAATGTTGCGCTGTCAGGAACAATTGTTCATTATTCTCAATATCTTCGGGAGCAAGAGCAGGTTTTGCAGCTTCCGGAATTTCGGCTTCATTTGGACCTTCATACGTCCAGTCTACCAAAACTTTATCATCAGCATCAGTTACTGAAATCGATAATCCTTCTAAAGAAGTATTCTCAAAATCAATCGTTTCTTCAAATGAATTGTAAGGTGAAGCATCGTATTGTTTTTGGAGTAAAACATTTCCATTATTCTTTAAAGTAACTTTTGTATTCGGATAAACGCCCGTTGTATACGCTTTTATCACTAATTTGTTGTCGATACTTTCCAGATTTACCATAGCATTTTTGGTCGCATTTTTTACAATTCCCAAATCACGATAGGGCATAAAATACTGCGTAAAATCTTTCTGTTCACCCGGCATAATCCAGGTAAAATCAGGCTGATTATCGGTGTAAACACCACACATTAATTCTATGTATGGACCATCTTCATCGGTCAGGTTACGATCCCAGGCGCAACCAAAATCGCCGTGACCCCAAGTCCATTGTTTTTTTCCCGGAGAAACATGATGATTGGCGACGTGTAATAATCCGCCTTTTGAATCATTTTCGTAGCCGCCGACAAAATTATATTTGGATGCAATCGCCATATACGACGTTGGAACCGGAATATTTTTATAACGGGAAATATCAGTTCCCGGCGAATAATCGACTTTATAATACGTTCCTTTTGCAATAGGGAATGACGAAACATCACGTTTACCATGATCAAAAACAGCATTTACATCTGGTGGAAAAACCGACTGATAATCATCATTTACCTTAACGGCAGGGTTGGCCCACCATAAAAAGGTTTGCGGGAAAGAGGTTCTGTTATACAATTGTACTTTAATTTCCAGATACGCTTTGTCAGGATACAATCGGAAACCCGCCATACCTTTTGTTCTAAACATACGCTCGACTTCGCTGCACCAAACTGTTGCACTTCCGTCTTCGTGTTCTTCAATCGTAAAATCAACAGGATCAAAAGTCGTTGGTCTGTGGTGTTGTGGCCAGTTGAACTCAATTCCTCCCGAAATCCAAGGGCCTGTAAGTCCTACCAAAGCCGGTTTCACCACCTGATTGTAATACACAAAATGACGTTCTTTGGTTTTATCATAAGCCATATGAACACGTCCGCCAAGTTCTGGCAGGATCATTATTTTGACAAATTCATTTTCAAGATAAACCGCCTGATATTCTTTATCCATTTTTTCGTCTGCTATTTTTTCAATAACCGGATAAGGGTATACAGATCCGTTACTTCCCTGATACACTCTTTTCTCAATAAATACAGGATTTTTTTCAGGTTTGCCCACCTCATAGGTTTGCAGGATTATTTTTTCCTTCCAAACATTTACTTTTTGCATGATGTAATGAAATTTAAATTATAGAATATTCTTTGATTTTTTATCAGAAACCATCAGTTCCTCAATCTCTTCGAGACTTTTGTTTTTGGTTTCAGGAAGTTTTCTAAATACAAACACAAATCCTAAGGCACAGATAATACCGTACAACCAGAAAGTGCCTGATGTACCCAGATATTCGTTGAAAATAGGGAATGTTTGTACTAAAAGTGCAGAGGCGATCCAGAGTGCAAATGTGGCTACAGACATCGCAACACCACGGATTCTGTTAGGGAAAATTTCAGATAAAATCACCCAGGTAATAGGAGCGAGGGACATGGCATAGATAGCAATGGCTAGTAATACCAGTAATAATAAAGGGAAACCGGTAACATTGGTATAGTAAAAATAACCCAATAATGCATAGATTACGGCAAGTGCGCCGGAACCAAAAAGCATTAACTTTTTACGGCCAATTTTGTCTACAGTTCCCATGGCAACCAACGTAAAAATCAGGTTGATACTTCCGGTAATCACAATATTCATGAACAAATCATTGATGCTGTAACCCGCCGAAACAAAGATTTCCTGAGCGTAGTTGAAAATGATATTGATCCCGCACCATTGTTGGAAAGCAGCGAGAACAATCCCAATTGTTAGAATTGGTAAAGCTTTTTTGTCTAGTAACATTCTGAAATCGGTTTTCTCTGTTTCATGAGAGAACGTTTCTTTTATTTTTACCGAAGCTTCTTTGGCGTATGCCAAACCTCCAATTTTTGTAAGTGTATTTTCTGCCGAATCATAATTTCCTTTTTTGGCCAAATATCTCGGGCTTTCCGGAATTAAAAACATTAGAATAAAGAAGAGAACTGCGGGGAAAAATCCTGCCCAAAACATCCATCTCCAACCCGTTTGTCCGTTCCATGAAGCCAGAATTTCAGCGTGAGAATAACCAGCCGGAATAACTTCGGTAATCAACATATTCGTGATTTGTGCGGCAAGAATACCAATAACGACGGTAAGTTGATTGATCGATACAAAAAGGCCTCGGGTTTCTTGTGGCGCGATTTCAGCAATATATAAGGGAGAAATTGTAGATGCGATCCCAATTCCGATACCGCCAATGATTCTCCAGATAATAAAGATCGTAAAAGTTTCTGACGCTCCGGTACCTATCGCCGATATAGAGAATAATACTGCGGCAGCGATCAACATAGGACGTCTTCCGTAAGTATCTGCCAGTTTTCCGGCAGCGGCTGCTCCAGCAACACAGCCCACAAGTGCACTACTCATTGCCCAGCCTTGTAAAGCAGGAGAATCTGAAATGCCAAAATAAATTTCGTAAAATGGTTTTGCACCACCTATTACAACCCAGTCGTAACCAAAGAGTAAACCACCCAATGCTGCGACAAGGCTAATTGATAGTAAAAAGGTATAATTATAATTTTTCATAAAAAGGTTTTAATAGCTTTTGTAAAATTAGCGGAATAGGAACCTTTGATTTATGGATATTTTTTTTGAATAGATGGACTATAATATGATTTTTTTGTGCTTTATCCTAAAATACGAAAACAATTGCGCTACTGCTTGTATTCAGTGCGATATTGTATGGGTGATGTACTCATTATTTTTTTGAATAAACGAGAGAAATACAACGGATCATTAAACCCCAAAGCAAAGCTTATTTCCTTTATGCTCATAGTGGTAAAGCTGAGATACTGACAGGCTTTTTGCATTTTTAAGTAATTGAAATAATGTATAGGAGAGTAGCCTGTTTGCTTCTTAAACAAGGTAAAGAAGTGCGATGATGAGTAGTTGAAATAAGCCGCCACATCATTGATTTTTAAGGATAAATCCAAATGCTTTTTCATATAGTCAATTGCGGACTCAATAGTATTATCCTCTGAAAATTGCCTGTTTTTTTTAATGAAAAATCGCTCATATAAAAAAGCGTTCAGTAATTGCCACAAAGAGAGATTGGCATATTCAAGATTACTGGCACTGTAGCCGTCTTCCATAACATCGAGTATGTTTTCAAAAAGTTCGATACGTCTTTCTTCCAGCGATAATTGGGGCGCGGTGTCCGGAAATTCGGTGATGAATTTTTCATAGAAATGTGGTGCTTGCGGTCCGGTAAAATGCAGCCAGTAAATACTCCACGGATTTTGTTTTAAAGCATAATAATCATGCGCCACTTCGGGAGGTATTATATAAAAGGTATTCGCTTTGAGCGTTATGGTTTTATTTTCTTTACTAATAATGCCTTCACCTTTATAACAATAAATCAATATATATTGTTTGCTTCCGTGTTTACGTTTCATCGAGTGATGGCTTGCATTTGGGAAAACGCCAATATCGGTAAAATACAAACTTGATATAAGTCCGTTATTTTTTATTTCCGAAAGTATATTTTTAGGAATCACAATCATGCGCTGTCCTAAAAAGCCTTCTTTAACTTTTATCTTTTCCTTTTGTGATGAATTCTTCATTTTGTTGAGAGTATTTTTCAAATATCGTAATTTAATCCATGTTTTTAGAAAAAATGTCCATTTTGATGAAAATAATCAGGATTACATTTGAAACATTAGAATAACAATGATGTTTTCAATCTCTTTTTTAAAACAATATGAATCCTATTAATAAGATTGTATACGAACCTTTTGGGGTTTGTGATGGCAAAGAAATCTTTAAATTCAAACTAACTAATGTTCACGGAAATTACGTTGAACTGCTTAATTATGGAGCCGTAGTAAAATCCATAGTAGTGCCTGATAAAAATGGAAATAAAGAAAATGTAGTTCTTGGATTTCCAACTTTAGACGGATATTTAAAAGATACTTCTTATATAGGAGCAACAGTTGGACGTTTTGCCAACAGAATCAATAATGCCGAGTTTTCAATCGAAAATAAAACTTTTCATCTCGATAAAAATGACGGTAAAAACAACAATCATAGCGGTTCGGCAGGATTTAATAACAAGATATTTGATTTTATTGTAAACGAAGATTCGGTGGCTTTTACTTTAGAAAGCAAAAATGAAGAAGGCGGTTTTCCCGGAAATGTAAGCACAAAAATCATTTATAAATGGACGGATAAAAACGAACTTAAAATTGAATTTTTGGCTGTAGCCGATGAACCAACACCGCTCAATTTTACCAATCATTCCTATTTTAATTTATCGGCCTGCGCCGAAAAAATACACCATCATAAACTTAATATTCAGTCGACTAAAATTCTCGAAAGCACACCGGAATATATTCCGACGGGAGAAATAATTCCGGCTGATGATTATTTGTTTTTTAATTATAAACTAACCGATGTAATGCAAAATAACGGATTGAATATCTATTATGTTTTTGATAGAAATGTGGCCAATGAAAATGCGGTCTGCGAATTGTTCGAAGAAAAATCAGAACGATTAATGCGTGTTTATACCTCATATCCGGGCGTGCAATTGTACACGGGAGATTATTTAAACAGCACAACAATTGGCGAACATTCAAAAAAATACAAGCCTTTTGACGGACTTTGTTTAGAATGCCAATATTATCCGGATAGTCCTAATCATGCCAATTTCCCCAATACCATATTCAAAGCAGGACAGATTTATAATGAAACGATTACATATGCTTTTGATATTATGATTCCAAAATATGCCACAGATTATGAAGATTAAAATGATTTTTTTTCGCCACGAATTGCACAAATTTTCACAAATTAATTCGTGTTAGTTCGTGAATTCGTGGCTAGAAAACTTTGCTAAAAAGAATGTTCTCTGTAATTTTTTTGCTACAGATTATAAGGATTAAAATGTTTTTTTCTACCATAAATTGCACAAATTTTCACAAATTAATTCGGACTGATTCGTGAATTCGTGGCTGAAAAATTTTGCTAAAAAACTTTACAAACCACTAAACTTTAAAAACTATATAAATGAAAAAAATGTTTATTCATCGCTCTTTAAGTTTGCTGATACCTGCACTATTTTTTGCACAGGTAAGCGTTAAAGCACAAAATGAAGGACTTTCTCTGAAGTCAAAAGACAATCTCAATAAAATTGAATTGTCTTTAGCAGAAAGAGGAAAGCTGTCTTATAATGTTACCCGCAAGGATAAAACCATAATTTTGGATTCTCCGCTTGGTTTGACTTTTGAAAACAATGATTTTACATCAGGTTTATCGGTTGTAAAAGTTTCAGCTATTGAAGAAAAACGTGAAAAATATGAGCTTAAAGTGGCTAATAATAAAGTCGCAGATCATGTCTTTAAAAGTAAAAGCGTAACATTCAAAAACAAGCAAGGTGCTTTAATGACAATAGATTTAATTGCGGGTGCTGAAGGCGTTGCTTTTAGATATAAATTCACTGACAAAGAGCCACAAAAGAGAGTGGTTACCAATGAAATTACAGGATTTCATATCGAACAAAATGCAAAAGGCTGGCTTCAGCCGTATAATAAGGCAGGAGATTATACGCCGGGTTATGAAGATTTTTATGTTAATGTCAAGTCTGGTGATCCAATAAGTGGCGCACGAAATGAATCTGTGGGTTGGTGTATGCCAGCGCTTTTTAATGTAAATGGTACTAAAAACTGGGTGCTGATTGCAGAATCAGAAGCAGATGGCACATTTCCGGGCTGTCATTTATTACCGGATGCTAAGAATGGAATTTACAGTATAGGATTTGCTAAAAAAGACGAAAAATTTACCCTGCCTTTACCGGATAAAGAAGCTTATCCAGAATCAAATTTACCATGGACAATGCCTTGGAGAGTGATCATGATTGGTGATAAAGCAGGAGATATTTTATTATCGACTATGATTACCGATTTGGCTCCAGCCTCAAAAATTGAAGATACTTCCTGGATCGTTCCCGGAAAAGCAGCCTGGTCTTGGTGGTCACATCCTGAAGATTTTACGCCAGAGATGTATAATAAGTTTACGGATGTTTCGGCTTCGTTTGGATTCAGATACACACTTTTTGATGCCGGATGGGAAAAAGCCAATAAGGAAGGAAAAATTATTGATTATGCTTTGTCAAAAGGAGTTCAGCCATTAGTTTGGGGATATTCGGCAGAATATTTTGATTCGCAAAAAAGAAAAAATAGGTTTAAGGAACTGGCAAATATGGGCGTAAAAGGCGTTAAAATAGACTTTTGGTGTTCGGATCGTCAAGAGGTTATGGCAGCGCTGCAAGGTGTTTTTGAAGATGCCGCCAAAGAGCATTTATTGGTAAATTTACACGGTACAACAATACCAAGGGGCTGGCACAGAACATGGCCTAATTTTGTAACGGCAGAAGCTATTTTAGGAACCGAAAGTTATTTTTATGAGCCAGGATTTCCGGAAAAAGCAGCAGAACAAAATACAGTATTGCCTTTTACAAGAAACGTAGCAGGACCTGCTGATTATACACCGTTTGCATTGACTTTTAGAAAATACACACGTTTAAATACTGCAACACACGAGCTGGCGATGGCGATGATTTATACCTCAGGTATTATTCATTTTGCTGATTCTGAGGAGGTTTTTAATTCACTTCCTGATGCACTTAAGAATTTATTGAAAGAGATGCCTGCAACCTGGGATAAAACAGAATATATAATTGCAGATCCTGGGAAAACGATTGTTTTATCACGTCAGAAAGACAATCTTTCTTATATTGTTGGGATAAATGGTACAAATGCAGCAGAGCCAATTTCAATAGATCTTAAAAAATACGGTAAAGGTTTTTCAAAATTCAGAATTATCTCTGAAGGGAAAGATGCTTTAATGGATTTTAAAGTTGAAACGTATCCTTTAACTTCAAAATGGGAATATAATTTAGCTCCTAAAGGCGGATTTATTATTCAATTTATAAAGTAATACGACTTTTTTAATTGTTGGGATATTTAACCGCAAAGCACGCAATCCCGATAGCTATCGGGATACGCAAAGTTCGCAAAGCTATTTCAACATATAGCTTTGTGAACTTTGCTCTTTTATAAAACCCTCTAAAAAGAAAACCTTTGCGAACTTTGCGGTAAAAAACCTTTGCAGTTAAATCACCCTGCGGTTAAAATTTCGCCATCCAAAACCAATCAATAATAAATTGAAAAAAAGTAAAGGCAAAAAGGCTTTTGCAAAACTAATTTCTGACGGATCATGAAACGTTTCTACTTGAAATTTTGACCAGTTTTCTTTACTGACATCGGCATTATCAAAGATTTTTGGATAAAAATACAAACGCATTTTTTCATGAAACTGCTTTGTTTCTTTCAAAAACAAAAGCTGATTTCCTAAGTCAGATTGGGCAATTTCGTTCAGTTGAAGCTGCGTATGCAAAGTAGGAATAAATTGCGCTATAAACTGACTCGCTTTATTGCGTTGCTGTAATTTATGCTCTAATTCCTGAGATTGTTTCGCCGAATCGTCATCACCTGCTTGTTGCATGGCGTAATACCAAAGCCATCTGAATTCTTTATCCGGCAAAGGATAAGTTTTAAATTGCGGATAATGATTGTAGAATTTATCCATCGTTATTTTTTTATCCATATCCCATTTTTCATGATAGGCATTTCGTTGTTTTACCGTTAGTTCCAGAGCTTCGGGAATTGGAAATTTATTGACAATATACGTATTGATTACGGCCGGTAAAATAATAATCAAAAACAACCAAATGGTTAATAAAATAACAGCATTGAAGTTGGAATTCTTTTGTAAGGAAACAATGAAAAAGCTGATCGCAAACCAAAAAAGAATGTACAGAATTCCGAGCCCGTAAAATGTAAAAAGTGACTGGTTTAGCGGGATTTTCAAAAACAGAATGGCTATAAAAAGCACGATCGTTAAAAGTGCAATCAGACTTAAAATTCGGATATAAAACAATTTCAGAATGTATAAAAAAGTGTTTTGACTTTGAGTAGCCACAATTTTCCAGGTGCCGCTTTCTTTTTCCTCTGAAACCAGATTATAAGAAAACGCAACGATTAAGAGCGGAAAAAGATAAATCAAAACAAAACTAAAGTCGATATTTCCGGACAAAAGATTATTCGGATTGTTAAGTTCCGAATCGTATTTCTGACCTTCCAAACCACGAATGGTAACACTTTGTATGGACGGGTTTACATCTCGCTGACCAATTGCCAGACTATTAACGGGCAAAGTTGCATTAACCAGCGAAAATTTGATGTAATAGAGCAGAAGCCCCATTTCGTCTTTATGAAAAGCAGCATTTCGGGCAATATGTTCTTTTTGATAAAGTGCCGCTTCTTTGATGTTATTTTGTTGCTTTTGCTGAAATTGTTGTCCAATCAAAAGGCTTATAAAACAAATTACTAAAAGGAAAACCAGTCCAATTTTGGTTCCTTTAGATCGTATGAAATTTTTAAAAAGTAATGCTAACATATTAAATGGCTTTAAGGTTTTTAGCTGCAATTCGAATCAAAACAAAAAGCATTATTATCCAGAGAATTATAGAAATAACAGAAACAATTTCGGATTTTAAAACCTCCAGAATTCCTTTTGGCTCATAGTGAAATTCGGCCACATCAGCCCAATGTTCTTTGTTGATTGTTAAAGGTTTGTCATTAGGGCCGGGCTTTTTATTACTGATATATTTTACCTGCAAACCATTCATTTTTTGCGCCATGTTGTAGCGATAATCCTCGGCTTGTTTTTGAAAATCGATATACGAATCATAATCTGTATTCGATAATCCCATCGATACGTTTTTTATGGCGATATAGGGATTTAAGAAAGAAACGGTTTTAGAAAAACTATTTTGCTTTTCATAAACCTGAAGTAATTTTTCTAAATGCTGATTGTATATTCTGGAGCTTATTTTTTCACCTTCGGTCATAATAAATCCGGAATAATTAAAAGGAAGTTTTTGTACAGAATCGACTTTGTAAACGCTTAAAAGGGAATCTTTAATGGCTTTATAATGCAAATCATTCGGATTATGGCTGTCTCCTTGTTTGAGAATATCTTTTTCGATATCACTCTGAAACTGGATTTTCGATGGCGCTTCAAAAATATATGCTCCAATTGCCTGAGTGGTTCTTGGTAAAATAATGGTAAAAACCAGCCAAATCCCGATCAATGAAATCAGTGCTTTTTTTGATGTTTTACTTGATGCAGAAACTAAAACGGCAATGATGCAAAAGAAGATCAGATAAACAAAATGAAACAAAATAAACAATAGAATTTTGATGGTTTCATCTCCAGAAATGCTAAAATTTTGAAGTAATAACCAGATCAAAACCAATACAATAATCGTGGGAACAAAAAGAATCATGATCACGCCGGCAATTCCGAGTATTTTGCCTCTTAATAATTGTTTCCAGCTAATTCCCTGACTTAAAAGCAATTTTAAAGTTCCGTCTTCTCTTTCGGCTGCGACCGCATTAAAACCTAAAAAAAAGATCAATAGCGGCAATAAAATTTGTAAAACCATGGCAATACTTATTTCACCAAATCGAAGCATACTGTTCGAAAATCCTGCTTCAGAGAAATTGGCGGTATTTTGTTTGTGCGCTTCCAGAAATATGGCGTTCCCGAAAAACGGTTCCATTCCAAATTCAAAAACACTGAGAGGTGTACTTTTTCTGAAGGCAAAATTCCCGTAATGCGCCATTCGGTGCGGGTTTTTGTCCGGATTTTTCAACCAGTCTTCTCTGGATTCGTGCTGGTATTTTTCGCTGGTTTCGTTTTGATTGCTATAATTTTCCCAACCTGAAAACGCAGCATAAAGTAAAATTATCCCAATAAATAGGGTGATTATAAAAACTGCTGTATTCTTAAATACGGAGTTCTTTAAATGTTTGGCGATTAAAATTTCTGTGTGTAGTGATTTCATACCAATTAAAATTTATAAGTTACAGTCAGGCTAAAATTTCTGGGAGCACCGGGAAATAATCTCAGGTAATTCTGAGCACCTAACCAATAGGTTTTATTGAATACGTTACCTGCATTAAGCGCAATTTGCATATTGCTTTTGTTGGGTTTGTAATAAACAGCGGCATCAAAAACGGTAAAATCAGGAAGTGTAAAAGCTCTTGTAAACCAAGGCACTTTGCTGCTCTGGTATTGCATACCAAAACCAATTCCTAAATCCTTCAAACCCGAATCGGAATTGAAATTATAACGCGTCCATAAATTGGCGCTGTTTTTTGGTGTATTTTGCTTTCGGGCACCAATTAGCGAAGCATCACGATCGTTTGTAATTTTGGCATCGATATAACTGTACGAAGCATTTATTTGCCAGTCGGCCGTGATATAACCAGCCAGATCACACTCGAAACCACGGCTTCTTTCAGCACCTCTGGTGACCAGTAAATCGGGATTGGCCGGATCATTGGCATTCATCAAAATATTACGCTGATTGATCTCGTAAACAGCGGCATTAAAACTCATCGAATTATTGAAGAAAGTCGCTTTTAAACCCACTTCTTTCAAATTACTTTCAAGCGGATTAAACAAACTTCCGGCAGGTAAAGACCCGGTTTGAGGCATCAAAGTCACTGTATTCGATTGTGGCTGATAACCTTCTAGATAAGTTGTGTAGACATTAATTTCATTATTAATGGCATAAGTGACACCCACGCGAGGCAATAAAGCCGACTTTTTAACTGTCAATTCATTGTTGGATTCATAATTGGTAATGTCTTCAAACCATTCGTTACGCAAACCCAGTAAAAAAGTAAATTGCTCCCACTGAATCTGATCCTGAATATAAATGGCATTTGTCGTTGTCAATGCTGATGGCAGCGCAGTTCTCACATTTAAGGTATAATCATCTGCGCTCGTAATGGTATACGTTGGATTATTCAGATTGAAATAATTGACATTGGGTTTTGGTAAAATCACACCATCAATCGTCGTCGTTAGATAATTGGCAGCGTTTGCCGGAACAAAAGTACTTGCTACAGTTCCGTCTTTTAGTACATAACCTCTTGCTGCATTTTGTCCGCCGCCTTTGGTTTTATTCCAGGAGCTTAAATCGTATCCAGCCAATAGTTTATGTTTGATTTTTCCGGTTTTTAGATCGAAATTAAAATACGCACTCAAATTATCGATATCCCAATATTGCTGGCGTTGCACAAATTGCATCATGGCCAGACTGGTTACCGGCTGATTGTTCATATCAACGGCAAAACCGTTTGTCGTTCTGTGTTCCTGAAGATCTTCTGTCCAGGATTGTTTCATGTATTGGGCATTAAAACCTATTTTAGAACTGAATTTATGGGCGAAACTCGTCGTGAAAATCATTTCTTTCGACTTGAAAAAATCACTGGGAGCGCCCAGATTTAGACTAATTGGTGTTTTATTTAAATTCGTAACTCCTGCAACCGCACCAAAAATAGGCTGACCACGATCGAGAATTCCGGTCATGTCACTCAATATCAATTCAGTATTAATTGCCGTTTTTTCATTTGGAATATAACTGAAAGACGGAGAAATCAAAAACGACTTATTATTCACTAAATCACGAAAGGATTTGGCTTCCTGATACGCTCCGTTTACACGGTATAAAAGAGTTTTAGATTCGTTAAGAGGTCCTGTAAAATCTAAGCTTCCGCGAAAGGTGCTAAAACTCCCTACACTCAGACTTACTTCTTTTCGATCAATAGATAAAGGTTTTTTAGTCACCAAATTGATGCTTCCGCCCGGATCGACAGAGGAAAATGTGGCACTCGACGGACCTTTAATCACTTCAACACGTTCGATATTGGTAGTTAAAGGCTGTAAAAAGTAATATTGACGGGTTCGCATTCCGTTGATGATCTGTCCTTCTTCATTTTGACTGATACCGCGAATCGTGTACTGATTGTAATAACTCGCCGGAATTACGCCACTGGCCATCTTTACGGCATCGGCAAGATAAAAAGCTCCTTTATCAGCTATTAATTCTTTGGTAATTGTCGATATAGATTGCGGAATATCTTTGTTTAAAGCTGCAGTTTTTGTGGCAGCAAATGAGTAATCGCTATTGTATTTTTTTGATGAACGACCAACGATTTCAACTGTTTGTAATTCATTTCGGGCCACTTTTACAGAGTCTGGCGCAATGCTGTCTTTGGTTTTTTTGTTAATGATTTGAGATTGTACGCATTGAGTACCAATGATTAAAAATATAAAAGGATATATATGTTTCATTTTATGTTAATGGAAATTATACTTCCTTTTTTATACCGTTTGTAAATACAAGTCTTCCAGTTCATTTGCCGATATTTTATCGGCTTCAATAACTGTTACCAGATTGCCTTGTTTCATGATCCCAATATGTGAAGCAACTTCCCTGGCTCTGAAAATATCGTGTGTAGCCATCAAAATTGCCGTTCCGTCTGAAGAAAGTTCTTTCAGGATTTGCGAAAATTCGTTTGAAGCTTTTGGATCTAATCCGCTTGTAGGTTCATCCAGCAACAATACTTTTGCTTTTTTGGCAATGGCAATCGCAATACCTACTTTTTGACGCATTCCTTTAGAATATCCGCCAAGATTCTGATCGTGTGCGGTTACTTGTAAACCTGCTTTAGTCAGGAAATAAGTCAGTTCGCCTGTAGAATATTTAAATCCGGCAAGAGACGAGAAGAATTTCAGGTTTTCTAACCCAGTAAGATTGGGGTATAACATGACTGTTTCAGGAATATAAGCAACATATTTTTTGGTTTCCTGAGCATTTTCTTTAACCGAGATGTTGTTGATTTTGAGTTCTCCGTCCGTTGGTTCAATAAAGCCCAGAAAGAGATTAATTGTAGTTGTTTTTCCGGCACCATTCTGACCTAATAGCGCAAATATTTCACCTTCTTTAATAGTAAGGTTCAATTTATTCAAAGCATTATTATGGCCATATTTCTTGGTCAGGTTTTCAGCTATAAGCATAGTTTTTTATGTATTTGGAATGATTTAATTTAGTTTTTAGTCACAGTAAGTTTTAGTCACAGTCGCAGTGACAGTCACATTTAAATTGTGAGAATAGGGATAGTTTACTACGGTTTCTGAAGAAAGAAATTAATTAGTATTGAAAATGAGATAACATTTTCACCTCTTATTCATACGATTTTTGTTTGAATAGAGTGTGTCAAATGAAAATGCAATCGATTCTCCTTTTACCAATTAAAGATAGGTAAGAGGTGTTTTTAATTTTCCGAAAATAAAAATGTAGTCAACTAAATTAGGGCAGGAGGCGCTCTAAGGGCAAAAAGACTGCCTTTAAAGAAGGTTGAAGCCACTTTTGTATAAAAGAATACATAAGAAGTTTGGGTATTTATCTTGTGAAAAGATAAAGCTTGAAATGTATTTGGAATAAACGTACTAAAAGCAAAGTGGCAAACGTGGCAATTACTATCTACAGTGTGACTGTGTGTGATCTGTTTTTGCCCCTCAACATATTGATGATCACAAGGTTTCTCTGTTAGTTGCTTGTAAACATGCTCATAAGAATGCACAGTCTGAAACAGCATTGCGAACAATACAGTCAAAGACATAAAAAGATTAATTAAGACAATTTTCTTTTTCATTCTTGTTTTGGAAATCCTTTGTTTATAGCGGGTACATGAGTTATTAGTTAATGCAACTTGGTTGCAAAGATAGATATCTTAATTAAAAAAATACCGCAATTGAACAATAATTTAAAATTATGAATTGAAAATGTTATAAAAGGAAGTATCAAAATACTTATACCGTACTTTTTCAAATTTAGGTTTGGAAGTTTTGCTTTTTGCATCTATCGTAAAATCTGCTGCATATAAAAAAATCTTTTCCGCCACTGCGATTCAAAAAATTCACAATATTATTCCTGTTAACAAAGTGATTTATTGTTATATATCCGGGAAATGGTTAGAAATCCTGTTAGAATATTTCTATTTTTACTAATAGAGTATCATTATCGGCTTAGATAATAATTGAATTTTTGATTTGGCATTAGCTTCAAAAAGGGCCAATTTCTATTAACGAGCTTTCTGCTCAATAAAAAATAAATTATGAAAATAGGATTAATCGGATTTGGAAAGACTGGAAAATCAGTAGCATCAATACTACTGGAAAATAAAAAATTTTGTTTGGAATGGGTTTTAAGACAAAGTACTGTTTTAGAACACAGATCTGTTCCCGAATTTTTTGGAATTCAGTCAGACGAACCCGGATTAATTTACTCCAGTTCCAAAACCACGATGGAAGAATTGTTAGACAAACATCCTGTCGATGTCATTATTGATTTTTCGTCTAATGAAGGGATTTATACGTATGGAAAACTTGCTGCCGACAGGAAGATTAAAATTATATCGGCGATCTCTCATTATAAAGACAAAGAGTTGCAATTATTAAAAGAACTGGCCCATAAAACCACCGTATTTTGGTCTCCAAATATTACACTAGGAGTAAATTATTTGCTTTTTGCGGCTAAATTTTTAAAGAAAATTGCACCGTGGGTAGATATTGAAGTCAACGAAGAGCATTTTAAAATGAAACAAGGAACTTCAGGAACAGCGGTAAAAATTGCTGAAGCTTTAGATGTTGATAAAGAAAACATCAATTCCGTCAGGGCAGGAGGAATCGTAGGAAAACATGAAGTAATCTTTGGATTTCCGTATCAAACTGTCCGCTTAATTCATGAATCGATTTCAAGAGAAGCTTTTGGAAACGGAGTTGTTTTTGTTGCCGAAAATTTAGAACACAAACAAAAAGGATTATACAATTTTGAAGATATACTGACTCCTTACTTTGCAGTTTAGTTTTGTTGCTAGTTCATTTGCCGCAAAGGCACTAAGGCGCAAAGTTTTTTTTAATAAGGTTTAAAATAATCTCGCAATCACGATGGCTATGGGGAACAGAGTCGCAAGCTTTGACCACAATTTTGTCATTTCTACTACAAAAAAAACTTTATTTCCTTCAATATTCAAACCCGACAGGTTTTTTAAAATCTGTCGGGTTTATTGTATGTGCTAATTTGATTCGAATAATAATTAATTTAAATTTAGTTGATATATCAAATAAATAATTATCTTTGATATATCAAATAAATTTAAGGAATTTAAAATGAGTCAGAAAAATCCAATAGAGATGGTACTTTAATAGTTGAAAGAATTATCTGGCCAAAGAAAAAGATGAGACTGGATAAAAGAAAAACCAACTGAAAATCACTGAAAAAGGTCATAAAACAATTGTCTTACTGACTCCTGTTTTTAAACTCAATCGCAAAACCGTCCTTGAAGGATTATCTCTTGATGAAATCCAATTATTAGATAAAATCCTAAACAAAATAATTTTAAACTGTAAAACTTCATAAAAAATGAAATACCTATTAGCCTTATTATTACTAACATTTTCAATGGGTTCCTATGCCCAAAATCAGTCAGCCTCAAAAGAAGAAATTAAGCTTACTGAATTAAATAAAAAACAAATTATTGATTCATTGGCTCAACAACTTGAAGAATTCTATATACGACCAAATGCCGTTGGAGATATTAAAAAGAAACTGAATGAGAATTATAAAAAAGGGCTTTATAAAGATCTTGTAAAACCAAATGATTTTGCCGGTAAACTAAGTTCAGATCTTGTAGAGGCTAGTAAAGACTTACATTTTGCAGTACGATATGATCCGGAATGGACAAAAGATCAGCTAAAAAAAGGAGATAAAGAGGTACAGAAAAAAATTAAAGCAGAGGAATTGGCTGAAGCCAAAAAGAAAAATTTCGGTTTTCAGCAAGCACGAATTTTAGAAGGAAATATAGGCTACTTAAAGTTTGATTATTTTGAAGATCCGGCAATAGGAAGTGAAACTGCAGCAGCGACGATGCAATTTTTAAGCAGTACTGATGCGCTAATTATCGATTTACGCCAAAACAATGGCGGAGCAATGGAAATGGGACAATTTTTAAGCAGTTATTTTTATTCAGGTAAAGAATTACCTCTTTATAAATATTACACTAATGACAAAAACAGAAAAAAAGTCGAAAGAGAAATGTGGTTATTGCCATCTGTACCGGGAAAACGTATGGAGGATGTTGACATTTATATCCTAACAAGTAACACTACTTTTTCTGCTGCTGAATGGATGAGTTATTCGCTTCAAAATTTAAAGCGTGTTACGATTGTGGGCGAAAAAACGGCTGGTGGTGCGCATCCGATTGATCGAAAGATATTACCAAATGGTTTTTCTGTAAATATTCCTTTTGGAGAAGTAAAAGATCCGATTACGAATACAGATTTTGAAGGAAAAGGTGTTATGCCCGATGTTGTATGCAAAAGCGAAGAAGGGGTAAATACCTCTCACATATTGGCTTTGCAAAAGCTTTCGTCAAAAAACAAAGAATTATCAAACCATCTTGATTGGTATGTTCCTATCGTTAAAAACAGACAAAAAAAGGCCAATGTTGACGCTACAATTTTAAAGTCTTACCAAGGTAAATATGGCAAAGTGGAACTGAAATATGAAAATGATAACTTATATTACAAATGGAATAATATAGCCACTTTGCTATTGACTCCCTTGGAACAGGATTTATTTCTGCTTGATGGAGTAGATGATTTCCGCATAAAAATGGTCTCAGAAAATAATGTTATAACAGGATTTAAAAGAATCTATCAGGACGGGCAGGAGAAGTTTTATAAAAAAGAGTAAAGGTTTTAGAATTTAATCTCGCAAAGTCGCAGAGTGGCAAAGTTTTTTCTTTATAAGTTTTTTAAACTTGGCGTCTTAGCGTCTTTGCGAAAGATTTTTTATTCATCTAAATCACTTCCTGAAAATCAAAGCTTTAGTATATTCAGCATTCATTTTGGCAATCGAAAGAATAGAAATTCCTTGTGGACATTCGATTTCGCACGCTCTTGTATCAGAACAATTTCCAAAACCTTCGGCATCCATTTGCTCAACCATTGTTAGAACCCTTTTTGATGCTTCGATTTTTCCTTGCGGAAGCAACGCCAGATGTGTTATTTTGGCACCAACAAACAAAGCTGCACTGGCATTTTTACAAGTCGCTACGCAAGCTCCACAACCAATACAGGCCGCTGCATCAAAAGAAGCTTCGGCAGTTTCGTAAGATATTGGGATGCTATTGGCTTCGGGAGCCTGACCTGTCGAAGCGCTAATAAAACCGCCAGCTTCGATTATGGAATCAAAAGCAGAACGATCGATTTTTAAATCTCTTAAAACCGGAAATGCTTTGGCACGAAAAGGTTCAATATAAATAGTATCTCCATCTTTAAAACTTCTCATATGAAGTTGGCAGGTTGTAGTATTTTTTAGCGGTCCGTGCGCTCTTCCGTCAATCATAACGCCACATTGCCCGCAGATGCCTTCGCGGCAATCGTGGTCAAATTCTATCACACGTTCTTTTTTCTGAATTAAAGATTCGTTCAAAAGATCCAGCATTTCCAGAAAAGACATATGCTCAGAAACATTATCAATTTCATAATTTACCATTTCTCCTTTGGAAGAAGTATTCAGTTGCCGCCATATTTTAAGATATAGTTTCATATTCTGATGCTTTTGATTTATTTGTAACTTCTAACTGCCAGTTCAACCGATTCGAATACGAGAGGTTCTTTGTGTAATTCCGGTTTTTGTGCCGCGCCTTTCCATTTCCAGGCCGATACATAACAGAAATCAGCATCATTTCGAACAGCTTCTCCGTCCGGAGTTTGATATTCTTCTCTAAAGTGTGCGCCGCAGGATTCTTCTCTTTGCAAGGCATCATGGCACATTAATTCGGCCAATTCGATATAATCTGCAATGCGTCCGGCTTTTTCAAGTTCGCTGTTTAAAGTATCGTCGCCCGTAATTAAGAGGTCTTTTTCAAAAGATGCTTTTAATAATTGGATTTCATTTAAGGCCTCTTCCAGTTTTTCTTTGCTTCTGGAAAGTCCGCATTTTTCGTAAAGCAATCGCCCTATTTTTTTATGAAAGTAATCTGCTGAAAGCGTTCCGTTACTATTCAGGAATTTATCTAATTGGGTTCTGACCGCTTTTTCGGCTTCATCAAAAGCAGGATGCGTAATGGCTGTTTTTGGAGTATTTAATTCTCCTGCCAAATAATTCGGAATAGTATAAGGAGCTATAAAATAGCCGTCTACACAGGCCTGAAGCAGTGAATTTGCACCCAGTCTGTTTGCGCCATGATCAGCAAAATTAGCTTCTCCCAAAGCAAATAACCCCGGAATCGTAGTCATTAATTCATAATCTACCCAAAGTCCGCCCATCGTGAAATGCGCTGATGGCGATATCAGCATGGGTTCTTTATAAGCATTGATTCCGGTAATTTTCTCGTACATCGCAAAAAGATTACTGTATTTGGCTTCAATAGTTTCTTTTCCCTGCGCCTTAATAGCATCCGAAAAGTCAAGATAAATGGCGTTTTTCATAGGACCAACACCGTGTCCGGAATCAATTTGTTCTTTTGCCGCTCTTGAGGAAATATCGCGTGGAGCGAGGTTTCCAAAAGAAGGATATTTGCGTTCTAAATAATAATCCCGTTCTTCTTCCGGAATTGTATTCGGATTTCTGTCATCTGCTGCTTTTTTGGGTACCCAGATTCGCCCGTCGTTACGAAGCGATTCCGACATTAAAGTAAGTTTAGATTGATTTTCTCCGTGTTGCGGGAGTGAAGTAGGGTGAAACTGAATCCAGCTCACACCTGCCATATAAGCTCCTTTTTTATGTGCTCGCCAAATAGCAGAGCTGTTGCAGCCCATTGCCAGCGTAGACAAATAATATACTTTTCCGTAACCGCCGGAAGCCAGAACCACAGCATCTGCAGCATGACGTTCGAGTTCTCCGGTTTCAAGATTTCGGGCAATGATTCCCTTTGCTTTTCCGTCAATCACTACCAATTCAAGCATTTCGTGTCGGGTATGCAGAGCGACTTTTCCTAATGAAACCTGTCGCAATAAACCCTGATAAGCACCCAATAGAAGTTGCTGGCCCGTTTGTCCGCGGGCATAGAACGTTCTGGAAACCTGAACGCCTCCAAAAGACCTGTTGTTGAGATATCCGGCATATTCCCGGGCAAAAGGAACGCCCTGAGCAACGGCATGATCAATTAAAGCTGCTGAGCATTCTGCAAGGCGGTACACATTGGCTTCACGAGACCTGAAATCACCGCCTTTTATAGTGTCATAAAACATTCTGTAAGTGCTGTCGCCATCATTTTTGTAGTTTTTTGCAGCATTTACACCACCTTGCGCAGCTACAGAATGGGCTCGTCTGGCCGAATCCTGAAAACAAAATGATTGAATGTTGTAACCTTGTTCTGCCAGTGATGCCGCACAGGAAGCACCCGCAAGCCCGGTTCCCACCACTATAATGTTTAGCTTTTTTCTATTTGCGGGATTTACGAGTTTCGCTTTTGCTTTATAATTATTCCATTTTTCGGCTAACGGACCTTCCGGTATTTTTGAGTCTATCATTTTTTAATTTGGATTTAAAATGAATTTGGGCACAAATTGTAAAAAGAAACTGAATAATAAGAAGGTCTAATTTACTATAAAAAAATGAGGTTTTGTAATGAAAAAACTATTTTTCGCTTATTTAGAATGTTTCGCTAATTCATATTTTATCCATGATTCTTTATGCAGATGAAGTGATTTTAAACTCCGCATAGTGAAAACCCATAGTTCAGAATGTTCCGGTTTCAAAAAATGTTAAATACTTAAGAGATAGGTGAGTTTGACAAAGTTTCAGAGATAATGGTCTGCTAAAATGGGTTTACTGCTAAGAATTAAGATATTTACTGCTTGATAAACTTCTCAACGTTTGGAATTTTCTCCAGTGATTTTGTGTTTTGTTTGAGAATTACTGCTGCCGCTTCATTTATTTTTTTGGATGGAACAGCTTTCCATTTTTCGATATCTTTCTCGTAGTCGTTGTGAAAAAAATATCGGGACAAATCCCTTATCACACAGTAAGCTGCAATCGAATGGCCATTTTCGCTTTCATAATTGCCATTATTAATAAAAAACTGCAATCTTTTATAAAGTCCATCTTTAGAGTAAAGTGCCAGCTCAGTCAATTTTCCTCTGTATTCTAAATCAGCAGAGCCTACACCTTTTAAATAGGGGAATAATTTATAATCGGCAAAATGCCTGCCTTCATGTCCAATGTAACTCACCCTGAATGTTTCTGATTTTAAATCATATGCTTTTTTTACACAAAATAAAGCTTCTTTGGTAGCCCAGCCTGCAGGATAATAGCGCCCCAAAGTAGCGTATTCACTCCAGCCTAATGTGATAAAATCATTCATAAAATAAACTTTGACAGGAGTTTCCTTTCCATCATAATTGAGTTTATAAACCGTATCTTTTTGTGTTTTCCAAACCAATAAATCATACAAACTTCCGGTTTTTCCAAATCCTGTGGTATGATAGCCTAAACTGGCGATGTATTTTTTTTGATAGACATTGATGCTGTCTTCATTAAGAGTAAGCTTTTCTGCCGGGGGAAAGTTTGTTTTTAGAAAATTAGAAACATTTTTCATGATCAGGGAATCATTTTTCTTTTCCTTATTTAAAAAAGACAATCGCCAGTAGTCCCTGTAAATTTTTAGTAATTCATCTATTTTTGATTTTCGGTTTTCCAAAAAATCACTTTTGTCTTCTTCAAATTTGAATCGGTTTTCGAAATCTGTTTTGAATTTTAAATCTTTTTCAGCTATTTTTTTAGTGGGATCTGTTTCCAGCAGAGGCAAAACCTGTTTAGGATTTCCATCTAATGCGAGAGAATAAATCCTCGTGTAATCAAGCTTTATACTGTCATTTTGATTCGATTGAGCATTTATTTTCGATAATGAAAAGAAAATAACAATAAGTAAAGCAGCTAGTTTTAAAGTTCTCATAGCCCAAAAAATATAAAGTGATTATAAGGTTTTTTACTTATAGAGACATTTCATTTTAGATTTTGTTACAGTGATTAATCCGTTGGGTAGAATTTCTCTGGGTATGCTATTTTGTAAACTTACCTAATGACGAATGATTTCTTTTCGGTGTAAAATTCCCCACTCGTTTAGTGCTCCAATGACATTGTACAATGTGTGGCTGTGTTCTGTTCTTGCATATTCAACAGTGGGCGGAAAAGTATCATAAACAGTTCTGGTAACGAGTTTGTTTATCTCCAGATCTTTAAGTTCTTTCGAAAGCATTTTGTCTGTAATTCCGTTGATATCTTTAGAAATTTCCTTAAATCGTTTTGGTCTGTTCGATAATGCAATCAAAATTGGTAATTTCCATCTACCGTTTAAAACTTCTAATGCATCTCTTACGGGACGCAGTGCAGCCAGACATTCTTCCGGTTGGCCACAAGCCATCTCATCTGTTATTTCGCTTTTTGTTTTCATATTTCTAATGTTACTATCCTCAAGGATAGCGCTATCCTTGAGGATAGTACTATAAAAGAGATAGTAAATGTAAATAAGTTTGTATTGTAAAACAAAATAATGATAAAAATGAGCAAAAAGATTCTGAATATAGTAACAAGCATCAAAGGTGATGCTTCTTTTAGTAATAAATTATCGAATGCTATTCTGGATAAACTCAAAGCTGAGTATAACCAAATAGAGGTAGAAACACTTGATCTTTCAAAAACACCTTTACCGTATTTAAGTGAATTGGATATTAGTGCATTTTATACGCCGGCCGAACAGCAGACTGATGCGCAAAAAGAAACGCTGAAGTATTCTGATAAAGCTACAAATGAGGTTCTGAATGCTGATATCATTGTGATTGGGGTACCGCTTTACAATTTTGGAATTCCTGCGGTACTAAAAGGCTGGATTGATCAGGTGGCGAGGGCAGGTAAGACGTTTAGTTATGATGAAAACGGGCCAAAAGGATTGCTGACAAATAAGAAGGTATTTTTATCAATTGCTTCCGGTGCAATATTTTCTGACGGGCCTTATAAAAGTTATGATTTCTCTGAACCGTATTTGCGTGCCGTATTAGGGTTTTTAGGAATTACTGATGTGACCACTTTTCGTGTAGAAGGAACTGCAATCCCTGATTTTGCTGAAAATGCTTTACCAAAAGCTTTGACTGCGGTTGAAGAATTCGCTTTTTAAATTGAAAATACAATTACGATAGTTGGACATTTTCGTATGTAGTAAACCCGACAGGTTTTAAAAACTTGTCGGGTTTTATGTTAAGTTTTTTGTAGATCAGATTTAACCACAATCATTGTCATCCACAAAAAAATGAGAGATTTTTAAAACCTGTCAGGTTTGAATATTCAAGTAAATTATTATTTCTCAATAATCATAGTTACTCCCTGACCTCCGGCAGCACAAATAGAAATGAAGCCTCTTCCGGAATCTTTTTCGTTTAATAGTTTTGCCATGACGCCAATGATTCTTCCTCCGGTTGCGGCAAAAGGATGTGCCGCGGCAAGACTGCTTCCTTTTACATTCAGTTTTTCCCTGTCAATTGCACCAAGAGTTTTCGTTAAGCCTAATTGTACACTAAGTTCAGGGCTCTCCCAAATTTTTAAAGTAGCTAAAACCTGCGCAGCAAAGGCTTCGTGAATTTCATAATAATCAAAATCCTGCAAGTTAAATCCTGCTTTATCCAGCATTCTGCTGGCGGCAAATAATGGAGCCAATAAAAGGTTCTGCTGATTTTTGGCATATTCTATAGCAGCAACTTCGGCAAAAGTAATGTAGGCTAAAACTGGAAGCTCTTGTGCTGTTGCCCATTCTTCGCTGGCTAAAAGGATACAGGAAGCGCCATCTGTAAGCGGTGTTGAATTTCCTGCAGTAAGTGTTCCGTTTACTTTGTCGAAAGCAGGATTTAGTTTGGCTAACTTTTCCGGCGTGCTATCTTTTCTTAGATTATTGTCCTTATCAAGTCCGTTAAAAGGCGTAATCATATCATTAAAAAAACCTTCGTCATAGGCTTTTGCCATATTCAAATGACTTTTTAGCGCTAAATCATCCTGATCCTGACGGGAAATTTTATAATATTTTGCCGTGATTTCAGTATGTCCGCCCATCGAAAGTCCCGTTTGTGATTCTTCATTTCGAGGAACCAAAGGCGTAAAATCTTTGGGACGTAATTTTAAGAAAAGTTTTATTTTTTCGCCCAATGATTTTGCTTTTCGGGTATCGAGCAAAATTTTCCTTAATTTTTCACTTACTGCAATAGGCATATCACTAATTGAATCAACGCCACCGGCAATTCCGGATTCGATTTGTCCAAGAGCAATTTTATTCGCAATATATATTGCACTTTCTATACCGGTATCACAAGCCTGCTGTAGATCACAGGCAGGAGTTGCGGGATCAAGAGAAGTTTTCATGACACATTCCCTAATCAGGTTACTGTCATAAGTATGTTTGATTACCGCTCCGCCGGCCACTTCGCCTAATAATTTTCCTTTTAAATTGTACTTATCAATAAGACCATTAAGCGCGGCAGTCATCATTTGCTGATTTCCAACGTCGGCGTAAGCAGTATTTGCCCTTGCAAACGGAATTCGGTTATAACCAACAATGGCTACTTTTCGTATTGTCGTGGTATTGTTCATAGCTTAAATTTTGTTTCAGGAAGATTTTCCAGATTAAAGATAAGCAGACTTATTTGAAAATTACAGATCAACAGGAGTAAAATCGCCATAATAGTTTGGTTTTGTTTTTTGAAATCCGGCTTTTTACATATTATCAGGACTATCAAATAAGGGATATATTCCAATTATAATAACACTTTTTATGAATGATTGGGTATCAGTTCAAAAAGAGAATTTTTACACAATAAAAGACATATCTTATTTTAAAAGTTGTATTTATTTAGAATGATTAAAAATAATTTGCATAACAGATTTTTAGCTATTACTTTTGCCAACGTAATCAAAACCAAATAAAATGAATATAATAACGATTAAAAAAGTTTTATTTTTTCTGATGCTTTTTACCTCATTGCAAATGATGAGTCAGGAAGCGGGAAAAGTAACAGGAAAAATTACCTTGAGTGGCAATGTTCCTGCAGAGAATGTTGCTGTCGCTCTTAAAGGAACAAAATATACAGCCGTGACAAATGAACACGGGCAATATGAAATTAAGAATGTTAAACCTGCGACTTATACGATTAGTATTCGTGCAGTAGGAATTCATTCTGTAGAAGATAAAATTACGGTTACTGCAAAACAAACCACTACTAAAAACTTCATGCTTTCTGAAAGTCAGGAAGATCTTGATGAAGTGGTAATTACCAAAAATAAGTACAAACAGGATAAGCCTTCCTTGTCGCTACGTCTTCAGACACCAATTTTGGAGATTCCACAAAACATTCAGATTGTAAGTGCTCAGACTCTAAAAGATCAGCAAATTACAAGTATGAGTGATGGAGTAATCAGAAACGTGAGTGGTGCTGTACGTTCAGAACATTGGGGAGATTTATATACGAATATAAAAATGCGTGGTTCTCAGGTTCAGGCTTTTCGTAATGGTTTTAATGTTGTTTCATCTTTCTGGGGACCTCTTACTGAGGATATGAGCTTTGTAGATCATATCGAGTTTGTAAAAGGACCGGCAGGATTTATGCTTTCGAGCGGGGATCCAAGCGGACTTTATAATGTGGTAACTAAAAAACCAACTGGAATTACTAAAGGGGAAGCTACTGTAATGGCAGGAAGTTATGACTTTTACAGAGCAAGTGTCGACTTTGACGGAAAACTGGATAAAAAAGGGAAATTATTGTACCGTTTTAATGCAGCAGCGCAAAAAAAAGGTTCACATCGTCCGTTTGAACACAATGACCGTTATGTAATTGCTCCGGTGATTACGTATCAGGTTGATGATAAAACAAAAATTACTGCCGAATATAATTTTCAGTATGCCAACATGACGGAGGTTGGATCTTATTATGTATTTGGTCCTGCATCTGAGGGATATGCCACTTTACCAGTAGGATTTACTATGACACAACCAGGATTGCCGGATACTAATATTCAGGATCATAGTGGTTACCTTATGTTTGAACATAAGTTTGATGACAATTGGAAACTGACGGCACAAACTTCATACTTTAAATATATTCAACAAGGATATAGTTCGTGGCCAAGTGCTGTAGGTTCTGATGATAATGCTCTTGGAAAAGGAAATATTATAAGAAATGTTGCTATTTGGGATGCCGAAAGTAATATGTATTTAGGTCAGATATTCGTCAACGGAAAATTTACTACCGGACCAATTACCCATAAAGTTTTAGGCGGGGCAGATTTAGGAAGTAAAGATTATATGGCAGATTGGGGACAATCTCATAATCTTGATACTCCGGCTAATCCATTTAATGTTTATAACCCAAATTACGGAACACCTTCTAATGGTTTCCCTGCTTTTGATCATACTACACCACTTTCAGTAAGAGCTGGTGGTAAAATGAATTCAGAATATGCAGCGGCATATGTTCAGGATGAGCTTGGTTTTTTTGAAAACAAAGTAAGAGTAACTCTTGCTGCAAGATATACCTGGATTAGTGAGACAAGTTGGGGAGAAACACAGGAAGATAGCCATATTACACCACGTGCGGGGGTTAGTTTTTCTGTAACAGATGACCTTGCCGTTTACGGATTATACGATCAGGCCTTTTTACCACAATCCGGTATCATTAAAAATGGAGATAAAGTAAAACCGCTAACCGGGAATAATATAGAATTTGGTATCAAAAAAGACTGGTTTGACGGATCGTGGAATACTTCAGCATCTGTTTACCGTATTATAAAAGAAAACGAACTTACTGCTGATCCTACAAATGGACCAAACGATATTTATAAAATTGTTTTAGGAGAAAAGAGAGCTGAAGGGATTGAATTTGATGTGAGAGGAAAATTATTTGACGGTTTAAATCTTATCGCAAATTATGCTTTTACAGAGTCTGTAGTAACAAGTTCTGCTATTTCGAGTATAACAGTAGGTTCTGTTGTTCCGGGATATGCTAAACATACTGCAAATGCATGGTTAAATTATACAGTTCAAAATGGAAAACTAAAAGGATTAGGGGCTTCGATTGGAGGAACTTTCCTAGATGGACGTCAGACAGATAGCTGGAGTGTAGGACTTGAAAAATTACCAAGTTATTTTAAACTTGACGGAGGTTTATCATATGAAACCGGAAAAATAAAAATTACGGCCAATGTATTTAATATTTTGGATAAATACCTTTATAGCGGATCTTATTATGAGTGGCTTAGTGCATACTATTGGCAAACAGAAGCTCCCAGAAACTTTAGGGTAGGTGTAACGTATAAATTCTAATTTATAAGCAACGGATGACGCAGATTTAAACGGGTTTTCACTGGTTTTTATTTTGCCTGTCTTTAGCTAAAAACAAAAAGCATCCGTCGTTATGGCGGATGCTTTTTTGTTTTTAAGGTTCAGAGGTGCAAAGCGACAGAGGTCTGAAGTTTTATTAAAATATAAATCCTTTTAATCTTTTAATCTGTGGCAAATATTATCCTTTATGAATCAACGGAATTACTTTTGATCCTATGAGTTCTATAGCGTTCATCAATTGCGTGTGTGTAAGTCCTGCATTATCCATCTGGAATGTAAATCTTGAGATACCGCCAAGAGATTCGCTGTGGCGTAAAATTTTCTCGGCAATTCGTTCCGGATCGCCAACAACCAAAACACCCTGATCATCAATAAGACCGTCAAATTTATCTTTTGTTACCGGTGGCCAACCGCGTTCTCTGCCTAATTTGGTCCAAAGTTCAGCATAACCCGGATAATATTCTTCGATGGCTTTTGCAGTTGTGCTTCCCACAAAACCGGGTGAATGCAAGCCTACTTTTAGTTCTTCGGGTTTGTAACCTGCCACTTTTCCGGCTTCACGATACAAATCGACTAAGGGTTTAAAACGATGTGTTTGTCCGCCAATAACAGCTACCATCAAAGGTAATCCCAGAGATCCTGCTCTCACAAAAGATTCCGGAGTTCCGCCAACACCTAACCAGATAGGTAGTTTTTCCTGTAATGCTCTTGGATATATTGGTAGATTATTCAAGGCTGGTCGAAATTTTCCGGACCAGGTGATAAATTCATTATCACGAATTTGAAGCAACAGATCTAATTTTTCGCTAAAAAGAGCATCGTAATCATTTAGGTTAAATCCAAAAAGCGGATAAGCCTCAATAGAAGATCCGCGTCCCACTACAATTTCAGCTCTTCCTTTCGAAATTAAATCCAGTGTAGCAAAACTTTGGTAAACTCTTACAGGATCTGCGGCACTTAATACAGAAACGGCACTTGATAATCGAATGCGTTTTGTACGGGCTGCTGCTGCACTTAATATGACAACTGTAGCCGAATCTAAAAATTCTTTTTTATGATGCTCTCCAATTCCAAAAACATCAAGTCCTGCCTGATCAGCCAACTCGATTCTTTGCAGTAATTGTTCCATTGCATCGACACTGCTCAAAGTGTTGTTGTCTCCGTACATCGCCGAAGCAAAACTGTCTATACCTATTTCTATCATATAGTAAAGATATTAAAATTTAATTTTCTGTTATCAAAAAAACTGCATTAAGGGTTAGCATTCGGAATAAATAGCAATCAATTTTAAACACGAATTTCACCAATTTGCACGAATTAGTTTGTGAAATTAATTTCACAAACTAAGGCTAACCAATTATGATTTGTGCAAATTCGTGCAATTCGTGTTATTTTAAACTTATCTACAAGTTACAATTTTTAAGTTTATAATTAATTTGTCATCTGTACCCTGAAATTAAATGATTTTTGTATCTGTATCTGATCTCTTTTACCCCCTAATTTTGTTAAGAAATTAAACAGCTACAGCAATGGATACCACAAAAACAGACAACATTCTATTCGATTCAATTAACATATCGTCTTTAAAATCTGTTGTAAATATTTACCAAAATAAGGTGAACGATAATGAAAGCAAATTTGTAAAATTACCGGGCCATTTTGGCCTTCCTTTAAGTGTTGCCACTTTTGATAATCGCGTAATCGGTTATGCTTTTGTTTTAATAAATAAAGTAGGAGAACCGGAAATTAACTCGTACTGGGAGCAGGAATTTTATAGTGTCGAGGTAGAGCAGGATTTAAAATTTCATGCCCAAAATACTTTTAATACGACGTTTGCAGATCCGGAATCACGCAAAATAAAAGTTCAAAATGCGACTGAAAGATTATCATCGTGGTTAAATTTTTGTAATTAATACAGTAAAGGTTACAGATTTAATTTTAGTAAATTTACAGGATACAGATAACGATTAAAAAATGGCAAGAGAGGTTTTATATCTAAAAATTGCAAATACTATTCAGGAACAAATTTTCTCCGAAACTTTAAAAATTGGAGACAAACTTCCGTCTATTCGTGCTTTTCAGAAATTGCATAATGTAAGCATGAATACCATAAAACAGGCTTTTTTAGAATTAGAAAGTAAATCGCTGATAGAATCACGTCCAAAATCAGGATTTTATGTCAGTAAAACTTCGAATAGAAAGCTGCTGATTCCTTCAATGAACAAGCTGAAGTTATCAGAACAAAAAATGACTTCTGAGGATTTGATCACAAAGGTTTTTGATAGTCTGAGCGATAAGGATATCACCCGATTTTCGATTGGGGTTCCGGATCCGAGTTTGTTACCTATTGCTAAACTCAATAAAGGTCTTGCTAAAGTTGTACGAAATCTGGCAGAAAGCGGTACAAGTTACGAACCTGTTCAGGGAAGTGCTAATTTGAGACGAAATGTAGCAAAATGGGCCATCGTATTAGAAGGAAAATTGACAGAGGATGATTTTGTCACTACTTCCGGCGCTATGAACGCTATTTTCAATTGTTTGATGGCCGTTACCAAACGCGGAGATACTATTGCTATTGAAAGTCCGGTTTATTTTGGAATTATTCAGATTGCCCAGAATATGGGACTTAATATTATCGAATTACCAACACATCCCACTACAGGAGTAGACTTAGAGGCTTTAAAGAAAGTGATTCATAAAGTGGATGTTTGCTGTTTTATGAGCAATTTCAGTAATCCTTTAGGCAGTTTAATGCCGGATGCAAATAAAAAAGAATTGGTAAAATTGCTTACCTATCATAATATTCCTTTAATTGAGGATGATTTATATGGTAATTTGTTTTTTGGAACTGTTAGGCCAAAGCCTTGCAAGTATTACGATGAAGCGGGAATTGTGATGTGGTGCGGATCAGTTTCTAAAACTTTGGCACCGGGATATCGGGTAGGCTGGGTAGCACCGGGAAAATTTAAAGATAAAATTATCAGGCAAAAAATGGCGCAGACAGTTTGTATGCCTTCGTTATATCAGGAAGTAATTGCCGATTTCTTAGAGCACGGAAGATACGATCATCATTTAAGGACTTTAAGAAGCACATTGTATACCAATTCACTGAATTTTCAGCGTACAATTGAGGATCATTTTCCGGAAAATACTAAAATTTCACAACCGCAGGGTGGTTCTTTTCTTTGGCTTGAGCTGGATAAAAGTATCGATACCGCTGTTTTGTATGATAAAGCAATCCAGCAAAAAATAGGTTTTGCTCCGGGCAGAATTTTTACACAGCACGATCAATACAACAATTGTATGCGGCTTAATTTTGGTTTGGAATGGAAGGAAAAAGTAGAACTCGATCTAAAACGATTAGGACAATTGGTGAAAAATAGTCTTTAAACACTTGCATTTAATGAACTATGCGATTTTTTAAACACATAGAAACATAGATTTTGTAAACTTATAAAAAGGAGTTTCACTTATTTTAAATTCACATAGCCAGCCAGCTATGTGAAAGAAATGGGTTTCTTTTTTGCATTCTTTATTTACACATAAAACCTATGTTTCTATGTGTTTAATAAAAAAAACAATTGTTATCTAATGAGAAAATCCAAATGAAACACTGATCAGAATGATTACAATAACGATTAATGTAATGACTACATACAGATAATCTTTCTCTAAAAGAAAAGAAAATAAAGACAGTAAAACACGTAATACCGGCGTTAGAAAAAGTAAGATGATCCCAACGAAGATTAGCGATTCTCCATTTCCCTGAATAGCGCCGTTATATATGGCTGCAATTACTTCGAAGATATTGCGGTCATTTTCTTTAAAAACAGAATAGTTTTCGATATCGTTGCTGTGGCCCATTAAATATACGATTCCGCCAATAAAGGCTACAGATAATGAAATCCATACACCATAGCGCAATAAATTACCAATAATGGTTTGAAAATCTTTTTCGCCAAATTTTTCGTGTTGCATAACTTTAGATTTTTCCATTAAGTCCGTTGTATATCATGTTTACTGCAAGCACAAAAATCAGGCACGCAAAAAAGATTCTTAGTTTTTTAGGATTGGTTTTTACCAGTACTTTTGCTCCTGCCATAGCGCCAAACAAAACACCAATAACAACAGGCATACAAATTCCAGGTTCGATATAACCTTTCTGAATATAGATGACAGAACTCGCCATTGCGGTAACACCCATCATAAAATTACTGGTTGTGGTAGAAACCTTAAACGGGATTCTCATGATATTATCCATAGCGATCACTTTAAAAGCACCGGAACCAATACCCAATAAACCCGACATCATACCGGCAATTCCCATCATGCTAAAACCACCCACTACATTTTTGGTTCCGTAATGTACCACTTGCCCGTCATGAGTTGGATAAGTGCCTTCTAATCGTAGTTTTTTAGCCAAAGGACTTGATTCTAAAACAATATGTTCTTCTTTTTTTCGAAGTGAATTTATAGCAGAAAAAATTAAGGTAAGTCCAAATAAGACTGCGATGAATGAAGTAGGAGCGATGGTCGAAAGTAATGCTCCGCAAACAGCTCCGATTGTTGTGGCAATTTCGAGGAAGATTCCCAGTCGCATATTTGTGATTCCTTCCCTGACATACGCTGCGGCTGAACCTGAGGAAGTTGCAATAACAGAAACCAAAGCTGCACCAATTGCATAATGAATGTCAACGCCAAGAATGACTGTTAAAAGGGGAATTATGATAATTCCGCCACCTAAACCTGATAATGAGCCAATAAAACCGGCTAAAAAAGCACCAAGAATCATAATCAGGGTAAATGTAAGTACTGTCATTCGGATAAATTTTGTTGGTGCTAATTTACGAATTGATATTTATTCGGGAAGATTTTAGGAGCTTAAATAAAGCTTAAAAATGCGAAATCGTTATTTTAGAACGATTTTGATTTGTTAATAAAAGTCATTTTTTTTTCCTCTGTATAAGAACTTAGATTTATATTTTTTTGAGAGAAGTGACTTTTATAAAGTTGCTTCTGCTTTTTTGTTAGTTTTTTGAAATATTATTTTTGATAATAAAAAAAGGAGCATAAAGCTCCTTGATATTTTTATATTAGAAAAAAATTAAAAACTTAATTCAAATTTATTGATAACCTTATTTACTTCTTCTATTTTATTTGAAACAAATTTTACATTTTCGATTTTGTCTAATTTTTTGTCTACAAAAACAGTAGATTTAGTTTTTGAAGTGTTTTTGTCTATCGATATTTTTTGGTCTAATTTTTTCATTTCTATTTTCTTTTGATTAAAAAGCCAACAAAATTTTTGCTACTATTAAAAGTGACATTATAATAATTGCCCGTCTCATGATTTTGTAATATACCAAAGATAAGAAAAGTTTTTATCAATTCGTCGTAGTTACTTGAAATCGCCATGCGGTATAATCTGGTTCTAATTTTGCAACTTCCGTAGAAAAAAATAAATTTATCCGGATATACTTCTGTATAAATATAAGTTGCATTTGCGACAGTAGCTAAAACAATATTTCGGTCGCCATTATCAGTTATATTAACATCATCAATATCAAATGTTCCATTTTTTTCATTACTATTAATTTTATCTCCGAAACCTAAATTTATAATATCGGGATTTTTTGTTATAGTAAACTTTATTATTTTACAGATATTTCCTTGTTTACCCGAACTTATAAACTCAAAAATAGTCGAATCAGTACTGACCTTTAAATCATAATGTGGATAATCCATTCATTTAAAATTTGCAGGTAAAAGTAGAAATATACTTTTATATAAAATATATTTAACAAGATAAAAATTGCTTTATAATTTGTTAATGTCTTAACCTCACAAATAAAAACTCCACTAATATAATGCAGTTTTTATAAAAATAAGAGTCGGAGTCCTTTATAAAATGGGATCATGATCTATTTTTTTGTCTTCATAACAGAATCTCTTTTTACTGTTGCGGTGTCAACAATCGCTGATGTGCTGTCGATAGTAGCATTTACACTGTCTACTGCTATTTCTGTTGAATCAATATAAGTACTATCGGCCGGAATGGTATCGTTTTTCTTGCAGGAAAACGAAAGTCCGACTACAATAAAAAGAAATGCGATTTTTGATTTGATTAGCGTTTTCATAATGTTATTTATTTCGTTAATAATTAATTATTTCAAAATTAGAACTTTAGGTTTTTAATCCTTTACATGATTCTTTATTTTGTTTTATAAAATACTCATTATAAGTGTTTTAATGTGTTTTGCCTGAACGAGAAAAAACATCTTATAAAAATGAGTGCCTAGCCCAGACAGGAACGGCATCCTTTTTCTGCCTTCTTTAGGCAGGAAAAGATATAGTGGATGGCTGGATCAGCTTCTAATTATTCAACTGAAATTTTTATTTATTATCAAGTGCGAAAGAAGTTCTGTCGGTAGCAGAAAGCAATAAGGCCGCTGCAGCGCTTGTGAGAACGGAATAATCAAATGGTGCTTTTATAGAAACGGAAATCGCCATACTAATGGCAAAAAGCAACATTAGTCCCGAGGTTCCTAAAGCTATAATTCTGGTTTTGAATCCGATGATTAAGAAGATACCAAATAGTATTTCGAAGAAAGTTGCCAAAGCACCTAATATTCCGGCTGTAGATTTGCTGGCAAAAGAATTTAAGGTTTGGGTGTAGGTGATAAAGTTTTCCCAATTTCCCCACGCTACTCCGGGAGCGCCTGGCGCGCCCCAAAATCCGAAACGATCTGCAACCGCTGACAACATTGTGATTCCGAGAACTATTCTTAAAATTAAACCTGCTTGTGGTATGGATATAGTTTTCATTGATGAATTTTTATGTAAAAATAGGGATGTTTTGATACAGTTGATTCTTAGAATTCTTAAATATTACGACACATTAAATCCATCTTCCTTATCCTTGAAAGCCCATGTTGCCATTGCTTCGATAACGGGCATTAAACCTTTTCCGGCATTGGTAAGCTTGTAGGTTACAAAAGGTGGAACAACCGGTTTTGCTTCTCTAATGATAAGATTATCAGCTTCAAGCTGCTTTAAATGCTGGATAAGCATTTTCTCTGTTACTGCCGGAATCGCTCTTTTAAGTTCGCTGTAACGCAAAGCCCCGCTTGAAAGATGGTAGATAATAATGGGTTTCCAATATCCTCCAATTTTTTCCATTACATAAGTTACAGGACATTTTTCTAAGGCATACTGCTTATTTTCCTGAATGGTAGATGTTTCTTTGATGGCTGTCATTTGTGCATACTTTAGGGTAAGTACTTGTATAAAAGTAAGTACAAATATACCTTTGTTAGAGATAATAAAAAAACATTTTAGCTATGAAAATTACAATTTCAGGTTCATTAGGAAATATAGGAAAACCTTTAACCACAAAACTAATTGCTTCAGGACATGAAGTAACGGTAATTACCAGTAACAAGGATAGAGTTGAAGCCATCAAAAATTTAGGAGCAAAAGCAGCAGTAGGCTCAGTTAGTGATGCTGTTTTTCTTAGACATACATTTGACGATGCCGACGCGGTTTTTGCCATGACGCCGCCAAATATGGGAGGAGAAAATATTATTGTAAATACCACAGCTGCCGGTCAGGCTTTTGCAACTGCAATAAAAGAAACAGGAGTTAAGCGTGTTGTAATGTTGAGCAGCATAGGTGCTGATTTGCCAAGTGGGAATGGCCCAATTGCGGGGCTGCATAATATCGAAAAAATATACGAAACGCTGCAAAATGTGTCGCTGACTTTTCTTCGTGCAGGATTTTTTTACACGAATTTATACAATGATGTTCCAATGATAAAAGGAGGGGGGATTATTGGTTCTAATTATCCGTCGACAATAGAAATCCCGTTTGTACATCCTGAAGATATTGCAAATGCTGTCGCTGAAGAATTACAAAAAAGAGAATCAGGAAAAAATATCCGTTATATCATTAGCGATGTCCGTACGCCAAATGATGTGGCGCAAACTTTAGGTCTTGCGATAGGTAAACCAGAATTGCCATGGATTGAATTTACTGACGAACAAGCTCTTGGCGGAATGAAAGAAGCCGGTTTACCATTAGAAATGGCAGGACTGTACGCAGAAATGGGTTCCGGTTTAAGAAGCGGAAAAATTCAGGAAGATTTTTTAAGCCGTAAATTGGCTGTTGAAGGGAAGATCAAATTAGAAGATTTTGCGAAGGAATTTGCTGCTAAATTCTAAATCGAATAGAAAGAGTTGGTTTTAGGATCAGCTCTTTTTTTTATAAAGTATTTTTATTTCAATAAACGTTTAATTTTCTGTTAACCAGTTCAATAATTTACTTCGTTTTTCTCTGCTCACAATGATGTCTTTATCAAAAGGAAAAGATAAATTTATTTTTAATTTTCTTGGAAAATAATCTGTTGCGTCAATAATAGCCTTTCGGCTTACTAAAAATTGTCTGTTCATTCTAAAGAAAGTTGATCCTGTTTTATATTCAAGTTCTTCAAGACTCTCTGTCATTGCATAGGTTTTTCCTGAATAAGCGTGCATGTAAGTGATTTCATTTTCAAGACAGAAAAAAGCAATTTTATCAAGCGTAAAAGGCAATAAACGATCGCGGTACCTGATCATGATCGTACTGCTGCTGGTTTTGTTCTTAGCTTCTAAAGTCGCCATTGCTGCTTCATATTTTAAGGCAATACTTCCAGCCATTACTTTTTGCATGTTCTGAAATTTGACAAGGGCTTTTTCCAGCGATTCGATACTAAAAGGTTTCAGGATATATTCAATTCCATTTGCCCTAAAAGCTTCTAGTGCATATTCATCAAAAGCAGTGCAAAAAATCACCGGAACTTCAATAGCGATTGCCTTTGCAATATCAAAACTTAGTCCGTCGCCCAATTGTATGTCACTAAAAATAAGATCCGGTTGGGGATTGACTGAAAAATAATCTACAGCTTCCTTAACAGAACTGAGAACACTTACAATTTCAATATCAGGTTTTATTTGTTTGAGATTGCTGACCAGATCTTCGGCAACGAGTATTTCATCTTCAATTATTATTATTTTCATGTGGCATGATTTTAAAGCTTACTGAAAAGAATTTTCCGTTATTCTTAATTATAATTTCTTCTCCTGACCATAATTGATAACGTTCGGCTAAATTACTTAAGCCGCTTTTTGTTGATGTTTCTCCGGCATTTCTGGGGTTTATGGCGTTAGAAACACTAATAAAATTGCCTTTTTGTTCTATCACCAGTTTCAAAGGGGTTTCTTTTGTAAATATATTGTGTTTGATAGCATTTTCAAGTAAAGGTTGTAAAGAGAACGAAGGAACAAAACCTTTTAAGATTTCATTATTTTCTATGATTAGATTCCATTCAAGAGCTTCCCCAAATCGTATTTTTTGCATTTCGAGATAGTTTTTACAGATGTTAAGCTCTTCCTGAAGTGTTGTCGCGGGACTATTGTTTAATGAAACTGCAGAGCGCAGAAAATCAGCTAACTGAAGCAGATATATTTCGCCAAGTTTTGGGTCTTTTTTATATAAAGCTTTTAATGTGTTTAAAGAATTGAATAAAAAATGAGGATGAATTTGCTGTTTTAATAATAGGTTTTCTGCCTGAGTACTACGAAGCTGCAAACGGGAATTTTCAAGCTCTGTCTGAATTTTATTTTGTCTGAATATTACAAAATCATGCAAGAATAAAATAATTGTAGTCAGAACTGTAGATATGGCTATAAAAGCGGCTAAAAGTTTGTAATTCTCTAAATGACTGGGAATTTTAGCGAGATAAGAGAATATAGGCCATAAAGTAAGATAAATTCCTATACCGAATAGATAACTTAAACTTAATCGACAAAGCTGGAATTTAAATACGTCATCAGGGAATTTTTTTGCGCTGAATTTTAGGATCCAGACTAATAAATTGCTTGTAATAAACATATAACATGCCGTTTTAATAGCAAGAACAAACAATGATGACAGAATTTCTTCGAATAAAAAGAGCAATAAAAAAGTAAAAGGAAAGGCAAGACTAACTAAAAGCATATTCAGTCGCCGAATTTCTTTGATATTGTATGGAGTTATCGTTTTTTTGATATTGTTTGTCATGGAAATATAATATCTAAACTGAGGTTTTGCTTTTTATTTGGTATATTAAATGTACAAATATCGGATTAAAAAGCAGGATTTATTCTTTGCCGTAAAATCCGACTACTCTTTGTAGTCGGATTTTTTGATGCTGTCTTTTAAATTTTTAAAAGATGTAAAATAAACTAACTTGTGCAGTATTATTTTGGAAATCAGTATTGAATCCGGCAGTTTTTACTTTACTGACGTCTGTTAAAGACAAATAATATCGTGCGCCAATTCCTAGCCCGTTTTGAAATTGATATCCAATTCCTGCTGCGACTCCGCCATCAATTTTTTCTGCAAATTTTGTACCCGAATTAATTCCAAGACCAGTAAAATCTTCATCGACTAAAATCCCAATTTGTGGGCCGGCTTCAAGATACAATCCAAAATCAGTTTTGTATTTTAAAAGAATTGGAACAGTTACATAAGAAAGCTTTATGTCTTCACCATCCATAAGCCCGCCTTTGATTTTTGCACCCTGGGTAGAATATAAAAACTCTTCCTGAACAGCAAAATGATCATTGAATTTATAACCTACAAGCGCACCTGCATGAAATCCTGTTAAACCTTCAGTATCGAAACCGGCATTGGTAAAGTCGCTATAATTGGCTCCGGCTTTTACACCAAAATAAAGGCGTTCTCCTATATTTTTAAAAAAGCTCTGACTAAAACTATTTGTAGTAACAAGAAGAATACAACCAATGAATAAATTTTTGACGATTTTCATAATTTTAAAATTTTATTTTATACTAATTATTTTTTTATACCCGTCAAAAGTATATTGAGTTCATTCTTAGAAAATGATAAATTGGGTCGAGGCGGACAAAATTGCAGGTGAAACGGATTTTGGCTTATTATCTAATCGAAAAATACCACTCAAATTTGATAAATTTATACAGATATACAATCAATTTATACCATTGCTGAAACCTGTTCTCCTGCTATATTTGTAATACTATTACAATTAAATAATAAAAAAGATGAAAGCTATAGGATTTAAAACATCATTACCAATAACTGAAGAAGAGAGTTTTATAACATTTGAAACTCCAAAACCAATTCCGGGTGCGCGTGATTTATTAGTAAAAATAAGTGCTGTGTCTGTGAATCCGGTTGATTTTAAAATTCGCCAGAATAGTGCAAAAGATACCATTCTTGAAACACCTAAAATTATTGGCTGGGATGCTGTTGGAGTTGTGGAAGCGATTGGAGATAAAGTAAGTCTATTTAAGGTAGGTGACGAAGTTTTTTATGCAGGAGATATCACGAAACCAGGAAGCAATGCAGAATATCAGGTTATTGATGAGCGAATTGTGGGCAGAAAACCAAAATCGCTGAGTATTGAAGAAGCTGCAGTTATGCCATTGACAGGTCTAACGGCCTGGGAAATATTGTTTGACCGAATCCGAATCAATCCTGAGAAGGACAAGGGCAAATCTATTTTAATCATTGGCGGTGCCGGCGGAGTAGGTTCGATCGCGATTCAACTTGCCAAAAAGATTGCTGGTTTAACGGTTATTGCAACGGCATCTCGTCCTGAAACTATTGCCTGGAGCAAACAGCAAGGTGCTGATTTTGTGGTAGATCATAAAAACTTAATTACTTCAGTTCACGAAGCGGGTTTTCAAAATGTAGATTTTATTTTAGATTTTGTTGATACTAATTTTTATTGGGATATTATGGTCGAACTGATCAAACCACAAGGACATATCGCCTCAATTACGGGAAGCAGTGATCCTGTTGCCCTGAATAAACTGAAAAATAAAAGTGTTTCGTTTTCCTGGGAATTAATGTACACGCGTTCGATGTTTGAAACGGAGGATATGCAGGAACAACACAATATCCTGAATAAAATTGCTGATCTTCTGGATAATGGTACTATAAAATCAACGCTTAATGAAACGCTTACCGGACTGACGGCTGCTAATTTCAAAAAGGCACACGAATTACTGGAATCAGGTAAAACAATCGGGAAAATCGCGATTAAATATTAAGAGGAGAAGGATATATTGTAAAATAGCTTCCTGATTCTTAATCAGGAAGCTATTTTTTTTATCCTAAAATGCAATGAAAATTATTCGATCATAGAAAGAATACTTTTAGGAATTTCATCAAAACCTTCTATAGAATAAGGCTTAATGAGGTAAGCTTTTATACCCAGCAGATCACATTTTTCTTTGTAGGCCGGATTTATACTTGTCGAATAGACAAAGCAAGGTATGTTTTTTAGTTCTGTTGTATTCAAAATTTCCTGTAGCGCTTCAATTCCGTCCACGATTGGCATATTGATGTCTGTTAGGATTACGTCGGGAATTTTGTTAGAAGAATTTTTCAGGTAATTTAAGAGTTCTTCGCCATTGGCAACAAGATTCACTTTTTCAAAATTAGTATTTTTAGTAAAAGCGTCGCTGATGATGTCAGCGTCATCGCTATCATCTTCGGCGATAAGAATATGTAAGTTATGTAAGTTTTGCATTTTTATGAGAGTGGAAAAAAAAGATTAAATATGGTGCCTTCATTAGGTTTACTTTCTACAGTTATATTTCCTGAATGATTCTCCATTATTTTTTTACAGATTGCAAGACCAATTCCGTTTCCGGAGTATTCATTTTTGGCATGCAATCTCTGAAAGATAGTGAAAATTTTGATAAGATGGGTTTTCTCCATTCCGATACCGTTGTCTTTGATCTGAATTTTTAAGAATTGATGTGTTTCGTTTGGAATTTCAGATTCAGAACTTTCGATTTGATTAATCTGAATAAGGGGAGGATGGTCTGCTTTGCCGTATTTTATAGCGTTTGAAATTAAATTGGAAAAAAGCTGGCGCATTTGAACTTTAGAAGCATGTACTATTGGCAGTTGTCCAATTTCAATTTTCGCTTTTTTATCACTGATTATGATTTCCAAATCATCAGTAACTTCAGAAATTACGTCAACTAAATTGACTTCTGTACGTTCTTCCTGCGCAGTATGTGACGAGTATTTCACTAAATCATCAACAAGTGAGTTTAATCGCAATGCAGATACTTTCATGACATTCATTGATTTAGTATCGGCCTCAGAAAGATAAGCGGCATCTATTCTGCCATTGTACATGACGATTTTTCTCAGGGGTTCTTTGAGATCGTGGGATATTACATGAATAAACTCTTCAAGATTTGCATTTATCCGATTTAGCTCGCTGATTTTTTCTTCAAGTTCTTTTTGATGCTGTATTAATGCGTCTTCATGTTTTTTCTTCTCCGTAAGGTCGGTAATGACAATACCAATTCCCTGAACGGCGGGTTCAAGATCTGTCAGAGCAATATAAGCGGGGAAAACTTTCTTTTCATCCTGAGTTTTAAATAGGATTTCATGGGTGGTAACGCCGTATTTCAACGCTTCGATAACCGGAACAAAATGTTCTGCATTATTAAAATATTCATGCAGATAGTTTCCTATTATTTTCTCAGAGGGAATTCCTATCAGTTTTGAAAAATAATCGTTGCAGTATAAAATGAGGCCGTTTCTTGAAATACTCAACGCGCCTTGTCTGAATTTCTCGATCAGCAGTCTAAAAGTATAATCGGCAGTTTCCAGCGAATAAAGCTGCGGAACTCCATTATTATTGACTACTAATGCATCGACATCCCCATCTTTTATAGCATCAACAATACTGTTTGATTCGTAAAGCTGTTCTTTTAGAGAGGCTATTTCAGCCAATAGAGATTCGATATTTGTATTATTTTCCTTCAAATTATTCTCTTATATTTAGGATTCTAAGTACCTTTTCTTTGTCTGAAAGATCACCTAAAATGATTCTTCTCGGATCAGGATTTGTTTTGATTAATGTAGGTATTGCTACAATCTGGTGTATTACTGCCTGTTCTGTATCCCGACTAATATCTATAATCTCTAATTCGTAATTATTTGCAAGATATTTGTCGCATATCCTGCGCAGGTTTTCAATGGCATGGCCTGATTTTACAGACATACCTGAAACAAAAAGCATAAACTTATGTTTGGTTGTACTAGTACCATCAGATGAGTTATCCATTTTTTTAAGAGTTTAAGGGTTTTATATTAAGCCCAACAAGTACTCTCTCTTCGTTAGAAAGGTCGCCAATTATTTTGCGAATGGGTTCCGGAAATTTTCTTACCAGTGTAGGTACAGCAAATATCTGGTCGCCTTCTGCCAATTGCGGGTTTTTAAGGAGATCTACAATTTCAATACTGTAAATTCCCTTCAGATGTTCTTCGGCATATTTTTTTATGTTTTCGAGTGCCGTAATAGATTTTGGCGTTTGCCCCGCAATATATAATCGTAATTGCCATTCGGCTACAACTTCTTTTTTCATTTTATTTTTCTTTTTTAGAAGTCAGTTTCTCCTGCAATTCTTCTGTTGCTTTTAGTATGCTTAATTCTTCCTCGGCAGATTCAAACTCATTCTTTAGTGCTTCTATATTGGCTTCAAGAACTTTTCGTTTGCGTTCAATTTCTCTGTCTTTTCGGTTAATCTCATTCTGAAGCTTGATATCTGACATTGTTTTCTTGAACTGATGCGATTGTCTTGCTGCTCCGGTAAGTATTCCTTGCGGGCCTAATTCTACATCCAGTAATTCTATTCCGTTGTTCGAAATTATAAATTCCCTTACCTGATTAGAATGCCCCATTCCTCTTGATTTTACAATAAATATTCCACGGTTTCTTTCTCCAATTCCTTCCATATCCCTAACCGTAATCCAGGTATCTACGAGTGATGAAACGGATTCTTCGGCAAGATCGGGTCTGAAATTATCCGTTTGTTTGTTTAATGACGTAAAAAGTGCCGTTATATTGTTTGCTTTCAGCATATCTATCAGTCTTACCAGCATTGAACGCACTTCATGTTCGCTTCCTACCGTTATGAGATTACTAATAGGATCGATGATAATTGTAGTGGGTTTAAATTCCTTAATAAATTTTCTAAGTGTAAGCAAATGCAATTCAAGACCATTAAGCGACGGACGTGACGAATGAATTCGCAAAGTACCTTTATCAATATGCTGTTGAAGATCGACACCTATTGATTTCATATTTCGAACCAATTGCTGCGGCGATTCCTCGAAGGCAAAATAAATAGTTTTTTCGTTGTTTTGACATTGTTGATTCGCAAAGTAACACGCCAAAGTTGTTTTGGCAGTACCCGCAGTTCCTGAAATCAATATATTGCTGCCGCGAAAAAATCCGCCGCCCTGAAACATATCGTTTAGTCCGGGAAGTCCTGTTGGAACAATATCAGAAGAAACCTCGTTGTCCAGTTTTAAGGATGTAATTGGCAGTACTGAAATTCCGTCCTCATCAATAAGAAATGGATATTCATTTGTGCCGTGTGTTGATCCTCTGTATTTTACAATTCGAAGTCTTCTGGTCGAAACCTGTTCGATAACACGATGATCCAAAACGATTACACAATCAGAAACGTATTCTTCTAGTCCCTGTCGTGTTAGCGTTGCTTCTCCGCGTTCTCCAGTAATAATTGCGGTTACGCCTTTGGTTTTTAGCCAATGAAACAATCTGCGCAATTCAGCTCTCAGAATCGCCTGATTGTCTAAACCCGAAAATAAAGATTCTACAGTATCAAGTACAACGCGTTTTGCCTTTATCGAATCAATGGCGTGTCCTAATCTGATAAATAAACCATCAAGATCGTATTCGCCCGCTTCTTCAATCTCAGATCTTTCGACCCTAACGTAATCTACAACGAGTTTTTTATCCGCTTTCAGCTTTTGCAGATCGAAACCAAGTGACTTTACATTTAAGGTAAGATCTTCTGAAGGTTCTTCAAAAGACATGAAGACTCCGGGTTCGTTATACTCTGTAATACCTTTAATTAGGAATTGCATGGATAACAATGTTTTTCCGCAGCCGGCACCACCACAGATTAGTGTAGGGCGTCCTTTTGGGAATCCGCCATCAGTAATCTCGTCCAGGCCGTCTACTCCTGTAGGAGTTTTGGGAAATATAAAACTATGTGATTTTGATTGTTCTTGCACGTTATATAATATTCTGTTTACTCAAATATACGTTTTCCTAGAATATTAATAATTAATATTTATTAAAGATTTAACAGCTGTTTAGCGGTAATTAAAGTTTATAATGAATTATTTGTGTTTAATCGTGTGAATAATATAAAATAATATTGAAATTATAGAATGTTTATTTTTAATTAATTCTTATGCAAAAGTAAATTTTTCTGTTTTTTAGTGAAATTTTTTTGTCAGAAAGCGTTTTGGCGGAGTTTTGCGCAGCAATCTCTTTTTTTCAGAATGAGAAGATTAACCGTTTATTATAGAGATTTAAGCATATTTTAATTTACAATTAAATCTATATTTTTAGAATATTGAGATAAGGAAGGTTTTCCATTAAAACTATTTGTCATTGTCCATGGTACAAGTTTTCTATTTTCAATAATTTCTTTTTTAGAATAAACAAGACTAAAATACATTTCTAAATCGTTTGGATTTTCCCGCATTGGTTTATTTTTTGATTCTTCTGGAATATCCTCGTAATAGTAAGCAGATTGTTTTAAAACAGGATATTTATTCAGTAAATATTGATTTAAAGTGAATCTCTGGCCATCACCTTTGTATAAATCTTCAGATAAAACAGGTGTAATAGTCAGATTTTTAATATTCTGCTTTAAACTTTTATATTGATCTGAAGTTGTTGAAAAATCAGATTCCTTCAAATTATCTTTTTGAGACAATTGCCTGATAACTGAAAGACGAACGTAATCGCCATTGATTTCGGTAACCTTAAATACAAAATAATATTTTTGATAACCCTGGCTTCCGTTAATACCTGTCTCTTTGCTAAAAATAAAGCTTCCTAATTGCAGTTCATGTTCTTTTGTATTGATGGCTTTTTTCCACATATAGGGTTTGTAAACCTTTTCTTTTAAGACATAAAAAGCAATTACAACAATAACAGAAATCAGAATTATTTTTTTCATTTGTTTGGATAGTGGGAGCGAAGTGCTTTTACAAATATCTACAAATTTTGATTAGGATCGAAGAAAAAATAATACACACTCCCGATAGCTATCGGGATAGAAGATTAAAATGATTTTTTAAAATATCTGCTAAATCTGCTGAATCTGCGTGAAAAAAATTAAACACATAGAGACATAGCTTTTAGGATTGTGTAAAAGGTGTTTCACTTGCAAATATTACCGCATAGTGCAATCACGAAACAATACGAGAAAAATAGCCGCTCCCGATTGCTATTGGGATAAAATGTTTAAAAGGATTTTTTTTTAAGATCTGCTAAATCTGCTGAATCTGCGTGAAAAAAAAATAAACATTCAATTGATGGTGTAAATATATGTCACCCCGATGAGGCTTAACTTCACGGATTTTTGATTTTCTATAAATATAACTGGAACTTTTTATCATTAATTAAAAAAGAAAAAAGAAAGCTCCGGAGGAGCGTTATATTTATAGCAAATATATTAGGTATTGTATTCAAAGCTCCATCGGAGCGATATATAAAAACATAACGCTATGAGTTTTATTACAAATGAATGACTTTTTCAGCTATAAAATCTATGTCTCTATGTGTTTAAAAAAACTAAGCGTAAAGGTTATTAAGAATCCAGCCAATTCTTAAAATTATTAATTTCTTTTTTACTTAAAATAATCGGTTCCGTATCCGGAATAGCGACATTCAATAAAATCTCAATTTTCTGACTTGAATGTTTAATGATTTCCTGAATGTTATTGCGGTTAATGATGTATTTGCGATTTATTTTAAAGAAAAGTAGGGGATTAAGTTTACTGATCAGATCTTTTAGATTGCTATTGTATAAATAACTGCTGCCGGAATCGGTATAGATAAACATATGTTTTCCTGTGGCATAAAAATAGGTAATAGAGCTATCGTTTATCGAAAGAAGCTTATCTCTGTGATTGACTAAAAAGTGCTGTTGAATATTGCTTTGATTTTCAATTTCAACAAGTGATTCAACAATTAGATTGGTATTAAAAGTTTCTTTTATGTTTTTGTATTTCACTAAAGCTTCGTGTAATTCGTCTTCTTCATAAGGTTTTAGAAGATAATCTATCGTAAAGTGCTTGAAGACTTTTACGGCATAAGAGTCATAAGCGGTAATAAAAATAACGGGGCATGAAACAGGCGCTTGTTCAAAAATATCCAGACTTTTGCCATCTCCCAAATGAATGTCCATAAAGGCAAGATCAACGGTGTTTATTTTAAAAAAAGCAACGGCATCTTTTACGGATTTTACTATTGTAATTTCGTTTATCGAGATAATACTTTGTTGTTCCAGAATTGATTTCAGATAGCTTGAAGCAAGATGTTCGTCTTCAATAATAACTATTTTCATATCGTTTAATTTTCTGTAAAGTTAAAAAAAAAGCTCCGTTAAAAACGGAGCTAATTTTATTACAATTCAGGATTGTTTAAACGGGCATCTAAAGGAAATGGAAGCGTATAACGCGGATCATTTTCTATTAATGTATAATTTTGATCGTTGAAAGTATGAATGATTTGTTGTTGAGTTGTTCTTCGCAAATCAAACCAACGGTGACCTTCTACAGCAAACTCACGTTGTCTTTCCTGAGCTATAAAATCAAGAAGCTGAGATTGTGTCATGGCAGCAATCGATGTGCTTAACGTGTTAAAAGCTGTAGCAGTATATCTGTTTTTAATAAAAGTGGTTACAGTTGTTCTTGCCGTTTCCAGATCGTTTAATTGTGCTGATGCTTCTGCTTTTGTCAAATACAATTCAGCTGTTCTGAAAGTACATTTTTGGGCGATATCACCACCTTTTCTAAATCTGAATCTGCTTCCACTTGCCTGATAATACAAAGCAAAACGTAAGTCGTTTGTTTTATCATAAGCACCTGTTAAGGTTGGCGCAGCATATGATGTACCTTTTAAAAGATTGATAAAAGGATCCTCAAGTGCCAATATAGATTCCGGACCGTTATAAAGGTTAGGTAAAGCAGCTGTGGTATTTAAGTTTATTAAAGCATTTTTGTATATCATTGCTTTATCTGCAGCTTCGATAGCTTTAGCCCATTCTTTTCTGTAAAGGAAAATACGAGATTCCATAGCATATAAGGCAGCCTTAGAAAAACGGTAATTAATGCCCGTTGTCTGAGTGTCTAAATTCAATAATTTTCTAGCCTCTTCGTTATCAGATAAAATCTGATCGTAAATAACAGCGACACTTTGAGGAACGTAAGCCTGCTCTAAATCTATTTGTAAAGCCAACGGAACACCTCTGTCTGTTGCAGCTGTTGCAGCATTGTAAGGTTTACTGAATATGTTCAATAAATCAAAGTAAGTTAAGGCTCTTAGTGCATAAGCTTCTCCAATTAACTGATCTTTCTCTGCAGAAGGTGCTAATTTTTGACTTGCTTCATTGATGATGACATTCGTATAGAAAATTCTGTTGTACAAAGCAGCATAAGGAAAGCTGTTTGTCGTTTTATCAGGATTGGCGTCTTTCCAGATATAATGATCTCTGTAGAAAGTAGCATTGTCATTAAATTCATCCAGGATCAATTCGTCTGCTCTAATGGCAGATAATGCTTTGTGAATTGCAGTTATCGAATATCCTTTTGTCATTACAGCTCTGTAGTCTGTTAAGGTTTCCGGAATTACTTTACCCACCGGCTCAACATCAAGATAATGGTCACAGCCTACAGTTGCAACAGCTACACTGGCAAAGAATACGTATTTTAATATATTTTTCATTTTAAATCAGATTAAAAAGTTAGGTTACATCCTAAAGAAATTGATCTTGGGATTGGTTGTGCATAGATATTTCCGTAAGTTTCAGGGTCAAAGTAACCTTTATAATCAGAGCTGATCACGAATAAGTTTCTACCTTCGATACTAAATCTTACACTGTCCATAAACAAAGTTTTTGTCGCTGTCTTAGGTAAAGAATATCCAAAACGTACACTGCTCAAACGCATATAGCTCATTTCATGGACCCAAGTATCTAAATAATTGTACATATTAAGTGGTGCTGCTCCTGGAGAAAACCATTGGTAAGCCATCCATGAATCTCCTGTTCCTGAAGTTTCACTCGTAATTCCGGGTATGTGCGAACCTGTATTAGTAGGTGACCAGGCATTTAGAACATCTGTAGTATAGTTTTGACCACGATCTAAAGCTGTACCATTAAAATTTGGTTTTTCAACAACTGTTTGTTTGATATTAAAAGTAGTGGCAATAGTAAGATCAAAATTACGAACTTTAAAAGTGTTGATAAAACCACCGGTAAATTTAGGATCTAAATCTCCGGCATAAGTAAACAAATTTCTTGTGTCTTCATCTGTAAGTTTTGATTGCGATAAAACTCCGGGGAAGAAATCTGCATAAGGGTCAAAAAGTGCAAAAAATGTTTGTGCGTTTACCGTTTCTCCTTTTTTGTTTACAAATAAAGGATAACCGTTTTCGTCAATTCCGTTAGTTTTTAATGCAAATACCGCATTAACCGGAAGTCCTTCTCTGGACGGCAAATAGCTATTAGATCTTGTCTGAATACGATCTACATTACTTTTATTATGAGCAAAATTTATAGTAGTATTCCACTTAAAGTTTGGACGATTGATGTTTTGTGTAGACAAAGAAATCTCGTATCCTTTATTCGTTACCTGCGCCCAGTTAGCGTTTGTAAATTCAAATCCGTTTTCGACAGGAAGCGATTGTAAACCAATTAAATCAGTACTTTTTCTTCCGTAAACATCGGTTACAATGCTAATACGATTATTGAATAAACCAAGATCCATTCCAAAGTTAGTATTAGTAGTTTTTTCCCATCTTAATTTATCATTAGGAGGAGAGATTACATTGATAATAGGTTCTGACTGTCCCGGTAAAATAACTACAGTTTTGTTTTCTCCCACTACATAAGGAGAAGTGTTTTTATCTATATTTCCTTGTAAACCGTAAGAAGCACGTAATCTTAAATTAGAAACTACTTCATTACCTTTTAAGAAATTTTCTTCAGATACTGCCCATGAACCGGAAACAGCCCATAATGGTAAGTATTTGTATTTAGGATCTACACCAAATAAATCCGATCCGTCGTAACGAACACTTCCAAAGAAAGTATATTTTCTGTCATAGGTATACGATGCTGTTGCAAAAAAGGAAGCAAATGCATTTTCGTTTTCATTTTTAATATAGGTTTTCCAGTTTGCATTTGCAGCAGTATCTGCATTCGGGAAAATAATTTGAGTTGTAGTTAATGTTTTAGGGTCGAAACCAAAACCTTTTGTGCTAATAGCAGTGCTTTTGTTGTTTCTTAACTCATTACCGGCCATAACTTCTATCTCATGTTTTCCTCCAAGAGTAGTGCTATAGTTTAGCATAGTTTTAATGTTATACTGAAAAAAGTCTGTGTTTGAATTTTGAATAATTCCGCCAACAGGAAGGAAATAAGTATCAGCGCCGTTTGAAAATATACGTGTTTTTTCTCTTTCTTTTCTTGTAAAGTAAGTATCCTTACCAGCGTATTTTTCAGAAGCATTATTATCAAACTGTAAACCAATTTGTGTACTTGCTTTTAAGCCTTTTGTAATAGTATAATCAACATCAAGTAAAGCTTTTACAGATCTTGTTGTTAATTCGTAATTCGTGTTTTCTCTTTCTTCTAAGAAATTAAAAGGAATATATACACTTCCATTTCCATATCCGCTCATATCTCTGTCATATTTATAACTTCCATCAGCATTAAAAGGAGTTAAATATGGGTTTACGTTTCTTGAATAATTAGCAGGATTGGTAAAAGTATCTGTATCTGATACATAAGTTGTTTTCTTGCTTTGCGTACCAAAAATTCCAACACCAACATGTAATTTATCTGTTACGGCAAAGTTGTTTTTTAAGGTAAGGTTGTATCTGTCAAAGCCAGTCCCAATAGTAGCTCCTTCTTCATTATAAGCTCCTAAAGAGAAATAATAATCCGATTTTTCTCCACCACCTGATAAACTCAAACCGTATTGCTTATTAAAAGTACTTCTGTACAATAAATCACCCCAATTGGTATTGTTGTTTCTTAAAGCGTTAATTGAGTTTTGGGTTGCAGGACTTAGAGACGAAAAACCTCCCGATCTATAGGCTCCTAATTCATTAGCCTGATTAAGAATACGGGAAATTTCTCCGTTTGTGTCTCTGTAAGTCAAATCTTCTCTTGAAGCCAAAGAAAGTTCAAGATCTACTTTTTGAGAAGAGTTTAAAAGGTTTAATTTAGAAAAATTAGGTTTTTCAGTCACGAAAGTATTGACGTTAAAGTCTACTCTCATGCTTCCTTTTTTTCCTTTTTTAGTCGTTACCACAATAACTCCGTTTGCAGCTCTTGCACCATAAATAGCAGTTGCAGCAGCATCTTTTAGTATGGTAATATCTTTAATGTCTTCAGGGTTTAAACCAGCGATAGAAAAATTGCTTAAAACATCGATATTGTCTTTGTCGTAGTTTTGAGGAACATCATTTCCTTCAAGAGGCAAACCATCTAAAACCCATAAAGGATCCTGTGCACCATTAAGAGATGCAGTACCACGAATTCTGATTTTCGAAATAGTTCCCGGAGCTCCTGTTTGTTGTGTTACGGCAACACCCGCAACCTGACCAATTAACATTTGATCTAAACTCGCAACACCCGCTTGTTTGATATCTGCCATATCAACTGTTGCAACAGCTGATGTCAGTTTTCTTTTTTCAATCTTTTGGTAACCTGTTACTACAATTTCTTTTAATTCGCTGACATCAGATTTTAAAGAAATAGTGTATTGGTTTTTATCTGTAATATCAATTGTATAAGGTATGTATCCCATATAGGTTACTCTTAAACTTTTGATGTTACTGTTGATTTTAAATTCGAATGCACCATCAAAATCAGTTACAGTACCAAGGCTCGCGCTCATGATAACTCCTTTTTCCTGTGTGTTGTTCGATACAGAACTGTTCTCGACAGAAACGGTAACTCCCGGTATTGGCAGTCCGTCGTTGGCATCAAGTACCCTTCCTTTAATAGTCCTTTCCTGCGCAAACCCGGATAGGGTAAGTAGGAAACTCAGCATGTAAAATAAATTCTTCATTGGTCGTTTTTGGATTGTATTAATTTTTATAGTGTGTTGTTTAAAGCTTTCTCTATACGTTGGATCAAATCGAAATAATGGTTTTTAGTTTCCTGATTTCCAATATTTCTTTTTGTTTTTAATAATTGCAGAATCTGGTTCAATTCTCCTTTTTTATCAGAGGTAACTTCAGAAACTCTTTTTAGGGAAGACTGATTGATGTTACGCGCCATTTTAGCATCATCCAGATAATCACATAAATGCGGCATGCTTAAAGTCTGTTCTAACTGAATAATTTTTTTAGCATCTGTTTTTTCAAAAAGTTTATTTGTTGAAACAATCAATACATCCACATAATTTTTCTGAGTCATACGTTCCATAATCGTAAGCGATTTGTTTTGGATAGTAGGAGCGAAAATGCTTTGGTGAATTGTTTTGAACAATTGTGTTACGGTAAACACATTCTCTTTGGCTTCATTACGCTGAAATAATTCGTTTTCAGTAATTCTCAACAAACGATCATCGCTCAGCAGACTGTATAAAATCCCGTATTGTAATTCCCTTGCAAGCGTATATGGCGTGTACTCGTAAGGTCCAAGCGGTGAATCCTTCAAAGGATTTGTCTTATCCAAAATTGGATTAAAGAACAGCCACTCCGGAAGTTTGATACTATTGCTTAATAAGTAAGAAACTGCTCTTTTCTGTATCGCTGCAGGAACAGCCACATAACTGGGTTTGTTGTCACCGTGAACGGTTGTGTTTAAATAAATACCACCAACATTGGCTAAAACATGATAGTTGTACAAATTCCATTGACCAATTGCACCAATATAAAGTTTACCCGTTTCATAGTAAGATTCATCTTTATCATACGTCCAATCCAGGATTTTGCTTACTACTCTTTTTAAGTTTTTAAGCCCGTATTCACTCGCTTTCATTGCATCATTACCCAAATCTTCAGATTGCGAACGAGGATCTATTGTACCATTTCCGTCTTGTTGTTCTCCGTAGAAATAAACAGGATCATCTTTGTGTTTTGCAATCAGTTCGTTCAAAGCATTATGCTCTTCAGTTGTGTCAGCATACCATCTGTAACCCCATTCGATAGCATATTTATCGTATTCACCAATTTTTGGCGTGATGGCTTCTACATGATCTTCCGGCTGCGCAATATAATTGTAACGGGCATAATCCATGATTGATGGAGCTGTTCCGCCCATTTTTGCTGTAAAAGCTGGAGATCGAAGTGATTCTACCGGATAAGCAAATGATGCTCCCATATTGTGTTTTAGACCAAAAGTGTGTCCTACTTCATGAGACGATACAAAGCGAATCGCTTCTCCCATGTGCTCGTCACTAAATTTGTTTCCTCTTGCTTTTGGGTCGATTGCCCCAGTCTGAATACGCATCCAGCTGTGTAAAGAAGTCATTACATTGTGCCACCAGATAATATCAGACTCGATGATTTCGCCACTTCTTGGATCTACAACTGCAGGTCCCATAGCGTTCGATTTTTGCGATGCGACATAAGTAATTACGGAGTAGCGCACATCATCGATATCAAAATCAGTATCTTCTGCTGTAGGTTCTTTTGCAATAACAGCATTTTTAAATCCTGCTCTTTCAAAAGCGACCTGCCAATCACGAACTCCTTCGATGATATAAGAACGCCATTGTTTTGGTGTCGATGGATCGATATAATAAACAATAGGCTTTTTAGGTTCTACTAATTCTCCTTTTTTGTATTTTTCAATATCTTCTTTTTTAGGTTCCAGTCTCCAGCGGGTGATGAGTTCTTTCTCCAGAACAGCATGCTGGCTATCACTAAAATACCAGTGCTCTTCAGAAAAATATCCAATACGTTTGTCTGCAAAACGCGGCTTCATAGGCACTTTATCCAATAAAATAATATTAGATGTTACTCCAATCGTAACAGATAGCGCCGGTCCACCTTCGCTTACAGAAGTAGTCAACTGCGACTTAACGACAATATTTTTAGGGAAAGTCTTCACATTTTCTATATACGAAAGTTCAGATTTTACAGATCCTCCAAAGCTGATATTGCTTAAAACATCGTTGAAGCTTTTTTGTTTTCCGTCAAAAACCTTATTGGCTTTGATAACAACTGATGTCGAATCACTATTTTTTGTCTCGATATCAAAAACTTCTATAATCGATTCTGAGAAATTATCATTAACAGATCTTGTAATAGCATCTCCAGCAGGAGACGAAATTTTAGGTATCGATGATTTTACCCAAACTTTTTTGGCAACAAGATCTTTATGAAAAGTGATGATCTTATTTTCATAATTCATCCCTTTATTTAATCCTGCATCATTAACAGGCAAAGGAACATTTGAAATTTTATTAACTACTAAAAATTCTCTTTGAAAAAGCGAATCGTTGATTTCCAGATAAAGATCCGTTTTTACCTGAATGGTATTAAATAATCCTTTTTTGAAAGTTCCCTGCTTGATCAGATCAGCGTATTTTTTCGCTTTAGGATTTTTTAATGAATCTTTAACTTGTTCCGTTTTGTCTTCTTTATTCTTTTTATTCTTTTTTTGAGAAACTACAGTACTAGTACTTAATATCATTACTATTAAAGCGATACTTTTTAGATTTCTCAACAATGCCTTTTCTCTCATCGAAAGTTAAGTTTAGGTTAATTTTTGGCTAAAAATATTGCATGGGTTACGTTAAAAAAAGCAAAATGGAGTGAGTGGCTTTTTTTTGGGAGTGAATGTTTTTTTTTATCCGATTAAAGGTAAAATGCAAGTAAAATCGCCATCTTTTTTGAAGGCCTTAAATCCGTCCTTAGCGTAGTATTTATAAATACTTTGTAAGTATTTGTGACCAAACTTAGATTCTTTCTCGAAGTTTTGCTTTTCGTTTAAATTATTGGTAATAATTACAACGTTTTCGTTAATGTCAATTGTGATTCTTAAAGGCATTTCATCAGAAGCAATATTATGTTTTATGGCATTTTCTACTGCAATCTGAAAAGCTAAATAAGGGACCTTTTTTGCCAGGAAGTTTTCATCTTTAATATTTACGGTAAAGACAAACTCTTCAGTAAAACGGGTTTGCTGCAAAAAGATGTATTTTTCTATAAAAAGCAATTCTTCCTGTACCGTAACAATATTGTTTACCGGAGGATTGATCAGATATCGGTAAATTTTAGAAAGATTTAAGGTAAACTTTCGTGCAACTCCTGTATTGCTGTCAATTAGCATATAAAGAGAATTCAATGAATTGAAAAGGAAGTGCGGATTGATCTGCTCTTTTAACTGATGTAATTGTATTATTGCTTTTTCCTTGTTGATTTTTTCATTTTCTAAAAGAAGCTTATTTTTTTCTTTTGATAAGATCTCTTTTTCATGAAAATTGCGACGGGTAAAAATGGTAAACAAATAAAAAGAGATAATCAGAATTGCCGTTGTAATAATATAAATTAATGAAGCGTATTTTTTTACCGCATCTACATCTTCATTTGAAACATTTTTGGGAAAATTCACGCATAAATACCAATTTGTACCTTTCATGTTCAAGCGTTGCGTGTATCGTACAATGTCCAGACCCAGATATTCTGAAAGGGCTACTTTTTTTGTATAACTCTCTTTATTTTTAAATGTGGTGTCAGCAGCTGATATATTTGTAACTTCAAAAATATTTTTTTGCAGTAGTTTTATTTCCGGGTGATAGATTATCGTTCCTTTGCTGTCAAATACAAAAGCGTAATTAATCGCTTTTTGGTCAATAGTTGAAAAGTAAGATTGCATTGCTTTTAAGTCAATATCATATCCGTAGCGAATTACAGTACCATTAGGCGCAACATATTTATAGTAAATACGCCAGAAAAAATTTTCATGATCTTCAATAATACTATTAAACCCATTGAGGTTTCCTTTCTTTAAAACTAAATCTTCTATCGAAGCCTCGAGATTTTTACTCTTTTTAGTATAGGTAAAATCTATTTTCTGATTGTTGATCTTAAACCAGTTGTTTCTAATAATACTGTCATTAGAATGAATTGTACTGAGTACTCTTAGGTTATCAGATAAATTTTTAGAGTTGCTAATAGCAACAATACGCTTAAGTTCATTTTGTATTTCTAAAAATCTTGATAATTCCTGTGCAGTAATTTCCTGTTTTATCAGAACATTACGAATTTCAGTTGCCGTATTGGATTTCTCGGAGATTTGAGTTATCAGACCACTTAATATGTAAATATAAAGTAATGTAAGGATAATAAAAATGATTCCTAAAATGAAGAAGTTCCTGCCGGAAAAGGTATTTTTTAATGTAAATTTCAAAGATGTATTTTAAAAAAAATAAGGAATTTTGGAGTCCTTACAGCAATATGTATTAATTTTTTTTCGTGTGCAAATATAAAACTTTTTGACTGATACACTTTTAGTTATGAAATCTTAACACTTATTTCAGGGAGTCGTTTAGTAAAAATCTTGTTAAGAGGAAAGAATGTTTCTCGTTGCGTAGATTTAACCGCCAAGAGCGCAAAGTTTTTTACTAAGCAAGGTTTTAATAAAAACGCAAAGTTCGCAAAGCTTTGTCTTTAATTAAGCTTTGCGAACTTTGCGAGATTAGTATTATTTTTTTTGATTAATTACCCAGAATTTCACGCAAAGTCGCAAAGCTGCCAAGTTAAAAAATGTAAAAAACTTTGTGACTCTGTGACTTTACGCGATTATAAAAAATGAATTGATTGCAAAGCTTTGCGAACTTTGTGTTTTCTAAGCGCACAGTAAAATAAAACCATAGCGTTCTTTGCAGTTAAATCGTAAAGTACTTCTATTCTCATTTCAAACCTGAAACCTGAAACCTGAAACCTGAAACAAAAATTAAGAAATCTGCAGATGTTCCAGTGTTTTTCCTACCAGTGTTTTTACCCCAACCGGTTTGAAACCTAGTTTTAAGTATAATTTTTTGGCACCCGGATTTTCTTTCTCAACCAATAAACCCAAAGTCTGTTTGTTTTTAGTCACATATTCCTCAATCAGAAACTCAAGTATTTTAGATCCAATTCCTTTTCCCTGATGATTTGTATTTACACCCAATGAGTCTATATAAAATTCACCACTCTGGGTTTCATTTTCGGGACTAAAGTCAGGATTAAAATTAAGTCTCACATAATCAATAATTGGTTTTCGCAATTCCTGTAATTTTCCTCCATCATAAACAGCCACAGCTCCAATAATTTCGTCATTTTCTTCCGCTACATAACAATTCTGATAAGAGTACTGATTGTTTTCGGATTCGACAAAATGCAAGAGAAAATAATAGGCCGTTTTAGCATCTCTTTCGGCAATGAATTTATAGATAATTTCTTCCATGGCCAACAGCAAATGTGCTGCAATACTTTCTGAATCTTCAATAGTTGCTTTTCTAATGATCATGATTTTTCTTTTTAAGAGTACAAAATTACGGTAACTTTTAAATATTACCCGTTTTCATTGAGATAATGCTTTAAATAGTTGCTTTTTCTGATTTTTCATTAAAACCAAACTCCATATGAGATTGAATTTTAATATTGTAAAGTATTTTAAATCAGTGTTTTATTTGTTTGTTGGTAATAAGAAACGGAAAAAAAGATGGAAAAAAGGAAGATTTGAAAAAGTGCTATTAAGACCTTATTTCTTTTTACGAAAAACAGTTTTTTGTACTAAAAAGACTAATTTTTAAAACTTGATTGTTGATAACTGTTTTTTCTTAGGGTAATTTTGAACTGCTTTTTTATGTTGATAACTCTATTTAGATTTAGTATAAATAGCTGATGTTTTGAGGGTTACGGGATATTATATTGCTGTTGATAAAAAGTAAATTTATTAATGGTTTTTAAAGGTCATGAACTGTTGATAATTGGATGGATTTTTAACATCAAAATAGGGGGCAAAAGAAGAACTGTGGGTTAATTTTGTAATTATAGAAATGACGTTTAAACCCCAAATAAACAAATCATTTTTATTCTTGATAAGTCATCATTTAATACTATATATATGTCTATATTCGATAAAAGAATCAATTATAAACCTTTTGAATATCCAGAGGTGCTGCAATTTACTGAAGCCATCAATAAAGCGTATTGGGTTCATACAGAGGTTGATTTTACTGCTGATACTCAGGATTTTCATTCGCATTTGAATGCAGCCGAAAAAACAGCCATCAAAAACAGTTTATTAGCTATCGCACAAATAGAAGTAGCGGTAAAAAGTTTTTGGGGTAACATTTACGAGCATTTCCCAAAGCCGGAATTCAACGGATTAGGAAGTACGTTTGCCGAATGTGAGTTCAGACATTCTGAAGCATATTCGCGTCTTCTGGAGGTTTTAGGATACAATGACGAATTCGAAAAACTGATGGAGATTCCGGTGATCCGCAAACGTGTCGATTATTTATCGAATGTACTAAAAGATACCAAATCTCAGGACAATAAAAAATATGTGGTTTCGCTGATATTGTTCAGTATTCTGATCGAAAATGTATCACTTTTTAGTCAGTTTGCGATTCTTTTGTCTTTTACAAGATTCAAAGGATACATGAAAAACGTGAGTAATATTATTGCGTGGACTTCAATTGACGAACAAATTCATGCGAATGGCGGTATCTATATTGTAAATAAAATACGTGAAGAATTCCCGGATTATTTCGACGAGGAAACTTTAGCGCTTATTCGAGAAACAGTTAAGGATTCGATCAATGTAGAAGCAGACATATTAGACTGGATTTTTGAAGATGGTGAAATCGAAACGATCAAAAAAGCAGATTTGGTCAACTTCATGAAATTCAGATTAGACGAAAGTCTGACACAAATCAATATTCCAACAATATTTAATGTTCCCGCTGAGGATTACAAGGCAATGGCATGGTTTGAGGAAGAAGTTTTTGCGAACAGTCTGGATGATTTCTTTGCGAAAAGACCCGTAGAATATACCAAACATGACAAAAGTATTACCGCAAACGACCTTTTCTAAAAACAGCAAATTACAATTATGAATACAATAGATACAATTTCAGGAAACAGCGCTCCGCTAAGCGAAGCAGACAATAAAATGTGGTGGAAAAACTCTGAAAGTGAGCAAATTTTAAATCGTGGTTATCTTTTAAAAGGGGAAACTGTAGAAGGGGCAATTGACAGAATTTGTACTGCTGCAGCAAAAAGATTATACAAACCCGAGTTAAAAGAGTCTTTTGTTGAAATGATCGAACGCGGCTGGATGAGCATTAGCTCGCCAGTGTGGGCCAATATGGGAACAGAACGCGGTTTGCCAATCTCTTGTTTTAATGTTCACGTTCCGGATGAAATCGAAGGAATTACACATAAATTGGGTGAAGTCATCATGCAGACCAAAATTGGTGGCGGAACATCAGGATATTTTGGAGAATTGCGCGAAAGAGGAAGCGCCGTAACCGATAACGGAAAGAGTAGTGGAGCGGTAAGTTTCATGAAACTTTTTGACACGACAATGGATACGATTTCTCAGGGAGGCGTTCGTCGTGGTGCTTTTGCAGCTTATTTAGACGTAGATCACCCGGATATCGAAGAATTTTTGAAAATAAAAAGTATCGGAAATCCGATCCAAAACTTGTTTACGGGAATCTGTGTTCCTGATTACTGGATGCAGGAAATGATTGATGGTGATGCCGATAAAAGACAAGTTTGGGCTAAAGTTCTCGAAAGCCGTCAACAAAAAGGATTGCCTTATATCTTTTTTAGCGACAACGTAAACAAAAACAAACCACAAGTTTATAAAGACAAAAACCTGCGAATTAATGCGAGTAATTTGTGTAGCGAAATCATGTTGCCGTCAAGCCTTGATGAATCGTTTATTTGCTGCCTTTCGTCAATGAATCTGGAGCTTTATGAGGAATGGAAAGATACCGAAGCAGTAAAACTGGCGATCTTTTTCCTTGATGCCGTTTTACAGGAATTCATCGAAAAAACAGAAGGAAACTATTATCTGGCAGCAGCGAATCGTTTTGCAAAAAGACACCGCGCTCTTGGATTAGGAGTTTTAGGATGGCATTCGTATTTACAAAAAAATATGATTCCGTTTGAAGGTCTTGAAGCTAAAATGAAAACCACAGAAATTTTTAAACATATCAGTGATAAAGCCGATAAAGCGACTCAGGATTTAGCCCGTATTTATGGAGAACCTGAATTACTAAAAGGCTACGGAAGACGTAATACCACCACAATGGCAATTGCTCCAACGACATCATCATCGGCTATTTTAGGACAAACGTCACCTGGAATTGAACCTTTTAGCAGTAATTATTACAAAGCAGGTCTGAGCAAAGGTAATTTTATGCGTAAGAACAAATACCTTAAAGCATTATTAGAAGAAAAAGGTCTTGATAACGAAGAAGTTTGGAGAGAAATCATGCTGAATGGCGGAAGCGTTCAGCACATGAGCCAGCTGAGTCAGAATGAGAGAGATGTCTTTAAGACCTTTAAGGAAATCAGTCAGTTAGAGATTGTACAGCAAGCATCAATCCGTCAGAAATATGTAGATCAGGGACAAAGTATCAACTTGAATATCCCTTCGGATTTACCTATTAAAGAGGTAAACCGTTTGCTGATCGAAGCATGGCAATTAGGAATCAAAAGTTTATATTACCAACGCAGCCAAAGTGTATCTAAAGAATTGGTTACAAGTTTAGTTAGTTGTAGTAGTTGTGAATCATAAAAGTAAAGGCTGTCTGGATTGACAGCCTTTTTTTTGTACCAATTTTGGCCCGCGGATTTTACGGATCGGGCGGGTTTTCGCTGGTTTTTTTAGCGTGCGGCATCTTTGTCAAAGTTGGTCATCGCATTTTTGTCATCCCGAACGAGGGATCTCTGAAAGTAACTCGACAAAAATATGTCACCACAATCTTGTCCTCTCGACGGAGGAGTGATCACACAAGAAATGTCACAAAGAAAATCACCAATCTTTGGCGAGTTCCGAGTGCGATCCCTCGTTCCTCGGAATGGCAAAATAGGCGAAATTACGGTTGTGGTTGCCTCGTTCCTCGCAATGAGAAATAGGGATAAAAAAAAGACTGCCTATTTTACAGACAGTCTCTTTCAAACTAAAAAAACAAAAAGTTAATGACTTTTACTATTTTCAAAACCCAAAATAGTAATCATATAAGGCGTATTCGAAACTTTGATCTTTTTTGCAATTGTCATACTGGATAAACTAAGCTGCAATAATTCTCCCGTTGTTGGAGAAGTGATATAGGCAAAATTCTCTGTTAATTGCATCTGAGGTTTAAGTGCAGCATCACTGGCTGTTTCTCCAATAATTTTTCCTTCTTTTTCGATTTGTAAACTGGTTAGATTAAATAATTTAAACTCACCTGAAAGCAATAGAATCCCTAATTTGCTGGTGTTGTAGCTTACTTTACATTGCATAATGTTGGTGTTTTGCAAAATTGGTTTGATGGTTCCCGCTGTAACATCAATTAAATAGGCACCTTTTGCGGCAGTAAATCCTATAAATTTTCCTTTGGCTTTAGTCTCTAAAATAGTTCCAAACCAAGCGGTTCCAAAATCTTCGGGAAGTGCAATTAGTTTTTGTTTTCCTGAACTTTCTACCACGAGAACACCGCTTGCAGAACCAAAAACAGCGTAAGTTCCGTCAGAAGCATTTCCATGAATTCCTTTTGTTGCAACAGTCGATTCAAACAGTGTTTTTCCTGTATTATCGATAATTTTTACTTTTTCAGGTAATGTTCCCGCAACCGAATTGTCTTTTTGGGTAACCGCGTAAGTTCCGTTTAAGAACGTTGCCATAGCCCCGTGATGTGCCAATAAACCTGCATTTATGGTTTTAAATTTGGCTCCGGCAGTATTAATCTCTGATTCTTTGGCTACAGATAATGTTCCGTCTCCGTCATTAAAAGTCAGCAATTCCCCAATTTTACTTTTAAAGTGCGTTGGCAGAAGTGATTGTCCGGTTAAGGAACCAAATTTAGGAGTTCCGTCTACATCAACATGATCTCCGTGGCTTTCGAATCCGCTGTCAAAAGTTTCTACCATATTATCTGCTCTGTGAACAAGTCCGGAATATCGGCCGGATTCTGTGGTATAAAGAGATGATTTTGCAAATTTGGCATTAAAAGAATTTATTGTTGCATCAACGGGATTTACGAGTGTAACTGCTGTTGTTTTTTCGTCGGAAAGTAATATTCTTAAATATTTGTATTCGGTCAGCGTTTCATCCAGCGTTTCAGGCGTATTGTCATCGTCATTGCTGCAAGAGAGCACGAAAGAAGATAAAGCAAATAGGAAAATGAGTTTGAAATAATTGTTTTTCATTGTAAACGTGTTTAAATTAATTTAGTTTTAAAAATGTGTAGATTAGAAATTGATGGTAATTGGCATTGATTTGTACACGCTCAGGTTATAAGAGGTGTTTTTATACAGAACTACCCAATTGTATTGCCCGGATTGCCATGATTTGTCTGCGGTCGTAGGGTTTCCTTCGGTATCTTTATCAGCGCCAACGACGATACTTTCTCCACCCCAAACGTCATTGATTTTTTGCAGTGTCGCGATTTTTGAAGCTGCCGGAAGTCCTTTGTGTTCTGCTTTAGAAATCACGATTACTTTTTTGAAATCAAGATTATCAATACTTTCGGGATGGTAATTAAGGCTCTTTTTGATCAAAACCGAATATAAAATACCGTCGCCCATGATCTGGCTTACTTGTGCATGCGCTGTAATGATATCATTCTTTTTGAAGATTAATTCCGGTTCAACCCAGGTATTCATATAATAAATTATATCGTCATTTCGCGAAAGCATATCGCGTCCAATTAGCGGATCAGCAGGCATATTGGCAGGATCTGTAATCGTAAGTTCTTCTTTGATTTCGAGTTGCGATCCGTTTTCATCCAGCACAATAAAATAGAAATCGAATTTACCTTCGGGAGCATCGGCAGGGATATTAAAATGTTTGTGTACGTTGGTGTTTTTTGCACCTTTGTATTCGATCCAGGAAACTTCGAATCTCCAGTCTTTAGTATACGTTTCTCCTTTTTTAGGAAGAATCTTAAGTTGTACATCGGCAATTTTATCACCGGCAACAACATCAGCATTAAAATGGAAATCCCTGCCAATTAAAGCGCGTTTGTTATTAGCGGTTCCAATTTCGACAGCTGTCGCGGTTGGTTTTAAAACAGGTTTATCATTATCGTCGTTACTACAGGCCGTGAATCCGGCACTAACGGTCAAAAACAGAAGAAATAATTGTACTTTTTTCATGTTGGAATTGGGTTTGTTAATTGTGTTCATATTATTTTTATTGATGTATTAAAAAGGGAATTCTAACGGATAGAATAATGTTTCTGCTGGCTTCAGGGAGTTCGATCAACCTGTAAAAACTGGTATGATTGAGGTATTTGGTATTCAATAAATTTTGAATTTGCATACTAATAATGAAATCCTGCTGACCGGCTTTGATTTTCGTTCCCATTGCCAGATTAAAAACGTTACTGCTAGCTGTTTTTTTCTCCGGCGGAACAATTTGATTTTGTTGCGCGGTATACCGATAATCAAGAGAGAAATACGTGTCTTGCAAGTTTTTGATTTCCGGATTGTACGTCATCCCAAACAAAACCGAAGCAGGAGGAGAGAAGGGAAGCGTATACCCTTTTTTGCTCCCTGATAATTGTTCTGAATACAGGTATTCGGCCAGAATCTCACCGCTTACATTTTTCAGGAACTGATAACGCATTTGCAGTTCACCACCGTAACGCATGACTTTGCTTTGCTCGTATTCAAAAACCTGATTGCCGGCGCCGTAATAAATATCATGTTGCGAAGTAGGATTCAGGTAAATGTAATTGGGGAAATAATTCAAAAACGGACTCAGCTGAACTGACCATTTATTTTCCTGCCATTCCATACCAAGATCTAATTGGTACGAACGTTCTGCTGATAAATTGGGATCTCCTTTTTCGAATCTGAAATAATGATAATTGACTCCGTTTGAAGCCAGTTCTTTGGCAATTGGCATTCTAAAACTTGTTCCTAAATTGGCTTTAAGAGATAATTGTCCCGGAGTATAATTTACGCCTGCTGACCAGTTGAAACTGTCAAATGTTTGGGTCAGGTCATCAGAACGCTTTAAATATTCAGAACGCGTTTCTCCATTTAGGCTGATTTCGCTTTGAAACCAATCGGTGTACTGTTTCATGTCGATGCGGCCATGATCAAAGCGAACTGCGCCATGAAGCAGCCATAAATCGTTAAGCTGAATTTTATCATAAACAAATAATCCGGCATTCAATTGCTTAAAAGCAGGAATCAGAAAGCTCCATCCGTTAATATCGTTTTGTTGCTGTTCCGCATTTATTCCAATCGTAACCTGATGATTTTTAAAGGCAAGTTGATCTTTAACAGCAACAGAAAAAACTTCTTTATCGTATTGTCTTTCCAAATCCTGCGGGGCATACATATCAGCCGGATATACAGGAGGCATATAACCATGATTGACGTAATGGCTCCATTCGCGACGGAAATTTTTCTGGAAACCCAATTGCGTTTCGAGTTGGTGACTTCCTAATTGAAACGAAGTGGTATTGCTGATTTTGGTATGGGTAACTTCCTGATTTGGCATTAGAATATCTCTACTTGATTTATCATGAAGATCCGTATCAACATTTCGTGGCTCAAGCCCGTGGGCATTGGCAAAAAAGCCGCTTTTGGTGTAAATGTTACTCAGATAGAATACGGATTTAAAGTTATTGGTAATATAACCCACAGTTCCGTGTACATCCATTTCGCGTCCTGCTGTATTGCGCAAATGATTTTTGTACAGCGGAACGGCATAGTTGTAAACATGAACAGTATCAGTAGGAACGCGGTAATCGCCATAATCCATGGCGGTTACTCTGGTATCAAAGAACCATTTTTCGTTTCTTCCGAATAAGTTAAGTGATCCTCCAAATTGTTCGTTATTGCTTTTTCCTGTAAAATCAATGCTTCCGCCCAAAACATTTTTAGCAGGAAAGGGTACAGGTTTTATATTAATAGCACCGCCAATAGCATCAGATCCGTAAATAAATGCCGAAGGCCCTTTGATAATTTCAACCCTATTTACGGCATATTGATCGATCTCGAGACCGTGATCGGCACCCCATTGCTGGCCTTCGTGTTTAATGCCGTTTTCAACAACAATCACCTGATTAAAGCTCAATCCGCGAATTAAGGGTTTAGAACCTCCCGAACCAATCGAAATGGTCTTAACTCCGGGAAGTCTTTGCAGGGATTGCATAAGGCTTCCGCTAAGGTTGCGCTGGATATAACTGCTGTTTACAATTTCGAGATTCAGTGATTCCTCTTTTTTTCTGCGTGCTGTATAACCATCTGAAATGATGACTTCCTGCAATTCTTTTATTTCAGGTTTTAAAAAAATATCAGGCAGTACATTGGAATTTTCATTCAAAGAAAGATTCATTTCATAAAGTGTAAAACCAGAATAACACACCGTTAATTTTTGGGTATTTTTAGGTATTTGATTCAGATAAAAACCACCCTTTTTATCCGTAAGAATAGTAAGCTTTGCGGGATGAATCGTAATGATAGCGCCTTCTAGTGGTTGCTGCCCATTCGAAAATACGCTGCCGGATATGCGCACAGACTGCGCTGCTGCATTTGTTATTATAGCAAAACAAAACAGCAACAGGCAAAAAGTGTACAATCGATTTGATTTATTTTCGTTCATCAAAAACAGCTTATAAAATTTTAATACTTAATCCTTTAATTGTCTGCCAGCCTTCTTTATCTGTCAAACGGATCATAAAATGATAATCTCCCGGATCTATATCAGCGGGAATAGTGATTTCCTGTATTGCTTCGTAACTTTTTTGCCCTTTGGGAATCGTAACGGAATTGATATACAACATTGGATTTACCGGTTTTTTGACAGGATCAGCCACACAGGTATTAACCTCTGTACTGTGCGTATGATGGTCGAAATTGTGGTGAATGTCAAGACTGTAAGATCCCAGTTCAGTGTTGTCTGTAAATTGGGCACGGAACGTAATTTTTTGTCCGCGGGTTACTTCACTGCATTGAACAGGAAATGCATTCGATGCCGAAATATCAATTACAGGATATTCCGTATCAATTCCGTTGTTGTCACTGCTGCAGGAAACCAGGGCTAACAGGCTTATTAAAACGATAGCGAGTGTTTTAGTTTTCTTCATTTTGTTGGGTTTTTAGAGGGTTCATATGTATAAAATTGAAATTACTAAAGGGGAAATTGGATATAAGAGATCCTGAAGAAAGCTGGTTTTAAATCCTGCAAAAAAGGATATAAAAACATTTCTTCTAATCAGTTTTAGGAATGTAAAAGAAGTGACGGGATCTAAAAAAGCAAGCTTAAAACGTAGTGTAACAGCGTTTAAGCGATATTCAGATTTAAGCTATGAATTTACGGGTAATAGAAAATAAAAGATACTACTATTGATTCTGATTCGATTTTTATGCAAAGCAGTTGTATACCAAAAAGGAGCAGCTTTGACACTATCAGAATATTAAAAAGATTTCTAAGCAATAAAATACCGCAAGGAAAAATGAAATAGTAAGAATCCCGAAAAAGCGAATTACTTTTTCTACATTATTTAGCTCTAAAATTTATAAATACAAATCAGCTCAGAATTGAATGATTTACTTTTATGATTTAGATAACAGGAGGTGCTCTGAGAGAGAACAGAGAACCCTTGAAAAACTCAGATAGTGATTTCGAATAAAAATGTACAAAGTGAATTATGGTACTGTTTTTATAAAACTGAAAGGACACAAAGGAAAAAGTACCAACAGGACTAAATTTAAAATGACATATTGCGCATTCTTCGTTAGAATGATCGTGTATTTTAAATTCGGTTTTCGAAGTAGAAGGGTATTCTTTTATGCTTTTGTGGCTCGCATTATGACTGTGGATGTGTTCATACGAATGCAGTACCGGAAACAGTATAGCAAATACGACTGTTAGTGGTAAAAAAAGAGATAAGATTTTAAATTTCTTTTTCATTCAGATGAATACATGCTTAACGCAATGTAGTTGCAAATATAAAATTCTTATTGGTAAATGCAACAATGTTTCATTAAAAAAAATGGATAATTAGATAATTAGGAAACTTTAATATTCTTTAAAATTTCGATTTCAGGCGGCTTAGGGTTTCCTGGGAAACATTGATGTAGGAGGCTACTATTTTGTTTGGCAATCGTTTTACAATCGTCGGATTTATTTTAAGCAGCCATTGATAGCGTTCTAAGGCATCCATTGTGGTAAATGACATCAATCTGTTGGTATTATTTACGTAGGCTTTTTCTAAATACGAACAGTAAAATTGCATCCATTCGGGAACGGTTTTGAGGAGATGATCAAAATCTTCGTGTGTAATATACAAGAGTTCTGATTTTTCGATGACCTGAATGTATTCCTGAGAAGGCAATTTGGTTATAAAACTCACGAGTGCGGTAGCAATCTGATTTTCGAAAGCAATATAGCGCGTAACATCTTTTCCTTCTTCATTGATAAAAAAGATCCTCAAACAGCCTTTGCCCACAAAATAAGTGTTTTGACTGGTTTGTCCCGCAGAAAGCAGCAACTCGTTTTTGCCTTGTTGTAAAGGTTTGAAATGCGACAAAATCGTATTGAGGTTTTCATCAGAAACCTCAATACGATTTTTTATATAATCCCTAAGCTGCTCGTATATCATTGTTTATTTATAATCTCTCACAAATTTGCGGTAATAAATAATATCTTCTATAGATAAAACTACCAAATCGTGCTGTTCTGCAAAGCTAATGATTTTACCAAGTTTAGCCATGCTGCCATCTTCATTCATTAGTTCGCACAAAACGGCTTCGGGTTTTAATCCCGCTAATTGCATTAGATCGACACTGCCTTCAGTATGTCCGTTTCGTTCAAGAACTCCATTGTTTCTGGCGCGTAAAGGAAAAATATGTCCCGGTCTGGCTAAGTCTGAAGCCTGAGCATTTACGGCGCTTGCCGCTTTAATAGTGGTAATTCGGTCCGCTGCAGAAACTCCGGTGGTAACGCCTTCTCTTGCTTCGATGGTAACAGTAAACGGAGTCTGGAAACTACTCGTATTTTCTTTAACCATATAAGGCAATTCAAGCTGATCGGCTTTTTCGTTGTTCAGGCAAAGACAGACAATTCCGCTGCATTCACGGATCATCATTGCCATATTTTGAACATTTATATGTTGTGCCGAAAAAATCAAATCGCCTTCATTTTCGCGGTCTTCATCATCAGTTAATAATATTCCTTTTCCGTTTTGTAAATGTTTCAAAGCATTTTCTACACGTTGTACGCTGGTTAAACCAAATTTTTCTAATGGATATGTTAGTGTGCTGATCATTTTGTTTTGGATATTTAAAAATTAATAAGCAGCAAATCTAGAGTTGTTTAAGACGCAAAAGTTTGATGTAGGTCAATAAAATGAGTTTTTTAGTTGGCCACGAATTACACGAATTACACGAATTTTTACGAATTTTTACGAATTATTGATTAACCACAAATTACGCAAATTTTCGCAAATTATTTTTTTAAGATTGCGCATAAATATGAGTTTTACGGTTTGTTTTTGAACTCAAAGATTGTAAAATAAATTAGCGAAAATTCGGCTGATTACTTCGTTAGTTTGCTTCGCTCGTGTCTTGGCAAACTTTCTTCTTTAACACAAGTATCACAAAAGAAATTTGCGAAAATTTGCGTAATTAGCGGTTAACTTTTTTCATCACAAATAACACAAGAATATTCGTGGCTAACTTTCTTCTTTACTACAAAGTATCATACAAGAAATTCGCGTAATTTGTGGTTAAATATTCCCTCATTATAATTATAAATATTTGTGACGAAAAAAAACATTAAACCAATTCCAAAAGTGTTTTAGTATCGATAACTTGTGCAAATTCATTATGCAGACTTGCCAAAGATATTTGATGAATCATTTCTGAATCATATTTTTCTCCGTTGATACCAATGCGGTCGAAAGTGGCGGTGGCATCAGAAATTAAATAAACCTCAAATCCAAAATTCCCTGCCATTCTTGTTGTTGTAGAGACACAATGATCTGTAGTTAAACCCACAATCACAAGCGTACGGATTTCCAGAGCATCGAGTCTTTCTTTTAAATCTGTTCCGATAAAAGCGCTGTTGACATTTTTTGCAATTACAGGCTCTCCGGAAATTGGTTTTGCTTCGTCTTTGATTTCAAATTCGGAATTCGAAACATGTAGTTTTGAATTAGCGTTTGAAGAACTGTGAACGATATGAAAAACAGGCAATTCAAACGTTCTCCATTGTTCCAGAATTTGGGCGATTTTTGTTTCCGCCTCTTTATTGTTTCGGTTTCCGCCCCAATATTCTTCATCATTAAAACCTTTCTGAACATCAATTATAATCAAGGCAGTATTTTGGTCTTTAAGTTTCATGTTTTTATTAATAAAGCTCGGTATATAGTAATAAACCGTTATTGTTTCTTTCTCTTTTAGAATCTTTTAAACACTCATTTTTATGATACAAAAATAAACCATTAATTTCATTTCTGACACTTACAATAAAATACCCAATATTCCTTTGGCTTTTAACTTACATAAAAAATAGAAGTCAAAAATGATTATGTAGCCAAAAGACTATTTATGGACTGATAAAGTAAAAATGCCTATAGTAGAAGTAAAACTATAATTATCAATAATATAACTGATTTAATTACTTATTTTAAGAGAAAATGATAATCCTAATGATAAAACGACAAGTAAATTACTTGCAATTTCGTATTCCTATTTATTTAAACGTACATTTGGATTAAAACCTACTTTAATAATGGATAATAGAAAGAACATAAGGATTTTACTTACTGATGACGATGAGGATGACAGGGAATTTTTTGCTGAAGCTTTAGCAGATTTGCAACTCGAGAATCCCATCGAATTTTGTAAAAACGGTGTAGAGCTTCTGGACCGTCTTTATGATCCCAATTTTATTGTTCCGGATATCATTTTTTTAGATCTTAACATGCCAATATTGTCGGGATTCGAAACCTTGCAACAGATCAGGGAAGATGTTAAATTCAAAGATATTCCTGTGATAGCTATTTATTCAACTTCGGCAACAGAGGATGGTGTAAAGAACACTTTTGGATTGGGTGCCAATGCCTATGTTGTAAAACCTATTGCTTTTGGTGATTTAAAAAAATTACTAAAAAAAGTTATTGAAACTGATTGGAAAGAAAAACTGGAGAATGTAAGATTTGAATCTTTTATTATTTCAGTCTAATTTCAGGCACACACAATTGTAATATCTGCATTGATTTATATTACTTAATACCTAAAAATTGAAATCATGCATACGCAGAAAAACAATTTGCCGCAGGCTACAGCACAGGATTTTCCTATTGTAGGTATTGGTGCTTCGGCAGGAGGATTAGAGGCTTTCAGACAATTTATTGATGCCATTCCTTTTGATTCTGAAATGGCGTATGTTATTGTACAGCATTTACATCCGCTGCATGATAGTATGCTCACAGAATTACTTTCGCGCGTAGCGAAAATTCCAATAAATGAAATCACTGATGATATTCATTTGGCCCCCAACAATATTTATGTCATTCCGGAAAATAAAATGCTGACCTCTTATGATGGCGTTTTAAAGTTAAGTCCGCGAGTAAAAGACACCAAAAATCAGGCAATCGATGTGTTTTTTAATTCCCTTGCCGAAGTGCATCTCGATCTGGCATATGGTGTATTATTATCAGGAAACGGATCTGATGGCACTATTGGCCTTAAAGCAATCAAAAAACACGGAGGCATTACTTTCGCGCAGGATATTGACGCTGCAAATAACGAAATGCCACAGAACGCAATCAATGCCGGTGTGGTTGATTATGTATTATCACCCACTCAAATTGTGCAGAAATTAATCGAACTTTCTAAATCAACAGTTTTAGACGGCGAAGAAAATGATCCCAATGATGAAATCGTATTTCAGGAAATCATCAAAATTTTGCGTCACCACAGCGGAGTCGATTTTACCTATTATAAGCAAAGTACCATACGGCGCCGTATTGCCAGAAGAATGGCGCTGAGTAAAATCGTCAGTCTCAGGGATTATCTTAAAGTTTTGCAGGGCGATAAACTGGCACCTCAGGATTTATTCAATGATTTACTGATTCCCGTCACAGAGTTTTTCAGGGATACTAAAATCTTTCAGATTATGAGAGAAAAAGTATTTCCGTTAATGATAAACAGGGTAACAGAGGAAAATTGCATACGCATCTGGATTGCAGGTTGTTCTACAGGCGAAGAAGCCTATACACTTGCTATTGCGCTTCATGAATTTTTAGGTGAAAATCTGGAGGGAAAAGAAATTCAGATTTTTGCTTCGGATATTTCAGAAGTGGCTATTGCCAAAGCCCGAATTGGATTTTACAGAAAATCGCAAATGCGAAATGTTTCTGAAACCATTCTGACCAAATATTTTACTGCCAATACCAACGGATATAAAATTAAAAGACAAATTAGGGATCTATGCATTTTTGCTGTCCATAATTTTCTGACGGATCCTCCTTTTGCCAAAATGGACCTGATTACGTGTCGCAATGTTTTTATTTACATGGATTCGTTTTTGCAAAAGAAATCACTGACTACTTTTCATTATGCTTTAAAAGAAAACGGATTTTTGCTTTTGGGAAAATCAGAAACGGCTGTTCCCGCGGCAGAACTTTTTCAGCCTTTCGAAAAAGCGGGAAAAATTTATACCCGAAAACAGGTTTCAGGCAGATTTGTACATTCCGGAATGGGTGGAAATGATAAATTAAAAAATTTAAAAACAGATATTCTGAGAAAAGAGATCGTCAAGGAAGATTTTAGAAAAAGTGCCGAATCATTATTAATTTCTAAATATACTCCGGCCAGCGTTATTGTAAACGAACAAATGGATATTGTTCATATCAACGCTTCAATAGCTGAATTTATAGAGCTTTCGACAGGAAAACCGACTTTTAATTTGCTGAAAATGACTCGCGAAGGTTTGGCTTTTGAACTTCGAAATACCTGGCACAAAGCCAAAGAAACAAATGCTCTGGTAATAAAAGAAGGTATTCAGGTAAAAAATAAAGGAACAATAAGCGAAATTACGATTGAAATCCAACCCTTAGAAGATACTTCGGAACCGTATTTTTTAGTATTGTTTTATAAAACAGTGATACAGAAAGAACAAATAGTTTCAACTGAATTTACGGCAGAGGAAATACGTGAGAATTTGAATTTGAGAAGAATTGCGCAACTCGAAAAAGAACTCGCCAAAATACACGACGATGTAAATGCCATTAGCGAAGAGCAGGAAGCATCGAATGAAGAATTGCAAAGCGCCAATGAAGAATTGCTGAGTGGGAGCGAGGAACTGCAAAGTCTGAATGAAGAACTGGAAACCTCAAAAGAAGAGTTGCAGTCGAGTAACGAAGAGCTTTTGCAAATCAATCAGGAACTCCTGAACAAGCAGCAGCAAATCAATATTTCTAAAAATTATACTGAGGCTATTGTAGCAACTCTAAGAGAACCTATCGTAGTGCTGGACACTAATTTAAGAATAAAAAATATCAACAGGGCATTTTCTAAAAAATACAATATCACCAAAGAAGAAGCCACCGGAAAGCTGATTTACGAAATACAGAATCATCTTTTTGATAACATTCCGATGCGTGCGATGCTTGAAAAAGTATTGCCCGAAAAAACACAACTTGATGACTATCAAATCTCTGTAAATCTTTTGCCTTACGGCGAAAGTGTCATGTTGCTAAACGCCAGGCAGGTTACGAATGAAACCAGCAAAGAACAATTGATTTTACTGGCTATTGAAGACATTACAGAACGCCGAATTATCGAAAAGAGATTGCAGGTATTATCAAGCGGTTTTGAAGCAAAAGTAGAAGAACGTACGGCTGATTTGCTAACTTCTAACAAAGAACTCGAAAGTTCGATCAAAAATTTGCACGACGCCAATGTGCAGCTGCAGGAATATGCTTATGTAGCGAGCCATGATCTGCAGGAACCTTTGCGTAAAATACTGATGTTTATTAGCAGGCTTCTCGAAATGGATGAAAAAATTTCTGGCGAAGCATTACTCTTAATCGAAAAAATAAGCAAATCCTCTATCAGAATGAATACCCTGATAAAAGATTTACTGGCCTACTCATATCTTAATAATCCTGAAAGACAGTTTGTAAAAACAGACCTGAATGCGATTATAACCGATATTCTGACTGATTTTGAGTTGATGATTGAAGAGCGTGATCTTGAAATTAAAGTAGGGCAATTGCCTGTAATTAATGCGATTCCGTTGCAAATGAACCAGCTTTTTTATAACCTGTTAAGCAATGCCCTTAAGTTTTATAAAAATGACGGTTCGATTTCTAAAATCGAAATTAACTCACATACAATGACTGCCAGGCAGGTTAAAAAATATCCTGTTTTGGATGCTGCTTTAGCCTATTGTGAAATCATCGTAAAAGACAACGGCATAGGTTTTAATAAACAATACGAGAATAAAATTTTTACCATCTTCCAACGATTACACAACAATGAAGTCTATACCGGAACGGGAATTGGCCTTGCTATTGGAAAAAAAATTGTAGAAAATCATAAAGGAATTATCTTCTCAAAAGCCGAAGAAAATATTGGGGCAGAATTTCATATTATAATCCCCATTTAATAGTAAAGTATTTTAGGAAATATAAATTTCCCTGATACTATTGGGTATCCTGATAAAGCATAACCACCAAAATGATGTAACCGAATGCTGAAGTTATATCATTTGTTTTTTGACATTACTGAATTTTACCCATCAGCAACATATTTCGTTTACTAAAAAATTATTACTTACTTTTTCTTATCATGACAACAAATCCGGGTTTTACAACACCGATTAGCTTTTTAGAAAGACTAAAAAATCAAACTGCCAACGCGCATAAAAATCTGGAAAATTTACCAGTTTCTTCTTCTATACTTTCACCTGATCTTCAAATAAGCGATTATTGCCATTATCTGGCGCTTATGTATGAGGTGCACAAAAGTACGCAAGATCATATTTTTCCTTTGTTATCAGCTGTTTTTCCTGATTTGGAAGAAAGAAAAAAAATGCATCTGATCGAAAATGATCTTGATTTTCTGAACTATAAAATCACAGGGTCAAATGCCGTTTTTAGAGATCATGACATTAGTATTCCCTTTGCAATTGGAATAGTATATGTTGTAGAAGGATCCTCGCTTGGCGGAAGGTATATTCTTAAAAATATTGAAACCATTCCGGTGTTAAGCAACCAGAACGGAGTTTCATATTTTGCCGGATATGGTAATAAAACAGGCAGTTACTGGAAAGGTTTTTTAAGCGCACTGACAGAATATCAAGAAAAGCACAACTGCGAAGAAGAAATTATCGACGGCGCTGTTTATGCTTTTGATTGTATTCATAATCATTTTCTGAAGACGATCAAAAATGAAAATTAAAGATATTGTAAACCGCGATTTGGTCACTCTAACCAATTGTGAGCACGAACCCATACACATTCCCGGAAGTATTCAGCCGCATGGTTTTTTGCTTGGCATAACCTTAGATTGGAAAATTGATTTCTGTACACCCAATATTTCAGATTTTCTCGATGTGGCTTTTGATCAGATATTGGGAGAAAAATTCGATATCGTTTTTGGCATAAAAGCACAAAAAGAATTGCATGATTATATACATGACAGTAAAGTACCGCTTGTTTTTCCGCTTGAAATAACCCTAATCGATAAAAATTTTCAGGTAACGATTCATAAAAGCAATTCTATTTATATTCTGGAGGCAGAACCACAATCTGCTGGAAAAGAACAACTTGCTAACATATATGCGCAAACGATTCAGTTTGTGTCTGATATGAACAATACACGGACGCTGAAAGATTTATGTGCACTTGTTGCCGAAGGAACACGGGAAATAACCGGTTACGATCGCGTTATGATTTATAGATTTGACGCTGATTATAATGGTGAAATTTATGCCGAAAGCAGGAGGGAAGATTTAGAACCTTTTTTGGGACTTCATTATCCGCATACTGACATTCCAAAGCAGGCAAGAGAACTGTACATGAAAAATCAAATCCGATTAATAGCAGATATTGGTTACGAACCGGTTCCTATTTTTACGATTGATGATGAGCCGGATAAAAATCTTGATTTAAGTCTTTCTGTTCTTAGAAGTACTTCGCCCATTCATGTAGAATACTTAAAAAATATGGGTGTTGGTGCCACCTTAACCATTTCGCTTATTCATCATAATCGTTTGTGGGGGCTGATTGCCTGTCATCATTATTCACCCAAAAATATATCTCCTGAAATTCGGCTCGCGGCCAAGCTTCAGGGACAGTTTATTACCTCCCAGATCGATTTGCGACAGTCGAATGACGAATACGAAATTGCCCGTAAAACCAGCAGGGCACTCGAAAGGTTAACTGCCTTAGATCTTCCGTTAGTACATGAATCTTTTAAAATCATCTGTGACCATCCTGAATTACTAAAGCTTTGTAATGCTGCAGGAGTTTCGATTTCGATTGGGAATAAAATGTATAAAAACGGATTCACGCCATCTGACGAAAAAATAAAGAAAATTATCTCTGCTATAGATGCTTCTGAATATACAAGAACATTCAGTACCCATAAACTCAGTGATTTTGTTCCCGGTTTAGACGGTTACGAAGATGTTTCGGGTATTATTTATCACTCACTTGGCAATGGCAACACAATTATTTGGTACAAACCAGAAACTGTTGCTGAAATAAGCTGGGCAGGAGATCCGGAGAAAGCGATAATTATAGACAGCAAAGGGCTGCATCCCAGGAATTCCTTTAATTTATGGAAACAGATTATAAAAAACCAGAGCAGTATCTGGCTGCATTCTGAAATTAATGCAGCGGCAAGTTATGCACATGCGCTGCACAATCAGATCATTATGCTGTTGCTGAGCGAGGAAGAAGAGAAATACCGCAGTTTGAATGAGGTATTAAAAGAAACCAATTCAGAACTTGAAAACATCAACTGGATCAGTACACATGATTTGCAGGAACCTTTACGTAAAATTCAGTTTATTACATCAAAAGTGTTGTCAGATACTAATGAAATTCCTTCTGTAAGTATTATTGATTCTTTGCAGCGCGTGACCAAATCTGCCAACAGAATGCAAAATTTACTGGTCGATATCCTGAAATATACCCGAATAAAACATACAAAAGAATCCGTTCAAAAGGTGAGTCTTAATTATATTTTCGAAGAGACCCTGCAGGAAATGAAGGAAATCATTATCGAGAACAAAGCCGTTTTTGAGTGCGAAAGCCTGCCGGAAGTACATGCGATTCCGTTTTTAATGAAACAGCTTTTTTCTAATATTCTGCACAACTCATTAAAATACGCCTCCTTAGATCGGCTTCCCGTGATTACCATAACAAGTTCTAAAGAAGCAGAAATAAACGAATACTCTAATAAAGTCTACTGCCATTGGGTCAAATTTTCAGACAACGGGATAGGCTTCGAACAAGAATATGCCGAATCAATTTTTAAAATATTTACAAGACTGCATACGCTCGAAAAATACGACGGATCCGGCGTTGGGCTCGCACTTTGCAAAAAAATAATGCAAACCTGCAACGGCAATATCCGCGCCGAAGGAAAACTAAATAAAGGCACAGAGATCACGATTTACTTTCCTTGTGATCCTTTAGATTCATTGAGTTGATATTTTTATTTTATTTAAAATATATGGCGATGCAATAATGATGCATCGTCTTTTTTTTTATTTTATGGATTATGGGTTTTCATAAAATGAAAAATTTATGAATAGTATATTTATTTATGACGAACTGGGTAAAAGTATATTATTTGCTGATTTTGCATCAGAAGTAGATGTATTTTGGACAAAGTTTTATCTTACTATTTAATGATGACGCATAAAAAAAGAGACCTATAAGCCTCTTTCTCATTTAGTATATGTTTTAAAAAATCTTACTTCTCTTTTAGTAATTTCTCCAAATATTCAATTTTATCTTGTTCTGCTTTCAACAGACGTTCGTAAAGTTTTTTATTTTCATCATAAGATTCAACCAATTTATCTAAAGGATTAAACGTACAATTATTTGCAAAAATACTTCCAGTCGTTACAACATTATCTGTGAAACTATTGAAATAATTAATTGCGGCTTCGTCTGAGAAATTTTTAATCGCTTCAACAGTTACTCCCAAAGCTTTTGCCACAGCAATAAGTTTCTCTTCGTCAATCGTTTCACTATTTTCTATAGCAGATACAGCTTGTTGGTTGGTTCCTAAAGCTTGTGCCAAAGCTTCTTGTTTCATATCACGAAGTTCACGAATACGGCTGATTTTTCGCCCTATATGATTTGGTTTTGTAAGTGTGCTCATAATTCAAAGATAATAATTAAGTGTAATAAGTCGCAATATGTAAAAAACATATTTATCGCTGTACAATACGGCAAAAAATGATTGGGTACTCTGCAATCTATTTCTTTCTTCGCTGAGTCATGCAAAAGTACAATTTTTCTTATGATGAAATAGTAAAAGTTTAATTGTAAAATGATTAACAAGCGATAACTAAAACGATATACGCCATGAAAACCAATGAAATCAAAAAATTAGAGAATCTTAGAAAATTAACTGCCAAATATTGCAATATTTTAACTCCGTCTGGCGATGAAACAGGCACTCACACGGCTCAAATTAAAGTACTTAATTATTATGAACTGGGCTGTACGATTACCGAAATCATAAAATTATGTATTATAGCCTTAGAACAAGACGCACATCAAACGTCGGCTACAATTAAATATTCGCCTATAAATGTGGCGCTAATTTTAGAAATGGTGTTAGAAATGTTTCCTTTGGATGAATTTGAACTGATAACAGAAATTAATGAGTTGCTTGTTGAATAAACAAAAGTCTTATTTTGTTGTTATAAGGCATACTAATAAAAACGTATGATTTACAAATCAACAATACCGTTTTACTAAAAACCGTAGAAATACGTGTTGTCTCGTCTTTTTTTATTGTTATTGAAATCCAAAATCCCTAGCCCGGACAGCAGCGGCATCCTTTTATTTTTTTTCTTTAGAAAAATAAAAGATATAGCGAATGGCCGGATAAAGCTCGTTATAAAACCCATGAGAATTTTGTATCTTAGTTTTTAGTAACCCAATTTTATGCTGATCACGGATTTTCCTGATCAAATGAAATTATAAAACGACACAAGATGCCCTGGAATCCGGAAATTTATAATAAGTTCAAAAATATTCGTTATCAGCCTTTTTATGATCTGATTGATTTTATCAAACCCGTAAACGGAATGAAAGCCATTGATTTAGGCTGTGGCACGGGAGAACAAACGGCTATTTTAGCAGATAAATTCAAAGAGGCTGATTTTCTGGGTGTCGATTCTTCGGCAGAAATGCTGGATCAATCAAAAGCTTTAGAATCAGATAATTTGCATTTCAGGAAGGCAACTACAGAAGAAACACTGGCGTCAGGAGAGAAATGGGATTTGATTTTTAGTAATGCGGCTTTGCAATGGTCGAATGATCATGAAACTTTATTTACAGCATTAATAGATCTCGTGAACCCAAAAGGACAATTTGCAGTACAAATGCCTGTTCAGCCGGAAAATAAACTCAACGTTATTCTTGCCGAATTGGTAGAAGAAGAACCTTTTAAATCTTATCTGAAAGGCTACAAAAGAGATTCTCCGGTTTTGAGTATCGACGAATATGCACAAATACTTTTTGATGGCGGACTTGAAGACATTCAGATCCTGCAAAAAGTATATCCCATAATAGCCAACGATCACGAAACGCTTTATAATTTTATATCAGGCTCAGCTTTGATTCCGTACATAGAACGTCTGGATGGCTATGAACAAGAACTTTTTATAAAAACCTATAAGGAGAGAATTGCGGCGTATTTCCCTAAACTTCCCGCGATTTATTCTTTTAAGAGACTCTTGCTTTATGGAAGGAAAGGATAGGTTGTTTGATTGTTAATTGAATTAGATAATTAGATAATGAGTCAATTAGATAATGTGAACTTCGATGCCAAACTTTGACAAAGTTATGGGAAATCTAAAATCTAAAATCTAAAATCTAAAATCTAAAATCTAAAACCTAATGTCGTTCTTTTTTTACTTAACAAATACTTTAAGTAATACAATTCTTAACGGCTTGTTTCAGTGTGTTTTCAACATTTGTTTAAATGCGTATTTTCTAAAAAAAATTAAACCATTACAGTTGATAGATAACAAAAAATATTGTTCATTTGCGCCATAATTTAGAATTGGTTTAAATAACAATAAAATGACAACAAAAATATTATCAACTTCCTGTTCTGTAATGCGTTCAGGGAAAATGATACAAACCTTAAAACAGAAATTGACTTTCATCCTCATGTTGAGTTTGCTGACAAGTGGAGGTTTTCTTCAGGCTCAAACGGAATCAAACGGGCAAATAAAAGGTACAATCATCACAAATGACGGAAATGCAAGTCAGGGTGTTATCGTGAAGTTAATCGAAATAAATAAGAGTGCCGTAACGAATGCATCCGGTAACTATGAGTTTAAAAAAGTGCCTTTCGGAACATATACTTTAGAAGTTACCATGTCCGGTTATGTGTCTTCTACAGAAACGGCTGAGGTTACAGAACAGTCACCATCAGCGACGGTAGATATCCGCGTAAATTCATCTGTACAAAATCTTGAAGATGTTGTAATTCGTACCGGAGGAAATCGTTTTGCCAAGAAAGAAAGTATTGACGTAGCAAAAATGCCTCTGAAAAACATTGAAAATTCACAGGTTTACATCATCGTAAGCAAGGAATTGATGAAGGAGCAGGTGATTACAGATTATAATAGCGCATTTAAAAACGTTCCCGGTGCAGGTATTGCCGAAGTAAGAAACCAGGGCCGTACCACTTCTATATCAAGAGGTTTTCCGACTCCGCAAGTGGTTAGAAATGGAGTAGGAAGTTTTACGTATACCACAATTGACCCTTCGAATTTAGAACGTATTGAGGTGATCAAAGGGCCATCAGCAACGCTTTTTGGAAGTACATTGTCATCTTTTGGGGGATTGTTTAATCGTGTTACGAAAAAGCCTTTTGACACCTTCAAAGGCGAAGTTTCCTATTCTGCGGCAAGTTGGGATCTTAACCGTTTAACGGCGGATATCAATACGCCAATCAATGAAGATAAAACGGCTTTGCTAAGAATAAATACAGCTTTGCATAGCGAAAGAAGTTTTCAGGATGCCGGATTCAACAGAAACTTCTCTTTTGCGCCAAGTTTCTCTTATCAGGTAAATGACCGTTTAACGCTTTTGATCGATGCCGAATTCAGTATTTACAAAGCAACTTCGCCTACGAGACTTGCGCCGTTTGCTGTAAAAGGAACTGAAAGCAGCATTGAAGCACTTAATATTCCGTATAAATTGTCTTTTGCCAATAATACCATTAATTACACCAGCCAGCAATATAATATTTTTGCTCAGTTAAAATATAAAATGTCGGATGAATGGACGTCTCAGACTATTTTGTCCAGAACAAGATCATCCTCTGATGGTTATGTGGTGTCTTTACAGATGATGTCTCCAACAACAATCAGACAGCAGGTTACGTATCAGGAATCTCCTTTTTACGGAACAGATATTCAGCAGAATTTTATTGGTGTTTTTAAAATTGGTAAACTAAAAAACAGGGTAGTAGCAGGTCTGGATTTTTATAGCTTGCGCGCCACCCGTAATGATGCGATTGTCAATATGCCGGCAATGGATTATAAAAAACCGGGTGATGCCTACAACAATTTTAATATTGAGAAAGTGGCTCCGATGTTTGCTAATCCTAATTTAAAATTCAACAATTTCGTATCCAATGATGAGAACACATACAGCGCTTACGTTTCGGATGTTTTGAATGTAACGGATCAATTGTTGGTAATGGGTGGTATACGTATGGACCGATACGAGAATAAAGGAACATATTATCCTAGCAAAGATTCTATTGCAGGAAACTACAATCAAACAGCATTTTCACCAAAATTTGGATTGGTTTATCAAATTGTAAAAGACAAGGTTTCTGTTTTTGGTAATTATATGAATGGTTTCAGTAACGTTTCAGGTTCTGATTTTGACGGAAATACGTTCAAACCCAATCAGGCGAATCAGTACGAAGGAGGTTTTAAATTTGATTTGAATAAAATCTCGGCTACGCTTAGTTATTACGACATACAGGTAACAAACATTACGCGTGACGATCCGGATCATGCCAACTTTTCTATTCAGGACGGAACTCAGGTGAGCAAAGGTTTTGAAGCAGAATTGATTGCAAATCCAATTTCAGGATTGAACATTGTAGCGGGTTATACCTATAATGACAGTAAATACGAAAAAAGTAATGCCAGCGTTCAGGGCTTACGGCCAACTACGGCGGGATCCCCAAGAACGGCTAATTTATGGGCGAGTTACAGAATCGTAAAGGGTCCGGCGCAAGGTTTAGGATTTGGTTTTGGAGGTATTTACGGCAGTGAATATTACCAGACGAATACAACATCTTTCAAATTTTCTATTCCGTCCTACACGGTTTTAGATGCCTCGCTTTTTTATGATCAGCCCAGATACAGATTGGGTCTCAAAGTAGACAATGTAACGAATGAAAAATATTGGTCGTACAGGCTTGCGGCACAAAATCCAACGCGTATAACAGCCAATCTTACTTTTAAATTCTAATTATTATTTAATAATTTGAAATAATAAAAAGGGGAATATTTCAAAAATGAAATATTCCCCTTTTATATTAGGGTTTAATATTTCACCTCGCTGGAGTTCTTTGTTGTGTGTGTTTTATTTTCTATAAATATAGCATCCCTCTGGGACTTGAAATAGATGATCTTTTTCTTTTGATTTCTATAAATATGTCATTCTGCCTGGGTTTAAATGAATGTTTTTATTATAAAATCGTTTAATAAAAGCTCCATAGAAGCGATATATTTATAGCTATTGAATTTCTATGTGTTGGATTTTTTTCACGCAGATTTTAAAAAAGATTTAAGCAGATGTGTGCAGATAATTGGTAAAATTAAAATCTGCAAGATCTGCGTGAAATGATATTTTAATCTGTGGCTTCTATTAGGGACATTATTGAAGTTTTGTAATCTCCACCCATAATCGTGTAAAGTTTTCTGATGTGATGTGAATTAATTTTAATCCTCTGAAATAGATTGCATTAGAACAACAATTCAAACCATAATCATTATGATACATAAAATAGAAACAGCAAAGAATTTAATTGCTTTCAGAGCACTTGGACAAGTAACAACAGCTGATTTTAAAACTGTTATACTTCCTGAATTAGAAGGCTTATCTAAAGCGTCAAACGAGATTAATTTTTTGTTTGCACTGGATACAGATACTCAGAATTTTACTGAAAATGCCTGGTTTCACGATGCTGTCCTTGGATTGCAGCAATTTGAAAACTGGAATAGGGTTGCCATCGTTTCAGATTCGGATGAAATGAATTTTAATGATGGATTTGTTTTTAATGCCACCGGAGAATTGCGTGGTTTTAAAAAGGGAGCTTTTAATAAAGCCCTGAAGTGGGTCGAAGGAAATTCAACTTTATAAACCTATTATTATGAGAGCAATATGGACAGGATCAATCAGTTTTGGGTTAATTAATATTCCCATTAAAATATTTTCTGCCGTGCAGGAAAGTACGCTTGATATGGACATGCTGGACGAAAAAGACCATGCCAATATCAAGTTCAAAAGGGTAAATGAAAATACGGGTAAAGAAGTGTCTTACGGTAATATCGTAAAAGGCTATAAAATCGATGATAAATATGTGATTCTCGAAGATGCTGATTTTGAAGCTGCCGATGCCGAGAAAACCAAAACGATTAATATTCAGAGTTTTGCTTTAGAAAATGAAATCAACAGTATTTATTATGAACAGCCGTATTATCTCGAGCCTGACAAAGGGGCCCTTAATGCGTATGCTTTGCTCAGAGATGCGCTTGAAGCGTCCGGTAAAGTAGGAGTGACGAGTTTTGTTTTGCGAAACAAAGAAAGCCTGGCGATTTTGAAACCTTACAAAAATGTGATCTTATTAAACCGAATCAGATTTGAACAGGAAATCAGGGATACTTCAGAATTAAAACTTCCTCCGGCTTCTAAAAAAGCTACGAAAGAAATGGATATGGCTGAAAAACTAATCGATCAGCTGACTGAAAAATTCGATATCAGTGCTTATAAGGATGAATATACTGCGAAGCTTTTGCAGATTATAAAAAATAAAGCCAAAGGCAAAAAACAAGCGGCTCGAAAATTACAAGTCGTTCATAAACAAAGCGACGATTTAATGGCGATGTTAAAAGCAAGTCTGGATAAGAAGAAATCTTCTTAATCCGGACTTTTGTTTTCCAGTTTATGCAGTATCTTTTTGATATTGGCACCTTTTCCTAAAACAGGTTTCCATAAATCGCCTTTTTTATCAAAACGTTTCAGCACATTTTTGATGGTAAATTGCGACGGATGCAATTTCGAATTTACTTCGCTCCATTCTAATGGCGTCGAAACTGTTGCTCCCGGTTTAGGTCTTACAGAGTAAGGTGCTGCCAGTGTCTGCCCGCGACGGTTTTGCAGATAATCGATATAAATTTTATGATTTCTTTTTTTGATGCTTCGTTCTAATGAAGTTGTTTCAGGCAAACGGGATTGTATCTCAATAGCTAACAATTCGCCCAATATTTTAATGGAATCATAATCATATTGCGCACCAAGCGGAATGTAAACATGTAATCCTGTTGCTCCTGAAGTTTTGCAGTAACAATCTGTCTCAAGTTCGTCAAGGACTTCTTTTACGATCAGGGCGGTTTTTACAACTTCTTCGAAATTATCTTTTTCAGGATCAATATCGATCACAAGCCAATCGGGATTTTCGATATGTTTTATGGTAGAATTCCACGGATTCATATCAATACAGCCCAGATTTGCCATATACAACAAAGTCGGTTTGTCATTGCAGATCAGGTAATTCAGGAATTCTTCATTCGATTCAGAAAACACTTTTCTGGTTTTCAGCCAGGACGGAATCTTATCGACATCAACGTCTTTTTGATAAAATCCCGGAGCATTTATTCCGTTAGGAAAACGGTTCATCGATTGCGGACGGTCTTTGAGATAAGGCAATATAAAATCTGCTGCTTCATTATAATACTGTACAATGTCTCCTTTGGTAATTCCGTCATCAGGAAAATATATCTTGTTTTGATTGGTCAGATGCAAAGTCGTCTTGCCGATTTTTAAATCGTAATCGTTTTCTGTTTTCTGAGTTGGTTTTTCTTTCATAGCAGCAGCATTTACTTTCGTTTCGGTTGTAGTATTTGATTTAATATTTGACGGTACAAAAACTTCCGCAGGTTTCTTGTCTACTCTTAAACCCAGATATATAGGATGTCTCAGATGTTTGTCATTTGTCCATTCTGAGAATTTTACCTGACAAACCAGCTTTGGTTTTACCCATTGAATTTCATCCCTGAGTCCAATTTTTTCGCTAAGCGGAGATTCATCAACAAAAAAGGGCTGAAGTTTTGTATACAATTCTTTTAAAACAGCATCAGTAAAACCTGTTCCGCATTTCCCTATAAACTGAAGCCTTTTTCCATAATACTGACCAAGCAAAATGGCTCCAAAATATTTTCGGGATTTCTTAGGCTGTGTTATTCCAATAATAATGGCTTCTTCCTCATTTGCAATTTTAATTTTAAGCCAATCATTATTTCTTTTATCAGAAGCATAAATACTGTCCGCTTTTTTTGCAATAATACCTTCGCCTTTATTTTTTATAACCCTGTCAAATTGGCTTATTCCTTTTTCTATGGTATGTTCTGAATAGAAAATATTTGTAAAATCATATTTATTAAATAATAATTTCAGGAGTTCTTTTCGTTCCAGCAATGACAATTGAGTGATAGTATTGCCATCTAAATTAAGAAGATCAAAAACATAATATTTCAGAGTGCCCAAACCGGTTTTAAGATAGTTTTGAAGGAGCTGAAAGTTTGCTTTTCCATTTTCGTCTTCTACCACAATTTCACCATCTAAAACGGCAATATGATCTATTTTTTGAAGTTCATCTGCAACGGGCTTGAAATTAGAATTAAAAGATAGTTTATTTCTGCTAAATAATTGTACATCAGAAGGATTAATTACAGAAATAGCTCTGTAGCCATCGTATTTATTTTCAAAAATCCAGTCAGCATCATCAAAAGCTTTTTCTTTTGTACCGGCCAACATTGGTTTGATAAATACTGCCGGAGTCCGGGATGAATAATTACTTTTTGAAGATGTTTTTTTTTCGGTATTATTCTCAGCATTTTTTTTTGATTTTTTCTCTAATTCCTCCAAAGTTCTCTGAGATATAACCGATTTGTTTTTATTCAAAATATCATTTTCTGTCGCATACGGATCATGCTTTTTGATGAGTAACCAGGCGTTTTCCTGTTTTCCTTTTAGCTTTATCAATGAGAATTCGCCTTTAAGTTTTTTTCCTTTTAAAATAAAACTTAAGTGGCCTTTATTAAGATCTGCCAATAGTGCTTTTGCAGGGTTTGCAGAAGGCTGATCTGGTGTATAAGTGCCATTATCCCACACAATAACATTTCCGGCGCCATAATTTCCTTCAGGTATTGTGCCTTCAAAATCTTTATAACTGTAGGGGTGATCTTCGACCATCATGGCCAGGCGTTTATCGTCAGGATTCATAGAAGGTCCTTTAGGAACTGCCCAGCTTTTTAAGACACCATCGATTTCTAATCTAAAATCATAATGCAAATGCGATGCGGCGTGTTTTTGAACAACAAAAATCAACTCTTTAGCTGATTTTTCTCTTTTGCCTTTTGGTTCCCGAGTTTGTTTGAAATCTCTTTTCTGATTGTATTTAGACAGTGACATAAGCTTTTACCAATATTAAAACAGATGAAGAAAGGGAGTAAACTGCGGTTGCAACCAATCCGAAAATAATGTGTGCCAGAAGCAGCTGAAAGTAATAGCCTTTGAAATCGATAGCAGGCTGATGATCGCTCATCTTAAACATGAACATCCAGCCCAGAATGCCAATAACACCGCTAAGAAAACCGAATATAAAGCCGACTAAAAACGAAACGGGTAAAATATTTTTTATCCATACTACATGATACACCACGACAAAGAGAAAACCAATAAAATAATGCAGCAGCCAGGCGAGTGTGGCTTTAGATTTGGCCGGTAACTCAACGTTTAATCGGGTTAGCATAAAGGTGAGCAACACAGGTTCTTTGTACAATTCCCGAAAGCTTGCCGATGCCGCATAACTAAATAATGTCATGGCTGATGTAGCAGCGACGGAAACGATTATTAACTGAAAAAAAATAAAGATATCCATAAGTAGTGTTTTAAGTGATTTATAAACGGCTAATCAAAATGGCTGTCAGAAGATGGAATAAAAGAAAATAAACCATTGCCGTGGCGAATGGTTTATTTTTAGTAAAGCGTTCCGCTTAAAACTCCCTGGGATTATTGACAGGATCTTTTTCTTCAAGATCCTGATCAATGTCGTATTCCTGATCGAGTTCGTCTTCTTTTAAGCGATCTTTGGCAAAACTGTTGATTTCGCGATCGTTTTCGTCATAGTCTTCTACAAGATCATCGTCTAAATCACTTTCGTCAAGATCTTCCTCTTCAAAATATTCTTCGTCGTCATCGTCTCTGTCGAGTGCATTGGAGAAATCCTCATCCAAATCATCCGGATCTTCATCCTGATTTAAAATTGGATCCTCATCAAAAAAATCTTCATCAGTTCTTTTCTGGTATTCATCAACATAACTTTCGTCGTTGTTGCGGCTAACAGCATAAAGGTCATTTTCTTTTTTTTCAGATCCCAGACGAATGTCATCTTCCGGATGGTAAAAATTACGATCGTCCCGACCATAATTTTCGTTGTTTCCTGTTATCATACTGCAATGATTTAAAGGGTTATTTTTTAGTCGTTGGCGACTTTTTTGTAGCAGCAGATTTTGAAGCACTTTTTGAAGTACCCATTTTTTTATCTGTTGATTTTTCACTTGTAGTGCTGGTGTTTTTGTGGCTTGAAGTGTTCATAACATTTGAGATTAAATTAATAGATAATAAAAAGACATTTCGTTCATGTTGTTGAATTAGAAATGGTTAAGTCAAAATTAGGAGAAACAATTTTTATTTGATTATAAAATTCAATCTGGTAATTGTATAATTTTCAGCATTTTATATTGGGATGATTTTTTTTTGAATCGTTTTCTAAATGAAAATTATATAATCACAAAGGAATATTTTGTAAGTTATTTATTCTTATTTTTTAAAATATTTACATAGGATTTAGTAGGTAAAATTTACGAACATCTGAAGTACGAATTTTAAAGGTATTGGCTATGAATAAAAAAGGACCCATAGTAGTTATAGAGAATAAGCAGGAAGACCGTAAATTATTTATTGAGGTTTTTGCGGATCTTAATTACGAGAATCAAATTATATATTTTAATACGGCCGAAACGGCTTGCAATTATATGCTTCGTCATCACATTAAACCTTTTTTGGTCTTTTCTGATATTGTATTGTTGAATGTCATGAATTATAAGGTGATGGAAACGAATTCTGATAATAATGGGGTAGGGACGATATTCAATTGTCCGTATTTGTTTTTTACGACATTATTTGAACAGAGCTTCGTGATCGATCCGTATTCTTTGCCTACACATAGTTATTTTGTGAAGCCTTTTGATTATGAAAAATTCAGGCAGGTTATCAAGACCATTATTGAATATTGGAACGAACCAAAATCAATTGAGCAGTATAATAAAATCGAGATTAAGGCAGTGAAAATTGAATAAAAAAAAATCCATTCGTTTAGGCGAATGGATTTTTTGTTTTTAAAAAAGGATTTTTTTAAATAGTAAATTTAAAAATTACCGAATAGCATATCTTAGTTTAAATCCGTAAGAAACCAGTCTGATATCATTTGAATGAGAAGTATCAAGTATGCTGTTGTATTGCAGCTGCACAGGTAGTTCCGGATGGTACTGCACGAGATTTTTACTTTCTTTATTATCATAAATAGTATTTAATCCGTAATCTAAATAAACGCCAATATAAATGGCGCTTCGATCTCCCAGTTTTTGTTTTAAACCGGTTTCGAAAGTAGCCGAATAGGACACATCGGTATCGAGGTCTTGTTTGCTTGTTTTCAGGTTGTTTACACTTTCAAAGCCTGCAAATGCGGGGCTAAATAATTCGACATTATACTGCGGGTAATAACCGCTTGTCGTTAGGTTGCCGTAGGTACTTTCGTAGCTTCCGTTGGTTGCAAAACCTACTTTGGCTCCGGCTGCAAGATATAATTTTGTAGCTCCGGGAGTTTCAAATTGAATCCCTATTGGAATATTTACGTATCCTAATTTTTGCTGCTCGCGTAATCCTGTTGCTTTATATCTAAATTGAAATGCTTCATTTTCAGCATCAACAGCATTATACTGTCCGCCATAAAATCCGTATTTTACATCAGAACTGTACGTTTGATATTCGACACCAATACCAATACTTAGACCTTCGTTTAAATAATAAGAGTATCGAATTCCTGCATTTATACCGTTTCCGGGTACTGATTCTCCGGCAGTATTATACTTGAGAAACGACATTGGGCCTCCTACAGCTATCGAAAATTCTTGTTTTCTATCCTGACCGTAACCATTTAGGCAAGATCCTAAAATTACTGTAACTACTGATAGTGATGTTATATAGTTGCGTATATATTTTTTCATCTTATTTTTTTTTAATGCCAGTGCTATTCGAAAACAGCACTGACAGATTTTATTTATTTACAATTACTTTTAGTGTTTTCTTGATATTGGCAGTTTCAAGCACTACAATATACATATTGCTTTCAGCATCAGGTAACTGAATTTCAGTTAATACTTTAGAGGACTTCAGCGTTTTTACCAATTGTCCGGAAACAGAATAAAGGCTTATCTGCATGTTGGCTAATTCTTCTGCAGGGAAATCTGCTTCAACAGTGATAACTTTTCCTGCCTGAATTGGATTTGGATAAAGTTTCGCAGCCAACGATTTTTGTACGGTAATTTTAGAAGTACAAGTGCTCAGTATTTTTCCGTCTTTGGTCGTCAGTTTTACACTAAAGTCTGCAGAAGAATCTAACGAATTAGACAAATCATCTCCTGCCGAATAGTATTGGCCAGTTCCAACCAGCTGACCATTTTTGAACCATTGGTACGACACAAATTCGTAACCTCCGTTAGTCTGAGGATTGTTATTGATAAGCAATAAATTATTGAATTTTTGATGCACAATATCATAGAAACCAAACGGTTTTTCTACAGTTAAAGCATAATTAGCAGTTACTGTTCCATCTTGTGAAGTCACCGTAACATTTTGTGTATAAATTCCCGGTTTAGGCGTCGTAATCGTAAAATTGGCAGAAGGCGTAATAGTTGCACCTGTTTCGTTTAAAAAGGCAACATATACATTATTTTCATCACATCCCATTATATAATTAATGTCCTTGGAAGGATTCTGATATACTTTATTGCCTAGTGTAATTTTGCTAACGGTTACATCATTGTTTTTGATTACAAGAAGTTGCTCGACAGTAGTAGCAGGCAAATAGTTATCATTACCGTCCTGATGTGCAGTAATTAACAAATCGCCTGATCGTAACAAATTAACGAACCCAATTGCCGAAACATTAGCAGGTGGCAGGGCAGAAGTGTATGTAAAAGAATAACGAATTGGTAAACCTGAACTCGAAGTCGCTTCTAAGTTGAAGTCGTTGACTGCTCCAAGGATTTTTGCAGGTATAGCACCAAAAGTAATCTGTTGCGCTGCTTTATTAATAGTCAGTTTTGCCGTAAGTGTAATTGATGAACAATTTGGCGTAGCTGCTGTAGGTGAAACTATTGCAGTAACGGTATAAATACCGGCATTAATAGCACCATTTAAAGTACTTGCTGTTGGCGTAATAGAATACGCTACTGTAGCTCCAGCAGGAAGATTGGCAACCTGTACTGCATGAAGATTTCCATCAAAAGTAGCTATTGCATCGCTAAAAGTGACCTGATCTAACGGAGACGCTGTTACAGTAACCGTTTGATTTTGACTTGAAGTGTTTCCGTGTCCGTCATTATAGGTCCACGTGATTGTATGCGTTCCTGCGTTTGTGTAGCTTAAAGGATCGGTTGTTGTAGCATTTATAATTCCGGCACAGTTGTCAGTAGCTGTCGGCACAGGAATCTGAGCTGATACAACAGAACAAGTACCCGTAATAGCAGGTAAAGTTGCTATATTAGGAATTGGTGCTGTTACATCCGGAATTGTTATAATCGTTACAGGTTTTGTAACCTGACATCCGTTTGCATCTGTAATGGTTACCGAATAATTTCCTGCCGTAAGTCCAGTCGCTGCAGCATTTGTTCCTCCAGCCGGTGACCAAACATAAGTGTAGTTACCAGCTCCGCCTGTTGCAGTAACAGTGGCAGTAGCATCGGCTGCTCCAATACAAGTTACATCAGTTTGTGCAACCGTAACATCAAGGATAGAAGGTTCAGTAATAGTAACCGTTTCAGTTATGCTGCAAGTATTGGCATCAGTAACCGTTACGGTATAAGTTCCCGCCGCAAGTCCTGATGCAGTTGCAGCAGTTCCTCCTGTTGGCGACCATGTATAAGTATATAAACCCGTTCCTCCGGTTGCCGTTACTGTTGCAGTACCGTTATTAGCACCGTTACAATTTACGTTTGTTGACGCAATTGAAGCTGTAAGTGCAACAGGTTCTGTTATGATAAAGCTTTGTGTTGCCTGACATAAGTTAGCATCTGTTACCGTTACGGTATAAGTTCCTGCGGTAAGTCCTGTTGCTGTTGCAGAAGTTCCACCTGAAGGTGACCAGGCATAAGTATATGCACCAGTTCCGCCAGTTACATTTACTGAGGCAGTTCCGTTGGTTTCGCTATTACAAGAAACATCATTTTGACTTCCTGCAGAAACCACTAATGGAGCAGGCTCCGTTATAACAAAATTTTGAGATGTAGTACAATTATTGGCATCTGTTACAGTTACCGTATAATTTCCTGGATTAAGTCCTGTTGCTGTTGCTGCCGTTCCGCCAGATGGTGACCACGCATAAGTATAGGTGCCTGTCCCTCCGGTAACATTCACAGTAGCAGAGCCATTGTTTTCTCCGTTGCAGGAAACATCAGTTTGATTTCCTATAGAAGCAGTTAACTGAGTTGGTTCAATAATAGTAACCGTTTCAGTTGTACTACAAGTATTGGCATCAGTAATTGTTACGGTATAAGTTCCCGCTGCAAGTCCTGATGCAGTTGCAGCAGTTCCGCCAGTTGGAGACCATACATAGCTGTAAGCTCCAGTTCCGCCCGTTACAGAAACAGTTGCAGATCCGTTTGTTCCTCCGTTACAACTTACTTGTGTTGGTGTAATTGTTGCAGTAAGAGCATTAGGTTCTGTAATTGTAAATGCTTGTGTAGCCTGACATAAGTTGGCATCTGTAATTGTTACGGTATAAGTTCCTGCTGTAAGTCCTGTTGCTGTTGCAGAAGTTCCACCTGAAGGCAACCATGAGTAAGTATATGCTCCGGTTCCTCCTGTTACAGTTACAGAAGCTTGTCCTGTAGTCGCAGCATTACATAATAAATTGGTTTGAGAAGGAGTAACTGTTAAGGCTGTTGGTTCTATAATTGTAAAGTTTTTTACAATAGAACATCCATTACCAGAAGTTATTGTTACACTGTAATTACCAGCTGTAAGATTACTCGCTGTATCACTATTTCCGCCAGACGGTGCCCATACATAAGTAAAAGGTCCCGGAGCTCCTGATGCAACTACACTGGCTGAACCTGTGTTTGTACCATTACATAAAACATCAGTTTGACTTGTAGCAGCAGTTAAGGTATTTGTGGTTGTAATAATAAAGTTTTTTGTTATTGTACAGCCATTTGCGTCTGTAATTGTACAAGAGTGATTTCCTTCTGCTAATCCCGTTGCTATTGCACTTGTTTGTCCCGAAGACCACGAATAAAAATAAGGGTTTACACCGCCGCTAACAGTTACACCTGCCTGGCCAGCTGATGAACAGGTTGCATTTATTTGGCTTGTTGTAGCACTTAGGGCTACAGGTTGAACAATATTGATGGAATTCGTTACGAAACAGCCATTATTGTCAGTAATTAAACAGCTATAATTTCCAGGTGCCAGACCAGTTGCCGTTGCTGCAGTACCTCCAGAAGGTGACCATAGATAAGTATAATTGCCATTTCCGCCCAAAGGAACTACAGTAGCAGTTCCGGTTGTTCCGCCATTACATAATACATCAGTTTTACTAATTGACGATGTTAAAGACGCAGGTTGATTTATTGTAATACTTGCTGTAATAGTACATGTATTTCCATCTTGAATAGTTACAGTATAAGTTCCTTGAGAAAGTCCTGATGCAGTCGCAGCGTTACCTCCGGTAGGTGACCATGAATAAGTATATCCTCCAACTCCGCCAGAAGCAGTTACAGTTGCAGATCCGTTAGTTCCTCCATTACAAGAAACATCAACTTTTGTAATTGTAGCAGATAATGCAGAAGGACTACCAACAGTGACAGGCTGAATCAATTTACATCCTTTTGAGTCCGTAATTGTACAAGTATAATTTCCGGCAGAAAGCCCTGTAGCAAAAGCTGCAGTTCCTCCAGAAGGTGCCCATGAGTAAGTATAAGTAGGAGTTCCTCCGGATACCGTTACGCTTGCAGTACCATTAGCCCCACCAAAACAACTAACTCCTGTTGAAGCTGTACTTGCTGAAAGTGCTGCTCCAGGCTGGCTGATGCTAAAGTTTTGAGATGTCATACACTCATTATCATCGAAAATGGTTACAGTATAATTTCCAGCGGATAAGCCTGAAGCTGTAGCTCCTGTACCACCAGACGGTGACCAAGAGTAAGAGTAAGAACCGGTTCCGCCTGTTACATTTACGGTAGCTGATCCGGTTGTATCTCCATAACATTTTACATTAACAGTTGCTCCCTGAGAGGCAGTTAATGGGGTTAAAGGTTCTGTTATTGTAATTGATTTTGTAGTTGAGCAGCTGTTAGCGTCTGTGATTTTTACAGTATACGTTCCTGCCATTAAACCGGTAGCAGTAGCAGCTGTTCCTCCTGATGGTGCCCATAAATAGGTATAAGTTCCTATTCCTGTTCCTCCGGTTGCACTTACAGTTGCAGATCCAGTTGCAGATCCGTTACATAATATATCAACTTGCGAAGATGTTACAGCTAAGGCTGCAGGTTCAGTAATAGTAAAAGGTAAAGTTTTTTGACATGAATTAGCATCGGTTACGGTTACTGTATAAGTTCCAGCGGCCAATCCTGATGCAGTTGCAGCATTACCACCAGTAGGTGACCATGAATATGTATAGCCACCAGCACCTCCTGTAGCTACAACAGTTGCAGTACCATTAGTTCCATTATTGCAGCTTACATTGTTTACTGTACCTTGTGATGCTACTAATACTGGTGGTTCAGTTATTGTGAAATTTTCTATTTTTTCGCATAGGTTAGCATCTTTAATCGTTACACTATAAGTTCCCGCTGTAAGGTCGCTTATAGAAGCAGTAGTCGCATTGTTAGACCAGAGAAAGGTATAAGGAGCTGTTCCTCCGGTTGGGCTAACTGTTGCAATACCAGTTGCAACACCATTACAAGCAATATTAGTTTGTGATGCGCCTGTAATAATAGTAGGTATTGTTAATGTTCTTGCTGAAGATGTAGCTGCAGGTGTACATAAACCTGTCGTTACAACTCGGTATACATATCCATTTATACCGGCAGTAACACCTGTTATGGTAAGTGTTGCTGTAGTTGCTCCGGAATAAGGAGCAATATTTGGAATATTAAAGAAACCAGCACCTTGATTTACCTGCCATTGATATCCGGTAGCATTGGAAGCAGCAACGGTAAAAGTAGCATTTGTACCTAAACAGGTAATACTATTACTAGGTTGTGTCGTAATGGCTGGTGCAGAATTTACGGTAAGAGCTGCAGCGTTTGAAACAGCTGCCGGCGTACATCCACCTGTAGCGACAACTCTGTAAGCATAACCATTTAATCCAGCAGTTGCTCCGGTTATAGTAAGTGTTGTAGTAGTTGCTCCAGAGTAAGGAGCTCCATTTGCAATATTAGAAAAACCAGCACCCTGATCTACTTGCCATTGATATCCGGTAGCACCAGAAGCTGTAGCAGAAAAGGTAGTATTCGCTCCTGCACAGATTGTACTGGCAGAAGGTTGTGCTGTAATACCCGGTGCAGAATTAATAGTAAGTGCGGCAGCGTTTGAAACTGCATTTGGTATACATGTACCTGTAGCGACAGCTCTGTAAACATATCCATTAAGTCCAACAGTGGCTCCTGTTATAGTAAGTGTAGCTGTAGTGGCTCCTGAATAAGGTGCTCCATTTGAAATATTAGAAAAACCAGCACCCTGATCTACCTGCCATTGATAGCCAGTAGCATTCGAAGCAGTTACAGAAAAAGTGGTATTGGCTCCTGCACATATGGTAGAAGCTGAAGGGTGCGCTGTTATAGCGGGAAGAGGATTAACCGTAATGACTACAGTAATCGGTGTACCAGGACAACTATTAAGGCTGGGTGTTACGTTATAAGTAACAATACCATTGCCACTAAGAGTCTGATTGATAGAAGTTCCCGAACTAGCAGAAGTACCAGTAACTGTACCACTTGTTGTCACAACTGTCCAGGAGAATGTAGCACCACCTGGTGTTGATGTTAAAGCAATATTTGGAGAAGTTCCGCTACAAATTGATGAAGAAGCAGGTGTTGCTGTAGCTACAGGTAAAGAAGTTACATTTAATTGTGCCAAACCATTCGACGCAATTGTATTGGAGCATGAACTTGTAAGTACAACTCGGTAAGAATAGCCATTCATTCCAGAAGTAATAGAACTTATGCTAAGGTTTGCAGTATTAGATCCGGAGTAATTAGGACTAGCTCCTCCATTGGTAATATTGGTGTATCCAGAGCCGCTGTCTACCTGCCATTGATAAGTTGCAGTATTTGTTGCAGCAACTGTAAATGAAGCAGTTGACCCTGTACAAGCTGAATAAGAAGCAGGCTGGGTCGTTATTGATGGCGATGAAGCTGCTAATGTAGGTTCTGTTATTGTTACAGTATGGGTTGTAGGACATCCAATATTATCTGTAGCCGTAACTGTATAAGTTCCTGCAGTAAGATTTGTTGCAGTTGCTGCTGTTCCTCCAGAAGATGACCATGAATAGGTATATGGAACAAAACCACCTGAAGCTGATACGGTGGCTGAACCGTTGTTTCCGCCATTGCAAGTAACATTGCTTTGTGCAGTTGTAGTAACGATCGTATTAGGAACGGTTAATGTTGCCGGATTAGAAGTAGCTGTGCCAGTTCCGATTGCAATACATCTATAGGTGTAACCGCTCATAGCTGCCGTTACTCCTGTTATGGTTAAAGTTGCCGAAGTTACGCCGGAATAAGGTGCCGTATTAGAAAGGTTTACGAAACCGCTTCCTGTATTTTGCTGCCATTGATAACCAGTGGCATTCGTTGCCGTAATTGGAAAATTAGTGGTACCGCCAATACAAAGCGTTCTGTTAGGCGGATTACCAGTAATTGCTGGTGGTGTTCCTAAAAAAGGAGCAGCTGATGGCATGGTAAGTGAAATATCAGAAAGTGTCCAGTTTGCCGGATTCATGACTGCGGTTCTAATTTGTGCTATAGTAGTAATAGGATCAGTACTGCTTAGATTAAACTTTGCAGCGCTGGGAGTAGAACCTCCTGTATAAAATGCACTTGTACCTGCAATTAGAGCCGGAGGCCTGATAGAGCCATTTGTTCCGTTGGCACAGGCATCAGGATCCCAGGTTGCCTGAGAGGTTCCCGGTGCAGTAGCACAACGAAAATAATGTAATCCACTAATAAGGGTAACTCCGCTTCCGGTAACAGAGCCTGCACCGCCTTGAAAAGCGATAACCTGATCTCCCGTAAAAGATAAATTTAGTCCATTTGTCATAGTTCCTTCGGTAATAACTACGGTACCATTTGTTGTTGTAGCACCAGTAGCCACGTTATAAGTCGAAGCAGTCATACCTTTTATCATGACCTCTGTTCCTGCCGCAATAGCAGTTCCACTAGTCCATGAAATGGATCCTTCGTTACCACTTACAACTTGCCAGGTTAAGGTTTCAAAATAGCCTCTGTCTGTAAAATTAATTACAGTCCCTGCAGGTATAGAGGTAAGAAGTACAAACGAAAATACATCACCACCATCGGTTTGTGAGAAATTTGAATCGTAGCCGGTAAAAATAAGGTCACCGTTTGCCAGAGTCTGAGAATTCACAATGTAGCTTTGTAAAAATATCCCCAAAAACAGGGCGATATTTAAAAATTTTTTGATTTGAGAGTAAAAATGTTCCATAATTAAGATAGTTAAATTATAAAGTGGCAAATTGTTCACCGTTTTTGATACCAAAAGCGAGCAATTTATGCCCACTCATAAACCCTTCATCCGTATAAACTGTGTTGATACGCAATTGGGTATTATTATAACATTGTATGATTAATCCCTTGTTTTCATTTATTTCTAAAATAGTTCCGGGAGCATGCTGATCTGCGCGCAGTGTATCCGTTTGTGAGACTTCTACTATTCGTACATTTAAACCATTCCAATGCGTGTAAGCTCCTTTATTCCAGGGATTACATGCATTCACTAAAGCCTGAATTGATTTTGAATCCTGATGTTCCCATTGAATGCTGACATCAGCAATAGTGGGTTTTTTATAGTATTCCGCTACTGTTTCATCCTGATGCATACCTTCATCATTACGATGCAGAAGCGTTAATACTTCTGGCAAAATATAAGAAGCGAGGTACGATAAATGAGTGCATAACATTCCATGTGTAAAATCTGTATGCAGCGGAAGCGTTTTTCGCAAGATTATTTTTCCCTTATCAATTTCTTTTTCGATAGCGTGAACAGAAATTCCAGTTTCATTTTTTTGTTTTTTGATCGATTGAAAAACAGGATCTGCTCCACGCATTTCCGGCAACAGACCATAGTGGAAATTATAAAACAAATTAGGATGTTGTCTGATCAGTTCTTCAGGGACTTTCCATGGAAAAGTCATTGTAAAAATGAATTTAAGATCCTTAATTGCCGTGATTTCCTGAAGCTGAAATTTTAGTTTCGATTTTTCAATTATTATTAAATTAATTCCTGCGTCTGAAGCAAAAACAGCACAAAAGGCTTTTACATCTTCATTTTCTACAGGTACTCCAATAGAATGTAGTCTTCCAAGGCTATGTAAAGTTTGTATAGCCGGAAAAGCCATTCTGTTATTACATAAAATCACTATGTCTCTTATAGTACTCATGATTCCAGGCAGGCATAAGAATTAATCCAGGAATTTGAAGGTATATCTTGAACAGCCAGAATATGATATTGTAAGCGTTCACGTTCTTTCTCCAAGTCTGAAACTTCAGTTATATTTTCTAAGAGGCAATTGCCTGTTTCTTCATTTTTGGTTACAGTAGCGTAATATAGTGGTGCTTCGGAAAACCCAGTGTTTGGATTCATGTATACTTTTCCTCTCGGAGAGTCAACAGCAATATTGTCTAATGACTGGCCATCTGAATTTGTAATAAACAAAGCAGCTTCCCATCCTAAAAGAGAAAAGAGATTCGCTTTCTGCTCTTTAATATTTTTCATCGTAGCTATAAAATCTACATTTTCCTTATTGTCAGTAACTGAAGACCATGCAACTGCACAGCTCCAGTTGTATCCTGGATAAGGTATTTTATTGAGCCATAATTCTTCGGCTGTAAAGCCACTTCCGTATGTTTTTGAAGAAGCAATATTTTTTAATTTTGATGATTCTCTAAAGAAATCTTCTGCCATGTCTCCGCAAAATGAGGTAAATATGGAGACATCCTTATGCTGTTCAATATATTGATCTAATGGACTTAAGTTTAGTTCTGAACGTTTCAAAGGAGTAATGTGGTTATAACTAATAGTGGCTCCTTTGTCTTCTGCAGCAGTCAAATAGGTGTAGGGTGGGCGATATCCTGCATCATAAAAAGAACAGGTAAATACAAAATTATTTTGACCTTCTTCGATAGCTTTACGAACAATAGCCCGTGAGCATAAATTACCTTCTAATGAAATGAAATAAACGTTAGATAATTTTTTTTCAAAATTTTGAAAGTGGTAACCGCTGTCTAATACAATCAGTAATTTACCCGAACTTTCAAAAAGCGGTTGTATAAATTCAGCAGTAACAGGGTTTATATAAGCAATTATAATATCTGTACCATTTAAGAGTAATTGTTCAGAACAAGTATAAATTTCCTTATTGTTACCGCCAACTCCTATACTGGCAGTTACAATTTCATGTTTTTCGTCGTGGCTTGTTTTTTTCAGCGCAGATTTAAATCCATCCATTATGTCAAAAGACATCGAAGGGTAAATGACAGATCGGGGCAGGAGTAAAGCTATTTTCATAAGCAATTGAATAGATATTTAAAAAAAACAAAGCAACCCATTAGAAACTCTAATGGGTAATTCATGTTAGTTTCTTGAAGGGAAAAGTCCCTGAAGGCATATTATATAATTCAGGCCCAAATAAGGCTGTTGAATTGACATAGGCTGGTTATTTCCGGTTTGTCCTATTGTTATTACAGCTGTTACTGGCTTTAAAGCACTATCTGGTGTAGCTGTAGAATAAAAATTAGGTAAAGAGGCCAGACTGGCATCTGATGCAGACCCTGTATCTCCTGTATCTGCAAACGCCTTTAATGTCAATGAACCCTGAGCTGCATGTGTATGCAATGGCAGATTTGAAAGAGTTGCCGTTACAGTATTTGTACCAGTTTTGGCACCTAATGGAAATTGAGTAATTCCTTGCGCAGGACCTGTTCCTGCAGCAATTCGTCCTCTAAAATCAGGCAATTGAAAGGTTTGAATTCCGTTACCTCCGTATGTAGTCCCTAAAAGACTGAATAATGCCACGTTAGTGTTAATATTAAGTGTTTGACCCGCACAAATTGCCCAAAATTTAGGTGCAAAATTTCCAGCGAATAATCGAATTTCTGAAATTATTCCTTCCATAATTATTGTTTTTAGTTAGTTTCTAGTTGGAAAAATACCCAGCATACAAATAATGTAATTTGTAGAAAGATATGGTTGTATAATACTGAAAGGAGTAGTGTTGCCTGTATTTGTAAGAGTAACCGTTGCCGCAGCGGTTTTTAGCGTATCGTCGCCTGCTATTGCGGTATAAGCTTTTGTTAAACCGGCTAAAACATTTCCTGTTGGTGATCCTGTATTTCCTGGTGCATTAACGGTAGCTATTGCAACTGACCCGGTTCCAATATGACTATGTGTAGGCATTTGATTTATGGTCATGGTAGTTGTTTCTGTTCCGCCTATCTGACCTAGTTCAACATTAGGCAGACCTATGCCCTGACCAACACCAACTGGAACACGGCCACGAAGATCAGGAAGATTAAATGTTGATACACCATCTCCGCCATATGTGGTACCTATTATGGCAAAAAGAGCATCATAGTTAGCAATACTTTGTGAAGACCCATCGCAATAAGCCCAATTTGCTGGTGGGAAGTTTCCGGCAAATAATCGGATTTCTCCTAAATTTCCTTCCATAATTAATATATTTTTAGATTTAAATTATAGTTTTTGAGTTTGTTCGTTTATGAGCGGGGAGGAAAATTTCCAACTAAACAGATCATGTAATTCATGCCCAATGTGGGTTGAGTTATAGTGATTTGCTGCCCCGAGCCAATTGGCCCAACAGTTACACCGAATGCAGTAGGTTTCATATCATCTTCACCTGGTGCTGAACTGTACATATTGGGTTTAGCGGCAAGAGTGTTTCCAGCAGGCGTATCAAGATCACCTGCATCCGAATAAGCGGGAATTGAAATCGAAGCCGAAGAGACATGTGTGTGTGAAGGGAGTTCTAAACTTGTTAGTGTTATCCCATTTGTTCCGGATATCTGACCTAAATCATAATCTGATAAACCTACTCCCTGACCCCTTCCAATAACTGTACGACCGCCCAAATTGGGCAGTGCAAATGTAGTGGAGCCATTTCCGCCATATGTGGTACCTATAATAGCAAATAATGGTGTGTTGCTTTGTACCGCAAGTATCTGACCATTACAAAATGCCCAATTGACGGGTGCATAACTTCCTGCCATTAGACGTATTTCTCCAATTGTTCCTTCCATAATTATATTGATTTAAATAGTTAATGATTAGATTTAGTTTTAGATCACGACTATTTTTTTTATAAAACAGAACGCTACAGTATTTTTAATAGAACGCTAATTTGCTTTTTGTAGAGTGACTATATATAATTCAGATTTTGAAACAGAAACTTTCAAAAAGTAAAACCTTTCGAAGATTTAGCATTTTGTTTTATACCTCAATAGTATTGTATGTTAATTAATGCTGCTTGTTTAATTTCATTTTAAAATTAGATATCTATTACCTATCACAAGAAAAAGATGTTACAGAACAGCTTTTTTTTGTCATGAAATCTACTTTTTAGTGTCAGATGGATTGACTGAATAAACAGACTCCTCTTTCACTTAAAAAATTAAAATTTATAGAAAATTTAATGGTGGGAATATCTTTTTAAGGCTTGTAGAGATGGGGCTTTATTTGTTTGAACGAATAAATTTACAAAAAAATAACGTAACTATCAGAACTACAGACTTTTTTTAAAGTAAAAATCTTATTTAATACTAAACAGGAGCAACCGGGCTTTAATTCGGTTTACGACTATACTATTTAACGATTCCTGAAAAAAAGTCTGCATTAAAAAGCGCAAACCTTTTTAATGTAATTAAATTAGGGTTAAAAAATAATGGCGAAATTAATAAGACTTCATTTTTTTATAAGTTTTAATCATTTAAATTGAAAATCGATCCGGTTATTGCTGTAAAATGGCAAAACTTAGAGAGATCTTTCCTGAAGTAAAGGATTATTTTGTCACATCGACTAAATTTGTAAGGTGCGAAAAGTTATTATCTACATATTCATTTTTCTAATCGTATCCAATATTGGGTTCTTTCAGCAATTTTATAAATTGCCAATATTGATTGAGCATTACAAAGAACATCAGCAAAGGCAAAACGTAAGTTTTATTGATTTTCTCGAGATGCATTATTGGGGAGAAGATATCAACGATAATGATTCTGACCGTGATATGCAGCTTCCTTTTAAGCATATTTCGAGTGCTTCCTTTCAAGTTGTATTTGTTCCGGCAGAAAAACATACATTTGATATTCCTTTTGTTGCTGATTTTTCAGCGTCAGATATCATTCCGTTTACTTCAAACTTATATTCTAATCCTGCTTTGTTTGCAGTATTCAGACCTCCATTAGCATAATTTAATTTTCGAAGATTTTTATTGTGGTTAAGGCATATTTATGTTTTGACCATGACATTATTATTTCAAAAAAATTAAATTATATTATGCTCAATAAGATCATTCAGTTCTCAGTTAAAAATAAACTGGTAATTGGTGTCTTCACCTTGCTTTGGATTATCTATGGCGTCTTTGAAGTTACCCGTTTACCAATTGATGCCGTTCCTGACATCACCAATAATCAGGTTCAGATTATTACAACAGCCCCGTCGTTGGGCGCAGAAGATGTAGAACGTTTAATCACTTTTCCTATAGAACAGGCGATTAGTAATATCCCACAGCTGAAGGAAAGCCGTAGTATTTCCCGTTTCGGACTTTCGCTTGTGACGATTGTTTTTGATGATGATACAGATGTGTATTGGGCGCGTCAGCAAGTATCAGAACGTTTGCAGAAAGTAGAAATTGCCGAGAATGCGAGTATTCCGGAAATGGCGCCTGCCACTACCGGATTAGGCGAAATTTATCAATATGTCCTGAAACCGCAGCTGGGTTATGAAACGAAATATTCTCTGGAAGACCTGCGTACAATCCAGGACTGGACAGTTCGGAGACAACTTCTTGGAACTCCCGGAATTGCCGATGTGGCCACTTTTGGCGGAAAGCTAAAACAGTATGAAATTGCCGTAAATCCGTCAAGATTAAAAGCGCAAAACCTTACCATAAAAGAGGTTTTTACCGCATTGAGCAGTAATAACGAAAATACGGGAGGCGCTTATATCGAAAAAGGACCAACAGTCTTATATATCCGAAGCGTTGGTTTGACCCGAAACATAAAAGACATCCAGAATATTATTGTAAAAAATACACAGGCAGGAACTCCCATCCTGATCAAAGATATTGCTGAGGTAAAAATGTCTTCGGCCATACGTTACGGAGCTTTGACGACTGATGATATTGGCGAATCTGTTGGCGGAATCGTCATGATGCTGAAAGGCGAAAATGCCAATAATGTTATCGTAAATGTCAAAAAACGCGTTGCTGAAATCGAAAAGATTTTACCAAAAGGGTTAAAAATTGAACCGTTTTTAGACCGTACCAAAATGGTCGATAATGCGATTGGTACAGTGCAGAAAAACCTGATCGAAGGGGCCTTGATTGTGGTTCTGGTTTTGGTACTTTTTCTGGGCAATCTACGAGCGGGATTTATCGTGGCTTCCGTGATTCCGTTAGCGATGCTGTTTGCTATTATTATGATGAACACCTTTGGCGTGAGCGGAAACCTGATGAGTCTCGGCGCTCTTGATTTTGGTTTAATAGTCGATGGAGCTGTTATTATTGTCGAGGCCATATTACATCATCTTCACAGTGCCAAAAAATACAAAGGAATCGAAAATATTTCGCAGGAAGAAATGGATAAAGAAGTAACAGGTTCTGCAGGCCGAATGATGAATGCGGCTGTATTTGGACAAATTATTATCCTGATCGTATACCTGCCAATATTATCATTAGAAGGAATAGAAGGTAAAATGTTCAAACCAATGGCACAAACTGTTGCCTTTGCAATTTTAGGCGCTTTCATTTTATCGCTTACCTATGTACCTATGGTGAGTTCATTATTTATTAGTAAAAAAGTAAGTCACAAACCCAATTTTTCTGATCGGGTTATGGCAAAACTAGAAGTTTATTATGAAAAATGGCTGGCAAAAGCATTACAGTTTAGAAAAGGGATTATTGTTTCGGCATTGGTTCTCTTTGGGATTGCCCTGCTTTTATTCAGCCGAATGGGAGGTGAGTTTATTCCACAACTTGAGGAAGGAGATTTTGCGGTAGAAACCCGTTTATTGTTAGGAACCAATCTTTCGACGACAACAGAAACAATTCAGAAAATTTCATCAGCGTTAAAGAATAAATATCCGGAAGTAGAAAAAGTAGTTTCGAGAATTGGTAGTGCCGAAATCCCGACAGATCCAATGCCTATTGAAGGCGGTGATATGATTATTGTTCTAAAGGACAAATCAGAATGGACAAGTGCTTCTTCGTTTCCGGAACTTGCTGATAAAATGACCGAAACGGTAAAAGAAGTCGCTCCGGGAGTGACAACTGGTTTTCAGTTTCCGGTGCAAATGCGTTTTAATGAATTGATGACCGGAGCCAAACAGGATTTAGTTTGCAAAATTTATGGAGAAGACCTTAATAAATTGGCGCAATACGCAGAGCAATTGGGTGCAATAAGTAAAACCGTCGAAGGTGCTACAGATCTTTATGTAGAAAAAGTAACGGGAATGCCTCAAATCGTGATCGATTATGATTGGGCCGAAATGGCGAAATACGGGATTTATGTTTCAGATATCAACCAAACCGTAAATGCTGCTTTTGCCGGAGCTGTGGCAGGAAGTATTTACGAAGGCGAAAAACGCTTTGATATGGTGGTAAGGGTTGAAGCGAGCGGACGAAAAGACATCTCTGATGTTCGTAATCTGTTAATTTCGACACGTTCCGGAATGCAGATTCCGCTGTATCAGGTCGCATCTGTAAAAGAAGTCGAAGGCCCTAATCAGATTCAGCGTGAAGATGCTAAAAGAAGGATTATTGTTGGTTTTAATGTCAGAGGACGTGATGTAGAATCTATTGTCGAAGAATTACAGAAAAAGGTCAACAGCCAGATCAAATTCGATCCCGGATATTATATTACGTATGGCGGTACTTTCGAAAACCTGCAGCAGGCAAAATCACGTTTGGGTGTTGCCGTTCCCGCAGCTTTATTCATGATTCTGGCGTTATTGTATTTTGCTTTTAGATCCTTTAAAGAAGGCATTATCATTTTTACCGCAATTCCGTTATCTGCAATTGGTGGTGTTTTTGGACTAGCCTTACGCGATATGCCTTTTAGTATTTCTGCCGGTGTTGGTTTTATTGCGCTGTTTGGCGTCGCCGTATTGAATGGTATTGTTTTAATATCCGAATTCAACCGAATACAGAAACAGGGTGAAATTACAGACCCGCTCCAAATTATTATTACAGGAACCAAAAACAGGTTACGTCCCGTATTGATGACGGCTGCTGTGGCTTCTTTAGGATTTCTGCCAATGGCTTTGAGTAACGGAGCAGGAGCAGAGGTTCAGCGTCCGCTTGCAACTGTCGTAATTGGCGGACTGATCACAGCTACTTTACTGACTTTGTTTGTACTTCCGGCGATTTATTTAATGACGTATCACACAAAGGTGTTTTCGAAAAAAATTAAAAAACATAAAATGGATAAACTGACTTTATTGCTTGTTGCTTTATTGATTACAGCTTCAACTCAGGCACAACAAACTTCAATATCTCTGGATGAATCGTTATCAATAGCCATTCAGAATAATAAAAGGGTAAAATCAGCCCGACTGAACGAACAATCAAAAGAACAATTGCAAAAATCAGCGTATGATATTCCTAAGTTGGCTTTAGATGCAGATTATGGACAGTTTAACAGTGGTATCAATGATACGCGTTTTGGCGTGAGCCAGACTTTTGCTTTTCCAACACTCTACAGCCATCAGAAAAAAGCTTTGCAGGAAAACTATAATGCGGCAAAAGCGGTATCACAATTAACGGCACAGCAGATTAAGTCGAATGTGAGAAACTTGTTTTACTCTTACATCTGGCTCAACAGTAAAAAAGAATTATTGGCTTACGCCGATTCTATTTACAGGCTGATGGAACAAAAATCAGATTTGCGTTACAAAGCAGGTGAAACCAATGTATTGGAGAAAAGCGCTTCGCAATCAGCACGACAATTTTATACCAATCAGCTTACAATGGTCAATAAAGACATTGCCATTACGCTGAAATCATTTAATACCGTGCTTCAGGATAGTATTATTCACGTTCCGTCAGCAGTAAATATCAAAAATGATTTTAGTATTTCGTTAAACGAAAAAGCAAATACAGCTGAACTCCCTCAGATCAAACTTTCGAATCATGAAGCCGAAGCCGCTAAGTGGAAATGGAAAAGTGAACAGGCCAAAATGATGCCGGACATTACTGTAGGATACAACAATCTGAGTATTATTGGAGCGCAAACCAGTTCAGCCGGACAAGAAGTTTATTATGACAGCAGTCACAGGTTCAGTTATGTAAATCTGGGATTAGCTGTGCCTTTGTTCTTTTCGAGCCAGTCATCACGCAATAAAGCAGCCAAAATTGAATATGAAAATTATAAAATGATGGCGGAGACGACAAAAATCGAAATGACTACTGAACTTGCAAATGCTGTAAGTGAAGTTGAAAAATATAAAGAAAGCCTGAATTATTATGAAAATGAGGGACTCAAAAATGCTTCGGTTATTATCGATGCGGCCAACAGCCAGCTGGAGAACGGAGATATCGATTATCTGCAATGGGTTTTGGTAGTCAATCAGGCCATTACGATCAAAAATGAATATCTGGACAGGATTAATGATTACAACAAAGCGATCATAAACCTGCAAACCCTTAATAATTTATAATAGAATGAAAATATATATCATCACAATTTTAGCTCTTTTATTCTTAGCTTCCTGTAAAGGAGATAAACAAGAACAACAAAGTAAAAAAGAGATCCAAGAAGAAGAAACTATCCAGCTAAGCCCTGAGCAGGTTAAGAATGCCGGACTGATCGTGGGCAATCCCGAAGAAAGAAATGTAAAAGGAATATTGCAGCTTCAGGGAACGGTGACTGTGCCGCCAAAGAGTGTAGTGACAGTTAGTATTCCGCTTGGAGGCTATATCAAAAAAACCGACTTAATGGCTGGAATGCACGTTAAAAAAGGGCAATTGTTAGCCGTGCTTGAGGACATGCAGTACATACAATTGCAACAAGATTATCTAACGGCGAAAGAGAAATTTCAATTGGCTAAAAGCGAATACGACAGGCAAAAAGAACTGAATGCAAAAAAAGCGAGCAGTGACAAACTGTTCGAGCAAACGGCGACTGAAATGCAGACGCAACGCATTTATATGTCATCACTGGCGCAGAAATTAGCATTGCTGAATATTAATGTAAAGACGCTTACCGCTTCGAATATCAGTAAAACAGTTGCTATTGTTTCGCCTATAAATGGCCTGGTTTCTAAAGTAAATGTAAATGTGGGTAAATATATTGCACCAACAGATATGCTTTTTGAATTGATGGATAGGAGTGATATTGTTCTTGTGATGAATGCTTTTGAGAAAGACATTCATTTGCTTTCGACAGGACAAACCGTTACTGCCTTTTCTAACTCCAACCCGAAGAAGCGATACAGTGCGAAAATTTCTTATATCAACCAGAGTCTCAACGATGATCGTGCAGCAGAAGTAATCTGTAAAGTCAATACATATGACAGCTCGTTGATTCCCGGACTTTTTATGAATGCTGAAGCAGAATTTGAAAATGAAAAAGCCATTACAGTTCCGGAAGACGCTGTAGTAAGATGGCAAGGCAAGTTTTTTGTTTTTGCTGCTGCCGGAAATAATAGGTATAAAATGGTTGCGGTAGAACCCGGAACAACAAGCGAAGGCTACCGTCAGATAAAATCTTCACTGATCAATGCATCATCAAAAATTGTAACAAAAAATGCTTACACACTTTTGATGACTTTTATGAACGGCGGAGACGAATAAAAGTTTAGTTTAGTTAATTGTGAAAGGGGGAATAGTGGTAAAGCTATTCCCTTTTTTGTTTCTCTCTATTTCTGAATCGTTCTCAGTGCTTTTTTTATGATGTAAGCCGTTTCTTTTGAAGTACTTTTTCCCTGCCATTCAGCACAAACATCCAATACAAATTGAGGCTTGGTTTTACTGGCATCATTCAGCCAGTTGGCTACGCTGTTTTGTACGTACTTTGAGCTGTCTGATTTTAAAGGCTCCAAAAGAGGCAGACCCAGTTCCGGATGTTGTTTTAGCCGCTCAATATGTTCACTCCAGACACCTCTTGGACGGGTCGCTTCACTGGCAAAGCGCCTGATATTCTCATCTGAATGATACACCCATTTTGATAAAATTGCCAGACTTTCATCAAGATTTTTGATTAAGGCAGCTCGTGTAGCAAGCCAGCATATTTCTCGCACTCCAAAATGTTGGTCTGCCGCAAAAGGCTGCATCTGAATCAGTATGTCTTCAATTGGCAGTATATTGTTTTTGCCAATTGTGTATGTCGCCCAACAGCGCACCAAATCTGATGGGTGTAACTTTATTAATTCTAAAATTTCAGTATCATTTTCTTGTATCGCCAATTCCAGTAAACCAGTTCCTATTGCTTCATTAATGGTGTTGACCGTTTGTTTTTTCAAAGAGTCAAGGCGGTCAATAATAGGTTTTAAATACATAGTCCGTTTGGATTGCTGAAGCAGATTGCCCAGCAGCACTTTCTGATCTACGGCAAGCCATTCTGTTAAATTAGCAGTTTCAATTTCCCCCTTGTTCAATTGATTTAAAACAGATGCCGGAATATCTTTTGTAGAACGCGATCCTTTGCGTTTTATTTCATTCATAATGATTGTAGTAATTCGTCAATATCAAGTCGGTTTCTATAATCTGCATCAGCAAATTTATAAAGAATCGAACCATCACAATCTACTACAAAAACAGCAGGAACAGGCAAAGTATTGTCATGATTTTGATTGAATTCTTCCAGATGTATTCCCATTGCGTGATAAGTGGGCAAAGCAAAATCCTGAAGCTCAAAACTAAGCCCAAGTTGTTTGGCCAGCATATTGTTGGTATCGGTTAAAACGTCAAACGTCAAAAGATGTTTTTCAATAAGCTGCATACTTTGATCTGTACTTTGTGGCGAAACAGCTAAAAGAGTAACATTTTTATGGGTGATTTTGGTGAGGTTTTCCTGAAGTGCCCTAAGTTCTAAATTGCAGTACGGACACCAGCTTCCGCGAAAAAAAGCAAGTATCATTTTTCCTTTTCGAAGAATGTCTTTAGAATTGATCAATTGGTTTGCTGCATTGGGCAACGAAAAAGGAATTAGTTTGTCACCAATTTGTGCAATTTTATACTCAATATTTTGTGTTTTCAGATCGGCAACTGATCTTTCGAATATTTCTAATACTGTTACAGGTACCTGTTGAGTCAATTCCTTGTTAAGGCTTTCTATTTGCTTTGCCAGAGTATTCATGTCTTTTTAATTTGTTTATTTTTGTAAAGGTTTAAAATAGATTCAACATGGGCAATACCGCATAATATTGTCTCATAGGGATAAAAAAGTCACTATTATGGAAATACAGGAGAAAGCAGCCGAAAATAAAGTTTGTCCCTTAGAAATTGCAGTAAATACGATCAGCGGAAAATGGAAAATTCCTATCGTCTGGCAAATAAATGAAGGAAAAAAACGTCCCAGCGAATTTTTGCGCGGTATTGGTAAAGTAGACAGACGTGTTTTGAACCAGCAGCTCAAGGAAATGGAGCAGGACGGAATTCTGACTAAAGAATCTTTTAACGAACTTCCTCCACGGGTAGAATATTCTCTTACGGATATCGGAAAAAAATTGGTAGAGGCGCTGTGGTTGTTAAACGACTGGGGAAAATTACTGATTGACAAAAAAAAGGTTTAGTTTTGCGTTTAGACCAAACTTATAGTAAAACTCATATTCAGGTACTTTATGAAGGCAGTTATTTTTGACATGGATGGCGTAATTATTGATTCGGAACCTTTTTGGCAAAGAGCAGAATTTGAAGTTTTTTCATCATTGGGCGTATCGTTAGAAAAGGAATTTACTGATCTGACCAAAACAATGACTACTATAGAAGTAACGAAGTTCTGGTACGAAAAATTTCCCTGGGAAAGCCACAGTCTCGAAGAGGTTGAAGAAATGGTAATCTCAAGAGTAATGGAGTTGATAGGGGAGATTGGTGCCGAAATAAACGGTATCGAATTCTTTATTAAAAAACTGAAATCAAATGGTTTTAAAATTGGTTTAGCCACAAATTCGCCATATAAAATAATACCCGTAGTTTTAGAAAAAGCCGGGATTGCTTCCTATTTTGACAGTATATTCTCAGCAGAATTTGTGGAGTTTGGCAAACCTGATCCCGCTATATATTTAATGACATCAAAAGAACTGGGCATTGATCCTGAAAACTGCATTGTTATAGAAGATTCTTATTCCGGAATGCTCGCTGCTAAAAATGCGGGTATGAAAGTAGTAGCCTTTACTAACGGAAATCAGGATCTGAATCTAAGCTTAGCCGATTATAAAATGGAAAGTTTTCTGGAACATGAATTGACTATATTTTCATGATGGCAATCTTATTTAAGCAGTCTGAACCCCAAAAATATACCCGACTAATGCCGACATAGCCATTGCAAAAGTTCCCCAGATGCAAATGCGCAAAACCGCTTTTATCATTTTTGATCCGCCTGCTTTCGCAGCTAATATTCCGGATAATGCCAGAAAAAGTATCGAGAAACCGTATTGATAGAAAACCATGTCTTTGATGGGCGCAAAAAACGCCACAAGAACGGGTAACAAACCTCCAACAATAAACGATACAGCCGATGCAAAAGCTGCCATCAGCGGATTGGCCTGTGTGATTTCGTTTATTCCGAGTTCATCTCTTGCGTGAGCTTCAAGTGCATCATGAGCAGTTAATTCCGTGGCGACTTGTCTCGCCAATGTTTTGCTTAATCCTCTCTGAACATAAATATCTGCTAGTTCTTCAAGTTCAGTTTCCGGCATCGTTTTAAGCGCGAAACTTTCTCTTTCTAAATCAGCAGTTTCTACATCAGATTGCGAACTTACAGATACATATTCCCCTGCAGCCATAGAAAGTGCGCCGGCAACCAAACCGGCTACAGCAGCAAGTAAAATAGGTTCTCTGCCAACACTTGCAGCGGCAACACCAATCACCAAACTGGTCGTAGATAGAATTCCGTCATTGGCACCCAGAACGGCAGCCCTAAGCCAGCCGCTTCGATTAATATAATGATTTTCAGTTTCCATAGCGTTAATTTAATTGAATGCAATTACCTCTGAATTCTTCCTATGAAATTACTTCAAAATAGCTTTGCTTATCGACGGAAAGGCAATAGAATGATTCTAAATTTTATAAGGCAAATTCTTAGTCACGAATAATTCGCAGGAACCCAATTCAGCATAAAAAAATACAAATGTAAAACCTTTGCGACTTTGAGTCTTTGCCACTTTGCACCTTCCTAAAAAAAGAGTCCCCCAGTTTCATAAGGTTTGAAACTGGGGGACAATAAAAAAAATAAAACACAATTTTTTAGAACGAATATCTCAATCCAAGCTGTCCCTGGAATCTTGAGGCTAATTGATCTACAGTATAGGGTGTAGCCGTAGGTTTCTGGAATGTATAAGTTGGATCGCCAGTAGCAACTCCACCTAAGTTTCCTGATTTTGTTAATCCTAAATTGGCTGTTGAATTGTAAGTGTTTGGAACGAAATAACTTCTTCCCCAATCTTTGTTGATAAGGTTTCCGACATTCGCCATGCTAAAGGAGATCTGGAATGTACCAACTTTTGTAACTTTGATTTCATCCATTAATTTCAAATCTGCCTGAATGTTCCAGGGCGTAGTATCACCATTTCTTTGAGTGAATGTTCCTCTTCTGCTTTTCAAATAATCATTTCCGTTGATGAAAGCTTCATAATCTGCCACTTGTTGAGCTGCTGTTGCAGATGGTACACCCGTAGCACTTACGCCGATATATTTAGCTGCTTCTGCTGCATCTTTAAAGATATAAGCCAATCCGGCTGCCTGTCCTGTTCCTGCAATTGTTGAGTTAACAAATCCCCATGAAAACGGATTCCCTGATTGCGCATTAAAATAAACGTTGGCAGAGAACGTATTGTTGTCAGCTAATTTTACAGCATATCCTACATTAGAAACGATTCTGTGTTTGATATTAAAATTAGAAGTAGCCAATTGAGGATCATTAGGAGTCAAAGACTGATTCATCTGGAAATTACTTTCCATAGAGTTTCTGATTCCATTTGTAACGTCTCTTGAATCTCCGTAAGTATAGGCAACCATAAAGTTTAAACCAAAATCATAGGTTTTCGAAACCATTTCGGTAATGCTGTATCTGTATCCTTTATTGGTATTGGATAATAGGTAAGCATTAGAAAAAGCAGGATTTATGTTTGCTGCATAAATGGGCATTTGGTGATTGGTATCATAAGAAAAATAAGTAGGGTTGTCTGTCTTGTTTACCTGTTGAAATTCAAGATCACGAATTACTTTTGTATAAATACCTTCAGTTGTAAATTTATATCCGCCAATAATTTTATCAATAGCAAGAGAATTTCTTAAAACAGCCGGCATTTTGAATTTATTGTCTACTAAATCCGCCTGTACTTTTGGCGTTGCATCATGATATCCATTTAAACCGTTGTTGGCCAAAGGATCACCTGCTGCCGCAACCTGTGCAGGAGTAAGGTTATTTTTGTCATAACTTCCGTAACCTACACCATCATTATAATAGGCATATCCTAACCATGCAAACGGGATTCTTCCTGTAAATACTCCTGATCCGCCTCTTATAACAAGAGTTTTATCTTCGTCTACATTATACGTAAATCCTACTCTTGGAGACACTAATGCAGTGCTGAAAAAGTTATTGCTAATTTGGCTTAACGGGGTATAAGTGTATGTGTTGCCATAGTTAGGATCAGCAGGAGAATTTTGTACTTGTGGGCTTAATTTAGGTTTATTGGGCAAATCAGTATAATCAACTCTTACACCAGGCGTTACTTTTAGTTTGTTGCCAATTCTGATTTCATCCTGCGCATAAACACTGTATAGGTTTACTTTGAATTTAGCATACGGATTATTAAAAATATCATCTCTTGTAGAGCCGTCAAAAGGATAAGTTCCACGAACACGAGTAGGAAGCTTATTGTAAAAGTCTGACAGCGATTTGTATGAAACTCTTCCGTTTAGCGCATTTACGAATCCGTAATTGATATCGTAGAATTCGTTGTGCGTACCAAATAATAAAGTATGATTTCCTGTTTTATAAGTAAGGTTGTCAGTGATTTCGGCAGTATTTTGTTTCATATTAAAGACTGTTGCTTCACGATCATTTCCTAAGAAAATAGTTCCTCCGTTGTACCCAATTTCCGCCTGAGGAAACATGGCATTTGATGATTTTGGATCACGGTAATCTTTAATAGCCGAGTAACTTGCAATAAATGAGTTCGACCATTGGCTGTTAAAGTGGCTTTTTAATTCTAAAACCGTACTGCTGGATTGGTTTTTTTGCGTAAAATCCATGCTTGAAAACCTAAAGTTTGCTGCGTCACGCTCTAAGTTAGAAGCTTGTGAGATAACAGTATTATTTCTTAACGAAAGGGAATGCTGGTCATTAATTTTCCAATCTAATTTATTGAAGAATTTTTGACTTTTTGCAAAGTTGTTGTAGGCACCATAACTTCCCGGATCGAATCCGTAATTAGTTTTAACGAAGTTAGAAATTTGCTCAGCTGTAGCATTATCTACCAATGAAGTTAATTTTCCGTTAGAATCGGTTTGTCCTGCATTATAAAACAAAGGATCTGTTCGCTCTGCATATTCCATGTTGGTGAAGAAGAACAATTTGTCTTTTATAATTGGCAAACCTAATCTGAAACCAATTTGATAATCTCCAAAAGATTTTGGCATTTTCGATCCGTCACCTGCATTATTTGGACCTGTTATGGCGGCATTTCTACCATAGCTGTAAATAGATCCTGTTACTTCATTTGTTCCGCTGCGTGTAACAGCATTTACGCTTCCTCCTAAAAAGTTACCTAACTTAATATCATAAGGAGCAATATAAACTTGAATATCCTGTATAGCATCAAGACTTATAGAATTAGAACGTGTACTGCTTCCGGGCATTCCTGAAGTTCCGGACTGACCACCTAAAGAAGGGCTAAAACCAATCGCATCATTATTGATAGATCCGTCAATTGTTACGTTATTGTATCTAAAGTTGGTACCGGCAAAAGAGTTGTTTGAACTTTGCGGAACCAGCTTGGTAACATCCTGAATTCCTCTGTTGATTAAGGGTAAGCCATTAATTTTTTTCTCATTAATGCTTGTTCCGTTATTTTTAGAAGAAGGTTTAGAACCTGTAATAACCACTTCTTCTAATACATTATTATCTGTTTTACCAACCACAATTGCTGGTAAATCATTGTCACCTAATGCTAAATGTATTTGTGCATTAGAATAATCTTTGGTACCTGAACTTTTAATTTCAAGTTCGTAAGGTCCGCCGGCATTTAAATTTTCGAAACTAAATCTACCTTGCTTATCTGTTACAGCTCTGTAGACTGCGTTAGTAGGTAAATGTGTTAATGTAACCTCAGCGCCGGTTAAAGGGCTTGTACCATCGCTAACCTTTGCAGATAAAGATGAGGTTGTAATTTGAGCAAAAATGTTTCCCATAACAAGAAGCATAAATGCCGTAAAAAAGAGTTTTAGTTTTGTCATGTTGTTTTTAGTTTTTATTTGACAAAGAAACTCCCTTTGTTTCGATCGGATTTAATGCTTTTGTTAACTTAAAATGATAAAACAATTCATTGTTAACCCAGGATTATGAAGGTGTTATTTGAAGAAAAAGAAATTAGCTCTTTAAAATCAACTACTTGCATAAAATGCTAAAAATAAGTAGATTAAAGATGTATTTAAAGTAGATTAGAAAAAGATTAGAGTGTTAAGCAAATGTTACCGATTGAAAAAACCGATAACCTTAGACTTTAATATTCTAGTGAAAATATGTAATTAGTTAACGTTTTAAATATTTATTTCAACACATATTTAGTAAAAAAAATAAACCTTTACGGAAATACCAAAGAAAATGAAGTGCCTTTCCCGAGTTCTGAATCTACTATTAAATTAATAGTATGCAGTTTGAGAATTTGTATCGTGATAAAAAGCCCCAATCCCTGTCCCTGAATGTGGCGTGTATTATCGCTTCTAAAAAAGAGATCAAAGATAGATTCTTTATCAGGATCTGATATTCCGGGGCCCTGATCTGTAATTTTTATCACAAGTTTACCTTCGTTAGAAAACGCAAGCACTTCTACCGGAGCAGGAGAGGAGAATTTAATAGCATTGTCTAATATATTGTACAAGGCGATAAAAAGCATGTGTTTATTGGCATAAACAGATAGTAAACCTTCCTGATCAGCAATGGCATTTAGATTTACTGAGACTTTAGATTCAGGATATTCAATTGCTTTCTTTTCCAGTACATTCCATAAGATCTCATCTATCCTCACAGATTCCATTTGTTGAGGTTCAGACAATTCAAGTCCGGACAATACCAGAAGACCTTCAAGAGTAGCTTTAAGATGTAAGGTATCTTTTCTAAGGGATTTCAGTATTCGTTCATACTGTTCGTTCGTTCTGGGTTGTTGCAGCGCTACATCAATATCTCCTATAATAATAGTTAGGGGAGTTTTTAACTCGTGTGAAGCATTTTTTAAAAAATTATTCTGGATCATTATTCCACTTTCCAGTCTTTCCAGAAGATAATTAAAAGTGGTTGCCAATTCTTTAATTTCATCCTTACTGCTGGTTTGCGGTATTTCTAATCTTGAATGCAGATTTTCTGTTGTTATCGTATTTACTTTGGCAATAACTTCAGTAAACGGTCGAAAAGTCTGTCTCGCCAAAAATGTTCCTAAAAGATAATTTAACGGAATTCCTGCCAGATAAAACAAAACAAACATAAAACCCAGTATTTCTAATTGGTGATTACCGGTACGGTCAATTCCGGAAACTACAATAATAAAATCTCCCTGATTGTCATTATAAAAAACTGCCACAAATTGTCTTTTGTCTCTGGTAAAAGTAAACAGCTTTTCTTTTTTGATATGCTCTAAGTCTTTATCACTTAATTGAAAATCAATCGTATCATTTATATAAATTTTGTTTGTCCGGGCGTCGTAGATGCGTATCGACTCGTTGTTGATTCTTTTGTACTGAAGTTCGATTTGTTGGTAACGGGCGCTGTTCATCTCTTTTATTTCATCTTTTTCAAAATAAAACAGGGCTGCTGTCATCGCATGATCTTCAAGATTGTCAAAATAAAGATTTTTCATATGACTTCTAAACAAGAGGAAAGATCCGGCCATGAGAAGCCCGGCTATAAAAGCAAAAAGCAAAGTAGAGTTTACCGCCAGTTTGTTTTTAAGATTCATGACTTTTTTGTTTGAGCATATATCCTGTGCCTTTTATAGTATGAATTAGCGGAGTAGGGAAGTTCTTGTCTATTTTATTGCGCAGATAATTAATGTAGACATCTACGGTATTTGATGTTGTGTCAAAATCAATATTCCAGACGGCTTGGGCAATTGCGATTCTGGATAATGCTTTCTCACGGTTTTTCATAAAAAAGATCAAAAGCTTTAGTTCCCTGGAAGACAAATTCAGTTCCTTACCGTCTCTTGAAGCGCTTTGCTCTTTCATATTAATTTCGACTCCGGCATACGACTGAAAATCGAGAATTCCGGTGCTGAATTCGGCACGGCGAAGCTGCGCGTTTATTCTTGCCAGTAATTCTTCAAACAAAAAAGGTTTTGCCAGATAATCATCAGCTCCGGCCTGCAGGCCTTTTACTTTTTCGTGTGGCGTATCGAGAGCACTCAAAATAAGTATCGGCACAATAATTTTCCGGCTTCTTAAAACTTCGCAAACCTCAAAACCTGTAATATCAGGCAGCATAATGTCGAGAATAATAATATTATAGGTATTCTCCATCACCTCTTTTATGGCATCAAAACCTTTTGTGATCGTTTTGACTTCATAGAGATGTTCTTCAAGTCCTCTTGTAATAAAGGAGGCAACTCTGGGATCGTCTTCAACTAATAATACTTTATTCATAACAGGAAAAAATTGGAGTTTGTAATCGTATAAATTAAGTAATACAATAGTGATTAGGGTTTTGTATTGGATTTGTTTTTCTGTCGTTTAATTCTAAGAGTGTATTTTCGATCATTCTGGCCATCGTATCCAATGCAAGATCGTTAGGTTGTAATCCAAACGGATTTTCTAATTCATCTGCAATTGCTTCAAGTGCAACAAAGGTATATGCAATAAAAACAATTATAAAAGGCATAACCCAACCCATTGTTTCTACAAAACCAAAAGAGAGTAAAAAACAATAGATATAAACCGTTCTGTGCAGTAATACACTATAAGTATAAGGAATTGGAGTGCTGGCAATTCTCTCGCATCCGCCTACAATATTCGAGAGTTTATTCAGATTTTCTTCAAAAGCCAATTGGGTAACGCTGTCGATTTTATTTTCTGCTTTTGCATTTTTTACCCAGATGCCTAATTCCCTTAAAATAATAATGGGTTTGAACTGTACTTCTTTAAGTTGCTCAGTAAATTCTTTGGGAAGCAGCCGATTTAAATCTTCAGCAGCGTCAGTTTCTCTAAGCTGATGTTTTAGGCTATATACAAAAGCGATCAGTAAATTAGTGAAGTTATCCCGTTTAGTATCGTATGCCGGATCATGAATAAGTGTGATACTTTGCCGGGCAAGAGATCGGGTATCATTGAGTAAAGCGCTCCAAAGTTTTCTGCCTTCCCAAAACCGGTCATAACTTACACTGTTCCTAAAACCAAGAAATATGGCAAGTGCAATACCAAAAAGCGTAAAAATGGCCGGATTAATATGAAGATTATAAGCGATTAAATACGGTTTAAAATAGACTACTAAAAATGAAAACAGCAGTAATAATAAAAGTCTGGGAAGCAATTGAGGCAAAACAGAACCTTTCCATTCAAAAAGCATTCTAAACCAGTTGTGTTTTTTTTTGATAATCATGGGTCGTGATCAAATTTGATGATATAAAAGTAATTAAAAGTATTACCTCTCGCAAAAAATCATGGGAGAATAGAATGAATCTTAAAAATTGCTGATCAATCCCTGAATCCGGATTGGCGAAATTATGAATTCGCTTGGTAAATCCATTCAGAATAAGGATCTGTTTTGTGCATTTTACGTCAGAAAAAATAAATACGAAAAGTTAAGAAAATATGTATCTTTAAAATTAATTTCAAGGCATTATTCAGCCTGAATTGATGAACGATCGAATTTTTGTCAAAATACAATTCTTTAACAACAAACGAATTTTATGAAGGTAGTTTTTATTAAAACAATACTGTTTTTAATGTTGTTCACTTTTATTTCCTGCGAAACTAAAAAACAAAAAGCCGAGCCTAAACCCTATGCAGCAGGAGTAATTTTATCTTTTGATGATGCTTATGTAGACGAATGGTACGAGGCCGATCAGGCTTTGAAAAAATACGGATGGAAAGCTACTTTTAATGTTTGCAGAATAGACTCTATTGGAGCTCCACATATAAAAAAACTTCTCGAATTGCAAAAAGAAGGTCATGAAATTGCCGGCCACGGATACCATCATTATAATGCTGTAAAATTCGTCAATCAACACGGAATCGATGCTTATATGAAACAGGAAATAGATCCTATGATCGTTTCTATGAAAAGGTTAGGTTTTAATGTTACGACATTTGCCTATCCGTACGGCGAAAGGTCTGACGCGCTCGACAAAGCTTTATCTAACGATTATAAAATTATAAGAGGAAGAGCTTTTGGAGGAGAGGCTCCTGAAAAACAAGACAGTTTCTTTAATAACTCAAAAATTGTATTTGCTTTTGATATCGATAACAGTCACATTCATTTTAGTATTCCTTATGTTCTGGAATTACTGGATTATGCTAAAAAACACAATAAAATTTTACTTTTATGCGGACACAAACCCGTTAAAAATGTAACCGAAAATTATCAGACTAAAATCGAAACCTTAGAGTTCATTTGTAAGTATATAAAGCTTAACGACCTTAAATTCTATAAAACATCGGATCTGGATGATTTACTTCCGGCAGAATAATAAAGTACGTCGCCAAAGCCTGTCATTAAAGTTTGTTATCAAAGTATATCGCCAGAGTTTTTATCATTTCGACTCAGGAGAAATTTTAAATCTAAAAAATTTTAAATTCGTGAATTTGTGGCTATTTCTTAAAGATTAAAATAATCAACCCAATTTTCAAATCATTTTAATCCTCTAATCTGTAGCTATTTTTCTAGGGCTTTATCACCTTCGCTAAAATTCGCGGAATCTGAATCAAATCATAATCATCGGTAAAAACAATGTACTGATTGTGCCAGCATGGAGAAAATTTATCCTTAAAATCCCGAAGTCCTTTATAATGCGAAAAGGATTTTACCCTTTCATAAGCATATTTCATAGATTTTTCCTGAATCGTCTGCGGGTTTTCGATACCGCTCATAGGCGCCAGACCAAGATCGACATAATTGATTTCTTTCGATTTCAGATAATTAAAAAGCGCCACCATCATAAAATCGATAATGCCATTTGGCGCATCATCAGTTTTGCGGATCAAATCATAGGTGCTTTCATTTTTTGCGTAATCCGGAATGATATTCAGGAAAGCCAAAATTTTCCCTTCACTATTTTCTACCGTAATAATTGTCTGGTTTTTAAGTTCATCCCACAGAAAAATACCCTGAGAAAAAAGCATTTCTTTTCGTGAAGTTTCCTGTAGCCATTGATCGCTAACGGCTTTTATTTGCTGCAATAAGCCATCTCTTACAGGAGGCTCATTGACAACGGATTGCAGACCAAGATCCGTAATCTTTTTTAGAGAGTTTCGCAACGATTTTCTGTTTTGACCTTCCAGATGAAATTCACGAAGATCGACAATAGCAGCCTGACCCAGAAAAAAGTATTTTTTACCAATTTCAGTATACGTTTTCAAACTTGCTTCGGGTATCAAATTCAACGATACAAGATTCAATTTCAGCATCATTACCGCCAACAGGATTCTCTAAAGCAACAGCAAAATTTCCGGATAATCGGTAAGAAATAAAAGCATTTTCACTTTTAGATATAAAAATCAGTTTATCAAAATAGGTTTTAAAATAATCCAGGCTTGAGTTGCCATATTGATGAAGTAAACCCGCTGCAATTTCTTTTTCCTCGGCAGTAATGTTGTATTTATATATCGAAGGTTTTACCAAAGTATACATTAAAAAACCAAAAGAAAGCAATCCGCTAATTTTAAGAGAGATCAAAAAATGCATCGCAAAAGTTCCTGTGGGATGCAGGTTATCGCTTCCAATCAAAAAATAATTCTGAAGCGTATACCGCACCGATTCAGCTAAACTAAAATCGATATTAAAATGTTTTTTATCAAAGAAATAAAAGCCTAAAACGCCATAAATTAAAACCGCCATTATACTTAATATTGAAGTTTGCAGCCCAATAATACCAAGTCTTGGACTTGTTTTTACATAATATTCTTTTCTGGTAGCAATTAAAACGCATATGACCAAAAAAGCAATGGCAGACTCTTCAAAATCAATAGCTTTGGTCAAATTTCCAATCAAGGAAATAACTGATAACAGCAGTGCAAACCACCAGGCTGTACGAAGGCCTTTTAGCATAAAAGCGGCCGTAACCAATAAGAAAAGTCCGGCAGTTAAAACCAGATAATTTGAGGTATGAATGGCTTCAACCGGCAGGAAATTTTTAAGAATAACGAGTCGGCTATTGATTGCAGGCGTAAGCACAGAAACAATATTGATGATGCCCAGCGTGAGCAAAAGAAAAGCAGGCACAACACGAAGCAGCAGTTTCTGAATTTTTGAAATAAATAAAATTACCCCCAGAAACAAAGGAAGCCAGAATTCGAAAACACGATAAAAAAGGGTGATGGCCACGGCTTCCATATTTGTAAAATCGTATTGTATCAATACATATCCCATAGAAACTTCAACAGCACCTAAACCTCTTAAAAATGGCGATATAATCAGGAAAATAACAGCAATTACATACGCCATTGTTGCAGCAAAAAGCGACGGTTCAAACTGCAGTGCTTTCATGGCAATGTACACATGTACAATCCCGGCCGCGTCGATCAACAGGGAACACAATACGATTTTAGAAAAGGCATTTCTGTTTATTTTCTGTTCGTGCAAATCGATCAGGAAAGGTTCTATTTTTGGAAAACTTTTTAAGAGAAGCCGGTAGAATTTTCCCTTTTGAATTATCGAATTAAATAGGAGAACCAATAACGGAAGAATGACAATAACAAGACATAAAACGAGCCATTCTGTATCACCAATTGATCCTTCTAGTAAAGAAAAAAGAAACAACGGTATTGCTAAAATGATAACCGAAACAATACCCACAAAACCATAAATTGCTGATGCTAAATGAATTTCTGTTTTGGTTGTGCCTTTTTTTAGTAAAGCATCAGTAAAAAGAAAAAGAGAAGTAATGCCGCCGGTAGGAATAAAAACACTTATAAAATTGCGTTTCAGGAATAAAGTATTGGCGTCTTTCCAGGTGATTTTGGCACCAATCGCGGCAAATGAAACCACATACATTAATCCTTGAAAAAAAATGTAGAGAACTGTGACTAAAAAAGCAACGAATACCCATTGCGGTTTGGCCTCGGTAATGCTGTTTTTTATTTGATAGAGTTCACTTTGTTCTTCTTTAATAAACCAAAATCCAATTAAAAAGAAAGACAATGTCAGGACGATTTGGCCTAATAATTTGCCGTTTTTAGAAAAAAATGTAATGAATCTTTTTTTGAGTAAACCTATACTGATATTGGCGTTTTTGGGTTCTTTCATAGTAACATCACTTATTTACTTTGTTATAAAAATACTATATTAATTGATTTGTTTCCAGATAAATACAATCAAATTTTAATGTATATTTATACATCAATCGCGATGAAAACTATGGATAATAAAAAACAAGTATTTCAGACTGAAACCAAATTACGCTGGAGAACTTTTCAATGGTCAACCAGACTGGTCATTTTTCTACTTTTGATGTTGATTCCCGTTTTTATTATTACGCTGGAAAGGGGTTTAAAACCTTCTTTACCCATATTAGGCAATGATACTTCGACACAAAAACTGGTAAACCCAAGCACGCCCGCAGCACTTACTACTAAGGAACTGATCAGATACAAAGGTTTTAACAGCTTTTTGAGAGCAAAATCAAAAATGGAAAAGCTGGAAAAACAGCCTCAGGGAATTGATTTTCCAGAGATTCGTGCGGCTTTCTATGTCGATTGGGATCCGCAAAGCTTATTCTCTCTTCAAAAGAATATTGGTAAACTCAATATGGTGATTCCGGAATGGTTTTTCCTGGATCCAAAAACAGATTTGCTGCGCGTAGAAATTGATACGGCTGCTTTGAAAATAATGAAAAAGGCAGGAATAAAAATAGTTCCTCTTATTAATAATATCAATGAGTCGAAAGGCGAGGGAGAGTTTGATGGCGATATGATTCATCGAATATTGCATGATAATGTAAAGAGAGAAAGGCTGATTAACGATATTGTAAAAAACCTTAAAAAATACAACCTTCAGGGAATTAATATTGATTTTGAGGAATTTAAAGAAAATAGCGACGAACCTATTATCACTTTTCAGAAAGAACTTTATGAAAAACTGCATCCAATGGGATTTCTTGTTACGCAGGATATCATGGCGAACGATGACGATTTTAATATAAAAGCACTCTCAAAGTATAATGATTATATGTTTCTGATGGCCTATGATGAACATTACAGCGGAAGTGTTCCCGGAGCCATAAGCAGTCAGAAATGGACAGAACGAATTCTGGATCAGGTGGCTAAAGAAATTCCGTCGAACAAAATTATTCTCTGTTTTGCCGGTTATGGTTATGATTGGGAACAAAATAAAGAAGCAGTAACAATTACTTATGACGAGGCATTATCCCTGGCCAAACAATATGGTGCAACGATAACTTTTAATGATAACAGTTATAATAATTCCTTTAATTATACAGACGGAAGAGCAAACAAACATCAGGTTTATTTTACGGATGCTGCGACTAATTTTAATACCATCAGGTTTGCAGATGAATATGGCACCGCAGGAACAGCTTTATGGCGATTAGGAAGTGAAGACAGTAGGTTATGGCATTATTATAATCGTAGCCTCACCAATAAAAGCATTGTCAAAACCCCATTTGATTTTAAAACATTAGAGAAAGTGCATATGAGTTTTTCGACGCCCGATTATATAGGCGAAGGAGAAATCCTAAATGTGCTTACAGATCCCCAGCCCGGAAAAATTAATCTTCAGACAGATCCACATGAGTCGATAATCACGGAACAAAAATATGTAGAATTACCCACAAAATATGTCATAAGTAAGTTTGGGAATGTACATAAACAAGTTATTTTAACTTTTGATGATGGTCCGGACCCTACTTACACACCGCAAATTTTAGATATTTTAAAACGTGAAAAAATTCATGCCGCTTTTTTTGTAGTAGGACTTCAGGGAGAAAGTAACATTCCGCTTTTGCAAAGAATTTATACAGAAGGACATGAGATTGGCAATCATACTTTTACACATCCCAATATTGCATTAGTAAGTAAGGAAAGGGCTTCCGCGGAAATGGAAACCACCCGGTTATTGATCGAAGCGGTTACCGGAAGGAGCACAGTACTTTTTAGAGCGCCGTACAATGCTGATGCAGAACCAACAACCGAAGCAGAATTAAGACCTGTAGCTTTAAGTAAAGCCCAGAATTATTATACAGTAGGAGAAAGCATAGACCCTAACGATTGGGAAAAAGGCGTGGTGGCGGATAGTATTTATAATAGGGTAATCAGAGAATATGAAGCGGACCCGACCAAAGGAATTATCCTGCTTCATGATGCCGGAGGTAACAGACAGGCCACGGTAGAAGCTTTACCAAGAATTATAAAATACTTTAAAGACAAAGGAATTCAATTTACAACTGTTTCTAAATTATTGGGCAAAAGTAAAGATGAAATTATGCCTAAGGCAAAAGGAAATTTGATGACGATTGATAATATCATTTTTGATCTTGGATATTGGTTTGGTAATTTTATTACTGCTCTTTTCTGGATTGCAATTCTCTTAGGGTTCTTTCGCATTTTGTTAATGGCCATTATGGCTTTTTTAAAGAAATGGAAAGATTACAAACATCCGTTAAGTTATAATACGACAGGAGAGCTTTACCCAAAAGTAAGTATCATTGTACCTGCTTATAATGAGGAGGTAAATGCTGTGAAGACAATTCACAACTTATTACGGCAAGATTATCCTAATTTTGATATTATTTTTGTCGACGATGGTTCGAAAGATACCACATTCAGTCAGGTCAATACTGCGTTTAAGAATCATGATATTGTAAAAGTTCACACTAAAGTAAATGGAGGTAAAGCCTCAGCACTGAACCACGGAATTGCAATAACCCAAAATGATTTTGTAGTCTGTATCGATGCAGATACGCAACTAAAGACAGATGCACTTTCAGAATTAATGAAGTGTTTTACGTTGCAGTTCAAAAACAATCAACAAGTGGGTGCCGTTGCCGGAAATGTAAAAGTGGGAAACGAGAATACCATGCTGGCGAAATGGCAAAGTATTGAATATACTACCGCACAAAATTTTGACAGAAGGGCTTTCGATCTTATTAACGGAATCACGGTAGTACCGGGAGCTATTGGCGCCTTCAGGAAAAAAGCTATCGAAATCGCCGGAGGTTTTACAACAGATACCCTTGCCGAGGATTGCGATCTGACCATTAGGATTCTAAGGAACAACTACCGAATCGTTAATTGTGTCGAAGCCGTTGCCGTGACAGAAGCACCGGAAACCCTGAATGAATTCATGAAACAGCGTTTCCGCTGGAGTTACGGCATTATGCAGGCATTCTGGAAAAACCGTGATGCCTGTTTTAATCCAAAATACAAAGGCCTCGGAATGGTTTCATTACCAAATGTCTTAATTTTTCAGATCGTGCTTCCAATTTTTGCCCCGCTGGCAGATCTAATTCTGATTGTCAGTTTAATCTGGAACCACAACAATCCGGACAGTCTTCATAAAATTGGGATCTATTATCTTGTATTTATGTTAGTAGATATGCTGGTAAGTGTAATCGCTTTTATTTTCGAAAAAGAAAAACTAAGCAAGCTGATCTGGTTGATTCCGCAAAGATTTGTTTATCGTCAGTTAATGTACGTGATATTATTCAGAGCAATCAGAAGAGCCATAAAAGGAGAAAGTCAGAGCTGGGGCGTATTAAAGAGAACCGGAAACGTGGGATCGCTGGAGGGGTAAAATTGACTGGAGATAGCCTTATAATCTGGAAGGATTTTATTCTTTGCAGTGTGACAAAGTCATAATGGAATAAATTATAAATAAGTAATAGATATGAAGTTAATTGAACTGGTAAAACATTTAAAGAGTTTAAAAGAATCTGAAAAGTTTAGGAGTGCACAATTGCCAAATATCGAATATGATCTTATTGATATGTACATGATTGAAAAGGTTGACCTTAATTCAGAGATTGTTTTTTTTATGAAAGAATGGATTTCAATCTAACGGAAATCGACGTTATAAATGTTGCGTTTGTCAAAAGAGCCATGCTCTTTCGATCCTAAAATAAGCTAGCTCTTCCTCATCTCTTATCAAATTATCCAAACGTTCAAATCCTGATTTTTGCAATACATGCTGTGATCCACTATTGTTGACATCAGTTATCGCTACCACTTCATTCGTGTTTGTATTGACAAAGCTATAGTGCGTTAGCGCTTTGCATACTTCTGTAGCAATACCTTTTCCCCAGTATGCCTTGCTAAGCACATATCCAATTTCTATTTGGGCTGTATTATAGGTAAAAATACGAGCGACACACATTCCTATAAAATTATTATTTACAGTGTCGAATATCGCCCAGCGGCTAAGGTTATTCTTTTCGTAATTTTCAAGCAATTCACTAAACATCTCCACATATCTTTCCGGTGAAGTGACAGGAAGGTATTGTGTAACTTCATCGTCTTTGAAGAGATCTAAAAAGGTTTGTTGCTCCTGAGGTAAGAATTCGCGAATAATTATTACTGGACTGTGGTAAAGAATAGACATTGATGAGAATATTAAAATAAAGAATTTTTTTGAGCATTTTGGCTGAAATTTATAGCCTGATTTTCTTTCGTAAATACAACCGAAAGTAAAGAAAATTAATAAATAGCGCAAGCCTTCTCATAAATTTAAAGATTTATAATTTTCTTCTGATTACTGTATCAGTTTCATTTGTTGAGGAACTGTTTTTCGCCAAAAACTACTTCCGTTGAATTTGATTTTCATCATTATTTATCAAACAACTTAAGTTAGATTAGCAGATCAAGTGGTAATTGAATTGTTTTATAAAACGAACTTAGTTATTTTTGTATCTGAATTGTATTTGTATTTTAGAAAATTTTAGTACTAAAAAGAGTGTTTTATTTGTAGAACAAGTTCTACATGAGGTTTTATATTGTTCTACACAATGTTAATGTTAAGCAAGGTACTTTTGCAACTAATTAAAAAAATAAAATCAGATATAGATCCAAAAAACAAATAAAAATATGTAATTTGTTTAAACATATTTAATGAATTAAAAGAATCCCCAAGTCTCTTTTAAATATTTGTTGTCGTTGTAGAGAGTGTTGATTTGGCAAGGGATGAACTTTGCTGTTTTTATTTAAGGCGGGTTTGTTTTTTAGCTTACAATAACTTTTACCGGCATTATATTTTAGTTCGTAATACGGATTAAAATCTAAAAATTAATATTTATTCAAAATGTAGTACATCATTCATGATATTACTTCATATACCTAATTAAAACAATTGAATGAGCTATTGATTTTGTTCTTTACTCATTATTTTTTATCATTTTAATAGTATAAATTTTGATTAGAAAGCATTTATTGAATAATACATTTAGTTTCCTGAAGCTAAAATTCAAACAAAGAAAAATAATTCACTACACTTTAATAGCATGTGTTATTGTGTTGCAATTGATAGTTGTGGTCATTTGGTACAATGAATCATCCAATGAATCAGAAATGTCTAAAGCGTTGGATTCTATGAGTTCGTTGAATAAAATCACACAAGTTACCGGTAAAATAAATCATTCGTTTATTGATTCTCAAAAGAACTTCAATGCTTATAAAAGTCAAAAAGATCAGGCTTCATTAGACAAATACAATGTTTCATTAAACGAAATAAGCCGTTTGATTGACAGTCTTAGTGCAATTACCAAAGACAATAAAGCGTTTATGAAGATTCTGATGGAAAAGAATCGATCCCAGCACACAATTGAATCTTTAAAGGCAGATATTGATTCGATCATTGAAACGCAGATTAATAGAGATAAAAAAGACACTCCGAAATCATTCAAACTGAACAAATTTCAGTACAAAAAGATTTTAGACAGTATCAAAACTGATTCGTATATAAAAGTAGACAGTGTATCTAAAAAAGGATTGTTTACCAGATTAGGCGATGCCTTAGCGGGAAAAATGGACGTGCAGAAAGAGCAGCTAAAGATCACTGTTACCATGAAATACAATGATAAAGTGGTGTCCGGAAGTATAGAAGACCAGTTTGCCAATTTGTTTAATACCACTAATACATACTACGAAAACCAATTTAAGAACTTAAAAAAATCATTTGCAAGTTTAAGGGACCAGGATTCAAAACTAACGGAGCTTAACAATAAACTGCTGAATTTAGAAGCAGAGATAATGCCGCATTATAATAAATCGCTGAGTGCGTTACAAGACGATACTCAAAAAAAGCTACAGAATCAGTACAATACGAATAAAGCCGTCAGAAGTTATACGATCGCGATCCTGATCATATTAATGTTTATTATATCGATTGTACTTTTTAGTTTCACCAGAATGGCTTTTCAATATGAGAAAAGATTAACCGTTGCACAAATTAAAATCCGCGAAAGCCTGAATTTTAAAAATAGGATTATGGGAATGGTGAGTCACGAAATCAAATCGCCACTTAGTATCATCTCTATTTACAGTAAAATGATAAGCTCGTCGATAAAAGATCCTGAAATAAAAGATACTTTCAAATCGATTCAGTTTACCACAAGTTCATTGCTTCTCCTGACGAATCAGATCTTAGAATATTCGAAAGATGAAAATTATTTACCAAAATTAAATAATAAAAACTTCCATTTAAAGGAAGAAATCAATCAGATCATTTTTGCGATGACGTCATTGGTAGAAAGTAAAGGAAATAAAATTGAGCTTCAGTCTAATTTGCTTTCAGAACTTGAAGTTTATTCTGATGCTACAAAAATACACCAGCTCTTTTATAACATTATTGGTAACGCCAATAAATTTACAAAAGACGGACTGATCTTAGTTGCGATTGATTCTGAAAATATTTCCGGTAAAAAAGTTAATTTAAAAGTTGAGATTCAGGACAACGGAATGGGTATTGCAGAAAATGACTTAAAAAACATATTCGAACTTTATTACCAGGGTACAGTTTCAGGAAAAGTCAATGATCTGGGAGTTGGTTTAGGGCTTAATTTGTGTAAAGAAATAGTAGAGTTATTTGGCGGAGAAATTAGCGTTCAAAGTGAGCAGGGTAAGGGTACAATGATTAAGTTCAACCTTATAATAAGTTTGGTCTAAATTAGAAAGTACAACAAATATTTTGTAATTTACAGTACCAATAGTAATGATTTAGTGAACAGCGCCGCAACAATTTTAATTTACGTAAATGAAAATGACACCAACATCCAACAACTATAGTTTTTTAGTTGCTGATGACCACAGTGTGGTAAGACAAGGCGTTTCTCTGATTATAAAAGAGTTATTTCTGAATGCCACCATCTATAAAGCAGGAAATTTTAAAGAAACATTCGATATTCTGAAAGAGGTAAAAATCAACTTATTGATTTTAGATGTAAATTTTCCTGACGGAAACAGTATCAACGTTATAGCAGAAATTAAGGCGATTCAGCCTGACATCAAAATATTAATATTTTCAGCTTACGATGAAAATATCTATGCGATGCGTTATCTCAATGCCGGCGCTTCAGGTTATCTGAATAAAGAAACCACAGAAGACGAGATGAAAAATGCAATCAACACCATGATTTCATCCGGAAAATATATTACACAGAATATAAAAGACAAGATTTTAGATTCTTATATTTCAAAAAAACCTACAAATCCGCTTGACCTTCTTTCAAATAGAGAAATAGAAGTAGCGCAGTTGTTAATTAAAGGATACGGCAATCTCGAAATATTAGAGCTTCTGAACATTAAAAAAACAACCGTCAGTACTTATAAAAACAGGATTTTCGAAAAGTTAGAAATCGACAATCTGGCAGATCTAATTAAGTTTTTTCAGCTCTATTACGATGAGTAGCATTGTTTAATAATATGTATATTAGGTATTTATCGAATTTTATAAAAAACAGGAATCTATCAGGTTCCTGTTTTTTTTATGGCATAGATGTTCAGAATTGTAGTTTATTTCCTGTAGAAAACATTCTACACGCGACTGTACATTGTTCTATAAAGTATTGATTGTATTGAACGTATTTTTGTAATGTCAGGAAGAGAAAATGAGAAAGAAGGTTCAAGAAAGAGACATTTTTAATTGAATATGGAGATTAATTTTTCCTGATACAATAATCATTTTTTTGTTGCTGCAGACGGCTTTTGTTTGTGTTTTTTGGAGTTTATACAATGCAGGTCAATTTTATTTTTTGAAGGTGGCCGTCTGATCAACAACTGATCGTGTTTAGAGTTCAAAGAAAATTTAGAATTTAAAAACATAAGAAGATTTAAAGGAGAGAATATATATGCCAGATTGAGATTTTATTATTAGGGAAGTTTAGTAAAAACGTTAAAGAAATCTCTCCTTTAATTATTTCTGTAATGCTTAGGAATTAGGGAATGTTATTTTAAAAAATAAGAATATGGAATTCGATTTTTATAAAACAAAGAAAATTAAGACTGTTGATAAATTGAAATCTAAACTATTTGACCATATTCAGGACGCTTTTTTTGTATTGATGATTTCAGCGCATAATGACTACGATATGCCTTTTATAAGCGATTCTGTTTACAAAATGTTCGAAATTCAGCAGGATAAGATATTTACCAACACAGTACTTTCAGCCTATAATCAGATTCACCAGGAAGACAAAAAACTGGTGAAGCATTCGCTGATTGATGCACTTAAAAGAAAAAAAAGCTGGAGCGTTGTTTTCAGGGTATTATTGCCTGTAAAAGGTTTACGCTGGCTTAAAATCACATCAAAAAGAGAAGTAAATAGCGATGGATGTATTGAAGTGTACGGAAGAATAACTGATGTAACAGATGTAAAGGAACAGGAATTGAAGTTTAACATTTCAGAAGAACGTTTTAAGTTTGTTATCGAAACCTCGACTTCAGGTATTTGGGATTGGAATATTACCACCAATACCATTTATTATTCGCCACAATCTTTAAAAATATTAGAAGCGGATACTGCAAATGGTTTTGATTCTCCAGAACAATGGCAAAACATTGTGCATCCTGATGATCTCAAAAAACATTGTGAAGCCCTTAATGATCACTTTGAAAACAAGACGCCTTTCTACGAAAATTTTCATCGTATACTCACTTCAAATACTAAATACAAGTGGATCCTCAACAGAGGAAAAGTAATAGAACGCGATGCAGAGGGCAAGCCATTAAAGATAATAGGTACGCATACTGAGGTTTCGTCTCAAAAGGAAAAAGAGCTGGAATTAATGAAAAAGATGGAGCTGTACAGTGAAAAAAATAACAGGCTTTTGAATTTTTCTCACATTGTATCGCATAATCTAAACTCGCACGCAGGAAATTTTAAATTGCTTCTGGACATGATTGATCTTGAAGAGAATTTTGCTGATAAACGCGAAACGATGAAATACCTGAGAACGGTTTCGAACGATCTTAACAAGACAATTGAAGATTTATCGCAAATTGTAAACATTCAGAATAATAAAGAAATTGTTGTAGAACCGCTGAATCTAAATGCTTATTTAGGCAGGGTCCTGAATATTGTCAGTGCATACAGTCATAGAAATAATGCGACAATTATAAACAATATACCGGCAGATGCAACCATTAATTTTAATCCGGCTTATCTCGAAAGTGTACTCCAGAATTTGTGCACTAACGCAATAAAGTATGCCAATCCTGAAAAGTTTTTGAAAATTGAATTCAATTTTTTTCTGGAAAACGAAAAGAAAGTACTCACGATAAAAGATAACGGATTGGGAATTGATCTCGAAAAATACGGGCATTTATTATTTGGAATGTATAAAACATTTCATAATCACGAAAAAGCAAATGGCATAGGACTGTATATTACAAAAAACCAGATCGAGTCTATGAACGGAAGGGTTACAGTCGAAAGTCAGGTAGGAAAAGGAACAACATTTAAGATCATTTTTAATGATTAAAGATAGTAAGGCCTACAAGCTAAATTTAATATAAGGTTACACAAAAAATCAATTTTTAAAATGGAAAAATTTGTAATTAATATGAACTCAAATGGGGAATACCAATTTGATTTTATAAATAATAATGATGAAATTATTTTGAGTAGTGGAGAATACACCAGAAAATTTATGTGTATAAAAGGAATTGAATCTGTAAAGATGAATTCGCAGGACCACACGAAATTTAACCGAAAAGCAACTCAAACCAACAAAAGATATTTTAATATTAAAGCTTTCAACGGGAGAATTATTGCAATTAGTAAAATGTTTGATGACAAAATTTCCTGCGATTTAGCAATGGAATCATTTAGGTCAAAAGCACCAAATGCTTTGATAGAAGACAGATCGAATAGTAGAAGAGAGCCAAAAATCTATCAGAGAGCAGCAGCTGAAATGGCATTCTGAGCAGAGTGATTTTTTTTAATTTAGGATACTCCGTCCTACTTTTTATAATTGCCTCTAACAGCTGAAGCATAAAGTCATATTAGGTAGGTTTTATGTCTTATTGTGACATTTATTGCGCTTATTTTTCAATAGTGAGTTTTGGAAAATTGTAAAAAGTGATAAAATATGGCAGCAGAAAAGATAAGAGTTTTAGTAAATGACAATAGAGGCCATTTCTTAAAACTGTTCAGAAAAGAATTTACAGATGAGTTTGAATTCATCTTAGATCCTTTTTTTGTTCATAGTCAGATTGGGATTGCCTCTTTCGGTCATTTTGTATTTGTTGTTTATAATAAATCAGAATTAATCGATTTTTTGACTATAGAAAAAAAAGGGTCAATTATCCTGGTGTGTTTATTCAACAAGCGTTTGTATACTCAGGCATCGTTTATAGAAGAAATAAATGATCTGATTGTATTAGACGGTTATAAAACAAAAAGAACCATCATTAAGGATTTAAAATTGTATCTTAAGGAAAGTTCGGGATCAAAAGAACTAATGGCTAAAAAAGGTTTATCCAATTCGTATAAAAATCGGATGAAAGGACACAATTCTTTTAAAACAATATTCTTTTTAATATAACTAAAGACAAAATTGCTGCAAAAACAGAAAAACCAGTAAAGTTTATTTTACTGGTTTTTTTTTATTTAAATATAAAACAAAGAGAGTGTTAACTCACGATATCATTTAATGCCTGAAAGATATTCAGAGGATATTCGGCAATTCTGTTGCACAAATACAAGTACCATTCTTTGCCATACACAAAGTACAATTTGGCAGGATAACCTTGCTCTTTTAATCGTGCTAACTGCTCATTCTGAATTCCGTACAAACTTTCAAATTCATACAAATCTTTGCTGGTTTTATAATTTTCAAGCATTGCAACAACTTCTTTCTGAATCAGGTCATGGTGTGTTGCAATAGCACAGCTGTGATTTCTGGATAATAACTGATCGACATAGTATAAATAACGCTCATCAAGTGCTGCTCCTCTTGGAATCGAGATGCCCTGAGGAGTTTCAAAAGCACCTTTTACCATTCTGATTCTTCCGTTTTGCTGAATCAAATCTTCAAAATCGTCTTTTGATCGATGCAGGTAAGCCTGAAGCGTAATCGAGACATTGTTATATTTTTGAGAAGCCGTTTTGTACACGTCAATTACAGCATCGGTTATTTCAATTTTTTCGGCACTGATCGTTACTTCAATATTGTCTTTTTCAGCTTCCTGACAGATTAAATCCAAATTATTCAAACACAAATCCTTTGATAATGCTAAACCAATATGAGAAAGATCGAGAGAAACAGTCGAGTTCAGACTTTGTTTTTTTATTTCCTGTGCTATTCGGATAAATTCATCAGAAGCTTCAGCAGCCTCTTTTTCTGTATTCGTATTTTCGCCCATGAACTCCATAGAGGTTTTAAATCCATGCTTGTTTTGTTCCTTGACCTTAACAATAGTTTCTTCTAATGTTTCACCGCCAATATAGCGGTCTGCGGCTTTTTTTAGTGTTCTGAATAAGATTTCATTTGAAAGAATATAATCTTTTGCCTGCTCATTTAAGGCTGCTTTTCTTAAAGCACTCGCACCCATTTGTAGTAAATCCTGTTCCATGTTATTGTTTAGTATTGATATAAAAAAAATAGTAGCAAATTGAGTTTGTTGTCAGAAAAGAAACATAAATAATTATAGTTTATTTTCATTTTGTCAGTACTATTCCATTTTCTTTTTTTTGTGAAAATTAGAAAATTTATTGGATAGTGTTCCTTTCACAAATATAAAACCAGATGTCGAAATATAGCAGTTAGATGTGTTTTTATTTGTAATAATTATTCCTGAAAACAAGGATCGAACAATCAACTTATTGAGAATGCTCAGATAAGGAGATTAGAGATTCAGGATCACTATGATTCTTACATTTTTAAACTGAAATGTTAAGAAACCTGTTATTTTTTTTGGCAATTCCGGTCAAACTGCTCGTTTTTTCGTATCTTAAAAATTCTAACAAATAAAAACAATGATGACAAAATTACGAATTTCATTAATCAACATACACGGCCTCTTAAAAGGTTCAGGTTTGGAGATTGGTAGAGATGCTGATAATGGAGGACAAACTAAATACGTTTATGAACTGGCTGAGTTTTTATCACAACACGAAGCTGTAGAACATGTTCATATATTTACAAGGCTGATCGATGACAAAAACCTTTCTCCTGAATATGCAGTACCTATCGAAATCATTAATGAAAAATTAGACATAAGAAGAATTCCTTTTTTAGGAAAAAAATACAAGCCTAAAGAACAATTATGGGAGGGTTTAGACACTTTTGTAAACGGAATAGTGCAGAATATCAAACTTCATGATATTTTTCCCAATTGGATACATTCACATTATGCAGATGCAGGATACGTCGCCAGTGAATTATCCACCATATTAAACATTCCTTTCGCTCATACCGGGCATTCACTAGGTTTTCATAAAAAGAATAAATTACTGGAAAGCGGTTTGAGTGAAGAAGAAATCGAAAAGAAATTTAAGTTTCAGCAAAGAATTGCCGCAGAGGAAAAGACATTAGAATTGTCTGAGTTTATTGTAACCTCTACAGAGCAGGAAATTGAAACTTATAAACCCTACAAAAATTTTGAATTAGGGAAATACCACGCCATTTCTCCCGGAATTGATACCAGTAAATTCGTTCCGTATTATCACCGAGAACAGGATTCTGACAAACAAATGGAAGAGGAGCAGAGAAAATACTGGGTGGCTGAAACCATTTCTAAGTTTTTAATAAATCCGCACAAACCATTTATTTTAGCACTTTCAAGACCGGATCGCCATAAAAATCTTCACACTTTAATCGAGGTTTATGGCAAGGATAAAGAATTGCAAAGCATTGCCAATCTGGTTATTTTTGCCGGAATCAGAAAAGATATTTCGCAAATGCCGGAATCAGAAAAAGACGTTTTGACAGACTTACTGTTATTAATGGACAAATATGATTTGTACGGAAAAATGGCAATTCCAAAGAAACATGATGTAGAAAACGAGGTATCGATTATCTATCGTTATGCTGCCGAAAAACGCGGGGTTTTTGTCAATTTGGCTTTGCATGAAAACTTCGGATTAACCGTAATTGAATCTGCGAGTTCAGGTCTGCCGGTTGTGGTGACTAAAAACGGCGGTCCGTCAGAAATTATTCCAACTTGTCAGAACGGGGAACTAGTAGATCCATTAAATGAAAATGAAATAAAAAAAGCGTTACGGAATATTTTGACCAATGAAAGTCAATGGAAGTATTACTCGAATAATGGAGCAATTAACATTCAGAAGCACTATAGCTGGTTAAGTCATGTCAATCAATATGTTGAACTGGTAAATGAAAACTTATCATTATCATCCGGTTCAGGAATCAAAAAACAGCATTATCCTAATATCAATATCGAACGACTGAAAAGAAAGGTCGAACATTTGTTTGTTTCGGATATTGACGGGACACTGATCGAACCAAAGTTAAATAACCCCGGACTAAAAGAATTAAAAGAACATTTGATCAACCGAACGGATAAAATGGCCTTTGCCCTCGCGTCCGGAAGAAACCTGGCACTGGTAAAACAAGTCATCGAAGAGGAACAATTTCCTTTGCCTGATTTTATTATTTGTTCTGTAGGGACTGAAATTTATTATACAAACGGTAAAGATTATATTCTGGACAAAGGATGGGCAAAATTTTTGGCCGGCCGCTGGAAAAGAGAAGATATTGTAAATCGCTTAAAAGCGATTCCTTGGTTGCGATTACAGGAACAAGAAGCCCAAAATCCGTATAAAATCTCGTATTATTACGATAAGGAAAAATACGATTATGATCAGTTAATCGAAGTTTTGGGCACGGGATGGTACAAAGTAAATATTATCCCAAGTCACGGCGAGTTTCTCGATTTTATACCCAAAAGAGCTTCAAAAGGAAATGCAATTAAATTTTTATGCCGCAAATGGTCTATTCCATTATCCAATGTGATTGCTGCGGGTGATTCAGGAAATGATATTGACATGTTCAGAGGATCTATGAAAGGGATTATCGTAGGGAACCGAAGCCCGGAATTGGCGCAATATGAAACTACTAAAAGTATTTATGTGGCTAAAAGTGCTGCTTCTGAAGGAATTTTAGAAGGATTAAAACACTATAAAATAATTAAATAAATAAACGTTGGGCGTAACGGGTTCTGGCATACCGGCAACATAGATTCTGGACTCCAAAAAACTATGCTGCAGCTGTGTCATGTAAAATTTAAGAAATTAAACCCAACATTAAATAAAAAAATTAAATAATATGTATTCAGGTTCAGGTTTTAGTAATTGGGAAATAGGAGACGTTGATGTATTTATAGATGATAGCGGAGTGCATCATTTATTTCATTTAATTATACCTAATCACGATTATATTGCACATGCAGTTTCTAAAGATGGTCTTTCGTGGAGAAGAGTAAAAAACGCTTTGTTTGTAGGAGATCCCGGAGAATGGGACGATGATATGTTGTGGACAATGCATGTCAGTAAGAACTCAGAAGGAGAAGGTTACGAAATGTATTATACAGGTCTAAAGCGTCAGGACAAAGGAATTACACAAAAAGTGGGCCGTGCCGTTTCGCCTGATTTAATTCACTGGACAAAAGACAATCAATACGGTTTACCGTTAAGAAGTGAAGCACCTTATTATGAAAGCCGGGACAATAACCCACGGGAATGGCTTAGTTTCAGAGATCCTTATAAATACCAGTTTGAAGGTGAAGATTATTTATTAATTTGTGCCCGAAGTGCTGTAGGACCAACCTATAGAAGAGGCTGTATTGGTGTTGCAAAAAGAGGCGAGAAAGGTTTTGTCCTTCAAAAACCGCTGCATGTAGCCTACGTATATGATGACATTGAATGTCCCTGTGTGGTCGAAATAAAAGGAATGCATTATCTATTAGGTTCCATTCGTGAAGATATAAAAGTGCGTTATTGGTTTTCTCCGGATTTTAAAGGAGAATATCACGCTTTTCATAATAATGTTTTAATGCCGCAAGGCAATTATGCCGCAAGAATTGTAAAAGAAGGAGAGTATTATTTGATATATAACTTTTACTTTGTTGGAGGAAATGTCAACACACTTCGCGTAATTCCGCCGCCAAAACAATTAGATGTTGACAGTAACGGCAGATTGTTACTAAAGACCTACCACCATTGGAGAACGCTTTATCAAAGAACAATTCACCAGAGAAACTTACCAATTCCGGTTCCGATTTTAGGAAATCCTTCAGCTAATTTCGTGATAGAAAATGAAAATAAATGGCGCATTGGCTGTCGAAGCGGTTATGAAGTCTTTTGCTTTGAAAAACCTTCAGAAAATTTTGTTTGGGAAGGAACACTGGCTGTTGAAGGAATGGGAAAAACAGGTTTCGTAATCGAATGTGATGAGCAGGGAACGGCCTATTATATATCCATTGATTTTGTAAATGGTTTTGTTCAGTTCAGGGCATGGGGATTTAATGAAAAAGATGTCAAGAACAATTTTGTTTTTGAAAACATTCAAACCAATCAATTTGAAATTGTAGAAAGCAAAGAGATTTATTTTAAAATTATTCGTTACGGAAATTACTACGAACTCTCCATCAATGAAGTAGTCAAACTAACCTTATTGGATTTTAAATACAGTGAGGGAAAAATAGGGGTATACGTATGTTCAGCGATAGTAGCATTAAGTGATTCAAAAATTCATGTGATTCCGGAACCTGAAAATGAATATGCCACTGCAGATCCTACTAAATCTCTTGAAGAATTTAATAAAATAACCCAAAGCAATTGATTTTAATTAAAAAAAATAGTAATTCTCATTAACTTCAATGAGAATTACTATCTATAATGCTTTGAACACTTTGAATAAAAGTTTCAGTATTGTGAATTTCGTTTTTGATGTAGATGTCGTAATGGTACAGTTTAAATTGCTCCAGCATATCCTTTTTTAGAAATTTGATCAGTGATTCGATAGTGCGGGTGTCGGTTTCGTGATTTCTTTGTAATTCGCGCTGTTTGCTTTCCAGATAAGCTAAAGTCTTTTTTAATCTTTGTACATTAATTTTGTCCACAGTTAATCTTCTTAAAATTAAATAAAATAACGATAATCAGGAATAAGATAAAACTCAATATTTTTCCAAAAACGTAACAGTGAATTGAATTTATCTCATTACAAGACTATCGTTTCTGGTAATTACGTTATAATTGACTTTTTAGTTTGAAATATAATCCAAAAAATTAGATCTTTTCTCTTAAAAATATTTTTTATTAGTCTAACAGTTTGAATTGCTTTTGTTTAAGTGTAGAATAGAATAGTCATTAATTTTTGTTTTTTCTTAAAAAAGAACTGTAAAACCAATACTTTTAGTTTCTTTTTAAAGTAATCTTATTGTCGTATGAATTAAAAAAAACATCAAAGTATATTTAATAAAAAACAAGCTGTATTTTCTTAAGTAAGAAAGTACAGCTTGTTTTTTAATTTTTCATATCAGAGTTCTAAAATTATTTAAATTTTAATCCAATAATCTAGTAAAAATTACCGTAAAATCAAATTGTTATTCTACTAAATTAATAACAATTTCTTAAACTAATGTTTATTACTGTGTTGATAAATAATATTTTATCGTCGCTTTTTATGAAAAATCATAACTAATTAATATTTATATTTGAGAATGAAATCAGGTTTGTTAATTTAAAAATATATGCAATGGATAAAGCTATAAAACTAAAGGTTCGTAAGGAGTTGGATAGTCAACAACAGTTGAATATAATTAAATTAAAGGGGAGTTTAATCTCAAAAGGTTATACCGAAATTATCCACATTCTGGATCAGGATGATGAGTTTCATATTAATTCATTTGCAACTCCGTCTGAAACCAATAATGAAGTTCAGGAATTCATTAAAGCCTTTATCTGCAAAGAAAATTTGGCGGATACTATCACAATTTTCAGATAGTATTTTGCACAATCATATGGCCAATTTAGAATAAAAGAATGTTGTAAACCCTACTATCGTAAATAACTTTTTAGAACATTCTGGATCGACACGAAAACCTGTGAAACGAGAAAAATTAAGAATAACCAGTCGTTAGCCTAAAAAAGAAAAATCCTCCTTTAGAATACTGTCATGAAAGGCTTCAACCTTGGGAAACGAATCGTGATATATATTATGCTCTAACGGTTAAAACTGTTGGCTATGTTTATAATATTGTATGCTAAGAGTTATGCAGGAACCCACAAGGCCAGAATTAAATATTTCAGATTTTTACATTTTCACCAGGTTCCATTTCACCAGATTCTGACATTAAACTAACTTTTAGTTATGCAGAAGCAGATTAATTAGCAGAGACAGTTTCGTTTTTATTTCTTAATTTATTACGATAAATATAAATTGTATTTGGCACGACCTCTTTTTTATAAGATAGTGCTATCTTTGCACCAGATTTTGGTCTATTTTTTAGTATTTTGAGAAAATAGTTAAAAGGGAATCAGGTGCAAATCCTGAACAGACCCGCTACTGTAAGTTCTATACAAGTCTTTAAACGTTACTAATACCATTGTTCGCGCCGCGGATGAGAAGGTTGTTTGAAGATGGAACAAGTCAGGAGACCTGCCACAATCACATAGTTTACGACTTTCGTGGAATAAAGTTGAACAACAAGAACTGACCTGCTATTTATAACAGGATTCTCTCTTATTGCTTATGATTATTACATCCCGAAGTTTATTTAATTAAATCAGTGATGTGTAATACAAAAAAACTACTCTTTTTCATTTTTATATTGTTTACCCCAATTTTGCTTTATTCGCAAACATCTAATGATAGTTTACGGGTTTTAAAAGAAGTAATACTAAAAGGAAAACCCTATCAGGAAGTAATTCCGGTGCAATCCCTTTCAGGAAAATTGCTCGAAAATTTAGCAAGCCACAATGTTGCAGATGCCCTTCGGTATTTTGCAGGAACACAAATTAAGGATTATGGCGGTTTGGGCGGTCTTAAAACGGTTGATGTGCGTAATATGGGTACACATCACGTTGGTGTTTTTTATGACGGTATACAATTAGGGAATGCACAGAACGGAGTAACAGATTTAGGGAAATACTCTTTAGATGATATGGAATCCCTGACGATGTACAATGGCCAGAAAAGCGAAATCTTTCAGTCGGCTAAAGATTTTGCTGCAGCTTCGACGATTTATCTGAGAACAAAACGCCCTGTTTTTACTGGTACAAAAAAGACAAATCTGCTAGTACGATACAAAACAATGTCCATCAATTATATTGATCCTTCTTTTAGATGGGAACAAAAATTGAGCGATAAACTCAGTCTGAGTGTGAGTTCTGAATACATTAAATCTAACGGGGAATACAAATACAGATATAAAAGAAACAATCTTGACGGAACTGTAGCCTATGATACCACTGCCACCAGACACAATAGTGACATAGAAGCATTCCGATTTGAATCCGGACTTTACGGAAAAATAAATAAGGGTTCCTGGGATGCCAAAGTGTATTATTATGATTCAGACAGAGGAGCACCAGGCGCAATTGTCGAGAATAAGTTTTCTGATGGCTTTAGGCAGTACGATAAGAATTTTTTTGCACAAGGAACTTTAGTCAAAGATTTTACAGAAAAATATAAATTTCAGGCAAAAGCTAAATATGCTTATGATTATACCCATTATGTTGCCAGAGACACCACTAATATTTTAGGTGAAACGGTAACCGAAGGAGCACAATCAGACGACAGTTATTACCAGCAGGAATATTATTTTTCGGCAGTAAATATGTACAGTATATTACCCACGTGGGATGTTTCGTTGTCTACAGATTTTCAGTACAACAGATTAAACGCTACCAGAAGAGGAATCCAGACCTTGTTTTCGTATCCACAGCGTTATACGGGATTGTTTTCTCTCGCCAGTTCTTACAGATTGGGAGGATTTAAAGTTTTGGGTAATGTGGTAGGTACTTATGTTCAGGAAGAAGTGAGATTCAATGCAAAAGCTCCGGACAAACAAGAGTTTACTCCCGCATTATTTATTGGTTATACACCATTTAAAGAATATGATTTTACGGTAAGGGCATTTGCCAAACGTATTTTCAGGATGCCCACTTTTAATGACTTGTATTATACTATGGTTGGTTCCAGTACTTTAAGACCGGAATACATGAATCAGTATGATGTTGGTTTTACCTATAATTTGCCAGTAGAAAAAGGTTTTTTCGATAAACTTTCTTTTCAGATTGATGGTTATTATACCAATACCAAAGATAAAATCGTCGCTGCACCAACCGGAAATTTATTCCGCTGGATGATGACCAATATAGGACAGGTAAAAGGACAAGGAATAGAATCTGTAGTCAATATGGGAATGCATTTTGGCAAAGTAAATGTAGCGACAAATCTCACCTACACATATTCTCAAAGCAGAGATTACACAAAATTTGCAGGTTTAGAACTCTCTTCTTATGGAGATCAGATACCCTACACGCCATGGCATAGCGGATCCGGAATAGTAAATGCCGATTATAAAACATGGAACTTTAATTATAGTTTTATATATGTTGGGAAACGATACAATGGCAATGTCAACAACATAAAAGTCAATGAAGTTCAGCCTTGGTATACGCATGACTTAGCGATACAAAAATCTTTTGTATTTCAGCAGTATAAAATGAAAGGATCAGTAGAATTAAACAATGTACTCCATCAGCAGTATGAGGTAATTTACAATTATCCAATGCTGGGCCGTACCTTAAAATTTATAATCAGTATTGAGCTATGAAAAAGAGAACAGCAAAATTAGTCCTTAGTTTATTTGTAGTCCTTGCTTTTGCTTCCTGCCGTGAAGAAGAAACCGTTTTCCCTTCATCGGATAAAAGTGTTGCCGCTCCCAGAAGTGACGGAAAAATAGAAGGTTTTTATCTTCTTAACGAGGGAAATATGGGAATGAACCGTGCCAGTATTGATGTATTCAATTACAGAACGGGAAATTATACCACAGATATTTATTCAGAACGTAATCCTACAGTTGTCAAAGAACTGGGAGATGTAGGCAACGATATCAAAATATACGGGAATAAAGTCTATGCAGTGATCAACTGCTCGAACAAAGTTGAGGTCATAGATAAATGGACGGCAAAACGCATCAAGAAAATAGACATTCCCAATTGCAGGTATGTAGCCTTTTATAAAGACAAAGCTTATGTCAGCTCTTATGCAGGTCCGGTGGCCATAGATCCCAATGCCGAGATAGGTTTTGTTGCTGAAATTGATACCGCATCATTAGAAATAAAGCGAAAAGTAACAGTAGGGTATCAGCCTGAACAAATGGTAATACGCAATGGGAAATTGTATGTGGCAAATTCAGGAGGTTATCGGGTTCCTAACTACGACAGAACAGTTTCGGTTATCGATCTGGAAACCTTTACCGAAACTAAAAAAATAGATGTTGGCATCAATCTCTACGGAATGCAAATAGATGCCCGCGGAGATATTTACGTAAGTTCCAGAGGAGACTATTACAATACACCATCCAATCTTTTTGTGATAGACAGTCAAACCGATGAGAAAAAGATGCAGCTTGATATTCCGGTTTCGGGAATGTGTCTGGTCGATGATTTGCTCTATTTTTATAGTGTTTCCTGGAGTTATCTCACAAATAGTAATAAAGTTACGTACGGAATATTAGATACCAAAACCAAAAAAGTCATTAGTGATAAAGTCATTACTGACGGAACAGATAAGAAAATAATGATTCCGTATGGAATACAGGTCAATCCGGAAACAAAAGAAATATACATCACCGATGCACAGAATTATGTCGTAACAGGTTACATCTATTGTTTTACTCCTGACGGAAAATTAAAATGGAAAACGACAGGAGGAAACATTCCCGCACATATCGCTTTTATAACTAAAAACTAGAATCACAAAACCGCTAATTTTTTTAATTCTTTCGTATTACATGCAATAGCATTTGTAATGAATACTCAATTTTATTAAATATGAACAAAAATCATTTTAACATTTTAAAAATCACATTATCCTTAATTTTGTTGCTTGGATGCATTGCCTGCGAATCAGACAAAGAAGAGGATCCGGGAAGTATCGATCCTGCAGAGATACTTAAAGAAAACTATACAATTGACCGTTTTAAAGTGCTCAGTATTGTCCCGAAGCTTCCAGCCAATGCTCAGCTAACATGGAGTATTAATGATTCTGTAATATCACAAAATACCGAGCTGGATTTTATCAGTCCTTATCAAAAGAATTATCCTCTGACTCTAAAGCTAACAACAAATGGAGTGGTAAAAACATACACTTCTTTAATCAGCGTGACAAAAGAGTCGGCAAATTATAGCAAATACATATCAAATGTCTTCGATTTTCGTCCAGCAGTAGGTCAGTTTACTAACGGAATTCCGGAATATTTACCCGGAAATACCGAAGCAAATTTGATCAGTGCAGCAAAAAAGGCCATCGTTGGGCCAAATAGCAGTATGATATCATTAGGAGGTTTTGGTGGTTATGTCGTATTTGGCTTTGACCATACCATACCCAATATGAACGGCAGGGATTTTAAGATTTTAGGGAATGCGTTTTTTGGAAGTGAAGCCAGTGAGGAGCGTTTTGGATCTTGCGAACCCGGTATTATTTTAGTGGCTTACGACAAAAATAAAAACGGAAAACCCGATGAAGATGAATGGTACGAAATTGCAGGAAGTGAATACTTTAAAAATACAACAGTTAAGAATTACAGCATCACTTATTTTAAACCGGATCCCAACAAACAGCCGGTTGCAGGAGATGAATTTTGGCAGGCCAATATAGAATATGTTAAATGGCAGGACAATCAGGGCAATTCAGGGTATAAAACACAAAATGCATTTCACGATCAGAGCTATTATCCGTTATGGATCGCAGAGTCATCCTATACGCTGAAAGGAACAAAAATAAAAGACAATTTTTACGATCAGAGCGGTACAGGAAACTATTGGGTAGGTAAATCTTTTGATTTTGGATATGCTGATAACGCCCCAAATAATGATGAAGGTTCTAATATTGATATTTCGTGGGCTGTAGATAAAGACGGAAAGTACGTAAAACTTCCCGGGATAGATTTTGTGAAAGTGTATACCGGAATCAATCAGGAAGCTGGCTGGCTCGGAGAAGTTTCTACAGAAGTGGCAGGAGCGTATGACTTATATTTTAAATAATCGAAAAACCCCTTTACTGCATTAGCAAAGGGGTTTTTCGATTTAAAAAAGCAAGAATATTTATAATTAATTCAAGTTGCTGTTTTTTGTACCAAGGCAAATTATTGTGGAGAAAATGATTTTTTAACGCATATTGCTTCACCTGTTCGCTGTCATTCGAGTCTGCTGATTAAATCAGATTTAATTTTGATTTTAATTATAAATAAACCCGTTTACATCTGCTAAAATCTTTTAAAATTTGCGTGCAACATAACTAATCTCTTCTAAGTCTGCAGGTTCTTAGAGTACTATTAAACTAGCAACATTAATTATTTATAGTGATTTCAGGAATGACATATAATCCTCAGTGCTTTTTTCGATTCTTTCCGGAGAAGCATCATGTTCTGCACCATAAAAAGCAAACAAAGGCTGATAGTCCGCTTTGATATAATCAAAAGTGACTTCAAACGAAGCAGTCAGTTGTTCTAAGGTATATTTGTACCTTCCGTTTGCGCTGTAATCTTCTTTATTAATACCGGCAGAAATAGCCAGAGCAATTTTTTTATTGGCCACTTTATAGCCGCTTGTACTGCCATAAGCCCACCCGTAAGTTAATACTTCGTCCAGCCATTTTTTTAATAACGGCGGACAATTGAACCAGTAAAACGGAAATTGAAATACGATAATATCATGATTTTCTATTAATTGCTGTTCCTTTTCAACATCAATCTTTTCATCCGGATATAAGGTGTATAAATTATGTAGTGTATACTGATCCGGATATTGATTCAGTTCTTCGATCCAGCGTTTGTTTATCACCGAGTTTTCGAAAGTTGGATGAATTATAATTACGAGAGTTTTCATTTTGTGAATGTTATAATTTTAAGCCACAAAGGTCGGGCTGATCGATAAACAGGGCAATAAGGGACGAATTAATCCTATAGTGATAAATTAATCACCATCACCATTTCGTAGAAAAGCTCTTTTTTGTCTTTACTTTTGTATTTCTAAATGACATGAATATGTACCAGCGAAAAATACCAATTGATTATAGTTGCGGACTCAATGTAGCCATGGAAGTGGTGGGCTCTAAATGGAAATTTTGTTTGCTTGATGAAATTTCAAAAGGCACAAAACGACCTAAAGACCTTGTTAAAGTTGTAAACGGAATTACAAAGCGTGTACTGCAAAATCAATTGAAAGAATTGGAATTTCATGGACTTCTGGGAAAAACAGTTTATACAGAAATCCCTTTGCGGGTAGAATATTTTCTAACAGAATCCGGAGAGTCACTAATGCCTCTTATTATAGCAATTGACAAATGGGGATTAGCGTTTGCGCCTCAGTTAAAAAAGATACTGGAAAATCAAATTCCGGAGACAGAAGAATTATAATAACATAAGGACAACTTTAGAATCTAAATAATCTTGAAAATTCTTATATTTAATCTTTCAAAAAGCAAAGATTTTTTTAATGCTATAAAACAATAATTTTGAGCACAACAGAATTTTTTATCCGACTTGTAGTCGCTTTATTCGCTGGATTAATTATAGGTTTCGAGAGACAATGGCATCATAAAGAAACAGGGCTAAAAACCAATATGCTCGTAGCCACAGGAGCAGCCACGTTTGTATTATTGTCTATAAAAGTGGCTGCAAATGCGCCCAATATCGATGTTACCCGTATTACGGCTCAGGTCGTTATGGGAGTTGGTTTTCTGGGAGCCGGAGTTATTTTTAGAGAAGGGCCTAATGTACACGGATTAAACTCGGCAGCCACAATATGGTGCAGTGCCGCTATTGGCTGTATTGCGGCTTCAGGTTATTTTATCGAAGCTTTGATTTGTACGGCTTTAGTAGCGATTGTAAATACAGTTCTCGAACCTATAGAAAAGTGGATGAGAAATAGGAAGTAGGGTGAGGAGAGAGAGAATAGAATATAGAATATAGAGGAAAGAAGAAAGAATATAGAGGAAAGAATATAGAGGTTGACTAGAGAATAAAAATCTGCCGGATCTTCGAGAAAAAATAGTAACACATAGTTTAATTTACAAATCAACAGAGAATCGATGTTTGTAATTATTTCAATAAAAATGCTCTTAAAAATAGCTAATAATCTAAAATGCCTCTCCAATTCTAAAATAAAGTCCCCAGTCTCCTTTACCAACAGCGGCATCCAGTCCTATATTGAATTTCTCGGTTTTGAAGGCCCTGTAGCGATAACCTACACCGGCTCCGGGATATAAACCCCAGTTGAAACTTTCTGTGTCAGAGCCGTAAATGGTGGCTACACCGGCAAAACCCACCAATCCCATTCTTTTATTAAAGTTGTAACGGTACTCCCCCTGCAGCGCCATTAGTCCGTCGCCACGGTATTTTCCTTCAGAATAGCCTCTGATGTCTTCATTGCCAATCGTCACTTGTTGTTCAAAAGCAATATTACCCAATCCGAATTTACCGGAGAATCGGGCGGCGAGTACATCAGTTCCGTGACGCATGGGAAAATAGGTATTGTACTCGGATAGGATTTTATTGGCAGTAACATCATTTCCTAACCATTTAGGATCATTAAGCCATCGCAGTTTTATTTTATCACCTTTAGTCGGATAATAAACAGCATCACGCGTATCATACATTAAATTGAATTGCAAGCCATTGGTGTGAGTTATAGAAGAAGGTTCTATATCGTCTTCATATTTTGTGTCATAATGCGCATAAGCGTAGCCAATACCGGCATATAAAGATTTTATAACCTTGCGTTGCAGGATAAAGTTCACCATCGATGCTTTGGTTCCGTAATCATAAAAAGCAGGTACGTCGATATCATCTACATAAAATTGTGCATTCTGATTGCCTGTTGCGATAAAAAGTTGTGCCCGCCAGCTGTCTTCCTTCAAATACCATTTGTTGAATGAGGCAATAAAATAAGATTTATTAGTACTATAAACCGCAGAAATACCGGATAAAGATTTAGGCGAGATCGTATCTGCTTTGTTGACCTTGTACATCATCATTGGGATTGCACCAAACATAAATTCAAGAGTCCTGTTGTAATTAAGATAAGGCATTACATTGAAATCAATATTCTTGACCTTTGGTTTTGCGGTTGCACTGCTGTCCGTCGATTTTGTTTGGGTCCATGCCAGGGAACAGCAAAAGAATAGGATTATAAAAGGTACAATTTTCTGCATTTTGGATTTATTTTTAAGTTACTCATTATAAACCAGTCAATGTGTGCTCAGAATGTATTTCTATAAGGCAGATAGTATTGCTGCTCTTTGTTTTGCTGCAGCAGTTTTTTAGGCGTGTTTAAGAAAAAAAGTAAAGAAAAACCAAGATTTTATTCAAATCTCGATTTTACATTATTATATTTTTGACTTTTAGAATACTTTAAAGGTAAATAAAATTTTGTTAATATAATAAAAGGGAAGAAGTACATAAAAAGAAAAGTGAGACTTACGATCATGCTTTTTTTACTGTTTACCGAACTTTTAAACTTCATTGATTACTAAAAAATGCTAAACCATCGATTGTAATTTGTGTTATACAATAGTCTTTTTGTAATCTTTTTTTTGCTTTGGATGTGTTTTTTTAAAATTAAATAAAAATAATCAGAAGGAGCAGGGGGAAATATGCAGTAATGGTGAAAAAAGATTTATTAGTTATTTAAGGTGTTGATTTGGTGTGTTTTAATTGGTTTTTGGTCAGGATAAATTTTTATGATTAAGTCAATATCTCAAGGTATATTTTTAAACTTATTGCTCATTTTTCGAAAAAACAAACCTAAACTCTACTAATTACATAGAATTTATATATATATTTGCAGGGTAGAAAAAATCTACGTGAACTTATCCAGAAAGACTGAGGGATTAGGCCCGATGATGTCTTAGCAACCTGTTGCCAAATAAGGTGCTAAATCCTTCCGCTGCGGTGGACAGATAAGAAAGATTTCGTTAGAAAATCTGAGTAAGATCATTATTATTAAAGTCATTTATTTTTAGAATGAAAACGCAATTAATATTACACGCCAGTCCGGAACAACAAAATCTGTTTTCAGAAGAAGAAAATCATTTCCCGATTTTCCGAATGCGCTACAGTTAACATTTCTTAAACCAATTTCCTGTTTTTTATCAATGCAATGATAGATCATTTTAATAGTGGTCCGGGAATTTATATGTCCAATTTTTAATTAACCAAAACCAAATGAAAAAAATCTTACTAAGCTTAATTTTTCTGTTTAGCATACTTCCCAGTGTGTTACAGGCACAGGACCGAACAATAAGTGGTACCGTCAGAGGTTCTGATACGGGAGAACCGTTACCCGGAGTTACCATCATTGCTACCGAAAGCGGCAAATCGACGATTAGTGACGGAAATGGAAAATTTTCTCTTTCGATAACACCACAAGACAATACCGTTTCGATCAATTATGTTGGTTACGAAACACTCGATAAAAGAGCAGGTTCATCCTTTAGCGACATTCGGCTGAATCCTTCTAACACTGCTTTAAAAGAAGTTCTGGTAGTAGGTTACGGTACCCAGAGTAAAAAAGAATTTACAGGATCAGCTGCAAGAATAACTTCTAAAACCATTAAGGATATTCCGGTGCAAAGTTTTGAGCAGGCACTTATTGGAAAAGCTTCCGGGGTAAATGTTTCGACGCCGAGTGGTGTATTAAATGATCCTTCGGTAATTAGAATCAGAGGAGTAAATTCAATTTCTTTAAGTACATCTCCTTTAATTGTTATTGACGGAATTCCGGTGAATTCCGGTGATGTTTCGACAACAAATTCAGTAGCTAATAATCCGCTATCCGATATTAATCCGTCAGATATTGAATCTATTGATATTTTAAAAGATGCTGCTTCTACATCCATTTATGGTTCACGTGCAGCCGGTGGTGTGATTCTGGTGACCACTAAAAAAGGAAAGGCCGGCAAGGCTAAAGTAACTTATGATGCCTGGGTAGGAATTACCAGAGCCACCAGATTACCAGATCTTTTAAACAATACACAATACGAAGACATCAAAAATGAAGCCGTATTGAACAGCAAAATATTGAGCGGAAACGAAAATAATCCTGCTGTAGCCTCAGCGCTTTTCTTTCCGTCATTGAATCCTGATGGTTCCCGTGTCAATACAAACTGGAAAGATCAGGTGTATCGCGATGCTGTTTCTCAAAACCATAACCTTAGTATTTCAGGAGGAACAGATAAAACAAGGTATTTCTTTTCTACCAATTATTCTAAGCAGGAAGGAATTACAAAAGACAATGAGTTCGAAAGAAAAGGAGCAAGGTTTAATATCGATCACGATGTAAACAGCTGGTTAAAACTAGGCGGAAATCTTTCGTATAACAATACTTTCAATCAGGCACAAAATACGGGATCATTAAGCAGCAGTGGTTTATTATTGATTGGTGCAGCACGTTTAGCGTTGGTATTGCCTCCAAACGTTGCAGCTTATAATCCCGATGGTTCGTATAATCTAAGTTCTACAGGAACAGCAAGTTCAGGAAATAACTTGTTTACCAATACCTTATGGCATCCCGGAGCATTGTTTGAAAACAGTAAATATACCAGTTCAAACGATCATATGGTAGGAAATATTCATGCAACGATTACTTTTTTCGACGGATTTAAATTCGACAGTAATTACGGAATAGACAGATTAAGAGCAGAAAATATCACGTATTTAAGCCCTAATCTTGGATCATCAGCATTTGCTACAGGAGGTTCTGCTACTAATATTGCGGCTTTAAGAAACAATTACAATTTTACAAACAGTTTTACTTTCGACAGGCGCTTTGGGGCTAAACATCATATTGCAGCATTGGCAGGATATGACGTTCAGAAATATGAAAACTCTTCATGGGGAGCCAATCAAACGAATGTTTCAGACCCTTTCTTTGAATATTATCAGGGAACATGGGGAACCATCAGGTCGTCCGGAAACAGTTTGTCTGAAAGACTTTTTCTTTCTTCGTTTTTCAGATTGTCGTATGATTATGGCGGGAAATATTTCATTACAGGAAATTTCAGAAAAGATGGAAATTCAGCTTTAGGTTTAAACAATAAGTACGGAAACTTTGGCGGTATTTCTGCAGGATGGCTGGTAAGCGAAGAATCGTTTTTTAAAAACAGCGGAATTACAGATACTTTCAGTTCACTAAAATTAAAAGGAAGCTGGGGAAGAGTAGGTAACGGAAATCTTTCATCGGCGTATGCTTCACAAAATCTTTATGGTGCATCTATTTATGGTTCAGCATCTACCTGGGCAATTTCTCAGGCAGGAAACGAAAATCTGGGATGGGAAACCAGCGATCAGACCAACATTGGCCTTGAGGCAGGCTTTTTTAAAGACCGATTGCAATTTACCGCAGATTATTTCAATAATAATGTAAATGGATTGATTTTAAGTACTCCTCAATCGCCTTCAAAGGGAATTCCGGGAGATGCTATACTTTCTAACGTGGGATCCATGTACAATCGGGGGATCGAACTTGGACTTACTGCGACAATCGCAAATACTGAAAATTTTCAATGGAAAGCGTCCTTCAATTATACACATGTAAAAAATAAAGTTACAGCTCTTGCCGAAGGAAACACAGACATTATTGGATATACGCAGGTAACCACAGAAGCCAACAATATTACCAGAGTAGGTTATTCTGCGGGAAGTCTTTACGGAGCAGTAAGCGGAGGTGTAAATCCGGACAACGGACGCAGAATCTTCATCAACAAAAACGGAGAAAAAGTACAATACAGTGCTGCAGTTCCTTCAGGGCAAAGCAACTGGACATATTTAGACGGAACAACAGCTGCCGCCATTACAGTAGCAGATTATCAGGTTTTGGGTAATGCATTGCCGGTTTGGTATGGAGGTCTGACAAATGTATTTCAATACAAAGCTTTCGATTTTACTGTTGGTTTTACCTATTCAGGTGGTAATAAAGTGATGAATAATACGAGAGGAACCCTTCTGGACCAGCGTTTTTACAATAACTCAACAGATGTTTTAGGCCGCTGGACAACTCCGGGACAGGTAACCGATATTCCGAAATTAGTGTATAACGATGTTATTTCGAATGGTTCAAGTGGTTTTGCAATTTCTGAGAATGCAGAAAAAGCTGATTTTTTACGATTGCAGCAATTGGCAGTTGGTTTTTCATTGCCAAGAAATATTTTGGCAAAAGCACAATTATCCTCTATCAGGATCTATGCGCAGGCTACCAATCTTTTCCTGATTACGTCTTATACGGGATCAGATCCGGAAACCTCTTCAAACGGAGCTTCAACCACTTCTATGGGAGTTGAGAAGAATTCTGTAGGTCAGGGAAGAACTTTCACATTTGGTCTTAACGTCGGGTTTTAATCACTAATAAACAAACACAATGAAAACATATTTTAAATCACACAGAAAATCAGTTGCAACAGTTTTGCTGCTCTCCGGATTGTTATTTACCTCTTGTGAAAATAATGAAGACCTGAACATAGCACCGGATACCACCGTTTCTGACAAGGATATTTTTAAAACTCCGGCAAGAATCGAAGGTTTGGTAAACGGAATCTACAAAGCTTTTAAAGGCGCGAGTTTATACGGAGGACGTTTCCTGTTGTATCAGGACCAGCGCGGAGAAGATTTTATCAATATCACAGCCAATAATTTTACAGGTTACGAAAGCTGGAACAACTCCTACAGTTCCGGTTCAAATGATATCAATAATCTTTGGGGATCAGCTTACTCAGCGATCAATAACGCCAATATTTTGATTGAAGGACTGGCTGCAAATCCGGCTGTCGTTACAGAGGAAAAAGCCAGACAATATATTGGCGAAGCTAAATTAGTGCGAGCGCTGTCTTATTACAGTTTGGTAATTAGTTACGGACAGCCTTATAATAAAGACGCCGGAGCCTCAAAAGGAGTTCCGCTTCGATTAAAAGCAGAAACCGGAGCAGCCAATAATGATTTGGCAAGAAGTTCTGTTGCAGAAATTTACAAACAGATAATAAAAGATTTAGACGAAGCCGAAGCAGCATTACCGCAAAGTTATGCATCTGCAGATCTTAATACCACAAGAGCGCATGTAAGTACTGCAATTGCTCTTAAAACAAGGGTTTACTTAACGATGAACAATTGGGCAAAAGTAATTGAAGAAGCTGCTAAATTGGCTCCTCAGACACAAGCGCCGTTTTCTACTACGGCAAGTGATGTAAAACATGTTTTGCAACCTGATATTACAGTTATATTTTCTTCGAATTATGCAACGGTCGAATCTATTTTCAGTATTCCAATGAGTTCTTTAGATTCGTATACAGGGCAATCTTCCATCGCTTATATCTACAATACCAATTTAGAATATTATCTAAATCCGACAGGTATTTTAGGAGATGCACAGTGGAGAACCACTGATAAACGCCGTGATTTAACCAGAACCGTGTCAGGCAAACAGTATTTTAAAAAGTACGCAAAACCATCGCCATTCCTCGATTATATTCCTGTAATCCGATATTCTGAAGTATTACTGAATTATGCCGAAGCTGCTGCAAAAACAGGCAATCTGACATTGTCTGCTAATTTGTTAAAAGCCGTTCATCAGCGTTCAGATGCTTCGTATGTTTTTGCTCCCGCTGTACTTTCAGATCCCAACCAGCTAATTGATGCAATCTGGAAAGAACGCAGGATCGAATTATTGGGAGAAGGTTTCCGCGGCCCCGATTTGCTTAGAAACCTGCAAACACTTCCTGCCAAAGGCGACAGTAAATTACAGACCCCGGCAGTAACACCATCTGATGCTAATTATATATTCCCGCCGGCAAATACAGAGTTAGCAACCAATAAATTATATTAAAAAACAGCCATCATAATCGTACAGTAACTTTGTTAAAGTTCAACTTTGACAAAGTTTTACTAAAAATACATCAACTTAAAATCAAATAAAATGAAAAAAATAGTATTATTTCTTACGCTGTGCCTTGGAGCAACAGCAGCTCAGGCGCAAGACGCAAATGTGCAGTTAAAAGGAACAGTTGTAGATACCGTGGCCAATTATGTATACCTGCAAAAGTTTCATAACAAGATGTTTACCACCATCGATTCAGTAAAAGTAGTGGACGGTAAATTTAGTTTTAAAACCAAAATAAAACTTCCTGAATTGTATGGATTAAGTGTTAACACAGCCAATATTCCTTTGTATATCTTTTTAGAGAAAGCACCTATTACCGTAAAACTAAGTCCGGTTAAGTATTACAGCAATTCAGTAGTCGAAGGATCTGCGTCTCAGGATTTGTTTGATGTTTACAGGAAAACTCAAAATGTTGATATAAGCAAATTTATCACAGAACATCCCAGCTCTATCGTTTCGGCTTATGTATTGTACAGAAATTGGTCGTACAGATTAACACCGGACCAGATTTTACAAAATATTGCACTTTTAGATAAAAGTCAGCAAAATTCCACTTACGTGAAAGAATTAAAGGAATTGGTAACCGTTCTAAACGGATTAGCGATAGGAAAAAAAGCGCCTGATTTTGTGTCAAAAGACCCGGAAGGAAAGTCAGTTCGATTCTCAGAAAATCTGAAAGGATATACACTAGTCGATTTTTGGGCATCGTGGTGTGCTCCTTGCAGAAAAGAAAACCCGAATATCGTGGCAGCTTATAAAGAATACCACGACAAAGGATTTAACATCATCGGAATTTCTCTGGATAAAAAGAAAGAAAACTGGATCAAAGGAATCAAAGATGATCATTTAGACTGGCTGCAGGTTTCAGAATTAGTTTACTGGAATAGCGAAATCGCCAAATTATACGGTGTAAGAGCCATTCCTGCAAATTATTTAGTGGATTCAAAAGGAATCATTGTAGCGAGAAATCTTCGTGGAGAAGAACTTCAGACAACGCTTAAAGCACTTTTGAGTCAGAATAATTAATTGTTGTGAGGGAAGAGAGTCAAGAATCAAGAGTAAAGAGTAAAGAGTATAGATGAAAGATGAAAAGAAGTAATCACATGTAGTGACCACAAACTTTGTCATCCTTAGGAACTAAACATTATCTATTCCGGAATAAGTACAAAACAATAAGAAAAATGAAAATGAAATTATTTTTTTCGGCTGCTGTGTTACTGGCTGTTTCAGCAAATGCACAAGTCAAAGGCGGCTTTAAAGGGCAAGATCCCATTACGGCAGTTTCGACCGTAACGCGTCCGGTTGAAAAACAATGGAAAGGCGTTTTTGACAAAACGGGTGAGGAGGTTTTCTTCGGAAATGACTTTGCCGGAGCGCGATTAAACGGCGTTGTCAAAATTGATGAGAATACGTTCAGCGTTTTGATTACACCGGAAAATACGCCCATTAACGGAAGTCCATGGTATGCTTTTAAAGTATGGTCGAAAACAAACAAGGAAATTAAAATCAGGTTTGATTATCCGCCAAATGTGAAACACCGCTATAATGCAAAAATTAGCAGCGATGGTAAAAAATGGACTGCTTCTGAAAACGGAACTTTCGTAAAAAGAGAAAAAGATTCGAATTATGTTTTGACCGTAAAAGTAAGTAAAGACACGACCTGGATTGCGGCACAGGAACTTAAAACATCAAAAGACATAAGCGAATGGATTTCAATTTTAAAAAATAAAAACAATACCGCAGAAACGTCTATCGGATTAACTGCTGAAGGTCGAAAAATACCCGTATTTAGTATTGGAAATCCTTCTGCTAAAAATAAAATCCTGATTTCAGGACGCAATCATCCACCGGAAGTTACCGGACATTATGCTCTCGAAGCTTTTGTAGCATCGTTAACAGCTGACACTCCGTTGGCTAAAAAGTTCAGAAAGAATTTTGAAGTATATGTCATTCCGTTATTAAATCCTGACGGGACCGACGGAGGATTTTGGAGGCATAATTCAGGAGGAATCGACTTAAACAGAGATTATAATGATTTTAATCAGCCGGAAACCAAAGCAGTTCGCGATTTCTTGCAACGTGAAATCAAAGATTCAAATAAACTGTTGTTTTCGATTGATTTTCACTCTACTCACGATGATATTTATTATACAGTTGATCCAAATCTCAAAGGGAATATTCCGGGTTTTGTGCCCAATTGGTTAAACAAAGTAAAAGACGGTATTCCGGGGTATACGCCTCATGTAAAACCTTTATATTTTAAACCGCCAACTTTTACGTTATTCAGTTATTTGTTTGAAACTTATAAAACAGAAGCATTGGTATTTGAAATTGGAGACAATACACCAAAGGATTTTATCACAAAGAAAGGGGAGGTTTCCGGAGAAGAATTTATGAAACTAATATTGGCCACTGCCAAATAATTTTATAATTATATAGAGATGAACAAAATCAAAAATAGAATTTACATTGTTTTAGCGCTGATCGCCTCAGTCTGTTGTTTCAGTCAGCAAAAAAAAGAACCAATTCAGGTTACGGATCTGCTAAAAATTAAAACAGTAGGAGATGTAGAGTTAACGAAAGATGGTAAAACTGCTGTCTTTACAGTAAAAAGCATCAACAAAAATGCTGAAAGTGCATTAGATTACGATTATGATACACAACTTTGGTTAGCAAAAACCTCAGATAAAACTGCACCACGACAATTAACTTTCGGAAAAGAAGGATCGGGTTCTCCGGTTTTTAGTCCGGACGGCAAACAGATTGCATTTACAAGAAGTGTAAAAGGAAAATCGCAGGTATTTCTTCTGAAAGTAGATGAAGGCGGAGAAGCAGTTCAGCTTACCGATTCTAAATATGGCGCAGGAAACCCAAAATGGAGTCCGGACGGTAAACAGCTTTTGTTTACAGCTTCAATTCTGATCAATGAATTGGTTAAGGATTCGGTTTTAAATCCGAAGAAAGAATTACCAGTCTGGAGTTTCGAAAAGCCGGGATTTGCAGCTAATGAAAATCTCAAAGCCAACAAAACAAAGGCAGATCCTAATGGAAACCTTCAGGCGATTAGAGCTTATCTTGACATTAATGAAAAGGACAAGAAAGCGAAAGTAATTGATAAATTACAGTTTCAAACCGAAACCGGGCTCAGCAGCGAACTGAGATTTTCTCAGATTTTTATTATTGATGCGAAACCCGGCGCCAAAGAAAAGGCGATTACAAAAGGATTTTATTCACATTCTAATCCCTATTTCGTAAGCAATACTAAAATTGCTTTTAACGGAAACCTCAATGAAAAAAGACATCCTGACAGAGTTTTAGAAACTAAAATCTATACCATCAATACTGACGGAACAAACGTAACGGAATTGCTGGGCGCAGAAAATCTGGTGTTTCAGCTTTTGGCCGTTTCTCCTTCCGGAAAACAATTGGCGTATCAGGAAAGTATCATCAATAATTTATCTGTTCCGGTGCTTAAAATTTTCAACTTAGAAAATCCTTCAGCCAAAAGTAAAGTGATCGATTATGATCGAAACAACAATAATGTTCGGTTTTCTAAAGACGAAAAACAGCTTTATTTTACTTCATCAAGCAACGGCGGATATGTTCTTGTAAATGTGTCTTTAAGTACGGGTAAAATAGAGATACTGAGTTCCACAGATCAGGGAATCACTGATTATGATGTCAATAACGGAGTAATAGCTTTTGCGAAAACAGATGTCAAAAATCCATCAGAATTATATGTGTCTGATCTCAGACTAAAAGCACCAAGATTAGTATCTGAGTTCAATACCGGCTGGTTGCAGAACAAAGAAATCAGCTTTCCGGAAAAAGGCACTTTTACAAACGAGAAAGGCCTTGAAGTAGAGTATTGGATTATGAAACCCATCCTTTTTGAACAAGGAAAAAAATACCCTTTACTTACTGAGATTCACGGTGGGCCGGCTTCGATGTTTGGCCCCGGTGATGGCAGTATATGGCTGGAATATCAGTTTTTCTGTGCTCAGGGATATGGTGTAGTGTACAGTAATCCAAGAGGTTCTTCGGGTTATGGCGAAAAATTTCTGAGATCGAATATCAACGATTGGGGAACGGGACCTGCAAGTGATGTATTAACGGCATTAGATAAAACCGTAGCCCAGCGATGGGTTGATACCGGCAGATTGTTTATCACGGGAGGCTCTTATGCAGGTTATTTAACGACATGGATTATCAGTCACGATCAGCGATTTAAAGCCGCTTCGAGTCAGCGTGGTGTTTATGATTTTGGGACTTTTTTTGGAGAAGCCAATGTTTGGCGCATGATTCCAAGATATTTTGGAGGTTATCCGTGGGAAGAAAAAACAAAAGCAATTTTGGAACGTGAATCGCCAATTAATTACGTAGAGAATATCAATATTCCATTTTTGATCATTCATGGCGATAATGATAATCGTACAGGAGTTTCGCAAAGTCAGATGTTATACAAAAGCCTGAAAGTACTTGGTAAACCCGTAGAATATGTAAGACAGCCCGGCGCAAGCCACGAAATTACCAGAAGCGGTGATAATCGCCAGAGAATAGATCAATTGCTGCGAACTTTTGAATTCTTCGAAAGATTCAATCACTAAAAATTTTAAACACATAAAAACATAGTTTTTCTTGCTTTGAGAAAAATATAAAATTTCACATAGATTACTATGTGAATTACTAATAAGTGAAATGCCTTTTTTTAAGGTTTTATAAACTATGTTTCTATGTGTTTAAACAATAAATACTCCTCAGAAGTTAAACGGATAGTTTACTCTCAACAATAAAAATTATGTTATTTAAAAAATCAATAGAAAGACTTGTCTCAGAAAATGAGCAAAATGACGGAGCAGGATTAAAGCGTTCACTTGGCCCCATAAACCTTGTTGCATTAGGAATTGGCGCAATAGTAGGAGCTGGGATATTTTCGCTTACCGGAATTGTAGCTGCTGAAAATGCGGGTCCTGCCGTTATCCTGTCGTTTATTCTGGCTGCTGTTGCTTGCGCTTTTTGTGCTTTATGTTACGCAGAATATGCCTCGATGATTCCTGTTGCAGGTTCAGCTTACACTTATACATACGCTACGATGGGAGAATTTATGGCCTGGATTATAGGATGGGATCTGGTGCTTGAATATGCGCTTGCTTCTGCCACGGTCGCGGTAAGCTGGTCAAGTTATGCGACAAAATTGCTGGCACAGCTTCATGTCAATTTGCCGCCGGAATTAACCAGTTCGCCATTTGACCCTGTAAAGCTCGCTGACGGCTCAACTTTAGCGGGAGGTATCGTAAACCTGCCTGCGATAGTTATTGTGGCTTTACTCTCGCTTGTGCTTGCAAAAGGCACTAAAGAATCGGCAACGATGAATAATCTGTTGGTATTGCTAAAACTGAGCGTTATTGTTCTTTTTATTGTTTTAGGCTGGTCATTTATTCAGGAAGAAAATTATCATCCATTTATCCCTGAAAACACAGGCGAATTTGGTCATTTTGGCTGGTCAGGAATTGTGAGAGGTGCAGCGGTAGTTTTCTTTGGTTTTATAGGTTTTGATGCCGTTTCTACAGCGGCCCAGGAATCTAAGAATCCTCAAAAAGATATGCCAATAGGAATTATAGGTTCGCTTTTGGTCGCTACAGTTTTATATGTTGCTTTTTCGTATGTAATGACGGGAATGGTTTCTTATAAAACGTTTATTGGCGATGCCAGTCCTGCCGCAACAGCGTTTGCCGTAACAGGTTATCATTTTCTGAACAGCGCGCTGATTATCGCCATTTTAGCAGGATATACTTCTGTGATTCTTGTGATGCTGATGGGACAGTCAAGGGTTTTTTACAGCATGTCTAAAGACGGACTTCTGCCTTCGTTTTTCAGCGATATACACAGCAAGTTTAAAACGCCCTGGAAAAGTAACCTTTTCTTTATGGTATTTGTGAGTATTCTGGCGGGGTTTGTACCCATTTCAGATTTAGGACATATGGTTAGTATCGGTACCTTATTTGCCTTTTCATTAGTTTCATTGGGGATTATCATATTAAGAAAAACAAGTCCTGACGTAAAAAGAGGATTCAGAGTGCCTTTTGTACCGTTTGTTCCCATTTTAGGAATTGGTGTATGTGTATTCCTGATGACAGGTTTACCTCTTGAAAGCTGGGAACGATTGTTTATCTGGATGGCGATTGGTGTAGTGTTTTATTTTCTTTATGGAAAAAGACACAGTAAATTAAGAAAAGAAAATGAGGAGTTAAAGAAATAATTAAACGGATAAGGAAATGAATGCAACTGAAAAGAAAACGAAACCAAGTCAATTAGAAAACTATTTTTCTAAGTTTAGAGAAAATACAATTGGAGTAAACCACACTTTCGAGTCTGCTTATGGTACGCAAAAGTTACTGTATGCAGACTGGGTAGCGAGCGGAAGATTATATCAGCCAATCGAAGATATCATGCTCAAAAAAGTAGCCCCGATGATTGCCAATACACATTCTTTTTCCAGCGAAACAGGCAAAGCTTCGACCTATGCTTACAATCATGCACGAGCACTTATCAAAAAGCATGTGAACGCCAGTGAATCTGATGTTTTGGTGACAACCGGAACCGGAATGACGGCCGCTTTGGCAAAGTTACAGCGTTTTACAGGGTTACGAAACGCGGTTACTACAAATGAAAATGACAAACCGGTAGTTTTTATTACACACATGGAGCATCATTCGAATCAGGTTTCCTGGTATGAAACCAATGCTGATGTGGTAGTTTTACCGCCTGACGAAAACAATCTGGTAAAACCGGAAATACTTGTTCAATTACTTGAAAAATATAAAGAAAGAACCTTAAAAATCGGTTCGTTTTCAGCCTGTTCCAATGTTACCGGAATTATCACGCCGTATCATAAACTGGCTCAGATTATGCATCAGAACAACGGATTTTGTTTTGTTGATTTTGCTGCTTCGGCACCTTACGTGCAAATCGATATGCATCCTGAAAATCCCGAAGAACGATTGGATGCTGTTTTCTTTTCTCCGCATAAATTTTTAGGAGGACCGGGAACTTCAGGTGTTTTGGTTTTTAATGAAAAGTTATATAAAAGTGATGTTCCGGACAATCCCGGAGGAGGAAATGTAAAATACACAAATCCTTGGGGAAGTTATTCTTACAGCGAATCAATTGAAGTAAAGGAAGATGGTGGAACTCCGGGCTTTCTGCAAGTCATAAGAGCGTCTTTGTCCCTGAAACTGAAAGATCAGATGGGAGTTGAAAACATAAGAAAGAGAGACGAAGAATTGCTGGATCTCTGTTATTCAGAGTTTCAGAAGATTCCGGGTTTGTCTGTTTTAGGTGATGTTCAGACAGATCGAATTGGCTGTGTTTCTTTTATAATCGAGAATATTCATTATAATTTAATCGTTAGGCTTTTAAATGATCGTTTCGGAATCCAGGTCCGCGGCGGTTGGTCGTGTGCAAGTACGTATGCCCATTATTTGTTTGATATTGATCAGGCGGAATCCAATGTAATAACAGAGGAACTTTTACAAAAGAATCAAAGTAATAAACCGGGATGGGTACGTTTGTCATTGCATCCAATCATGACCAATGAAGAGGTTTTGTTTATTTGTGATGCTTTGCACGAAGTAGTTGAAAACCACAAAGAATGGCAAAAAGAGTATCGCCATAATAGCGCTACGAATGAATATGAAAGTGTTCTGATAGAGGAAAGTATCGAGAACGATGTAAAGGAATGGTTTTGGTTAGAATAAAAGTGGTTCATAGAAATAGAGCTTTCCTATTTAAAAATTTCAGCGAATTGAAATCAAAGAGTTATTAGAAAAATAGACGCATCAAAAAAGAAGTATAATGAGCAATAATATTATAGGATTTCATCATTTTGCCATCAAAGCGCAGGATTTTGAAAGAACGGTACAATTTTACGAAACACTTAATTTTGAAGTGGTACACAGCTGGAGTTTACCGGAATTCAATTTAGAAAAATGTGTCATGATGAAAAACAAAGCATTTGATTGCCATATCGAAATATGCGACAGCAATGCTAACTTTCCTACTCAGGGACGCAGACGAAAACAAGGCGATCCGTATGTCGAGAATTCCCTTTTGCATATTTGCTTCACTGTTATTGATGCCAAAAAAGCCTACGAGGAAGCCATCGAAAACGGTGCAAAACCATTATCAGCTAAAGAAACTTTAGAATTAAGAAATCTTCAAAAAGCGACAACAGTCAGCAATAGTCTGGTGTACAGCCCGAATGGTGAAGTGATTGAGTTTCTGGAAGCGGTAGTTTTTTAGATCAGTTCGAAAAGTAAAGAGTGAAGAAATAAGTAGTAAGTAAAGTAGTATACTGACTTTGATAACCGTTCCTGATCAGGACGGTTTTTTTATTGCCTAATTATTATATAAACTGTATCAGAATTGTATTTCTGTCTAATGCATTATGTAAGAAATAGTTAAATATTTTTTTTATCTTTATAGGTACTTAAGGTCTTTATTATTAACAACTTATAAATTTATGATTATGACTTCTTATACTTCTGCTGACATTTTGAAACAACAAAGAACATTGAAAATACTGGCATCAGTATTTTTGTTTTTATCCTATCTTATTGGTTTAGGTGCTTTAATTGGTACTTTATATCTTTTATTGACTCCAAGAGGTATTGGAGGATGGATTTTACCCGCTTTTAGCTTTCTGACCGGATTAATTGTTTTTTTGTTTCTGTTTTCTCTTTCTAAAATTATAACGATTCTAATTGTAATCAGTCAAAAATGAAAAGAAGTATAATCTGTTTGTTGTGTATCCTGTTGTTAGGATCCTGCAATGAGAAGAAAAGTAATCCTGAGGAAACAGTAGATGTGGTTTTGGTTGGCGGCGGAATTATGAGCGTAACTTTGGCAAATATGCTGAATGAGCTTGACCCGAAGTTATCTATTGTGACTTATGAAAGACTTGATGGAGTTGGTCAGGAAAGTTCATCGGCCTGGAATAATGCAGGAACCGGACATTCTGCACTTTGCGAACTGAACTATACACCTGAACTTAGTAATGGTAAGATTGATACTCATAAAGCAGTTGAAATTAATGAATCTTTTGAGGTTTCGAAGCAATTCTGGTCTTATTTGGTAAGCGCAGGTAAAATTGGACCTCCAAAAACATTTATTAATCCAACGCCGCATATGAGTTTTGTCATAGGGGAAGACAATGTCGAATATTTGAAAAAAAGATATTTGGCGTTGCAGAAAGAGCCGCTTTTTACTGGAATGGAATTCTCTGACGATCAAAAACAGATCAAAAATTGGATTCCGCTTGTAATGAACGGGCGTGATCCTTCGCAAAAAGTAGCAGCAACTAAAATAGATATTGGTACAGATGTAAATTATGGATCATTGACCAGTGAATTGGCTTCAAATCTATTAAAATCAGGCAAAATGAAATTAGAACTCAATCACGAGGTAACTAATTTTAAAAGAAATAGCAACGGAACATGGAAGGTGTACGTTAAAGATTTAAAAAACAACACCACTACAACCATAGATGCAAAGTTTGTATTTATAGGCGCAGGCGGAGCAACACTTCCGCTGCTTGAAAAAACGCATATACCGGAAGCCAAAGGTTATGGTGGATTTCCTGTAAGCGGGGAGTGGCTGGTTTGTAATAATCCCGAAATTATAGCACAGCATCAGGCCAAAGTATACGGAAAAGCGTCTGTAGGATCACCTCCAATGTCTGTTCCGCATCTTGATACCCGAATTATCAATGGAAAAAAAGAACTTTTATTTGGTCCTTTCGCAGGATTTTCGTCTAAGTTTCTTAAAAATGGTACCTGGGGAGATTTACCGGCATCTTTTAATTTCTACAATATCAGACCCATGTTAGAAGCAGGACTGGACAATGTTCCGCTAACAAAATATTTGGTAGAGCAAGTGGTATTAACACCGGAACAGCGTTTGGCAGCACTTAGGGAGTATTTTCCAAAAGCAAAAATGGAAGACTGGGATCTTAAAATCGCAGGGCAAAGGGTTCAGGTAATAAAAATTGATGCAACAACACAAGGCGGGATATTGCAGTTTGGTACCGAGGTTGTTACTGCTTCAGACGGGAGTGTTGCTGCTTTGCTTGGCGCATCGCCCGGCGCTTCTACATCTGTTTCGATCATGCTCAAAGTAATCGAAAAGTGTTACAAAACCCAATTGGCAACGCCGCAATGGCAAAACAAAATAAAAGAAATGATCCCTTCTTACGGACTAAAATTATCTGAAAATATACCTTTAGCCAATCAGATAAGAAAAAATAACAGTGAGAAATTGGGAATCGTCTGGAAAGAAATCCATACTGATACGATTCAATAAAAATATCCAATTCATTGTAAACACTTCGTTATAAATAGGATTTTGGAAACTGAATTATAATTGTTGCAATTTGTTTTGATTTATAAAAAAAATCCAATGCTTAAGTATGATCAATTTAAAATTGAAAACTTACGGCATTGGATTTTTTTAAGTTTTAAACAGTACTAATATAGATCTGTTTTATTCTTTATATAAGATGATAGTTGCCTTATAACCGGTTCCTACATTCCATTGACTGGATTTGATAACTGCTCCTTTATCATCAAAAACCTGAAATTCAGCTGTGTTTGGCGAGGCAGAACCTTCGTTTAAAGCTTCAAAATCAATTTTATTGATTCCTTTGACCAGATTGATTTTAAAGCCCTGAAATTCGCTGTCTAAACTTACTTCAGTTTCAATCACTTTATCATTCAGATACACCCTGATTTTATCGCCATCTACAAAAGCAGCATCACGATAACGCACTGTAGAAGTAGCTGTATTGGTTACATAACTTCCTAAATATTCATTTCTTCTGTAAAAAACACCTTCAACATTGGCTTCCGGTTTGTATAGGATGTTATTTTTATAAAGGTCATCCGGATTGATTTTCAATACGGTTTCATCTTTTAAAGGCGGTGTCTCCAGGTTTGGCGGCGTTTCTGTTGGCGGCAGTGTTTCCTTATTCTCAGAATTTTTAGACGGAATGGGTTTGTATTTGTCTTTCAGTTCTTTTTGTGCATATCCTTGCAGAGCAGCGCTCATTATAATAATCAGAAGTAATATCCTTTTCATAAACCTTAAATGTTTTAATATATAAATAGTAATCAATCCTTAAATTTAAACAGATTAATTCTTACTTACAAACATTTTATTCAGGCATTTATTGTCTCGCATAAAATTTATTTAAGATTATCAGGGAACCGTTGCCTTTGGCTGAATAGTCAGAAATAAAAAAGCTGATGTTTGATGAGTATTGAATATCAGGTTTTTAGATAATGATTGAAAATTATTTTTTAATGAATTTTAAGTATTGCACTGAATTTCCGTTTGAAGAAACTTTTACTATTGTTAGTTAATAATTTAAAACAACAATATTGTCCTGGTACTATACATGATAGACCAGCAACCTGAAGTAACCATAAAAAAGCTGAAAAAATAAATACCTTACATTTGTTTAGTATAATCATAAGACAATTTGCGCCATGCACGACATACTTTTCAAACATCTTGAAGAAAAAGTTACCCTGACTCCAGGTGAAAAAGAACTTATAACAACCTTCTTTGCATCTAAAAAACTAAAGAAGAAACAATTTTTGGTTGTGGAAGGGCATGTTTGTAAATATTTGAGTTTCGTTACAAAAGGTCTTTTAAAAGCTTATAATACAGATGAGAAAGGAAATGAACATATCAATCAGTTTACGCCTGAAGGATGGTGGACATCAGATATGAATAGTTTTTTTAGGGGAGATATTTCATTTTACAGTATCGATGCAATGGAAGATTCAGAGGTATTGGTTATTACCAGTGAAGATTTTGAAAACCTGACACTGCAGGTTCCGGTAATGGACCGCTATTTCCGCTTGCTTTTTCAGAACAGTTTAATCACAAAAGAAAGAAGACTGATCAGTTCTTATACCCATACTGCCGAAGAAAAATACAAGCATATTGTAGAAAAAAATCCGGATTTGATCAAACGTGTGCCACAAAATTTACTGGCTTCGTATCTGGGACTTTCTCCGGAAACCCTGAGTCGTTTAAAAAAGAATGTCTTTCCGGGACATAAATAATTGATCTGGATCAATCGAATTTCTTGTTTTAGGTCATCTTTCCGAGCCTTGTTTTAGAAGTAATTTTGATAAAAATTTATAATATGAATTCACAAAAATTACCAACACCTTCTGCAAATGGCAATACAGCCCTGGTAGTGGGATCAACAGGAATCGCAGGAAGTAATCTTGCCTTAAAATTAATAGAAAAAGGATGGAAAGTTTATGGACTAGCCCGAAATCCAAAAAGTGATATGCAGGGATTATTGCCAATTGCGGCTAATTTACTGCATAAAGAATCATTGACTTCAGCATTAACAGACGTTTTTCCTACACATGTTTTTTTTACTACATGGATGCGAAATGATACTGAAGAAGAAAATATCAGGGTCAATAGTATTATGATTAGGAACTTGTTGCAGGTGTTGTCCGGAAAGAAATGCATTAAACATGTTGCTCTGGTAACGGGTTTGAAACATTATTTGGGACCTTTTGATTCTTATGCTAAAGGAACTTTGCCGGAAACTCCACTAAGGGAAGAAATGCCCCGATTAGACTTGCAGAATTTTTATTATGCACAGGAAGACGAGGTTTATGAAGCAGCTGTATCAGATGGTTTTACATGGAATGTACATCGACCACATACTATTATTGGTAAAACTATCGGGAACGCTATGAATATGGGAACGACACTTGCGGTGTATGCAAGTATTTGCAAGCGTGAAGGTTTGCCTTTGATCTGGCCGGGATCTGCGGAACAATGGAACGGAATCTCGGATGTTACGGATGCTAAAATTCTGGCTGAACAATTGATATGGGCAGCAACAACGCCTGAAGCCGAAAACCAAGCTTTTAATATTACAAATGGGGATGTTTTTCGCTGGCAGTGGTTATGGCCCAAAATAGCACAATGGTTTGAAATTGATTTTGAAGGATATAGCGGAACAATCAGACCGCTTGAAATGATATTAAATAACAAACAATCAATTTGGACAGCAATTGTACAAGATAACGGATTGACGGAAAGTAATCTGGATAAGCTGGCATCTGCCTGGCATACAGACCTTGATCTGGGACGTCCGCTGGAAGTAATGACAGATATGTCGAAAAGCAGGAATCTGGGATTTACAGCATATAAAAGTACAAAAGATTCCTTTTTTGAGTTGTTTTCACAATTAAGAAACGACAAAATAATACCATAAATCTTAGCTTTAAATAAAAAAACTCTCAACACCGCTGAGAGTTTTTTTTTGTATTTAAAATTAAGTAAAATCTAAGAAATTACTTTTATAGAAGAGCTGCTTTTTCAAACACTTTATCTGTAAAACCATTGTTGGTATAAAAACTGTCGTAAAGTTGTAAAGTGATGTAATCGGTTATTCCGTAATTGGCAGGACTAAATCTAAATCCGTTGGTGTAATTACACATAAACAGTTCCCCAATGTATTATTGATTATTTCTGACAACTGTCTTTTTAGTTTCAGTGGTAGTCTTTTCATTATGTCGTGACGATGTTGACTTTAGTTCCGTTTTTTTATCGGAAGTTCTGCTGCTGGAAACATTGTTTTTGTGATTTGAAGTTGTCATAATGTAATTTTCAGAGAGTTACATGACAAATGTAGACATAAACAAAGCGATACTATTATAAAATTTTCCAAATTAAATTATAATATTATCAGATAGTTACGAAAGAAATCACATGCTGTTTCAGTCATTTGGAGCATCTTTAATTTGCTCAAGAATATAAGCCCAATGTGGGTTTTCAGGATCTAATTTTTTGGCCTTTTCAAAATTTTCAACAGCCATTTTAGTATTCTTGTTTCGTTTGTAGATCTCTCCCAAACTTTCGTATACAAGAGTAGTGTTAGGATATTCCTGTGCATTGAGCGTGAAGAATTTTAAAGCCTCTTTTATTTTTCCGGCTTTTCTTAATTCAACTCCTAAATAGTTAAGTTGGTTTTCATTAAATGCAAAGGAGGGATTATTTGAAGCCTTGAGCTGATGGTATGAAGCAATAGCGGCATCAGTTCCTTTTGTTGTATAGGTTGTTCTAATCGTATCTAATAATGCCCACGGATATTTATAAGGCTCTACATGATGTTGATTATCAAGAATATGCCTTCCAATATCTGATACAGAATTATTCGAATTGGATAATATTACGACACCAATTCTATTTTTTTTGTCTATTCCTAAAAAAGTGCAATATCCGGGCATCCCGCCATCTTTGAAAAGTAAATTTTTGCCATCATCACTTACAAGCGTCCATCCCATTGTAGTATACGTATCGTTTCCGTCTTTTTTTGCCTGCAGTACATGAGTGAGTTCTATTGCCGGAGATAAATTTGTTTTAATGAGTCCTAAATTAGCTTCTGCAAAAGTCAGAAGATCATTTGCAGTAGAACGAATGGATCCGCCCGGACCTATCGCGCCTAAATCAGTAAGGCCAACAGCGGTTCCGGTTTCGGCGTGTCCTGTGGCAAGATTTGATTTTTGCTTAGCAGTTAATGAAATAACAGTGTTATTCAGGTTTAGCGGTTTACAGATTTCTTCGGTTATTAAGGTTTCGAAATCCTTTTTTGCTTTCAATGTCAATATGTTGCCTAAAAGTCCGTAAGCAACATTTGAGTACCTCCACTTTGTGTCGATATCAAAAGGAGGCTCAAAATGAGAGACATATTCGTATAATTTATCTACAGTATAATCAGCATAAGGCTGTTCTAAATTTTTTGGGTCAACATTGTACGGAAAACGAGGCATTCCGGATCTGTGTGTTGATAAACTTAGCAATGAAATTTCTTTTCCATTTCTAACTGGTGTTTTTACCGTTTTCGGGAGAAACTTCGAGATTGGATCAGTAAGATTCAGCTGATGCTTTATACTCATATCTGCCAATACCAATGAAGTAAAAACTTTTGTAATAGATCCTATTTCATAAATGGTATTGCCATCAGGCAGTGTATGATTTTGATCGCTTTTGTAGCCTTCCGCCACGATTTGTCTGCCATTGGCATCAACAATTCCAACAATAATACTTTTACTTCTTTTATTGGTGACTTCTCTCTTAATAATTGCTTTTATACTGTCTATTGGTACCTGAGCAAAAACAACGGGAGCTGTTGTAAATAAAAAAGCGATGATGATATATTTTTTCATGTAATGTTACTTGCTTTTTTTCAAAGCATCTATAAGCTCCACCATATCGACTATGGCATAAGTAGAGGAGTAATCAGAAACGGCATAAGGTAATATCAGACTATTGTTGTGAATAATTGCACCACAAGAATATACCACATTAGGTACGTATCCTTCACGTTCGTCTTCAAGAGGAGAAAGAAGCGGTTCTTTAAGCCTTCCAATTTCTTTAGACGGATCGTCGAGATCAAATAAAGAAGCACCAATACAATAACGTCTCATAGTCCCAACACCATGAGTGATAACAAGCCATCCTTCTGCGGTCCAAAGTGGAGAGCCGCAGTTTCCTATTTGTGTAAATTCCCAGGTATAACGCGGTTCTTGCAGCAAAATTGGCGTATTCCATTGGGTCACCCTGTCAGAATACATGATATAATTGTTTACGCCGTCGATTCGGGCAAGCATGGCGTATTTGCCTTTAATTTTTCTGGGAAATAAAGCGAGGTTTTTATTTTGTGCGCCAATACCATGTAAAGGCATGACTCTAAAGGTATAAAAATCCTCAGTAGAGATAAGTTTAGGCAGTATTGCGTGACCATTATACGCCGTATAGGTTGCCATAACACGAGTTGAATCATCATCATCAATAAAACGTACAAAACGGGCATCTTCGATACCACGGCTTTCAGACTCGGATATTGGAAATATAACTCGTTCCGTGATGTCAGAATCATGTTTGAATTGCAGATCGTAAAAAGAATCCGCTAGCCAGATTATTTCCTCAAGAGCAGTTCTTCTTTCCAGACGAATCGATGGATCGCTTAAGGCCGTATTGACCATGCTTTTTAATACAGCAAACTCGAATTCCTCCGGCAGATCCTGCATGATTTGTGCAATATATTTATCCTGTGTATGCATTTCAGATAATTTCAATAAAAAACGTTCTTTATTGAATAGGCTTTTGTGTTCAATCTCAGCCTTATCGATGTTATGGCCAATTTTCATTACCTGCAGGTTATTGTCTTTATCAAGAATTCCTCTTCTAAAAACGATAGAGGAGATGTGGCCTTCACCAGTGGCACGAAACGAAATAATAACACGTTTTTCTCCTAATTCAAGTCCGGACTGGTCAAAATCTTCTACAATAGATGGATTGAAAATTGCGGCAGATTCTATGGCGTATTCCATTGTGCAATAAGAGCCTATGAGCATTTTTCGATCAAGTGACATGGCTTCGTAATCGATTTGCATGGCTTCGATTAAATCTTTTATTTTTTCGCAATGTCTAAAAAAGATGGCGGAGATATTTCGGTGTCGTCTGGCAAATTCCCGAAGTGTCTGTTCTAAGGTTTCTAATACCTGTTTTTCATCCAGCATCATGATACGGCTTACCATTTGTTGGGTTCGCTCATCGCCGTTGACAAAATATCGTGCAACAACTCTTCTGGAATCCGGGGTAAATTTTATATTTTTTCGAATGACTGGTACTCGCATAGTTTTATTTTTTAATTCCCTTAAAACGGGATCATTTTTATATGTTGGAAAAATCACTTTAGATACACTACATTGTAATTTATTTCATAAAAATGTAGCTTCATAGCGGTATAAAAACAGTAAAAAACAGGATGCTTTATTACTAATTTCTATACAAGTTAGTGATTTTTGCTAACGAAAAAAAAACTTTTTGCATTTCGGCTTTTAAATAATTACCAGTTTTAAATCGCCTGATACCAATGATATTGGTTCTTTAATTGCATTTTGGAGTAACCATTAATAAAAAATATAATATAATATTTGTCAGTAATCTAACCACAATTTAAAAGATGAAGCTTTTGTTCTGCTCACGATAATATCTTCCTCTTTGTTGTGCTTTATTTTGAGTTTTAATTTTCCATTAAAGAAATTGTGTACATTTTCAATAGCATTTACATGTAGGATATACTGACGGTTTGCCCTGAAGAAATTTTTAGGATCCAGTTCCTGTTCCAGTGTTTCTAAGGTTTGTGATAGGACAACTTCATCTCCGTTAAACAGTTTCGCATAATTAACATTCATATTCGAATAAAAATAGGCAACTTCTTCGGTATTGATTTTTCTGTAACCATCGCGATACGGAATCAAAAAGCGTTTTCGGTATTGTTTTGGCTGCAGAAAAGCAAGCAGTTCTTCAATTTGTGGTTGTTGGCCGGCGGGTTGTTGTAAAGAATTTTCAAATTTGATCATAGCAGTTTCAAGTTCCTCTTTTTCAATTGGCTTGAGAAGATAGTCGATACTGTTGTATTTGAAGGCTTTGATAGCATATTCGTCGTACGCAGTTGTAAAGATAACAGGACATGTTACTTCAGCCAGATTAAAGATTTCGAAACATAAACCATCCGCCAGCTGCACATCCATCAGGATAATATCGGGGCATTTGTTTTCGGACAGCCAGGATACCGTCTTTTTTACACTTGGCAAAACATCAAGAATTTCTGCGTCTGGTCTTATATTGAGTATTAAACGCTTTATTCTTTCTGCGTTTAATTTTTCGTCCTCGAGGATCAATATTTTTTTTATTGTATTCATTTTATGAGGGGTACTTTTACAGTAAAAGTGGTATCGTTTTTTTCGACCAAGACTTTCCTGTCACTTAATAAAGCGTAACGGCTGACTATATTTTTAAGGCCAATTCCTGTTGAAGGTGCCTTTTTTACAAGAGGTAAAATGTTATTGGATACTATTAATTCATCATTTTCATTAGAAAAAATGCGAACAGTCAGCGGGTTTTCTTCTTCTGTGCGATTGTGTTTTAAGGCATTTTCGACAAAAAGCTGAAGTGTAATAGGAGGGATCGACATGTTAAGCTTTGATTTATCAATATCGATCAGGAAAGCACATCCGTCACCAATGCGGTTTTTTATCAGAAAGAGGTACGCATCCAGAAATTGAAGTTCTTCGTGCAGCTGTACCAATGGCTTTTTTGAATTGACCAGAAGATAACGATACACTTTGGCGAAGTTTTCTGTAAAGTCATATCCCAATTGCTGGTCTTTTAGGATCAATTCCGAAAGGACACTCAGGTTATTGAACACAAAATGGGGGTCAAGCTGTAATTTAAGGGATTGCAGCTCTATTTCGGCGACTAACTGCTTGTTTTCGGCTGCGGCTACCTTGTATTCCGCTGCCTGTATGGTGGCATTTTTCCAATTTCTTAATAAAAAATCACCGGTATTTAATGCGCTTATCATTAATGACCACAGTATGATCGAAATCATAATATATAATGGTTGCCTAAGACCCACGTTTGCATGTGGCGTGACTGAAGGCTCTCCTAATAGATAATAAATTACTGCCAAACTAATAATAATAAATAATGCACCAATAATTTGAAATAGGATTTGAATAAATAAACGTCTTAGAGGATGGATCATCCATGAAATTTTTTTCTCCAGAATTCTGTCGATAAAAAGACTTAACATTAATAATGTGACACAAAAAAAGAGATTCGCCAATACATCTATTATGATATTTTGATAGGGCAGGTTGGTATAATCATTCCAGTAAGAAGAGGGATATATGATAAAGACACTGGCATAAGAACCTAAAAATACAAACGTAATTAATAATACGGTTTTTAGTTTACTCTTCTTTATCTGATTGGTCATTTCTTCGGGATGATTCACAAGATTTGTTTTTTATTGAATACCAGGTACTGGTTCGATTTCTTTTTGAGGGTACAAATAAAAGAATTTTGAAGCAGTTTTAATTAAAATTAGGGAAGTTTTATAAGTTTTGATTTTTGTTGAAAATGATGTGAATGCTTTATTTATAAGGGGTTTTGGTTAAAATAGCCAATGCCGTTTCAGTTCAATAGTCCAAATTGACAGTTCACCCGACAGATTCGTCGCTTCACGGAATAAATTCCCGGTAAAAGAGATGCTAACAATAATTTTGCGCCATAATAATAACAAATAATACAGTTAAAAATGGAAAAAACAAAAGTAATGACATTGGCAGGTTTTAATACTTCAACAACAAATGGTGCACTGCAAAACAGAATAAATACACTGATTCTTTTCTCTCTGGTGTTAGTTGCGTCTACTGTTTCTGCACAGAAATCAAAGGTAATGGATGTGTTTTTTAAGTACGGAATCGACTCTGGGGTTCTTAATCCTGAAAAAACAAAACGACCTGATAATTATGCGTTCGATTTTAAACAAACTATAATCACGAGCGCAAGTGAAGGTATTACGATTGCTAAATTTGATCCGGCTAATTCAGGTCCAGAACGCTGGACGGTGGTGTCTATTGACGGAAAAACTCCTTCTAAGTCTGCTGTAAACACTTTTAGAAAGAACCAAAGCAAAGAGTCTCCGGCTTTAAAAGTAGATGATGCAAGTTTTAGAATCGAGAAAGAAACGGCAGATCAGCTTGTGATTAGTTACAAAGTTGAGGCGGCTTCTCTTAATAAGGAAAATGGTTTTATAAAAGATTGCCGATTTTATATGACCATTAATATAAAATCTAAAAAAATGGATCAAATACAGACACTGAATGAAAAGCCGGTAAAAGTGGCCATTCTTACGGCTGATAAGTTTGATCTTGTTGTGAAATACAAATGGGATGATCAGGCGAAACAATATCTTCCTGTACATGAAAAACTTATTATGGAAGCTAAATTCATAGGGCAGGCGACGAATGTAGAAACGATTACGGAATACGCTAATTATACTAAAAAATAATTGCTGACCGCAAAGATGAAAAGGTTATTTGGTCTTAAATAAAAATATATAGAATATGAAAAAATGGATTGTTGCGGCAGCTTTATGTATGTCTGTGTTTGGTTATAGTCAGGTGCATATTGGAGCAAAAGCAGGTGTTAATATGAACAAACTTGATGGTAAAAATTTTAATAGTGATTTTGAGCTGGGTTATCAGTTGGGTGGCTTCGCATATGTGAACTTTAGTGATTTCTTAGGTATTCAGGGAGAAGTATTATTCAATCAGACGAATACTAAAATAACGGATAGTTACAGGGATATTTTTGATAATGCTTTCAAAAGAACAAAACGCTCAATTATGTAAGCGTACCGGTATTGTTACGTTTGAATAGCGAGGGACTGATTACAGTTGTGGCAGGACCACAGTTTAGTTTTCTGGCCAGTGGTAATCAGAGTGTTTTGGAGAATGGCAAAAAACTCTTCAAAAAGACTGATTTTGCCTTTGTTGCCGGGGCTGAAGTCAATATGAGACCTTTGACGCTGTACGCAAGATATGTATGGGGATTCTCTGATGTGAGTGATTTTGGATCGAAGGCGAACAGCCAGCAAATTCAGGCAGGATTGTCTCTTCGGTTGTTTTAATCAGATGATGAACAGCTCTAAAATAATGAGAGGATTATTTGTTGCTTTAGTAATTGTCTTGCTAGCCTTGTTTATCCTTATTGGCAAAGGACTTCATTTTATTTTAAAAATGAGAGCAGTATTGAATGAAAATATTACTTGTTTGGTTTGATGGTAGAAATGATAATCTGAGGGGTAAAATCAGAATTAATTATTCTCATCTTTAAATAATAAAAGCTCTAAAGTCGTTTGATTTTAGAGTTTTTTTATTTTTAAATCCATTCTCCTGCAGTACTATAATCATTTGGCAAGTAAGTAAGGTATTGCACCATTCTGGGATTTTTTCCCTTGTTTGGTGTCGCACAATGAGGCAATCTGTTGTCCCAGATTATAAAATCGCCAGCATTGCCAGTGATGGGTTTTGGTTCTAATGTTTTTAGCGCTTTATCTCTTGGGTTTTCGTTTGGTTCCAGACTGTCTAGCCATTGATTTATTTTGTTATGAAATCCTGCTACACAATGAAAAGCACCATCATTAATACCACAATCACTAAGATAAAGCAGTCCCTGAAGCCCAAATTTTATAGGTTGTTTTAAGCTGGTATCCCAATGAAGCGCACTTCCTAAAAAAGTAAAATCATTAGTTTCAGGAGGATTAAAGCTTACTTTATCAATCGTTTTATAGATATTGGTTGTATTGTAAAGCTGTTCGTATGCTTTTTTTATTCTGGGTGAAAATCTGTTTTTATTTAAAGTTTCGTGATCCGAAAAATTAAGCATCAATCCTTTATGATCCGGATGTCTGTTGTACCAGCTTTCCTTTTTATTGGGATCCATTTCCAGGAAATTCCAAATCGCTTGTTGGGTAGCTTCGCAATCTTTTTTTGAGACTGCATCTTTTACAACGACATATCCATTTTTGTTCCAAAATTCGAGATCTTCTTCTGATAGAACGGTATCTGTAAAAACTTCTTCTGTATTATTTTGGTTTTTCGTTTTATTATTGATCCAATTTTTAAAAGTCTCTAAAGCAGGTTTTTCAAAGTATAAAAATTGCAGTGCATCTTCCATACCAATACCCAATTTGTATAAAGCTTTAATTTCTTCATTCCAACTTTGATCTTTGTCTGCAGAAGATATACTGGCAGGATCTACAGCGCGTTTCCATAGGTTTTCAAGAATAATCCAGGACATAGTTTTTTCGGGTTTATAGTTTTTTAATAAGGCCAGGTAACATGCAAAGGCTTATTCATCCACGGATATTTTAAAATTGAAAAAGCAAAAGGAGATCTGGTTATAAGTATGTCATAAGCTCTTTTGTCGATGACAAGTTCCCATCTTTCATCTAATTCTGTAAGGATTCCGTCCCGAACGAGCCAATTGCCTCTAAAACCATCAACAGAACATTTGCCAATTTCAGGCCAATGAGAAATAGCAGCATTTATTAAACTTTCTATGAGGCTTCGATTTTTAGGAGAAATTTCAATTTTACCGGGAACACTATCAGTAAATAATAATCCGCAAAGTATTTTGTTTAGTGGTAAATAAATTTCTTCTGTTTCTGTTAGTCCGGTAACAATATACTGTAGATATTGCACAGCTTTCTTTTGATTTTCGATACTGGTAAAACGGTTGTCCTCAATAAGTTCAAGCCTTTCAAACAGCATAATTATATAACTATTTAAAAGAATAATTCCTGCATTTCTAACTGCAATTCCTTGTTTAATCGGAATGTTACGCTTTTTAAATCCTTTTAAAGGTTCATTTTCAGAAGATGTTCCCATTTTACTGTTATTAGTTATCAATACAAAAGCAACATAAAAATAGCAATCTTTTATGTGTAATTGAATAGGTATTTTTACCTGATTTGGTTTTTAAGTCATTTTAGGATTTCTTAAAGTATAAGTAACAAGATTTGTTACATTTTCATGCGTATTATTATACTTTTTGTTTTCTAATTCGAAATTTAGCTTTTTTAGAATAGCGACAGAATTGATATTATCAGAAGACGGAAATGCTGTAATTACTTTTGCTTTGATTTCTTCAAACGTATATGCCGTAACTATTTTGAGGGCTTCAGTCATAATTCCTTTTCCTTGAAATTCGGGCAGCATTTCATATCCGATTTCAACGATTTCCTTTTCGATATCAAAATTCCACAAACAAACAGATCCAATTAAATCATTGTTTTCTTTCAGTCGTATAATCCAATAAAGGCCTTCATTTTTTTCGACTAAATTTTGAATCTTGAGAATAAACTCCTTTGCTTTTTCTAATGTTGATGAATTATCTCTGCCAACAAATTGATTTACAATTTCATCAGAACGTAGTTTGTGAATCAACTCAGCATCAGTACTCTCAATATTTCTGAGTAGCAAACGATCTGTCCGGAGTTGAGGAAAATTTCTAAAATGCAATATCATATGCTGTATTTTTATTAGCTGAAAAAAATGTAAGTGAGGTTATAAAAATAGCTTTATTTCTTTAGAAGATTAGTTTTTAGGATATTAAATATATTAATTGAAAAATACAGATTGCAACCTGAGGATAGAAAGTGTTCACAACCCCTGCCAACTCTGGAATATCTGCTTTCTTTTTTAAGTTTTTTTCTTTCAGAAAAAAGGGCTAACTTGCATGAAATTAATTGTATTTATAATAATGACGATTTCAAATTTTTATTTAACAAATAATGACTTGATGAGCCTTATGGGCACGTTATTGTATTTGCATGACGATACTTTCTTAAAAAGTTCGAAAGAGTTTATTAATTAAGCCCTGTCAAAACTCTAGACAGGGATTCTTTCATCCGGAATGCTCATTTTTATTTAATCTTCAATTTTTATTGGGATTAAGATATCATTGAATTCAACACACACACAAGAGCTATAAGTCATTCAATGAAGAGTTATTATCTTACCTATGAAATATGAAGCAAAGAGAAAGTTATGTCACAATCACAAAATATCATTTTAACAACAGGAATATACGATTTAATTAAAGATCACGTAAGAAGAAAAAAAGTAACAGTAGAAGAAGAAGTATTATTGCTTCATGAACTGAAAAAAGCCACACAGGTACTAAGAAGGGATTTACCGGAAGATATTGTTTCTGTAAACCGAAGAGTAACTTATAAAGATTGTGCAACCAATGAGGAAAAAACGGTTGTGTTTGTAGGTCCTGAGAAAAACAAAGTAAGTAAAAATAAAATTTCTATTCTTTCTGATGAAGGTATAGCAATGGTAGGATATAAAGAAGGTAATGTTGTAGAATGGCCTGCTAAAAAAGGAAATCTAAAACTGGAAATCTTAAAAGTAGAAGAAGTAGCGTAACGCCCTTCTTTAAATGCAAAACATCCCAAAAAGAAATTTTCTTTATGGGATGTTTTTTTATGATTTTAAGTGAAAGGATTAATTGTCACAGAAAGATCCTATTTGTTTCAAATGCCTTTCGGTTTGGTATTTATTAAAGTTGTCCCATTGAGGAGGAGTACTTGTTTTTTGCCCGTACATCGCGTCAAGGCAAACATTGTTGTCTTTGTATTTATCGTGTAAAACAGCCAGAATTTTAAAGAAAAACGCATCTAATTTTACAATCGCTTCAAACTCGGATTTAAGTGTATTATAATTACTATCTGATGGATTTAGTAGTTGCAGTAAATCTAAAACTTCTTTCTTTTCGTCTTCTTCTATTTCAGCCAGATAACCCATTTTTAAAGTTTTAAAAACAAGGTTGTTCCAGGCTTTACTGTCATGTCCCCACTGAACATCAGGCAGGTTCAAAGAATGCTCACAGATCAGAATAATTGAAAAAAGAACATCATTCAGGTATTCTGCCGGAAATTCGTCAAAACTTCTGAATTCAAAACCGCTTTGGTACATTTTTTCCTGATTAAAATCAAGGCCTAGTTCAGACAGCATTTCATATTCCATGTCAGCTTCAATCTGATCGCGCCACCAAATGTTTTCTTCTTTTTCAAACTTCAGCAGTTTTCTAAAATCATCTACATTATAGGTCAGGATTTTACCTTTTGGCATTGCTTTATTATAAGTTCCAACGCCTATGTAGCGGGACATGGCATTTCGCATAGAACCTAAAGTGAATTTTTTGTCTAAAGTAAATTTATCACTAATTACGCCCATAATATCAGGACTGCCAAGAGTTGCTATAAAAAAGGGCTCAAACCATTGCAATAAATAGATGGCATTGGCATGTGTTTTTTCAAAATCGTTATAATCTACAATCCTGCTGTCTTCTGTTAGTGATGGCAACGTAATATGAAAATGATACGTTCCGTTATTAAACAAAACCAGGTTTTCCTGATTGGTCATAAACATATTAAGACCATTGTTGTAATCCGGAAAATTCAATTTTTCGTTTAAAACGGCAGATTCATTGATTTTATCAAGGAACAATTTTTTAGTTGCTTTTAGTTCTTTACAAGAATCGGCTATTGTTCTGTTTTCAAAATATTTGGTTACAAATTCGATAGAATCACCATCAAAATGTACAGAACCCATTGTTTTGTTTCTTTGGGTAATCATACTTTGAATGTTGTACGGCTGATCCTCAAGGAAAAGTTCCATGATTGATTTTCCAAGATAATCCGGATTTTCAAGAGGCTGTGCGAGTACTTCACCATTTTCTGTATCGATCAATGGTTTTATAGGGGATAAAGTCTTATGCTGATAGTTGATGTCCAGTTTTTCCAGCGAGTGACTGTTCATCATTCGGCTCACTTTATAGTTTTCGTTCAAGCCAAAAGCTTTTCTTAAAACAGGTGCTAAGCTTTCTGGTTTGTAACATTTTCTGTAGTCAATACTGTATTTTTCAAAACCAATTTTTTCTTGTATAAATTCACCAGAGACTATTAAGGGATCTTCAAATTGTAAGTAAGTTTCGTTTTCTAATCCTATTCCCCAATAATACTTTTTTGTCTGATTGTCTTTCATTTATACTAATTTTCTTTTTATGGTTTTTAAAATTTTTTAAGCATTGTTTTTATTCGGATATACAATTCCAAATCTGTTAAAATAGGAGACAGGAAGCCTTATAACGGATTAAGCATATTGTTGCCTCCATTATAAAAGTTTTCGGTTACTTTTAAAAATATAGGAATTTATATTTTAGAAATTTTGCATTTGTATCGACTTCAAGATCAATTAAGAAGTAAAATTTTATAATAAGGTTATAAAATTACTGTTGTTATTAATCGCTTTTGTATCAATAATTTAAGCAACAGAATAGCGAAATCACGACTTTTGCTATTCCTGGTTTTTCCAAGTTGCAAAAGTAGTTCTTTTTTATGTTATTTCCAAGTAGTTAACGCACTGAAAATCAATAGTGCTTTTGGATACAGGGACAATCGGGGTAATTGTTTTTATTTATTCATGATAATAGAGCACACAGGAGGAATATAACTCGTCATTCCACCAGTCTTTTCGCACTTCTGCAAAATAATTATAATTCAGTTTTCCAGCCTGGGATTGTAGCGGATATACTACTATACCATTTTCGCGATAGGCTTTATGCAGAGCTGTTTCAGGAACAACAGGAACAATATGTCCGGAAAGTCCCTTTTCTCTTCTTTTGGCACAAATGATTCCAATTCCGCCATTAGCATTTACTTTGTTTTGCATTTCGTCAACAGTAGACATTCGTTTCCATCCAAAACTTGCGCCCCATTGCAAAAACCAATCGTGCAGAGCGCTGGAATAAATACGATCAACAGTTTGTTCAAAAATAACTTCTACTTCTTGTCCCTGCAGTACTTTTTCGAGAGATTCAGGTGTCCACCAAACCGTTGGCAGGTATGCTTTAGAGAAATAGCAATAATCATAAGAGTATACATTACAGTAGGTATCTTCTACCGTTCTTTGATACCTGAGATTGTTTTCGACATCGAGTTTATCAATAAGATGTGCAATGCTTTCTTTTTTGCTGGCAACACTTGTCAAATCTCTAAAAGGAATACCAGGATTCATAAGAGGTTTTTCTTTCATTTCCATCGAATCCAAACGAGATTCGGGATCGGGTAATAAATCAACTTTCTTTATTTGGCTATTCGGTATTGCATTATCTTCCAAAGGTAAGGATGCTACTGATAGGGTATGTTTTTCCATCTTGACTGCTTAAAATTTATTGGCCTGACGCTATAGTAACTGATTATTCGTACAACGTAATTTGATCAACCAAAACGTAAATATATTTTAAACTTTCGAAAGAGCTTTATAAAAAGAGAAATTTTAGAAAAAATTTACAATTATTTTGGTCGCAGAATTTCAAATATTCTTCTTTTGCTACAAGTTTAATAAATAAAAAAGAGGAACTCTCCGGGTATTGAGAGTCCCTCTTTATAACTTCAGATAATAATTTCTGAAGCCATTTTATTTGAAGTTTAATTTATTCCTCCTCCTAAAGCTTTGTACAATAAAACCTGGGAGTCTGCATTTTTCAACTGGATATCAACGAAGTCCAGTTCAGCCTGCAGTTTGTTTTTCTGTGCACTAATTATCTCAAGATAATTGGCGTAGCCGCTCAGATACAAATCATTCGAAACGTTTACGGCTATTTCCAGATGTTCAATTTCTTTTGATTTGTGTGCCAAAACACTTTGAAAAGCTTCTGTTCGATGCAGCAGCGCACTTAGCTCATTATAAGCTGTTGTGATCGTATTTTGATACTGAAGAAAAGTAATCTGCTGTTTTTTGTTGGCGATAAAAAACTCTTGTTTGATCTGGCCTTTGTTAAAAATTGGAGCAGAAAGACCTCCCAACAATTGCCAGGCAACTGATTTAGGGTCAAAAAAGGTAGAGAAAGAAAAAGAGTTAAGTCCACCGTAAGCCCCCAGATTCAGAGACGGAAAAAAAGCAGCACGTGCGGCTTTGGCATCTGCATTTGTGGCTGTTAATTCAAAATAAGCTTCTGCTACATCAGGTCTGTTGTGAATGATTGAGTCGACACTTATCTTTTGATTTAAGACTTCGAGATGTCCGGATAAAAAATCAGTACTTCTTTCTATAGTGCCGCCATATTCTCCCAGAAGATTCAATAACGCTTTTTCCGTCTGATCGATGCTCAGGTACAATTGTTCCGCTTCGGCAAGGATATTATTATTTTGGGCACTAAATTGCTGTACCGCTAATTCTGTAGCTTTACCAACGGATCTTTGGGCAGAAATAATATCAAGGGCGTGTTGCTGGGTTACCAGGTTTTTTTTATAAATAATTGCCTGTTTATCAAGTGCCACAAGTTGGTAATAAAGTTCTGCAATGTCTGTCAGCAGTTTTGTCTGCAATAATCGCATTCCTTCTTTTGAAGCAAAATACCTTTGACGGGCCGCTTTTTTACGATTGTTTAATTTCCCCCAGATATCAGCTTCCCATGATACTTTTCCAGCTAGAAATATATTGGGGGTTAGGTCAGTAGCAATCCTTTGTTTATCAGTTATATTCTGAGAAAGGTTAGTATCAAAGTTTCCTACGCCATCCATAGTATACTTGCCATAACGTGTTCCTGACAGATCAGCCTGAATGTCAAATGATGGCAGTAAGGCCAGTTTGGCTACTTTTAGATGAGAATTGGCTATTGCAATTCTTTCCTGCATGATCAGATAGTCCGGATTTTGAGCGATGGCTTTATCCAGTAACTTCTTCAATAAAGGATCTTTAAAGTAGGTATCTGTTTTTAATGGAATAAAAGCTTCGAGCTGGTCTGATGCTTTTTTTTGTTTGGCATCAAAATTTTCAGGCAGTGCTTTTGCTTTTTGCTGTTCTGCCACTTTAGGGGCAGAACAGGCTGATAAAAGAATGATGATTGTTAATGTTAAAAAATAATATAAGCTGCCTTTGTTGTGTACCAAAGACCTTATCATTTTGGGTGATCTATTAAGAGATTTTTTCATTGTTTAAGTTTATTTTTTCATAGCATTTTCAATTTTAGCAAACAGGATATAAAGTCCCGGGATAATGATAAGCCCAAAAACAGTTCCTATTAACATTCCTCCGGCAGCAGCAGTACCAATAGAACGATTACCAATTGCACCGGCTCCTGATGCGATACACAACGGGATAAGCCCGGAGATGAAAGCAAATGAAGTCATTAAAATAGGTCTGAAACGAAGTCTTGCGCCTTCTATTGCTGCTTCGGTTATACCTTGACCAATTTTGTTCTGGGCCATAGCAAACTCCACAATCAGAATCGCATTTTTGGCCAGCAGTCCTATAAGCATGACCAGTGCGACCTGTGCATAGATATTATTGTCTAATCCCACGATGACAAGGGCGAGATAAGAACCAAAAACACCAACCGGCAAGGATAAAAGTACCGGAAACGGAAGCAGTAAACTTTCGTATTGAGCAGCAAGCAATAAGTAAACAAACAGTAAACACAGGGCAAAAATGTATATGGTCTGGTTTCCTGAAAGAATTTCCTCGCGGGTCATACCGGACCATTCGAGTTCAAACTTATTAGGCAGTTTTTCTGCAGCAAGTTTCTCTACGGCAGCAATTGCATCTCCGGAGCTGTAACCTGCGGCAGGTTCACCATTGATCATGGCAGACATGTACATATTATAACGTGTAAGCACTTCAGGACCATAAACACGTTCGAGTTTTACAAATGTCGAGAACGGAACCATTTCTCCGGCATCATTTTTAAGATACATATCCAGAATACTTTCGGGGTTTTTTCGAAACTGTGGACTCGCTTGTACCATTACTTTATACATTTGAGAAAAACGAATAAAGTTGGTCGCATAAAATGACCCTAACATCGTCTGTAAGGTAGACATGGCATTATCGACAGAAATTCCTTTTTTGGCTGCCTGATCGTAATCAATATGTATGAGGTATTGAGGGAAAGTGGCATCAAAACTCGTAAATGAATTTTGTATTTCCGGAGAAGCATTTAATTCTTTTATAAAGTTTCGGGTAACTTCATCCGTGTTACTGATCGGGCCGCCTGATTTATCGAGCAAACGCAACTCAAAACCACTGGTATTACCAAATCCCGGAACAGTAGGTGGTGCAAAAACCTCGATCTGTGCATCAGAAATTCCTTTTGTTTTCTGGGTTAGTTGGGCAATAAATTCATTTACGGATATATTTCGATCGCTCCAGTCCTTCAGGTTGATCATTCCCATACCGTAGGAAGCTCCTGCAATTTCTGTAACAATACTATAACCGGCAAGTGTGGTTACATTGTCTACTCCTTCGATTCCTTTTGCAATACGGGTTACTTCATCAAGTACTTTTTCGGTACGTTCCACTGTGGCACCTTGTGGTGTCGTAACATTCACATATACCATTCCCTGATCTTCAGACGGTATAAATCCTGAAGGTAAAAACACAGAAGTTCCCCAGGTAAGTGCACAGAATAAAACCAAAAGTCCTATGGTGATAGAGCTGCGGTCTGCAAATTTAGAAAGTACTTTGATGTATTGTGACGTGATTTTATCGAACCATTTATTAAATCGTGCAAAGAAACGATCTAATAATGACGTTTTCGGTTTATTAGGATCATGCGCTTTAAGCATTATAGCACATAAAGCAGGAGTAAGGGTAAGGGCATTAATACCTGAAATTACAATACTAATCGCCATTGTAAGGGAGAATTGCCTATAGAAAACCCCAACTGGTCCGCTCAGGAAAGCTACAGGTATAAATACAGCAGCCATAACAATTGTAATCGCGATAACGGCACCTGTTATTTCTTTCATGGCACTTATGGTCGCGGGCAGAGGATCCATGTGTTCTTCGGTAATTTTAACGTGCACGGCTTCCACTACCACAATGGCATTGTCGACGACGATTCCTATCGATAATACCAAAGCAAAAAGTGTCAAAAGGTTGATAGAGAATCCCATCATTGACATAAAGGTAAAGGAACCAATCAGTGCTACAGGTACGGCCAATACCGGAATAAGGGTAGAACGCCAGTCTTGAAGGAATATAAAAACCACAAAAGCTACAAGAATAAAAGCTTCGATAAGTGTTTTTAAAACTTCGTCGATAGAAGCATCAAGAAAACGCGATACATCATACGCAATATTATAATTCATTCCCGGAGGAAACGAAGTTCCTTTTAGTTCTGCCATTTTTGCTTTTACACTGGCAATTACTTCAGAGGCATTAGAGCCCGGACGCTGTTTTAGCATGATCGAGGCAGAAGGTTTTCCGTCGGTTTTCGAAACCATTCCGTAGCTCATAGATCCTAATTCTATCTTTGAGATATCTTTTAGTTTTAATACAGTACCATCTGAATTGGCTCTAAGAGGGATTTCTTCATACTGTTTGGGCTCATAGAATTTACCGCCATATTTGATTACGTATTGAAGCTGACTGTCCAATTGTCCCGATCCTTCACCAACTTTACCGGGAGCAGCAGAGATATTTTGTTTTTGCAGTGAGTTGATTACTTCATTTGCAGAGATATTGTACGAAAGCATTTTTTGCGGATCAAGCCATACTCTCATCGAGTATTCTTTTTGTCCCATGATTTCGGCACGTCCTACACCATCAATACGTTTTAGTTCCTGAAGGATATTAATATCGGTGAAGTTAAAAATAAACTGTTCGTCCTGAATGTCATCCGTACTGGTAATATTCAGGTACATCAGCATACTGTTTACCTCTTTTTCTGTAGTTACCCCGGCCCGAATTACTTCTTCGGGAAGTTCGTCGAGTATTGTTGTTACTCTGTTCTGTACGTTTACCGCAGCCAGATCGGGATCTGTTCCTACTTCAAAAAATACCTGAATAAGGGTAAGACCGTCGTTTGATGTAACGGTAGACATATAGGTCATTCCCGGCACTCCATTTATGGCCCGTTCTAAAGGCAGTGCGACGGCATTGACGGATACTTCGGCATTTGCTCCGGTGTATTTTGCTGTTACGGTTACTGAGGGCGGAACAATGTCCGGGAATTGTGTGATGGGCAACTGGAACAAGGCTAGTATTCCGAGGAGAACTATCATAACCGAAATGATTAATGATAATATCTTTCTTTTGATAAATAACTCTATCATTTTATATTTTTTTAATTGTAATTAATTACAAGCTTGCGCTTTGCATTTGTTTCATGTTAATTTTATCTCCGTCTCTTAGTGATTGTGTCCCTTCCTCAACAATAAGGTCATCTTTTTTCAAGCCTTTGTTTAGAATGTATACATCATCAAGCGTACTTGCAATAGAGATATTGGTCATTTTTACGATACCGTCTTTGTTCACAACAAATACAAATTGCTTGTCCTGAATAGAGAAAACAGCCTTGTGAGGTATTAATACGACATTCGTTCTTGGTTCAGAAATAATTAAATTTCCGGAGGTTCCGTGTTTAATAAATCCTTGTGGATTGCTGAATTTTGCTTTGTACTGTATAGAACCGGTTTGTCTGTCAATGTCTCCGTCAGCTGTTTTTAGTTCTCCTTTTTGATCGTATACAATCCCGTTTGGCAAGACGAGTTTTATGTCTCCATTAGTATTAAGGCTTTTGTCTGCCATCATTTCAAAATAAGTATTTTCAGGGATAGAGAAATAAGCATAGACATCATCCAGTTGTGAAAGTGTGGTAAGAAGGGAACCGTTTTCTACAAGACTTCCTTCCTTAAACGGAATACGGTCTATTGTACCTTCAAAGGGAGCTCGTATGGTGGTAAAACTAATTTGCTGATTGATCGATTTTTTTTCTGCTGATGCATGAGCTACTTTAGCGGTTGCAGCATCGTGTTTTGCTTTGGATAATTCTAATTCCTGATTGGCAATTACTTTTTTATTAAAGAGTGTTTGTGCCTGTTCAAGCTCTACAGTTGCAATTCGAAGATCGGCCATTGCATTTTTATACACGGCCTGAGCTTTTAGAAGCTGTATTTGCAGTTCTGCATCACTGATTTTAAAAAGGAGCTGTCCTTTTTTTACTTTTTGTCCTTCACTAACAAAAACTTTGTCCAGTAATCCGGGTATACGAACATGGATTTCTACATTGTTTTTTGCATGAACATCAGCAACAAACTTGTTTGAAACTATAGTGTCTGTTAAGGTGATTTTGTATACGGGCAGTGTTTTTAAATTGTCGGAATCTTTTTTTGCTTTATCTCCGCAAGAGGTTAGAAATAACAATGATAAACCGTACAGAAGAATTTGATTTTTACTAATGATCATAATTAATTTTTAAAATATTATATAAAATATATTGCCTCCCTGATAATGATTTACAGGGAGTCGTAAGTGAGGTAAATTTCGAAAATAGAAAGCGTGTCAGATGCTGCCTTTACAGGCAGTTCCGTGTTGAAAATACTATTTTTAGAGGCTGTATATCTTTATAAATAAAGCATGCAAAAGCCATTACAGAAAGTTCTATAGCTAAAAACAGAGAGAATAAAAATTCTAGAAAAGTTGATACAGATGCAGGTGCGTATGCTGCTGACACTGGTATATTGAGGTAATACCATAGATCAGGCCGTTTTTTAAGATCTTAAACTGAACTAACTTGGTGTTGTAAAAGTTCTTTAAGATGCAGCTTACTGAATTTCCAGTACGGATTTTAAGGTTTTTCTTTACTACAAAATGTATGTCCAGATCGCTGGATAATGATATTGTAGAAGATTCTACCTGCGGAATATCAGAAGCCATAAAAATATCCTGTGACTGATTATAATGTAATTCAGAAGGATATTGATAATATTCTATGCAGCCAACAAAAGTAAGCACGAATACTAAAATAAGAGATATGAACTTAAGATGTTTCATAGTTGAACGGGCATTCTTTGTTTTCGGGTATTTAAATAGATGTGCGTATAGGTAATATGGCGCCAAATATAGTAATTTGAGAATTGAATGTTTATTAAATTTTCTTTAAAAATTCACAATTAGAAGGATGATAATATTAAATTAACTTATTTATAGCATCTTAACGTTTTCTTTAATTTTAGTAGTTTTTGCTTTTTGTAGTCCAATTTTACAGTGCAGAAAATTAATTTTTCTTTTTTATTGGTACTCTATGTTTTAGGGAACCAATTTTATACAATGCAATTTTGTGTGACCAACAGGTAAATGTAAGAATCCGTATTTTTTTATTGCAATCAATGTGATCACAAATATAATATTGTGTACCGGTATTTTATTGTACAGAGAATAAAACACTTAGAATAGCGTTCTTAAACAAAACGATATTATGGGTTTATTTGATTTTATGATGGCGGAGATAGCGATGGATTTAGGTACTGCTAATACTTTAATAATTTATGATGGAAAAATAGTAGTAGACAGTCCTTCTATCGTAGCGAGAGATATAAGAAACGGAAAAATTATTGCTGTAGGCAAAGAGGCCAGTTTAATGCAGGGAAAGACGCATGAAAATATAAAAACAATCCGGCCGCTTAAAGACGGAGTTATTGCAGATTTTGATGCTTCGGAGAAAATGATCAGCTGGTTTATAAAAAACATACCGGAATTAAAGAAGAACTTTTTTACTCCAGCATTGCGAATGGTAGTTTGCATCCCAAGTGGAATTACCGAGGTAGAAATGAGGGCCGTAAAGGAATCTTGCGAAAGGGTAAACGGGAAAGAAGTGTTTCTAATTCATGAGCCTATGGCGGCGGCTATCGGAATTGGTCTTGATGTAATGCTGCCCAAAGGAAATCTTATTGTAGATATTGGCGGTGGAACAACAGAAATTGCGGTAATTGCGCTGGGAGGAATCATTTGTGACAAGTCGATAAAAATTGCGGGTGATGTTTTTACTAATGACATCTTGTATTTCATGAGAACGCAGCACAATTTGTATATTGGAGATGCTTCTGCAGAGATGATCAAGATTCAGGTAGGCGCCGCAATGGAAGAACTGGAACATGCGCCTGATGACATGACGGTTCGCGGAAGGGATTTGCTTACCGGAAAACCTAAAGAGGTTAAGGTTACATATAGAGAAATTGCCAGAGCGCTCGATAAATCAATACAAAGAATTGAAGATGCTATTATGGTAACGCTTTCCCTGACACCGCCGGAATTATCAGCGGATATTTATAATACCGGATTGTATTTAGCAGGTGGAGGCGCAATGCTGCGGGGTCTCGACAAAAGATTATCACAAAAGACAGACTTGCCGGTTTATATTGCCGAAGATCCTTTAAGAGCCGTAGTTGTAGGTACCGGAATTGTCCTGAAACATATCACTAAGTATAAAAGTGTACTGATAAAATAAACAAAAACTGAACACGAATTTCACGAATTGCCACCAATTCTATTGGGATTAACTTAGTTTGTGAAATCAATTTTACAAACCAATTAGTGACAATCAGTGAAATTCGTGTTTATATTGTAATTATGGATAAGAGCATCAATTATGCTTAAACGTATATCCCAGTGTAACAAAAAAGCTTTCGTTATAAATTTTCCATTGTTCTTTAGTATTGGCATTTTCTATTATGGGGACAAAACCCCGAATAAATCTTCCGCCAATAGTGATACCGTTTGGTAATTCATAATTGAGGCCTGCAACAAATCCGGCATCCATTTTCTGGCTGTACTTTTCTGAAGCTGTCCCGTTGCCATAAATAGAGGTATCGGTATAAATATTTCCGTCAGCATCTTTATGCTGTACCGAAGCGTTTAATAAAAGCCCCAGATAAGGTCCGGCATAAACTTGTACTCCTTTGTAATAAAAACCAGGACTTACGGGAAATAAGTCAATGTACTGACGCTTGAATTTGCTTGTGAATTCAGGATGTATTCCATCATCAATTTTGATGGTCATCAATTGCCGGCTATAAAACAGTTCGTGTTTCAGACCAAAGTATTTCGATGTTTTGTTGTCGAGTGTAATTCCGATGGTTTGTCTGATTGCGCTTTTTTGAAAGCCATTAGCAGATATACTATCAATAGTGGCACCGGTTAAAGAAGTCCGGTTAATACCTCCACTGATTCCAAAAGTTAGTCCTTCCTGTTGCGCGCTGATTTTTACTGTAAAAAAGAGCATAAAGCAAATTGTAAGTATATTTTTCATTGTTTTCTCTATTTAAAAATTAATATCCCAGATACCAGCTGTTTTTTCCAGTTCGACCAGTGCAGCAGCATAATTATAGAGGGTTTCGTAATAATTAAGCTGTGTTTCATTATAAGTACGCTGTGCATTCAGAACTTCAAGTAAACTGGTTTCTCCGCGCTTGTAACTGTATATTTTTCCATCAAGAAGGCGTTGCGCATCGGCTAATAAACCGGTGTCAAACTGACGGACTTGTTTTTGCGTGGCGAGATAATTCAGCCATGCTTTCCGAACTTCAGTCTGAATCTGCAATTCTGTTTGTCGGTATAAAATATCGGCTTGCTGTACCGTATATTCGGCCGCTTTTAATTCTCCTTTATTCTGATTCGAAAATTTAAGCGGAATAGCAATACCAGCCGAAACAGCATTTGAAGATGGGGTAGGAGCGACAATATTGCTGACTACAGAAGCACCTTCTACACCCATATTTACGCCCAGATCCAGTACTCTGTTTGCTTTAGTTAATTTTAAAAGATCCTGCGAGACATTTTTATTTTTGTGTGCTGCTAAGAGATCAGCCCGATTATTTTGTGCAGAAATCATGAGCGCATGCAAATCAAATAAGCGATCAAACTGTGTTAAATCCCCAATAGGCGAATAGAGCGTATCCGCTTTATGCTTTCCTGTGAGAGTCCCCAATTCGAGTAAAGCCGTTTTCCAGTCGGCTTCACTTTGGTACACTTCATTGAGCATTGTGTTGGCTTCAAGTTTACTTTGACGGGCGTCGATTTCGGTGATGCTGCCCAACTTAAAACGGATACTGTCTGCTATGGCAATATTTTTAAGAATCGTATAGGAGTTTAACTGTACCCTGAAAATTTCTTTTTGCTTTAAGCCGGTTAAGTAATCTAAAGTGGCCTCTGCACGCAGGTTGCGAAAATAATCTTCCAGTAGCGCTTTGGTGAGTTCGCTGGTACTTTTTGCAACGTCTATTCTGGCTTTGCGTTTTCCGCCCAGTTCCAACGTCCAGCTTAGTTCTGTCGAAAAACCATAGCCCATCTGCATTCTTCGCTGTCCGTTGTCACTGGCTCCAATTGCCAGTTCAGGATCAGGAAACACCTTTGAAGCTTCGATATTGGCTTCGGCTATGTTCACATTGAATTTCTCAGCCACATATCCTAAATTGTTTCTATTTACCAAATTCAGGAAATCAGGATAATTTATTTTTACGTGTGTAAATGTGGAATCAATCTGGGCATTTGATACTGCCGAAAGAGTCAGCAGCATCAAAAGTATTACTCCTTTGTTTTTTATATTTTTAATCATAATACATCATTTAATTGATTATCGATTTCATGTTGCGGCACTTCGTTTTCTGATCCAAATTTTTTCTCGATGAGGTAATAAAGAGACGGTAAAACAAAAAGAGTCAGGATGGTAGAGAACAGTAATCCGTATACAATAACAGTGGCAAGAGGACGCTGCACATCACTGCCTATTCCGGTGGCTAATGAAGCAGGCAATAATCCTAATACGGCAACTGTTGCTGTCATTAACACGGGACGGAAACGCTGTTTGGCTCCATTGGTTACGGCACTCAGTAAATTCATTCCGTTTTTACGAAGCTGATTGATGTGCGAAATCATAATCACCCCATTTTGGATCGCAACTCCAAATAAAGCAATAAAGCCTACTGCTGAAGATACATTGAGTGTCATACCACGAATGTTAAGTGCCAGCATTCCTCCAAACAATGCAAGAGGCACAATACTCATTAACAATCCTGCCTGGCGAAATTTCCCGAAAGCTCCGTATAATAAAACAAACATTAAGGCAAGGGCCAAGGGGACAATAACAGCTAAATGGCTGTACGCGCGTTCCTGATTTTCGAATTGTCCACCCCATTTTATTTTAAATTGGTCGTGATCGTATTTTACATTTTGTTCAATCCTGGCTTGTGCTTTTTTAAGGAATGAACTTAAATCTGCACCTCTTAAATTTAACCGGACCGTAAGATGACGTTTGTTCATTTCGCGCGCAATTGTACTTTCTCCTGTATTGAGTTTGATTTCGCAAACCTGTGACAAGGGAATTTTGATACCTTCAGAATTTGTCAACATCAGATTTCCAATTTTCTCAGGAGTATTGCGGCTGTCTTCATTGTACCTCGTAATGATATCGTAGACTTTATTGCCTACAAAAATTTGCGAAACTGCTTTTCCGCCCAGCGCAACTTCTATTAACTCTGAGACATCATCTACATTCAATCCGTATTGTGCGATTTTCTGACGATCAGCGATAACTTGTATTTGTGGCAAAGGCGGTTCCTGATCAATGGCAAGGTCAACAGCGCCTTTTACATTTTCGAGTGTTTTGATAATATCTTCGGCAATTCGGCGCGTTTCTTTATAATTTTCTCCGTAAATTTTTACTACCAATTCGCTGTGCGCGCCTGATATTTTATCCATTACGCCATCGATCATGGGTTGGGAGAAACCAACATTATATCCCGGCATAGTCGAATATTCCCCGGCAAGTTCTTTGATCAAATCTGCTTTGGTTTTACCTGATTTCCATTCACTGTAGGGTTTTAAACCAATACTGCATTCAAAATGAGAAGGTGTCCAGGCATCTGTTCCGTCATCATTACGGCCTGACTGCACCATCATATAGGTGACTTCCTCGTGTTTTAAAGTTCGGTGACGCAGCGTATCACTCATTTCTTTCGATTTTTCTAAAGTAATTCGAGGTGGTAACGAAACCTGTAACCAGACAGAACCTTCATCGAGAGGCGGTAAAAAATCTTTCCCGACCATTACAGTCAGAATGAAAGCAAGAGCAAGTACTGCAATCAAGGGAGCAAATACTTTTTTTGGAGCCTGCATTATTTTTAAAATCCGACGATGATAAGAATTGGTAAGTTGCTCCATCCATTTATTATGATACATTTTCTGAGGCCTGCGATAGATAAAATAAGCCAATCCCGGAATAAGCAATAAGGCAACTAAGAGAGCACCAAAAAGCGCATAGCCAACAGTAAATGCCATAGGCGTAAACAACTTTTTCTCGACACGCTCAAAAGCAAACAATGGCAGGTAAGCTGTAATGATAATCAGGGTGGCAAAAAAGATAGGACGCGCGACACTTTTTACACTATGGGCTACGCTTTTTTCGCTGAGTTCTTCCTTTTCATTGTCTTCCCGTTTTTTCAGGATGGTTTCCATCATTACAATCGCGCCGTCTACAATGATTCCAAAGTCAATAGCGCCCAGCGAAAGCAAATTTGCCGGAATATTGGTGAGTTTCATGAGAATAAAAGCAATCAAAAGCGAAATTGGAATGGTAATAGCAACTAATAATGCGCCTCTCCAGCTGCCCAGAAACACAATTAGTACAATAATAACCAAAGCCATTCCTTCTAATAAAGTATGCGAAACAGTAGTAAGAGTGGTGTCTACCAAACTGGTTCTGTCTAAAAAAGCATGAATCCGAACGCCTTCAGGCAGGTAATTTTTATTTAAATCATCAACAGCTTCGTTTACTCCTTTTAAAACTACTGATGGATTCTGGTTTTTTAGCAAAAGCACGATTCCTTCAATATTATCCGAATAATCAATGCCTCGTTTATCGGTATATCCTAAGGCGCCTTTACGCTCCAGATTTCCGTATTTTAGTTTTCCTAAATCATTTAAATAAACAGGAACACCATTTACTGATTTTACTACAATGTGCCCAATATCCTCCAGATTTTTTACTAAACCAATTCCGCGTACGACATACGACTGATCGCCGCGATCGATGACGCTTCCGCCAACATTGGCATTGTTTTTTTCGATAGTTTCCGTTATTTCACTTAGTGATAAACCGTATTGCTCTATTTTTCGGGGATCAAGTTCGATCTGATATTGAGTGGTGATTCCTCCAAAATTGGTAACATCGGCCACACCAGAAACCTGTTTTATTCTGGGTATAATCGTATATTCCTGTAATTCGCTTAACTCCCTTAAATCATGGTTGCTGCTTTCGATGATATAACGATAAATTTCGCCGGTAGGTGAGGTAAGCGGATCTAAACCGGGTGTTGCACCATAAGGTAATTCCACATCGTTCAGACGTTCCTGAATTCTGGTTCGCGCAAAGTAATCTTCGACGCCATCATCGAAAACAATGGTTACCATAGACAGTCCAAAAGTACTTTTGCTACGCATCACGTGCATGCCCGGTAAGCCGTTTATGGCACGCTCGACAGGAATAGTGATTTGTTGTTCGATCTCTTCGGCCGCCAAACCCGGAACCTGTGTAACGATTTGCGAAGTTACATCGCCAATATCAGGATACGCTTCGACTGAGAGCCGTGTCCAGGAATAATATCCAAATAAGGAAAGAAGTAAAAATAACGCCAGAATGAGCCAGCGTTTTGCTATTGTTGTTTCGAATATATTTTGTTTCATACAAGTATTGTTATTAAGTTGCCGAGGTTCTAAGCTGCTGATTTGCTAAGTTTTTGAGACTGAAAACTTCCTCCTCAGTCTATTTCGCTTCAAGCAGATAAAAAGCACCTTCGCTTATGATTGTTTCATTTGGTTTTAATCCGGACAGGATGGCTATTTTTCCTTTATTAGAAATTCCTGTTTCGACATAACGCCTGATGTATTTTCCTTTTTCGAGCTGTACAAATACAAAGCTTTTGTCGTTGAATTGTAAAACGGCTTTGGCAGGAACAAACAAAGTGTTTTCAGGCGTATCGATAAATTTTACCGTTACATACATTCCGGGTTTAAGGGCATGATCGCTATTATGACATTCAATTAAGACTTGTACGCTTCGTGTGGCTTCATCAACTATTTCATCAACATGGTAGATTTTTCCTGTAATTTTCTTATCAGGATAAGAGGCCACCTGAATTTCCGCACCGTCTAATTCATGAATAAATCGGATGTCTTTTTCTTTTACCTGTCCGGCTACCCAAACCTTTTTTAGATCGGCAACTTTAGCTTTTGGTGCATCATCGTCTTTGATGTATTGTCCCATAACAATGTCGTTGGCAATGATTTCCCCTGCAATGGGAGAGGCAATTATCAGCGGTTGGCCAAAAACAAGTTTATTGATATTGACGCCAAATATTTTTAAGCTTGCAATTGCATTTTGGTATTCTTTTTCACTGACTTCAGCGTTGGTTTCAGCTTCTTCGAGGTCTTTTTGAGAACCCACGCCATTGGATTTTAAATCCTGTTGGCGTTTTAAGGAAAGTTTAGCAATCTGATAAGCTGATTTTGCCTGAAAATAGTTTTTCTGTGCATCTGTAAAATCAGGAGAAACCATCTCAAAAAGCGGTGTTCCGGGCTGTGTCTTCATTCCTAGTTTTAAATGTACTTTAGTCACTCTTCCGGAAAACGGGGGTGCGATTTCGGCATAAAAATTAGGAATGGCTTTTACTGTTCCGGCTGCTATTAGTTCTAATTGATACGGCTCGGTTGTAACGGTTTCTAATTTTATCCTGGGTGCAATTGTCGATGTTAGCGGAATAGTAATGGTATCATTTTGCAGAGAAAAATTCTCGTTTTCTTTTGTTTCCGGTTTGCTGCCACATGCGCTAAAAGCTATTGCGGTAATGAGTAGTAATAAAACGTTGAGGTATCTTAATTTTTGGCTTGTGATTTTAGATTTCTGGAATCTAAGGCTGAGTTTTCTTTTATTTGTCATAATGTATTAGTTTTAAATAGGTACTATGATTGGTGCTAATAAACAATAGCAAGTTTATATCTCAGAGATGAGGTACAAGTGCTATTAAAGTTTGGGTTTTGAAATTTTTTCAGCTGTTATTTTTTCAGCTTTTTTGTGGAGGAATTTTAAAGAGGAATTTCGACATGATTTTTTTGTTTTTAATTCGCTGCTGCGAAAAAGTCAATGACATGTCTGCAGAAGCGAAATTTATAATTTCTGTTTACCGGGAAGAGGAGGGAGATCCATTTTTAATTTTTGTTTTGTAAAATATTTTCCGTTTATAATGGCGCAAAAATAGAACAAGCCCCGAAGAGGAGCCATTAGAGATGTTTTAGAAAAAAATTAGAATTTTATTAGAGACCGATATATTCCATGCAGAAATGCCCAACTGGTTTTAAAGTCAGTGGGAATACTGGTAGACTTAATGTTTTTAGGTTATTGAGATGAAAGTTCCAGCAGAAAATGTCATTAAGTTAAGATAGATATATTTAAGACTGTACCGGATAAATGTCACGTCAAGCCGCCAATTTTGCGTCTAAAATCTTTGTGTCTTGGCGACTTTGAGAGCAATAAATTGAATCAGCTAAAAAGTATTAACTGTGACAGATTTTATTTGTGGTTAAAAAAATAAAGAGGAGTACTTTTTAAGTTAATGATAAAGAAGTCCCGGCGGGACGATATTTACAGCATTTTTTTTGTACCAAAGAGAAACCCTATCGTGGTGACATATAATAACACCATCACAAAATAATTAGTAAATTGGAGCAATTGGTGGCTATAAAAAGTTTTATTGTAGAGTATTTTTAACACCATGATAAAGGTCAACCGTAAATATTGTCCCTGATTTTTTATCTGAAGTAACCGTGATATTCCCTTTATGAAGAAAGATGATTTTTTGAGTCAGCGATAATCCGATACCATTTCCGGGAGCATAAATTTTATTCAGCCCACGGTAAAAAGGTTTAAAAATATGTTTGAGATCCTCTTCTAAAATACCAATACCATTATCGACAAATTGTAGTACAATTTTCTCCTTTTTTAAGGAAACGATCACTTTACTTTGTTTGTTTTCTGAGAATTTACAGCCATTTTCAAACAAGTTTACAAAAGCGACTTTCAGCAGATATTCATTTCCGTTAATTGTAATCTGTTCATCATCTTCAAAAATGTCTTCAAAATGAATGGTGATTGTATAATTGGCATTTGATTTCTGAACCTGTTGTCTGGCATCCAGTAAAATTTCATCAACGCGAACTTGTTTAAAAGCAATCTCCGAAGGGTCATAATTGGCTTTGGCAAAGTCAAGTAAACCATTGGATAATTTAGCCAGTTTTTTTGCGTCCTGTAATGTGTTGAGAATGGCAGCTTTATATTCTTCATTATTGCGTTCCTTGTCGGTAGAAAGTTCCAGTTCTGTAATAATAGCAGAAAGTGGAGTACGCAATTCGTGAGAGATATTAGAAACAAATTGTTTTTGCGAATCAAAGGAATTTTCTAAGCGATTCAACATTTTATTAAAAGTAGTCGCCAGTTCAGAAATCTCATCTTTGCTTTCGTTGGTATATAATCGCAAATCAAGATTTGTAGCCGAAATAGTTTTTGCTTTATCCGTCATTCTGACAATGGGTTCAAATGCTTTTTTCGAAAAAAAGCGACCTGCAATATAGAGGAATAAAATAGAAATAATAAAAACAATGATACAAGTTTGAAGTAAGTTATGCAGTTTTATATAGCCAAAACCATCGTATGCGGCGGCAGTTACTACATATTCTTTTCCCTGAAATTGATATTTCATACCAATAACCTGCCAATTATTTTGATAAAACTGGATTTCGTTTTTCTGCTCAATTTCATCAATCATTGATTTTGTTTCTTTTACCACATCAATATCAACGGCATCATGGTACAGTAACTGAAAAGAACCCGTATAAATGGCAACTTCAACTTCGTTTAGTGTAGCCCGGTTATTTCTGTAGATGTCTTGCAGCGTTTTGCTGTCTACTTTGGCATTAAAAAACAAATTAGCCTTTGTAACAGCCTCTTTTTTCAGTAAGGCATAGAATTCTTTTTCTCTGTTTTTACTTGCAGAAATCAATATAATAGCAGCAAATATTAATAAAATAGTAGCTGTTGTAAGTGTAAAAAGTAATGTTAATCGAGTTCTTATCTTCATTCCGCTTTCAATATAAATCCCATTCCAGATCGGGTATGAATAAGTTTTTTGTCAAAATCTTTGTCTACCTTTTTTCTCAGGTAATTAATATATACGTCGATGAAATTTGTACCGGTATCAAAATGGGTATCCCATACTTTTTCTGCAATTTCTGTTCGTGATAAAACACGATCTGAGTTTTGGAGCATATACTCTAAAAGTTTAAATTCTTTGGGAGTGAGATTTATTTCAGTATCGTTTCTCTTCACGTTTTTGGTTTGCAGGTTCATTTCAAGATCGTCATATTTTAAAATGAATCCGGTATTGTTTACAGCACCATTCGTTCGTTTCAATAAAGCCCTTATACGAACCAAAAGCTCCCTCATTTCAAAAGGTTTCGTAAGATAATCGTCTGCGCCGGCATCAAAACCTTCAACTTTATCATCTGTCGTCCCCAAAGCAGTCAGCATTATAATAGGCAAGTCAGGTTTTATCTGGCGTATTTCCCTGCACAAATCAAGACCATCAAGCTTTGGCAAAATAATATCAGTAATAACCAGATCGTACTGATTATTAAGCACTAATTTCTTTCCGGAAACACCATCATAAGCAAGTGTAGGAATAAAACCATGCTCATTTAGGCCTCTTTGTATTAATTCGGCTACCCTTTGATCGTCTTCTATTATTAAAATTTTCATCTCTGCAAAGTTATGATAATGGCGGTAGATTAGGAGATAATTAGTAAAATAATACTATTTCCTACAAGAAAGCATAATAAAATCTAACTGAATACATTGAGCAAATTTTGACCGTTTTGTATTGTAAATTGTAATGTGAGCCCTTGAAAACAGGAAGTTTACAGGTAAAAAAAGCGGTCACAAAGCACCTAAGAGTAATTTGAAACAGATCGTAAAACAGGATTTTTGTTATTCTCCTTATTTGTTAAGCGCGATAAGTTCCTAAAAATTAGAATGTAACTGTTTGTTATTCTTATTTTAAGGGATTCGTTACGAACCGTTTGCCGTAATAGTTCATTTGATTATGGCCTTAATTTGTATCTTTGAAGCAGTTTTATAAATAAACTAAAGTCTATAATGTTCGAACTTTTTCCTCTGGATCCCAAAACCGTTTTCCTGCTTTATTTTTGGGCAAACCTGTTTATCTGCATTCTTATTTTCAGTTATTCGTTTTCGTATGCAACAAGCGATAATAGAAAAATATTAAAAATGTTTGGTTATGGGAAATTGTTATTGACCATAGGCTGGATAATGATTGCTTTAAGAAACATAATCTCAGACTTTATCTCGATCAATATTGCGAACACATTTATATTTTCTGCCTGTTGTTATGAAACGATAGCAATGTTATCGATACTGAGAATAAAATCAAAGAGAAGGTACAAATTACAAATTGCCATTACGATTATTACGGCTGTAATTTTTAATACGGTAATACAATTGGGGACTTCAATTAGCAACCGTATTTTGATTGTATCTATCGGGATATTTGCTATTTATTTACCGCCAACAATTCAGTATTTTGCGGAGAAAAGGCATAACTTTTTCCGAAGTTTCTACGTGCTTTGTTATGCTGCATTTGAAATTTTAATCATCATAAGGGCAATTTACATTTACAATAACCCGCAAAGTAATTTTTTCTCTAACAGTATTTTTGACAGTTTGTATAGCATCAGCTTGTTTTTATTGAGTCTCATTGGGACAGTAGGATTTTTATTGTTGGTAAAAGAAAGACAGGACCTTAAAATCCGTAAACTGCTCAATGACAAAAATCAGTTCTTTTCTATCATTGCTCATGATTTAAGAGGGCCATTGGGATCATCTGTAACACTTGCAGCACTATTAAACGAAGAAATCGATACTTACAGTCGTGAAGAAATAAAGGAAATCACAGAAATGCTTCATGAATCGAACAAAAACAGTTATAAACTGCTGGAGAATCTTCTGGACTGGGCACGCGTGCAGACAGGGATGATTGAATACAGTCCGAAGAAAATTGTGTTGAATAATTTGATTGAAGAAAATATTGAACTCAATAAACATACGGCATTAAATAAAAACATCAAGCTTTGGTTTGAATCGGCTGAACATATCGAAGTCAATGCCGACAAAAATATGATTGACACCATTGTGCGCAATTTACTTACTAATGCTATTAAGTTTACAGGCAAAAACGGCGAAATTAAGGTGCAGCTGCGAAGAAGAAACCGAATGGCCGAAATAGCAATAATGGACAACGGCATTGGAATTCCGGATAATGTTAAGGAAAAATTATTTAAAATTAACCGAAAAGCCACTCAAAAAGGAACAGAAAACGAAACCGGAAGCGGTTTAGGATTGTTACTCTGCAGCGAATTTATTGCAAAACACCAAGGCGAAATTTTTGCCGAAAGCGATCCCGGAAAAGGAAGTGTCTTCAGGTTTACTTTGCCATTGCCACAATAGAAATAGGCTTTAATTTCTATTTATGCAGCTTTAATCTCGTGTCTGTAATTAGGCTTTATTTTAGATTTCTGAACTTAATAGATCATTACAAAATACTTTTTCGGTTTTTCCGGACTTCCAAAGTAGATGCAATAGTATTTTCAGTCGCTTAAAACTACGGTTGGGCATCAAAAAATGATCGTACAGTACTTTTTACAAGAGACTGAAATTATTAATTAAGCAATTTTACGAGATTAATTGCTTAACTGATACTTTATGAAACTAACTCCTACTATTATAGCAGCAACAAATTTTTCTGCTATTGCAAATAATGCAGTTACTTATGCGGCCGGACTTGCAAAAAGCGCAAATGCCAAACTTATTCTTTTTAACTCTTTTACGTTAAGTGTTCATAGTGCCAATTCGCACATTACCGCCGACGGCCTGCAAAAGCAGCTCGATCAGGCTACCGAGAAGCTTAATGCTTTAGGAAAAGAGCTTTCGGCTCTTTTTGATATCGAGGTAAGCTGTTTTTGCAGTTATTCTTTTTTAGAAGATGAACTGGCTCTGTTAATTGATGAAAACAAAGCAGAACTTGTCGTTATGGGAATGGCAGAACGCTCTTTTGAGCAGGAACTGCTAGGTAATTCAACTACATCTGTGATCAAGAATTTACATACGCCGGTATTGGCTGTTCCTTTGAATGCACGCTTTCAAAACATAAAAAAAATACTTTATGCCTGCGATACTTTAAGCTTCTCTTCTATAAAAAGATTTAGCTGGTTAAGAGACATGGTAGGGAACATTGGAGCGGAGGTAGAATTTTTTAGTGTAAACGAAAAATTAGACGATTTAAAAGAGCAACAAGACCGATTATTATTGAATTCTACACTCGATGAAGAGTTTCAAGGGGTCAAATATATCTATAAAACGGTAAAATCGAATGCAGTCATCAATGAGATAAAGAAGGAAATTAACAATTATAATGCAGATATCTTAGTAATGGTGCCTCAAAAATACGGTTTTTGGGATTCTTTGGTACATAAAAGCAAAACTAGAATAATGGCTGCAGGTTTAAGCGTTCCATTGTTGTCTTTTCCAAATTTCTGACGTTATTTTGCAGTATCTTTTTTATTATAAAAAAAATACCGAAAAAAAGAAAACAAAATAACAAAAACAAAAACAATGAAGGCAACAATTACAGCTATAGGTGGCTTCGTACCAAGTTCTATACTTAGTAATGAGATGATTTCAAGAATGGTTGATACAACCGGAGAATGGATAGAAAAAAGAACCGGAATAAAGGAACGAAGAATAGCTACTGATGAAAATCTGTCAACTTCGGATCTTGCAAGTGCAGCAATTGAAAACTTATTAGAGAAATATGAAGTAGATCGTTTAGAAATAGATGGTTTAGTATTAGCAACAGCAACACCAGATCATCTTTTAACGCCTACAGCGAGTAAAGTATGTCAAAAAAACGGATTTGCAAATGCGTTTGGTGTTGATTTAAACGGTGCCTGCAGCGGATTTTTATATGCGTTGGAAATGGCTACCACAATGATCGAAAGCGGACGTTACAAAAAGATTATTGTAGTAGGAGCAGACACCATGAGCTCTATTGTAGATTATGAAGACAGAAATACCTGTATTCTTTTTGGCGACGGAGCAGGAGCAGTTCTTTTAGAGAAAACAGAATCAGAATATGGAGTGATGAGAAGTATCCTGCGAACTGACGGCAGCGGTACATCTGCGCTTTTAGTTCCTGCCGGAGGTTCTAAAGTGCCATCCAGCATGCAAAGCATTTTGCACAGAGAGCATTTTATCAAACAAGAAGGTTCATTTGTATTCAAAAAAGCAGTTGAATCTATGACAAGTGTTTCTCAGGATGCTTTGGTGAGTAATGGTTTAACTGTTGAAGATGTTGACTGGGTTGTGCCACATCAGGCCAATCTTAGAATTATCAAGTCGGTAAGTGAACATTTGAATATTGGTATTGAAAAAGTAAAAGTAAATATCGAGAAATACGGTAATACAACATCAGCAACAATTCCGTTATGTTTATGGGATTTTGCAGCTGATTTCAAAGAAGGCCAAAACGTATTGGTGACTACTTTTGGAGCGGGATTTTCATGGGGAGCGACTTGTATAAAATGGGGCGTGATGCGTGAACTTAGAACTGTAAAAGAAGATAAAAACAACAATTTATTAGAGCATGATCTGATGTATCAATAGAAAAAGCAATTTTTGCTATGATCTTCTTAACCCGCCAACTGTTATTATAGTAGCCTATGGATTCAAATGTGCCAAATAAAACTGCTGGTAAGAATTTCTTCTATAAGTATTATAGAATTATAGTGATACCGGTTGTTTTTTTACTCTATCTCTCCTCGTATTATTTTTTGAATCCTTATCAGGATTTTGAACAGAATACTTTGTTAGTTTTAGACTGGACAGTTGATATCTTTATCATTTTAATGTATTGCGCAGTACTTACAGAGTTAAGTCTTTTTGTAGGGCGCAGTCTGAACCATTGGATTAGTTGGGATCAAAAGCCTATTTTCAGGGCCTTTGCACAGTTTGTCTGCCTTATTGTAGGGAATATTCTTTTGAATTATTTCTTTTCATGGTTATGGCATTTTTTTTATTCCTGGACACCACTAAAAGAGAGTGAACTGGTACAAATATGGCAGTCAAATTTAATGGCTGCTATATTGTCTCTTTTTATAAGTTTTATTCACACCAGTATATTTTTGCTGAACCGATGGCGTGTTACTTCTGAAGAAGCTGCTGAGTTAAAAATTCAGGCTTCTCAGCTGCAGCAAGCTGTAATGCGCTCTGAATTGGATTCTTTAAAATTACAGCTTGATCCGCATTTTGTCTTTAATAATTTCAGTACCCTTACAGAATTAATTCATGAAGACCAGCAATCAGCGGCTTCATTTCTGGAGAATATTACGCGGGTTTATCGGTACATGATTTCAAATCTCGATAAAGATACCATTACGGTAAGAGAGGAAATAGAATTTTTGAACGCTTATTTTTATCTTCTAAAAAAGCGTCTTGGTCAAAAGGTAGAACTAAAACTGCAAATCGATATGAGCTGTTTAGATTTGCATTTGCCGCCCCTGACATTACAATTACTTGTCGAAAATGCCGTAAAACATAATAGTGCAACATTGGCAAATCCGCTTATTATTGCTATTTATTCAGATGTTGGAGACCTTGTGGTACGCAATAATTTACAGCAGACATCAGGTAAAAGTTTTGTGTCTACAGGAGTTGGTAATAAAAATATCGAGTTTCGTTATAAGATTTTATTTGACAGAATGCCTGTTTTTTCAGAGTCTAATGGTTTTTATTGTGTACGTCTGCCCTTAATATAATAGTATGAGAATTTTAATTGTAGAAGATGAAAGTATCAATGCCAACCGTCTTAAAAGACTTTTGGAAGAATTGGAACCTGATTGCGAAATTTTAGGAATAATAGATACTGTTCATGAAACAGTAAAATGGCTGAATACCAATGAAATGCCTGATTTGATTACGATGGATATCAGGCTTGCAGATGGTATTAGCTTTTCGATTTTTGAAGAAGCAAAAATCAGCTGTCCCGTAATTTTTACAACTGCTTATGATGAATATGCAGTACGCGCGTTTAAGGTAAACAGTATCGATTACCTGATGAAGCCAATCGAAAAAAACGAACTGCAACAGGCACTTAACAAGTTTAAGTCTTTATCAAAAGCTAAAAATAATACCGATGATATTGCCGGAATCTTAAAAGGATTCATGAATAAACCTTCTTTCAGATTGCGTTTTTTAGTGACCTATCGTGATGGTTATAAAAGTGTTGATGTTGCCGATATTGATTTTGTGTATTCAGAATTTAAAACTTCGCACCTTTTTCTAAAAAACGAAACGATAATTCCAATTCCCCAAACCATGGAAGAACTCGAAGAAGAACTGGATCCCGATGTTTTTTTTCGTGCCAACAGGCAATTTTTTATTCGTGCCGAAAGCATCAAATCAATTGCGAATTATTTTAATGCCAAACTCAAAATTCAACTGAGGGCAGATCCGGAGCGCGAGGTTATCATAAGCAGAGAAAAAGCCCCGTTTTTTAAACAATGGATGGATCGTTAAAATCTTGTTAAGAAATTCATTTTAGAAGACCTAACCTACTATTGGGTTCGGTTAATCGCTGTTTGGGTAAGACTTCCCTGTATTTGCGTTGACTCTCGTTTTAATTTTGTTGCAATATCATTTCTGACCTCATTTTATTTTAAGGCCGGATAGCTCAAAATTATATGACATATTCCTTTAAGACATTTTTAAAATTTAAAGACTGCCTGCAATTTATTGCGCTTTGGGTGGCTGCTTTCTTTTTCTATGTCTTTATCAGCTATAGCATAATCGATGATTCTTATTTTTTAAATCAGGGGTTCAGTACAACTGATTTTTTTATATCAGAACTTACCAGAGCGTTATCAATAGGAATATTTATGGGGATTGTTTTTTTTCTTTTGAAGGAATATGTTTATCCTCGTTTTTTTCATAATTATGGTATTCTGGTTGCGAGTTTACTGCAAAGTCTTCTGTTTATAATGGTCTGCTATATTGGGTTTATAATTGTTCTTGAACTTAGTAAAGTGAACTACATTAGAATCAATAATTTAATTGCACTGCGGTTTAATGCAAAGTGGCTGACCTGCTTTACCATTTATTGCCTGATCGTTCACCTTTTTATTACATTATTGCTGGCTTTTCGTCAAAGGTTAGGCAGCAATTACTGTAAAAGTCTGCTGCACGGTAATTATATGACACCAGTAGTAGAGTATAGGATTTTTATGTTCCTCGACATGTATCCTTCGAGAACAAGTGCTGAAGTTAAACATCATCATTACAGTCAATTATTACAGGAATGTTTTGCAGATTTATCCGAGATACTTCTTGGATATAATGCAGAAGTTTATCAGTATGCCGGTGATGGGGTAATCCTTACCTGGAAAGTAAAACAAGGATTTAAAAGACAGCAATGTATCGAACTCTCTGAGGTTTTTGCTGTTCGTTTATTACAAAAAAAAGATTTTTATCAGAATCAATTTGGTTTAGTACCAAGGTTTAAGGCAGTCCTTAATGAGGGTCTTGTAACTGTTGCCGAAATAGGACAAATAAAAACGGAAATTGCCTATCATGGAGATGTTTTAAGTACAACAGCCCGCGTTCGAGACTTGTGCAGTGATTGTGATGAAAATCTCCTGATTACGCAATCCTTTTTTGAGCAATTAACAATTGCTGAACAAGATGATTTTACCACCATCGAAACAACTGTTTTGCGAGGCAAAAAGAAAGCTGTGGTTATCTACAAATCCAACGGCTAAAAAATAGAATACTACTTCTCAAAGCGACGTAACGGCACTGTTTTTCTCAGTTGTGCTATTGTTCGTTTCAGTCTCAAAATAATACGTTTGGGTAAACTTCCACAGATTAAAAGCACTTTTGGGTTGTTATTTTGCCCTCAAATTCGATGTATTCATTAAAATGAAATAAAATGACAAAACAGTTTTTCCAGAATAATAAAACACTCAGCAACATGGTAGTTTTATTGATTATCATTAGTTTTTCTTCATGTGGCAAAGGCGGACCGGGTGCTGAGGGTTTTGCACCACCAAAACCGGAAGTAGATTTTTTTCAGGCCCAGACCATTACGGGTGAAGTAGAAAAAAAATATCCGGGCATTATTGAAGGTACCGTAAACGTTGACATAAAACCTCAGGTGTCAGGATATCTTGAAGCTATTTATGTAAAAGAAGGTGATTATGTAAACAAAGGCCAATCGTTGTTTAAAATCAAGGCAGATGTTTTTAAAGAGCAGGTAAACAATAGCCATGCAGCTTACAAAAATGCTTTGGCCAATCTTGCAAATGCCAAATTGGAGATTGAAAAAATCAAACCGCTTGTTGAGGCAAAAGTATATTCAGACATGCAGTTAAAAACAGCACAGGCCAATTATGAAGCCGCATCTGCACAGGCAGCGCAGGCAAAAGCCGCATTGGGATCCTCACAGCTTAATGCTGATTTCTCCTTGATAAAAGCGCCTGTAAGCGGTTATATCAGCAGGATTCCTAATCGTGTTGGTAATCTGGTTACGCCAACGGATGCTGTTCCGCTAACGATTCTTTCTGAGATCAATACCGTTTTTGTTTATTTCTCTTTAAGCGAAGCAGATTATCTTGAATTTTCTAAAGATGCAAAATCAAATCAAACCGTTAGTTTAATTCTGGCTGATGGCAGTGTATATGAGCATAAAGGAAAACTGGAAGTAGCCAGTGGTAATATCGACCGTACGACAGGAAGTATTGCTTTAAAAGCCGTTTTCTCCAACCCGAAAAAGCAGTTACGTTCAGGAGGTTCTGCCCGCGTAGTGCTTAACAGCAATTTGACTTCGGTAATTACAGTTCCAATGGCCAGTGTAAAAGATATTCAGGATAAATTCTTTGTTTATGTTCTAAAACAAGGCAACAAAATAGGGATGGTTCCTATTGAAATTGCCGGCAGTGCAGGTACAGATTATTTTGTAAAAAGCGGTATAAAACCGGGTGATAAGATTGCATTAAACGGTATCGATTTACTTTATGATGGTGTCGAAGTAGTGCCAAAAGCAGCGGCGAAACCGCAAAGCAACAAATAAATTTTTGTTTTTAATATAAATAACATTTTCCATGTTAAAGAAAATAATAGACAGGCCTGTATTGGCTACAGTTATCTCCATTGTATTGGTGATATTAGGTATCATAGGTCTTACAAGATTATCGGTAACCAGGTTTCCTGATATTTCGCCGCCAACCGTAATGGTAAGCGGTTCGTATCCCGGAGGAAATAGTGAAACCGTTATACGTTCTGTGGTAACACCGCTTGAAGAACAAATTAACGGGGTAGAGAACATGCAGTACATCAAATCTACTGCCAGTAATGACGGATCTTTTTCGATCAGCGTCATTTTTAAACAAGGTGTTGATCCTGATCAGGCTGCTGTAAACGTACAAAACAGAGTACAGCAGGCAACGCCAAAATTGCCGCAGGAAGTAATCAGAATGGGACTTACCACCTCAAAGCAGCAAAATAGTATGATTGTTATTTTCAACCTTTATACAGACGATAATAAAAAATACGATGAGCTGTTCCTTCAGAATTATGCCAACATCAATCTGGTGCCGCAAATAAAACGTGTTCCGGGTGTGGGACAAGTACAAATTTTTGGACAGAAAGATTATGCCATGCGCGTTTGGCTTGACCCGCGAAAAATGGCCAATGCAGGTTTAGTACCTTCAGATGTTACCCGTGCCATTGCAGATCAAAGTTTAGAATCAGCTCCGGGAAAACTGGGAGAAGAATCAAAAGCAGCTTTAGAATACGTTATCCGATATAAAGGAAAGAAAAACAAACCCGAGCAATATGAAAACATTGTCGTTAAAACGGATGGCAATAATATCCTAAGGCTTAAAGATGTAGCGCGTGTAGAATTTGGTTCAATCTCTTACAGTGGTGACAACAAATCGAACTCTAAAAATGCCGTTACAATGGCGATCTTACAAACATCAGGCTCAAATGCCAATGATATCGAGATCGGAATCAATAAGGAAGTCGAAAGATTATCAAAATCTTTTCCTCCCGGTATTAAGTATGTGAATGTAATGAGTACCAAAGAAAGACTGGATGAAGCTACAGGTCAGGTCAAATCTACCTTGTTAGAAGCTTTTATTTTGGTTTTTATAGTAGTTTTTATATTCCTTCAGGACATTCGTTCTACTATTATTCCGGCCATTGCGGTTCCGGTAGCGATTGTAGGAACCTTTTTCTTCCTGTTGGTATTTGGTTTTACCATCAACATTCTGACGCTTTTTGCTTTGGTTCTGGCCATTGGTATTGTTGTCGATGATGCGATTGTAGTGGTCGAAGCCGTTCACAGTAAAATGGAAGAAGATTCCAGCCTTTCTGCCAAAGAAGCGACACATAGTGCAATGGCAGAGATTACAGGAGCCGTTGTTTCGATCACCCTGGTCATGTCGGCAGTATTTATCCCAATTGGTTTCATGACCGGATCATCAGGGATTTTCTACAAGCAATTTGCTTATACACTGGCAATTGCCATTATTATTTCGGCCGTAAATGCATTAACGCTTACTCCGGCCTTATGTGCCCTTTTATTAAAAAACAGCCATAACGGCAAACACGAAGGAGAGGAGCATAAAAACGGATTTAAAGAACGCTTTTTTGTCGGATTCAATTCAGGTTTCAACAACCTAACGGGTAAATATATCAAAGGAGTTCGTTTTCTTATAGGCAGAAAATGGCTTGCTGGAGGATTAGTTTTGGGAATAAGCGCCATCGCTATTGTGATGATGATGGGCACTCCAAAAAGTTTTGTACCAATGGAAGATGATGGTTTTATGCTTTATAGTTTATCAATGCCTCCGGGTACAGCTTTAGATCGTACTACAGAAGTGGTTCAAAGAATGGAAAAAGAACTTGAAACTATTGAAGCGATTGATGTCAATACCAGTATTACAGGTTTTAATATTTTGAGTAATAGTGCCAGTACTGCTTACGGATTAGGATTTATAAAACTAAAACCTAAAAAAGACAGAGGAGCAGTTAAAGACATCGAAGAAATTATGAATATGGTCAACGGCAAATTGTCTGTCATAAAAGAAGGTCAGATAATGGTGTTAAGAATGCCGCCTGTAGAAGGATTTGGTGTAACCAGTGGTGCTGAGATAGTACTTCAGGACAGAACAGCACGTGATCCCGCTACCTTAAAAGCAATGGCTGATAAAGTAATTGGGCAGATCATGCAACAACCCGGAGTACAATATGCGTATACTACTTTCAGGGCAGATTATCCGCAGCTTGAACTTGAAGTTGATGAAGAAAAGGCAAGTCAAATGGGCGTTAATATTCGTGAAATGTTAGGAAATATCCAGACTTATTTTGCCGGAGATCAATCGGCAGATTTTTCAAGATTTGGAAAATTCTACAGAGTAAATGTCAAAGCCGACGGTGTTTTTAGAACAGATCAGGAAGCGTTCAACGAAATATTTGTTCGAAATGCGAAAATGGAAATGGTGCCTGTAAAATCGCTTGTAAAATTGCGTAAAGTTTACGGCCCGGAATCGGTAAACCGTTATAACCTTTATAATTCGGTGAATATTACAGCTGTGGCATTACCGGGATTCAGTAACGGACAAATTATGGGTAATCTTGAAACGGTTCTCGATAAATTACCATCTGATTACAGTTACGAATGGACAGGATTGAGCCTTGAGGAAAAAGCCGGAGGAAACCAAACCATTGCCATTTTTGGATTGTGTCTGTTGTTTGTTTTCTTTTTACTGGCCGCCCAATACGAAAGTTACTTATTGCCGCTTGCCGTATTGCTTTCGATTCCAACAGGAATTCTGGGTGCTTTTGCAGGAGTAAAAGCAGTAGGACTTGATAATAATATTTATGTGCAGGTGGGATTAATCATGCTGGTCGGGCTTTTGGCCAAAAATGCGATTCTTATTGTTGAATTTGCCCTTCAGAGACGTTACGCAGGCTTGTCTATAGCCGAAGCAGCGATAGAAGGGGCAAGGTCGAGATTAAGGCCTATTATCATGACATCCCTGGCTTTTATTGTAGGTATGATTCCGCTGATGTTTGCCTCTGGAGGTACCGCAGTTGGAAACAGGTCTATCAGTGTAAGTGCTGCTATAGGAATGTTTAGCGGAGTGGTTTTGGGAGTTTTTGTAATTCCGTTACTTTTTATCCTCTTCCAATATTTACAAGAAAAAGTATCCGGTAAAAAGATTGTAATTCAACCTATAAAAGAATAAGAATGAGAGTACTATTTAAAATTGGAGTTTCTTTATTTACAGGTGTTTTGCTGACATCATGTGTGGTAGGGAAAGAATATGCTCGCACAGATTTAAAAGCACCTGACCACTATCGTGAAGAAGTCACAGTAACCGGAGATACGGTTTTGCATCCCTGGAAAAGTTATTATAAAGATCCGTTACTGGTGGATTTGATCGAAAAAGCCCTCGTTAAAAATAACGAGGTGCTGATCGCCATGAAAAGTATGGAGCAGCTTGATCTTACTTACAAACAGGCAAAATTATCTTTGCTGCCAACCCTTGATTTTGATGCCGGAGCGAGCCGTAGTTATCAGTCTAAAAACTCGCTTAACGGTTCGTTGAGCGCACAATTTATTGGTAAAGATTATATGGACGATTATAGCGCCAATCTTCGTTTATCATGGGAAGCTGATATATGGGGAAAAGCGGCGATGCAAAAAAGAGACGCAAAAGCAGGTTATTTTGCACAAAAAGAAAATCTGTCTGCTCTGAAAACCAGAATCATAGTTCAGGTTGCCCAGTCTTATTATAACCTTTTAGGATTAGACGAGCAGCTTAAAATTGCCCGAAAAAATATTGATCTGAGTAATAATTCTCTGGGTATGATGCAATTGCAGTACAATTCAGGCCTGATAAGTTCATTGGCACTTTATCAGACTGAAGCCCAAAAGAAAACAGCGGAATTGTTGGTTCCTTTAGCAAAGGCAAATATAGCGGTACAGGAAAATGCACTGCAAATTTTGTGTGGTGAATATCCTAATAGTATTGCACGAACCGGAAATCTTGATGTAGCAGAATTTGCTGTTGCTTTGCCATCAGGAATTCCCGTATCACTTTTAAGCCGAAGACCAGATGTCAAGGCCGCCGAATACGCCGTTATGTCTGCCAATGCTAAAACAGGTCTTGCAAAAGCAACGATGTATCCAACACTAAGTTTGAGTCCGTCAATTGGAGTGAATTCTTTTGAGTTTGATACCTGGTTTAATTTTCCGGGTTCAGTAACCAAAACGATAGCCGCAAATCTGGCCCAGCCTATCTTTAAGAAACGTGCTTTAAGAACTGCTTATGAAATTGCAGTTTTAGAACAGGAAAAAGCTGTTGTTCAGTTCAAACAATCTTTTATTGTAGCTGTGGGAGAAGTTTCAGATGCCATGTCAAGATTAAAAAATGCTGACGAACGTATCGGACTTGCTACAGAAAAAGCAGTTTCGTTAGATAAAGCAACAAGTGATGCTAACTTGCTTTATAAAAGCGGAATGGTGACTTATCTGGATGTTATTGTAGCACAAAATGGTGCTTTGCAAAATGATCTGGATGTGGTAACCATAAAACTGGAAAAACTAAATGCAGCCATAAATCTATATCGTGCTTTAGGCGGCGGAGTAGAATAAGCATTATTATTATTATTATTTATTTTAAAGAATCCATCATTTCTATTGTGCTTCAATAGGTGATGGATTTTTTTATTGGTAAAGTAAATCCGTTTTTAATAGTGTATTCACATAACATCAAAATGATAAAATCGTATCATTTTGATAGTACTCATGAATGCCGGTAAAGAGCTCTTTTTATAGTAAGTTGTTTATATACAAGTGTTAAGGTGATATTGTTATTGTAGTGCAAGTGGCTGGTCTGTAATTTGCTTACAGGATTTTGTATTTCTAATCAATTAAAGATTAAACAGTAATAATAAAATAAGAAATACACTAAATCAAATATGAAAACCCAACAACGCACTATAGATTTTGCAGGCAAAGATTTTTTATTGTCTGAGCCATTTTCAACTAAAACAACTTTACCAATCAACAAACAAATGCCTGAAGAGCGGCCGGATTTTACGATCGGGGTCACAAATGAGAACCATATTCTTTGGGTAAAAGAAATTTGCAATGTAACATTAGCCTCTGCTTTGGCACGCGGAACCGGTATTTCCGGGCGTTCTCCGGAAATGCTTGCAGAAAAAATTAAAAAGGGAGAAGCCATCATTGCTTTTGCTACAGACGGTCAATGGGCCGGATTTTCTTTTATTTCTTCCTGGGATAATGGTCAGTATGTGTCTAATTCTGGTTTGATCGTAGCGCCTCAATTCAGACATACCGGTCTTGCAAAAAGAATTAAAAGAAGAATTTTTGAATTGAGCCGTCAAAAATATCCTGATGCAAAGATATTCAGCCTGACCACCGGGCTGGCAGTAATGAAAATGAACCACGAATTGGGTTTTGAGCCAGTGACATATTCAGAGTTAACTACTGATGATGTTTTCTGGGAAAACTGCAAATCCTGTATCAATTGTCCCATATTAATGAGTAAAGAAAGAAAAAACTGTTTGTGTACTGCAATGATTTTTACTCCTGAACAGAATGTATCTCAAATTTAACTACGGTAAGGGCATTTACCAATGCTAACTTTTAACACGCCATTTAGTAATGAAATTTTGCAAGGCCAGAACGATACAAGTTCCAGCAACAAAAGGAAAGGTCAGTGGGGTAAGTTCATAGGTATTCATAACAAACTGAACAATAATAGACAAAGCAACTGCAATAAACATCCAGATACCGCTTTCTTTGTTACCCGCGAAAACTATAGCGCAAAGTACAGCATTATAACTAAATAAACCTGCCATAATTCCTTCCGGAGGAGCATTGTATAAAGCAGATAAAACTCCTGCTACGAGTGAAGCAACCAAGGCAGAAAGTGCCTGTACAGGCGAAGAAATAAATATTCCTATAAAGAATGCAATACCCGCAAAAAGACTTCCCTGAAAAATAACTTGTCCAAAACCTTTAAAAGCAAATGCAAGATCCTGGGAAACTGCTGTAATGGTATCTAAAGATGCAGGTGATGCGACCGGATATATATATTTAAAAAGATAAAGAAAAAACCAGGTAACGATAATAAAAGGCAATGTAAATACAGGTATTTTTTTGACAATAAACCAATGTTGTATGGTAGCTGCCAATGCGGCGCCAATTATGACAGCCAGTCCCGTAACCCAAACAGCATCAAAATAAAAAGTAAGTGCAACGCCCACTAAAGCCGCACTAAATCCATAAATTCCTTTTGCAATTTCGGTTTGATTATATCGTAAAATTTTAGCGGTAATGGTACCACATACTGCAGCTACCAGAGCAGCAAAACCCATTGTAAAAGAACCATAACAAATACCAGCCAGAAAAAAGAAACCCGTATAAGCGTTTTCCTGAAGCATGATTTGCCCTAAACCTTTTAGTACCATCACAACAAATGGAAAACGTTGTGCTATTAGCCTTTCCTGTTTTTCGAATAATGTAATTTTCATATTCATAAATAGGGGAGTGATTTTTTTTAATACATCTTTGGTAATAAAATCAACATAATTATGGGCTTGTACTTTATCAATATAAATTGCACAGCTGTAATGCTATGAGCAATTTCTGCTATGCGAATGTATAGGGAATGAGCGATTTTCTTTCTTTACTTTTGGAAAGCTATAATAGTAAAGGTTTAAAAATTAGATTTTTCCGGTTTTAATAAAGATACTATTATTTCTTTCTCAGAAGACAATTTAATGAACCTGATGAAATAAACTTATAAAATATAGCAGATAATCAATTCTTTCAGGTCATATCCTTTTTAGCGAAGCTCTTTTAAAACCGAAATAACTTCAACAATCTCATGATGCAAAATAGCTATTCGATCCAGAGTTTCAGCACTAAATTGACCAAGGATCGCTTCTTTTTCGATAATAGAAACATAATTGCTAAGATCCTTTAGCATGAAGATATCAAGGCTGGATTTCATGTTATGCGAAAGCCTTCTGACAGTATCAATATCATTTTTATGAATTGCTTCTCCCAATAGTGTTATTTCATGAGGAATTTTTTCTAAAAAAAGATCGATCATATCTTGTCTAAAACCCAGATCGCCAAAGGAAACCTCTTCTAAAAAAGAAAGATCAATTTTCCTTTTTAATACACTCGAAGTATTTTTGCTTACAGCCAGTTTTATAGCTTCTAAAAGCGCTTCCTGCTTAAAAGGTTTTGGTACATAAGCATTCATCCCTTCATTATAGCAGCGTTCCTGTTCCCCAACAAGAGAGTGCGCTGTCATGGCAATAATAGGAATGTTAAGATTCATTTTATTCCTGATGTGCTGCGTCGTTTGGTAACCATCCTTAACAGGCATCTGAAGATCCATCAGGATCAGATCATAGTTGTTTTTTGATAAAAGGTCGATTCCTATTTCGCCATTCTCCGCAATATCCAATTCAAAACCAAATTTGTGAATAACGTTTTTTACCAGTTTCTGATTTAGAAAATTGTCTTCGCAAAGCAGTATTTTTAGTTTTCCCAGATTATAGTCTGATAACGGCAGCTGCACCGTTTCAACATAATCCGCTTTTTTATAAGTAAGCACAAAGAAAAATTCAGAACCGCGTCCTTGTTTGCTTTTTACGTGAATTTCACCATTTTGCAATTCAATTAATTGCTTTACAATATTAAGACCAAGACCTGTGCCTCCAAATCTTCTGGTAGTACTTTCTTCTGCCTGCGTAAATCGTTCAAAAATATGTTCAAGTTTTTTCTCCGGAATTCCTATGCCCGTATCTTTTATGGTGAATTTAAGGGAATAATTATCGGCTGTTTCCTGCATATTTTTTACAGAAACCGTTACTTCACCTTCTTCGGTAAATTTAAGGGCATTCCCAATCAGATTCACCAGTATTTGATTCAGTCTTCCCTGATCGCCAATCACGATTTCAGGCATTTCGGCATCCAGAAAGAGATTAAATTCAACCGCTTCAGGCACTTTTACCTTTAGTAAATCATAAATATGTTTGAGTGTGTTTTTTAAATGGAACGGCTGTGCATCAATAGTTAAATTTCCCGATTCGATTTTCGAAAGGTCAAGAATATCATTAACGATCAAAAGCAGGTTTTCCTGTGCAATTTGCATGCTGTCAACGCAATCCCGCTGAACAGCATCGAGATTTGTCTGCGCGAGAAGATCTGTAAAGCCCATTATTGCATTAAGAGGCGTTCTGATTTCATGACTCATATTCGCTAAAAAATTATCTTTTGCTAATACGGCGCGCTGCACAATTTTTTTCTGGGCAGCCAGTTCAAGATTTTTTGTTCTTAATTCCAATTGATTGATAACATGTTTTGCCACAATCGAAAGCACATTGATCTGACTTTTATTTAGCTCTTTAGAAACATGGTCAATAGCACAAATAGTCCCAATATTGTAGCCGTCGGGCGTAGTAAGAGGAATCCCGGCATAGAATCTGACCTTGAGTCCGCCAACAACATTTGGGTCGTCTTTGAAGCGTTCGTTTAAATAGGTATCGCTAATTTCAACCATTTTAGAATCTAAAATTGTATAGCGGCAGAAAGTAATTTCACGAGGCACTTCAGTCGCTCCGATTCCAATTTCAGATTTAAACCACTGCCTTGTCTCATCTATAAAGGATATATGTGCAATAGGAACATCACAGATATAAGCAACAAGTTTTGTCGCGTCATCAAAAGCATGTTCAGGAAGTGTGTCAAGTATGTTGTAGCGTTTTAATGCTGCCAGACGTTCTGACTCATTAGCAGGTAAGATATTTTCGGGATTACTCATTCTTTGGGGGGTAAAATACAAAAATAGAAATAATATTGAAATTTTATTAAAATCCGCGATGAAATGGTTTTTAAAAGCGACAACTTAATACCTTCCTGTCTTTCAAAAAGTGGTTTGAGATTATTTTTAATGATAACATAATCTGTAATTTGACTGAATATTCCAGTAATTTTTAACAGGATCTTAAATTGCTGTTTTTCAGATTGGCAGGAAGGTTTAATCTGTTTTTTTTCTTTTTTATAATTGTTGCGATTGGTTCTTTTAACGATTTAATTGCTCTGTTTTTTATACTTTTTGAAAAAAGTTAAGAAGTGAAAAAAACAAATATGAGTTGATTTTTATAGATTTGTAAAATCTGAATGTTTCCAAAATCAGTTGAAAAACAATTATAAAATTTAAAGACAATGAAATCTGTTACTTCAATATTTTTATTTTTAATGTTTGTCTGTTCAAGTTCACATGCACAATTGAGTTCCGATAAAATATTTGAAAGCTTTAAACAAGGAGAACGCACCAATTGTTCCTCGATTGCTTTTATAAAGGCTTCTTTAAATATATATGGATTAGATAATCTTTTTATAATCGAAAAAGTAAACGAAGGTTTACATAAAGTCACATTGAAAAATGATGCATCGTTTCATCTGAATAATGATGAAATCAATAAAGCGAGAGTTTCTGCCGGTTTTGTATATATAAAAGACAATTGTGAGAGCGAAAAAATTACTGATTACGCCGTATTGACTTATGCCGTGATGGCAAAATACAAGCAAATTATCGATAAAGAAGCCACTTTTGATAAGGCATTAGAGGATTTAGAGGATGGCGCAGTATATACACCAACAATCTATAAATATTTGGGATTTAAAATAGGCAAACAGATAGAAAGGCTAAAACGACAGTCCGGCAGTGAATTTTGTGGAGTGGTGGCGTGGTCTACAGCACATGCCGTTTTTGTTTGTGAAGAGTTTATGGATTACTACGGGAACAAAAAAAGTATATGGATCAAATATCCGGGGCGTTTTAGAATAATCAAGTCATAAAACGTTATTGTTTTAGCAGTAGCACAACTATTTTATTTGTCCGGCCTGACAAAATATAAGAATACTAATGCTTAAATTAAAAAAAAGAAATTAAATACAGTTGCAATTTAACTTAATTTATATATTTTTGTTTTTATCTACAACCAATTACACAAAAAAAATGAAGAGTAAGATTATTTTACTAGGTGTCCTTTTGCTTATGGCAACTGGCGCTATTTCAGCACAAGCAAAAAACGCTCCAAGAAGTATTATTAGTACAACAGCTCTAATCCGCAAATACCATGATCAAAAAGAATTGAGCGGTATGCAAAAAGGAGAACTTTTAGAATTATACATTGAGCGTATCAAAGTTTTAGTAAAAACCCTGCCTTACATTGCTCTGGTTACTAAGCCGGGTGTTACGATGGCAGACTTAGGTATTCCGGACGATGGTGTGCACAAAAAAATATTAGAATCTCAGGCAGCTGGTACTACAACTTTCTTAGATACTACAGTTGAGTTTCAAAGAAAAATGATGCCATATTCTGACAAAGGAAATCTTGTTGCGGCCATCTTATTTTACGAAAACACTTTAAAATCTTTGCACGAGTTCAATGAATTGAACGAAATGTAATGAAGAAATAGAAATAAAAGCATAACAAAAATCCCATTTCAGTCGAAATGGGATTTTTGCTTTTATAGTAATTTTAGTTTATTGAGGTCCTGTTTATTGATTTTTTAGAGCTATATGTCCAGAACGTTAAGTTTAACAGCTTTACCATCTGATATTTGTTTTATTTTTATATTCAGTTTTTGCATATAAAATCCGAGTATCTTTGAGCATGATTAAAACAATGAATATTACCTGCTCTTCTTTATACAATTCAGCATTTTTATTCCACTACAACAAGTTATTATAAACAAAACATTATGAATTAGTCAATTATCATTACTAATTCAAATTTTCTATTAGGCTTTTATTAATTTACGCACTCCACCTTAACAACTGTAACATATAGTATATGACATTGATATCCAAAGAAAAATTTTCTGAAATTGCTGGTCTCTCTAAAATTCCTATTCCGGGATTACCTTCTTATTTAATGAAAGTAATGAAAATAAACAATTTAAATACGATTGTAAAAGAGGCAGGAAATCTCGAAGGTGCGGATTTTGCTAATCATGTCTTAAAGAAAATTGGTGTAGAAGTTCAGCTTGATGGCAAAGAATTATTGAATATTCCCAGTGAAGGAGCTTTTATAGTAGTTGCCAACCATCCTTATGGCGGTATCGAATCCCTGGCTTTATTAAGTACAATTGCAAAAGTACGTCCTGATACCATGTATATGGGGAATTTTTTACTGAAGAAAATTCCGAATCTTGAGAAATGTATTATTGCAGTAAATCCATTTGAAAATGTGCAGAACTCCGCGAGTATTACAGGACTAAAAATGACACTGAAAGCTCTTGCAGAAGGAACTCCTGTTGCCATATTTCCTGCCGGAGAAGTTTCGTCTTATAATTTTAAAACTAGTGAAATCACGGATCCGGAATGGCATCCTGTGGTGGGTAAAATCATAAGCAAAGCAAATGTGCCTATTTTACCTATATATTTTCACGGAAACAATGGTTTTTTCTTTAGTATGCTAAAGTCAATTCATCCCATGCTGCAGACTTCCAAACTAATCTCGGAACTTTTTAACAAGCAAGGGCATGTTTTAAAGATTACGATTGGAGAAAAGATCTTTTTGAATGAAGGAAAAGGCAAAGCTTTTGATCCTCTATTACTAAAAAATCTTAGAAGCAAGCTGTATGCGCTTAAAAATCAATTGCATAATTAATTCAGGTTGTAGCCTATTATGTATAGTCCTTATGTGACAATAGTACTGTTTTAAATTATTTACTGCCAATATATAATGGCTACGAGAAATAATCTTTTAGGATTTATCTAAAGTCTCTCATTAATTAATAGCATATAAATTTTATATTTCTATTTATAATTGGATAACAGCAAAAAAACTTTAGGTAGATTTATAAAAATCATCGCAAATAAAAAACCTTCAATATCATTCGAGTTGAAGGTTTTTTTATTTTATGGGAGTTAGAATAATTCCAGCTGATTGTTAGGGTTTGCAGGTTTGGTTTTGGGAGTTTTCGCGTCTCCAAAAATAGTCCTGCCGCCATATTTGTGCGATTCATCGCGTTCTCTTTGAATCAATGCATCAAAGTTATCATTGGGTGTAAAGCTTTCTTCTGCTTTTCTGGAAATTTCAGATAATTTCTGAATCGCTTGTATTTTATCACTATTACCAATTTTTGCCCTATTGATGGCTCTTTGCAAAGTATCGATTGTCTCATCATAGATTTTTACCGGAACAGGAAACGGATGTCCGTCTTTTCCGCCGTGTGCAAATGAAAAACGGGCAGGATCTTCGAATCTGGTAGGAGTGCCATAAATAATTTCGCTCACCAATGCCAATGATTGCAAAGCTCTTGGTCCCATTCCTTTTAAAAGTAATAATTCTTCAAAATCCTCCGGCTTATTTTCATGTGTTGCCCAAAGCATGGCACCGAGTCTTTTCATATTAACATCTTCCATTCTCACATCGTGATGCGCGGGCATCGAAAGATATTGCATTTCCTTGATGATTTTCGATGGTGATTCTTTTGATAATTCTAAGATACCTTCTCTTGATTTTGTCGCTGCGCCTGCAGTAAGATTCAAAATAGTCCCTTGATTCTCGCCGTATATAAAGGTATGAGGTTCATTTATAAAAGACTTTAAATCCTGCGAATGCCAATGATATCGCCGTGCTGTTTGAGAGTTGGGATTCATTCCTTGCTGAATAACGGCCCATTGCCCTTTATTATCGACAATAAAATTATGCTGGTACAATTGAAATCCGTCCTGAATGGCCGTATTGTCAACTTTGGCAGTAAGTCTGCTGCAATTGGCAAGATTGTTACCGTCAAGACCCGTTTTTTCGCCAACAAATAAAAGTTCCTGTGGCGTCAGGAGTGAATTCTTGCCTTTGCCTCCGCAAATGTAGATTCCGAGTTCTTTAGAATGTGGGTTGACTGATTTCTTTAATGCGCCAAGAACAGAAGTAGTAATTCCGGAAGAATGCCAGTCCATTCCCATTACAGTGCCAAAACTCTGAAACCAGAAAGGATTGCTTAGTTTGCTGATTACTTCAGCAGTAGAAAATTCCATGGCAATAGTTTCTACAATGGCAAGACCAAGTTTAGACATACGCTCGGCAAGCCATAAAGGGACATGCCCATAATGTAATGGAAGATCTGCAGTGCCGGAACGTTTCATCTGATAGGATTTAGATACAAAAATAAGTAAAAAAACTTGTAATCGTATGGTGCGATTCTACACTCTGAAAGTCTGGAAAACATCACAAAATTGAGCTCTCTTATGAGTTGAATTTTCTAGCCTGTTTTTTACTTCTCATGAGACTGTAATCGCAAACCCCATTTGTAGCATATTCTATTTTGAATTCGGCAAGAAGCTGCGTAATGATTTCCATTGTCTCGTTTTCGTCAAGTCCAATTTGTGCGCCCAGATCAATTGCATTATGGTGCCCGTTACTTTTTATTAAAACTTCCAGAAATTTATCTTTATCTCTCATTCTTTTTATTTTTTTCTGAAAGGTATACGTTATTTTTATAAAACGGTGTATTAGCTGTTTGCTCGTCATGCTCTTTAACTTTTACGTTTTGACATTTACAGGGAAAATGTTTTCGAATACTATCCTGCTTTTTGATGTAAGTCTCTCCTGATGTCTGTTTCTAAATTTACCATTTTAGAAATTGCGACCTCGTGTCTTTGCTGACAAAAGGCCTTTTGACAAAGAGCAAGGATTATTAAAACGATGTATAATAAAATTTTTGTTACCATGATTCAGGTTTGTTTGATGCTCAGTTAAAAGTTGTTATAAGGAGAGACTGTATATCATTACAAATGTTACGCTATAATTACTATTGGTTGTTCTTTAACCATTCTAAACGTCTTTGATCCGGAAGATGTGTAATTTTAAAATCTTCGAAAGTAGCCGTAAAGCCTTTTCCGTCTGGGCTTGCTGCCATCATACCCACCTGTACCGTTTTGTATTCCGGAAAATAGACCGTGTTGGTCATGGTGTAATTGATTCCGTCGACAGAATAAAAAATTTCTACAGCATCCAGTCGGCGTACCGCTTTCATCCATACACTTTTAGGCTTTTCTTTTAATCCCATAACACTCCATGAACTTTTATCGATCGTGTGTACCGTGCTGATATTATAGACACCGTCTACATATTCGACACCTGTTTTGATATAATTATTTTCATCTATTCGTAACATCAGGCAAACCTGGTCGAATCTGGTTTTATAAACCCCGCTCATTTTTACGACAGCTTCAAATTCGCCGCTTCTTTCGGTATAGCGAAATGGTCCGTCATATACTGTAAATCCGTAATGGCTTTTATTCCAGTAATCAGATTGAGGCGTAACCTGCATAATGAGTTTGTTGTCTTTTATTTCCCACTCAGCTGGCTCGTTAAGCCAGTTCATCGAATTTAATTTTTGAGCATTTGCTTTTACAGCCATAATGCCAATAAAGATTAAAACTAAGTGCATTCTTTTCATGATTTCTTAAATTTGAATTGTATTAATAATCTACAAAGTAGGTGATTCGTTATTTTTTGAACAATAGTTATTTATAACCATTTTGCGGTAGAACGAAATATTTTTCTATTTTTAACGCTCTCTATAGTAATTCAATACTATTAGAAAATAAACGAATTACTTTTATGAATCCCATCTCGAAATTAGAGGATAATTTTTCTTTTGAATGTATAGACGGTCCGGATGCGCGCAGACAATCGTTAGAGGAAGCTATTACGACACTCAAAGAATATGTAAAAATTGATCATTCCGTTGCGGTGCTGTCCAATCTGGCAGACAATAAAAGCTATATTTTTACAGGTGATTTTGGAAGGTTTTTCGAAATGGATATTTCGGGATATCTCACAATTGATTCTATTTGGGAAGAAGATATTTACCAGCGCATTCACCCTGAAGACCTTTTTGAGAGACATCTTTTAGAATTAGAGTTTTTTAATTTCCTGAAAACGGTAGCCCCGGAAGAAAGATTGAGTTACGCTACTAAATGTAAAATCAGAACCCTAAATGCTAAAAAGGAATACCAGCGTATTTTGCATCGCAGCTTTTATCTTAAAAACAGTTCAGAAGGAGGTTTGTGGCTTGCGGTTTGTCTGTACAATTATTTGTTTGAAAAACACGGAGCAGCAAGCGGTATTGATGGTAAAATTGTCAATACTAAAACTGGAGAAAGTTTTTATGTAGACACTTATATTAACTGTGTTAATTTATTGACACTGCGTGAGAAAGAAATTTTAATGTTAATTAGTAAAGGCGGAATCAGCAAAGGAATTGCTGATCAGCTCAATATAAGCATCAATACTGTAAACAGGCACAGACAGAATATACTAGAAAAACTTCAGGTCAATAATTCTATTGAAGCAGTGCGAACCGCTGAGGCTTTGAATTTATTGTAGGACAATTTAAATTTTCATTTTTAATTAATTGCTGATAATAATATTGCATGTATATGAGAAGTGTCTATAAAAACTTTTATTTTTGTTAGTAACAATACTACCAAAAACATTTTAATTTAGGGATGAAAAAAATTACGCACCACTACGGAGTAGAATTGGACTGGGTCGAACCTTTGGCTTCAGAACTTGAGGGAGAGGTTGAGGGCAATTTTATTTTAGTACCGGATCATATTCATAGCGGACAAAGATATTTTTTAAGTCTGGGACCGCACATCTCAGTGATGTATATAGATGTTGTATACAATTCAGAAATTCATTTAAGACAAGAAAACAATACAAATGATTTTGTTGGTCTTTATTACAACCTTACAGAAGGAGAAGCCGTTTTGTTATCAGATGACGTAGCGAATCCAATTGGGAGATGGAATTATAATTTAGCAATATTAGACAGTACTTTATATTCCGATTATATTGTTAAAGAAGGCAGTAAAACTTTTGCCCTTTGCATTTTTATAAAAAAGGCACTTATAAAAGAATATTTTCAAAACAATCCATCCTTAAAAGAACATGCTGATGAAATTCTTAATCCTGAGTTAAATACTATAGTTAAGTTTACCAGAATGAGCAATGACAGTTATAATCTCTTAGCGAATTTGCGAAGTCACGAAGTTGGAGGTACTGTTTTTGATCTTTATCTAAGAGGAACGGTTCAGAATTTATTAGCGGAGTATATCGAGAAAATGACCTATGAAGAGCTTGTGATTGATAAAATTAATGAAAATGATTTGTCGCAAATTATAAAGTCTCAATCTTACTTAATAGAAAACCTGACTCAACTGTTTCCGAGTATTGAATTTCTGGCGCAGCAAGCGGGTATGTCAGAATCTAAATATAAAAAACTGTTTAAAAAGATTACGGGAATGACACCCAATTCCTTCTTTTTGAACAATAAACTTGTAGAGGCAAAACGACTTTTGCAAGAAAGACAACTTAATATTACAGAGGTTTCTGATCGTTTAAGTTTTACCAATAGTTCTTATTTTGCTGTAAAGTTCAGAGAGTTTTTCGGAATGTCACCAAAAGATTTTGTTAAACAACTGGAATAATGAAAGAGGTAAGTCATGTATATTCGTTAACTTCTGAATGGCTATATGACAATGTCAAACAGCTTGGAGAAGGTGCGGAGGTAATTGACGGAAAACTAACAGTAATGCCGGAACTGGCGGAAGGTGGTTTTTATTTTTCACAGGTTTCGCCTGGTCTTTCGGTGGTACTTTTAGACTTAACTTTTGGCAAACCCATTCGTATAAGAAGACTTCGGTCAGATAATGATTTGTATATCATACATTATGACTTTAGCGACGAAATAAATCTAATTCATGTTGACGGGATAAAACACAGAATAGGGTACAAGGCGAATCTGGGATTAGGAGTTATAGATAATGCGATAGAAAACATTTTTCAGCCCATTGTCGGGGAGCGCATTTTTGCAATGCGTTTGCTGGTTAGTAAGGATTTGTTAACTAATTCGATTGCCAATACAAGTTTAAAAAATACGAATAAACGTAAAATAAAAGGCGATAAAAACACCTTGTTTTTTTATGATCATATCGATAGTGAAAGCAAAGTAATCATGCACGCGATAAAAAACAAATCTTTTTCAGATCCTGCATTCGAAATTTATTTACAGGGAGTTAGTTTAAGATTATTGGCCAACTTTATCGACAGATATTCTAATCTTGCCCAAATGCTCCATCATATACCTGAAAAAGAAGTTGAGACTTTGCAACTTACAAAGGAGTATATGCTCAAGAATTTACTTGACGGATTTCCCGGTGTCGATGTGCTGGCAGAGATGTCAGGAATGTCCGTTACAAAGTATAAGACCTTATTTAGAAAAATGTTTACAACGACTCCCAATCATTTTTTTATCAGGCAAAAAATGATTTTGGCAAACGAACTTCTTAAAAGCGAAAACTTTAATGAGCTTTCAGAGGTTGCGCGCAAATTAAATTACACAAAAATAAGTAAATTCTCTTCGGCCTATTCTCAGCAATTTGGAAGAAAACCAGCTGACGATTTTCTAAAGTCAGAGTTTTAAAACGGCACTAGTAATTCTTTTGATTACTGATTTTATTCAAACGTATTCAAATTCTTTCAGTCTTTATTTCTACTGTTAGTTTTAGTAATAAATCGTCCTTGGCCTTTTTACAATACCCTTTAAAAAAACCTTATTCTGGTGTTTATATGACGTAATCGGACTGAAAAAATACGTCTATTTGTATGTTGATTATTTAATTAAAAGTAAGGTCGGAAAATGCCTTCGGAGAATTTATCTGCAATTGTATTATAGCATGTTTTATTGAAATTATTTTGCTCTGGCAGTTTCACTAAAATTTCAAATTTAAAAATGAGTTTATGTTTATTCCCATCAATAACAAACCATTTTTTATATCTGACTTATTACTTTTTTTCTTTCTAAATAATTAACTCATAAAGGGGGACGAACAGACTATTGTTCCACTTTCTCATACTTTAATTTATAAAGATAGATTCCATTTATAGTGGAGTCGCAGGATTCTTGAAATCTTTTTCGAAAATCTTAATTAAACATTTAGAATGATGATTGAAATTAACCACACGTATTCTTTGTCCTCAGATTGGATAAAGGAACTGGCGGAACAATTTGGAGTAGAATTAATTGATAAAAAGTTACTGATTGCACCAAAAGAACTGGCTGAGGGGGGATTTTTTTTCACAACAATAACGCCCGGGCTTTCGGTGGTGCTTTTAGATATGACATTTAATGAAAGTATACATTTAAGGAGGCTTAAATCAGATAATAATTTGTTTATCATACATTATGATTTTAGCGACGAAATGAATCTCATCTGTATTGATGGTGTCAAACACAAAATAGGATATAAAGCCAATCTGGGATTGGGAGTTTTTGACAATGCGATCGAAAATGTTTTTCAGCCTGTAATTGGGGAACGTGTTTTTGCAATACGGTTAATTGTTAGTAAAGAACTATTAGGTACATCAATCGCCAATTTAGATTTAGAAAACATTGGGAAACGAAAAATAAGAAGTGATAAGAGTACACTGTTTTTTTACGATCATATCGATAGTAAAAGCAAGCTGATTATGCATGCCATAAAAAATAAATCATTCCTGGATCCTGCCTTTGAGATTTATCTTAACGGGGTAGGTCTGCGATTACTGGCCAAGTTTATTGACAGATACTCTAATCTTGCCCCAATACTTCATCGTATATCAGAGAAAGATGCTGAAACTTTAAATATGGTTAAGGATTATATGCTAAACAACTTGTTTGGCGCATTTCCAGGCGTGCCGTTTTTGGCTGAGATTTCCGGAATGTCAGTTACAAAGTTTAAGTTTTTATTTAAAAACATGTTTGAAACTACCCCAAAAAACTTTTTTTTGAGAGAAAAAATGATTTTAGCCAATGAACTTCTTAAAAGCGAGAATTTCTTTAAAGTATCAGATGTAGCACGGAAATTAAGTTACCCAAAGGCTAGTTTGTTTACTGTAGTTTATTTTCAACAATTGGGAAGAAAACCTTCTGAGGATTTTAAAAGTTCAAATTATTAAAACTGCAGTAAATCAATTATTTATAAATTAACAGCGGAGCAGTAATATGTATTAATATGTATTAATGTGATATTTGTCTGACCTGACAGGATTAAAAAAAGTTTACTTTGAATAAATGATGAATTGAAATTTTAACTGTAACCAGGGGATTTTTGCAAAAAAGTTTCTTATGATTTTATTTTCATACTGTTCAATCTACTAATTTACTATTCAATTGAGGTACAAATTCATTTTATAGTACTGAATTTTAATCAGAATAGCATTTGTCATAAAACTAAATTATGTCTTATTATGGTGTTTTTTTGACGTATTATGGATGTGATATTGTTTTCCTTTGCTTCATAATTATTCGCACTCTGTACTAATCTTACATACTGAGTTTCTTCGGGAATAGAAAGATGTGGGTTAGAAACATCAATAGCGAAAAACGAAAGAAGATATTTTATTGTTACAACAATGTAAAAATCAGAAAACAAAGATATCAGAAGTCAATTTATTGCCAAGCAATAAAGCTCATCCTTTTTGGATTGGGGGAAAAGGATGAGCAGACTTCTATCAAATGAAAATACAAATTAGAAAAGATATGAAAAAGAAAAAAGTACTTGTATATGACAGTCAGCATTGTTTTTCAAGATTTTTGAAGTATGAATTTAAAAAAGAATTTGCATTTGATGTTTACAAAAATTTTAAAAAATTCGACAATGTAATTGAGGATTACACTATAATGATGTTTGTTATTAATTCAGAAAAAGAATTATACGATCTTATGTTGATTTATAAAAGAGAAGTCCCACTCATCGTTTGCACATTTAATCAGGAAATAAAAGTAAAGCTGGAAATGATAGAAGATATTCTATTGTTTGATCTTACCAAAATAAAAACTGAAATGCGATCAGAATTAAAATCATATCTCAATAGTATATCGATCTGTGTACAAAGTGATAGAAAAGAAGAGGTTATGTGTTGAAACACCATAAATATAAGGCAAAAGAAAACTCTGTAGCCAGGTTGATTTATAAAAATATCAATTCGATTATAAAGTAAACTGAAATAATAAAATGAAATAAAAACTGTCCGAAAAATTAATTTTGGACAGTTTTTATTTTTTAACTTAGTATTCTTTTCTACAGAACCTATAATCAAGAATTGATACAAATCCCTTAATTCAATGCTTTTTTGACCTTTTTTAATAAAAAGAATGTGTTTATTTGTAGAAACAGCAATAATTAAACCTGATTAGAATGAAATTGAGGAGAAAACCAAAAATGACCTTAAAATACTTTTTCGAAAAAAACTTCAATAACGAACAATTATGGAAGTCTAAAATAGAAAATATAGAGCTGTTGGTAGAATTGGTAAATTTAATTCGTCCCAAAAAGCCAAAAAAAATAGCAGAAGTAGACCTCTCTCAACTGATTGATCTGCTTCAGGAAAACCCAAATTATCGTGATGGCCTGATGGATTGTATCAGCACGAATTTAGAAAATAAAAAGTTCAATAAAATTCTCTCTGATGCGGGAATCCTTCAGGATGCCAATTTCTTTTTTGAAGTGCGCAAGAGAATCTTTGCCAAACTAATTCCGGAACAGCCGGAAAAGGACACCTTGCAGTTTATCCTGAATCAGGTATTCTTTGTTAATACAGATTTATTATGGATCAGTAAAATACCTCAGGAGCAAATCCTCGCATTGTTTTCATTGTTAAAATTTCGCTCTATTTACGGAGTCAGGGATGAGAACTCCTCGTTTAACGAACTGGTTTTTGCCATGGAGGTTATTACATACCGTATCTGTGGATCTGCGATGGAAACCGATGTAATCCGAATGGTGCCTGAATATGAAAACCTGGAGAGTCCTTTTATTGCCTTTCAGCGTGAATTGTTGTTAATGAATGAGAAGCTGATGCAATCAGCAGATAATGCTATTAATGAAGATGATTTAGGCTACAAACAATTGATTATCCTGCACAAACAATGCACGGATTATATTGAAACAGCTTTTAAAAACAGTAATAAATTTGGAATTTCATTGCATGTCAACCAAAGCCTGTTGCGAATTCGCCAGCAGCTTAACCGCCTAAGATCATTATTGCCGCTTTTGATACAGGGTAACGAGGAAGATGCAAACAGAAACACCATTTACCTGTCTTATAAACTAATCAAATACAACTGTGACAAAAACAATATTCAGAAACTAATCAACGAGAGTACTCAGCTTTTATCTTATGAAATAACCCAGCATACCGCCAATACAGGAGAACATTATATCACAAACAGCCGTAAAGAATATTATAAAATGTTCTTCTCAGCAGCTGGTGGTGGTTTTATCGTTGGAATATTGTGTATCATCAAACTCTTATTAGGAAAAGTGCACGCCAGTGGCTTTGGGCATATGTTTTTGTACAGTATGAATTACTCCATCGGGTTCATCATCATTTATATCCTTGGGTTTACGCTGGCAACCAAGCAGCCCGCGATGACAGCTTCTGCACTGGTAAGAGCTTTACAGGAAGGTTTCAAACAAAAATCACAAGACAAAAAACAATACAAGTATAAAGAATTTGCTATCTTTTTTGCCAGAGTATTCCGCTCGCAGTTTATCGCCTTCGTAGGCAACGTAATTATCGCCTTTCCGGTTTCGTTACTTGGAGTCTGGGGTATTGATCAGATATTTCATTATAATATCGCACAGCAAAAATCAGCAGTTTTAATCAACGATCTGAACCCTATTTATTCTCCGGCGATTTTGCATGCTGCTATAGCAGGGGTTTTTCTGTTTTTGTCCGGAATTATTGCCGGTAGTATTGCCAATCGCGACAAACACAACCATATTTACTATCGTATTCAGGAACATCCGTTACTTAAAATGAGTTTAGGAAAAAAGTGGACTAAGAAACTGGCTTCACTGTATGAAAAAAAATGGGCAGGAATTATTTCCAATTTTTGGTTTGGTGTTTTTATGGGAAGTACCGTTTTTATTGGGATTTTCTTTGGATTAAATATTGATATCAGACACATTACTTTTGCCAGTGGTAACTTTGCAATGGGATTATATGGTGCCGGTCTTTATGTTACGAGAGATGTGTTTTTATGGTCAATTTTAGGAATTGGACTCATTGGTCTGGTCAATTTTATGGTAAGTTTTAGTTTATCACTCGGGCTTGCATTTCGTTCCAGAAACATTCCGCTTTCAGAGTTGCGACAAGTAGCAAAAGCGATCTTTAGATATTTTAGAAGCAAACCTTTGCATTTCTTTTTCCCGCCAAAGAACAGCGCTGTATCAGAATAATATTTACAACTTTCGTTTTTAAAAGGCACATTATATATAATCTTAATCAAGAGAAGAAATGTGCCTTTAATCACTAAATATTGGTAGAAGGTTTTATTTTAGATAAAAGGCACAAAATATAAATTGTTATTCCTATCAGATCATACAGTTTTAAAAATCTGTATATTTGGCTTTTAGATAGTGCTAAAAAAAACTTTTCTTCTATGGATTTCGATTATCAACTAATGTTCTTTTTTAGTGCTTTAGGAGCTTTTAATGGTCTTTTGTTAGCTGTTTATTTTGCGTTTTTTGCCCAAAAGAAACAATTTTCTAATTACTTTTTATCGCTATTATTACTTACATTAAGTATCAGGATCATTAAATCTGTATTTTTTTATTTTAATCCAAATTTGTCCGGGATTTTTATTCAGATTGGTCTTTCAGGCTGTATTCTCATAGGGCCTTTTCTTTATTTGTATTTTAAATATTGCGTCACAAACAGTGCGAAGAGATGGGAACTTCATATTTTTCCATTCCTTTTAAGCATTACCATTTTAGGAATTGTTTATCCTTATACTGAACACAGAGCGGTATGGAGCAGCTATATCGTGTGTGGTATTTATGTGCAATGGTTAATTTATATAATCGCTTCTTTTAAATTTATTAAACCCGCTTTTCTGAAAATTTTCCGGAAGAAAGAAAAACTAACCAGTATCGATATCTGGTTATTGAGTATTTTCGTTGGCGTAATTTTAATTTGGCTTGCCTATAATATTGCTTCTTATACCTCTTATATTGTTGGCGCCATTTCTTTTTCTTTTATTCTGTATCTGATGATATTGCTTTTTCTTTTAAAGATTAGAAAAAGTACTTCATTTTTTGAAGAAAAAGAAAAATATAAAAACAAAGAAATAGACGATTCGACCATCGAACAGATTACCCAAAAAATAAATATCGTAAAAGAGAAAGAACTCTTCCTAAATCCAAATCTGACACTTTCTGATACGGCCAAAGAATTAGAAATTTCCCAGCACAATTTATCCCAGTTTTTAAATAATAATTTAAACATATCCTTTTCGTTATTCATTAACGAGTTAAGAATCGAGAAAGCAAAAAAACTGCTGTCGCATCCAAATTTATATACTATCGAAGCTATAGGTTATGAAAGCGGTTTTAAATCGAAGTCTACTTTTTTTACTGCTTTCAAAAAAATCACCAGCCAGACCCCTTTAGAATATCAAAAAACAAAAAAATAAGTTCAGTATTATAAATCCGAACTGATCTGGGGCTTATTCAGACAGCGCCGCTTAGTGAATTTTGCATATTTGCTTGAAATTTTTAAAAGTAAAATATGCACAAATCATTCATCAATCGTTTATTATTTATTGTATTTATTTTAAGCAATACAGTAACTGCGCAGGTCAAATTTTCAGGTCAGGTAATCACTACTGAAAAGACCCCATTAGAGCATGCAGAAGTTATCCTTTTTTCAGAACAATCTATTCCGTTGGTCAATCGTCTGACAAACGATAAAGGCGGGTTTAGTATAGCATATCAAAAAGGGACCTACAAATTAGAAATTCGTCAATTCGGGGAAATTTTACATGCACAAAATATAGAATTGACTTCAGATTTTGATGCAGGCGAGATAATCGTTGATGTTGCGAACGTACTGGAAACGGTTGTGATTTCTAAAAAGAAAGAAGTAGTAGAAAGAAAAGTCGACAGGCTCGTTTTTAATCTTGAAAATAAGATTAGTGTGGCTGGTGGTGATGCACTTGATGCACTAAGAGTGACTCCCGGGCTGCAAGTTCGAAATGAAAGTATCACCATGATTGGCAAAAGCTCGATAAGAGTTTTGATAGATGGTAAAATGATTGAAGTTGGAGAAGAGGAACTGACTAATTTACTGCGGTCAATTCCTGCGGACAACATCAAAAATATCGAAGTAATCACAACTCCACCTGCCAAATATGAAGCGAGCGGAAGCAGCGGATTAATTAATATTAATCTGAAAAAAGCTAAAAAAGATTCCTGGAACCTTTCTTTAGGAAGCAGTTATTTGCGCCGGTCCGAAAAAGGAGAAGGGGCAATGACCAGTAATTTTATGTACAACAAAAATAAACTGGGACTGTCTTCTTCACTAAATTACAGAGATGGCGGTGAATCTTTTGATTATCAGGATGACGTCTATTTTCCGGATCAGTTATGGAAGACCGGACAGCAATTCAAAAGAAATTACAAAAGAATCAACGCCATCCTTGGACTCCAGTATTCGGTTACGCCCAAATGGGCTTTCGGTTTTCAGTACATTGGCAATTTTAATAAAACAATTGGCGATCGAAATACAAAATCTGATGTTTTTGAGAACAATGCAAGTACAAGTTTTAATGATGTCAAAGCCTTTACCACTTCTTACCAAAAACCGGAATTCAATTCGATAAACTGGTTTAATGAGATTAAACTTGATTCTGTTGGAAAGAAAATAGTTTTGAATCTGGATTATTTTAAATATTCAAATACGGATATAAGACCTTATGAAGGAACTTCGGAAATAATCAATCCGTTTGATTTACAGTATTTTAAAGGAATTAATAATAACAATCAGAAAACGAATAATTTTTCAGGTAAAATAGATGTCGATTTGCCTACGACATTGATAAACTGGAGCGTTGGCGGGAAAATTTCAGTTTCAAAGACCAAAAACGACATTTCTTCTTTCAATAGCGGATTAGTAGATGATTCGGTTACTGATCTTCCGCTAACCACTAATAAATTTGATTATAATGAGTACATTCAAGCCGCTTATGTTTCAGGAAATAAAAAATTTGAAAACAATATTGAAGTCCAATTTGGGACAAGGCTGGAAGCAACCCAGACAAAATCGTATGACGGAAGTTTGAAGCAGACAGTAAATAACAATTACACTAAATTTTTTCCCTCGATTAATATTTCCTATTCCCCTAAAGAAAATTCTACTTACAGATTGGGTTACAGCAAGAGAATCGGACGTCCTAATTTTATGGAATTAAATCCGAATATAACCTATGTTAATCCGTTTCTAACCGTTGAAGGCAATCCTTTTTTGAGGCCTTATTTTATAGATAATTTCGAATTAATTTATTCCTATAAAAAACTCGAAAGCAAGCTTTATTACAGTATCGAAAACAATATGTACAATCAGATTGGCCTGCCGGATTCTACTACGTATCTCGTTCGCCTCACCAATAGAAATATGTTTAATATAAAAAGATACGGCATCTCAGAACTTTATATTTTCGATAAATACAACTGGTGGACGAGTAACAATACGTTTGTTTTGAATTATCTGACTTCTGAAACAATTGATATACCTGCAGAAGGTGTAGATGGTTTTTATTCGACCTTTTCAACGAATAATGACTTTGTTCTGAATACAGCCAAAACCTTGCTTTTTAATTTGAATTTTACGTTTATGCCAGTTGGAACGTATGGAGTCAACAGGCTCGAATCATCGAGTTCGACTTCATTGTCCGTTCAATATTTATTGTTGAACAAAGACCTGAAAATTACCCTGAGAGCAAATGATGTTTTCAGAACAGACCAAATGAGGTTCAATTCAATGGTGAACGGGGTTTATCGTGATTCTAATTATTATTTTGACTCCAGATCGGTACAATTGGCTTTGAATTATAAGTTTGGAAACAAAAATGTAAATATTGGAAAAAGAGAAACCGGTAATGCAGATGAAAGGGTAAGGACAGGAAATTAATTGATGAATTCAGCGTCTGAAATTAAAATTATTTGAGGCTGATACATTCATACAATAATCTGAACGCTTTTAAATCTGGTAAAATTAAGAAGTCTCCAAAGTCATTTGATTTTGGAGATCTTGGTTTACAGGCAGAATAACATTTGGTTCCTTCATTCAGTTTAGGATTAATTAATCTTAGTCATTTCCTGCTTTTAGGTATTCTTTGGAGATTTTTACCTGAATGAGATTCCCCAGATAGACAGAGCGCTGATAATTTTTGTCGCTGCCGGAAACCACTTTCTGATAAAGGACATTTCGCATTTTTCTAAATCGGGGAAAAAAATAAGGCATTCGGATTTTAGAAATCTGAAGTCTTTCACAAGTTTCCTTATCCACCAGAAACCAGACAAAACTGGTGTGCAGGTAGTTGAGGAAGTTTTTCTGATACGCTTTTTGGAATATATTAGAGACCAAAGATTCATTTTCCAACGCTTTTGCGAGCATTACAGAATCCTCGTCGGCAGCAGCCTGAGAGGCGGTCCATCGATAAAATATTTCGGTAGCTTCTTTTTTATTATTTGGGAGATAGGCTACAGGAATGCCAAGCAGATACCCGATATATTTCCAAAGATGAAAAACACCGAGTTCCTCTTTTTCCGAGATGGTAAGACCCAATTGATGAAGTCCGTGAAGGAATATAAGACTGAACCCTATGCTGGTAGCCACCATATCAGCAAAATTAATAGGTTCCCCCCAGGTTTCTTTATCCCAGGCAGGATGTTTTTCTTTGATCATTATTCTTGAAAAAGAATGTATCATTCGGGTTCTGAAAGCATACTGATAGCCGTCATGATTTATTTCTAATGCATTGCTGCGCGTTACCTGCGTCCAGAAATCCAGTGTATCAGTTATTCTTTTTGCAGCGCCTTTTTTTAGTGCTCCGGTATACACCAGTGCTTTATTGAGATAGGCATAATCATATCCGCCCATAAGGCTGTAATCCCGAAGACAAATCAGTGCATTTGTTCCGCTGCGCATAGAGAGATCACTACCTGCCGCAATAAGGCTTTTGTCTAACCATAATGGAACTTCCTGCATTTGAAGCATCAGTTCTTTGATGCTTTCCGGCAACACATCATCTTTGGTAATAGCCGTTTGAGACAATTGCTGAAGATAGGAGTAGGCCTGTTGGAAGTTTTTATCTGCAAAAATTTCTTTGGCAGCCCGATCTCCCAAAACATCATACTCCGCTTTCATTGTTTGGTAGTAATCAGGATTATCAGTATTAATTATTGCTCCGGACCAAATGATAAGCTGATTTCCGTTCCCTTTTTCCCAAAATGTCTTAATACGCTGATCCATATCCAAATTAATTAAACAGACAGGTATATGTTAACTGTCATATTGTTTAACCTAAAATACGAAAAAATAAAATTGAATGGTGATTTTAAATCACTTTTGCTTTCTTTAATGAAGAAGATAAGCCTTTTAAACTGGTATTAATAATAAGAAAATGGTACTTTGTTTATTCATAAAACTTAACCTTTCCTGTTTCTACATCATAAAGAGCACCAACTATTTTGATCTGTTCTTTTTGCTCTAATTCGGCTATAATTGGACTTTCTTTTCTTACTCTTTCGATAGTCAGATGTACATTGATTTCGGTAACATTTTTTACAAAATTGGCATTAGAACCGTCTCTGTTTTCTTTTGTAGCGGTTTCGTTTACAATAGCGGGCTTTATTTTATTGAGCAGAGTGGTTAAATTCCCCATTTCAATGTGATTGCAGGCTCCGGTGATAGCACCGCAATTGGTATGTCCAAGAATTACTAAAACTCTGGTGCCCACTATTTTTGTAGCATATTCCATACTGCCCAGAATATCCTCGTTCAGGATATTTCCGGCGATACGAATACTAAAAACATCACCCAATCCCTGATCAAAAATAAGCTCTGCAGAAGTTCTGCTGTCAATACAGCTTAAAATAGTTGCAAAAGGAAACTGTCCGCCGGATGTTTCATTTACCTGCTGTAATAAATTGCGGTTTGCCTTTAGATTGTTTACAAATCTTTCGTTGCCCGCTTTTAAAATTTCAAGGGCAGATGTTGGCGTTAAGCTGCCTTGAGTTTCTTTTGAATGTGTATACATAATTTTTAGGATCTTATTTTTATATCAGTAGTGTTGAGAATTTAGAATATAAAATTACAAATTTAAAATTACGAGCCAATTGAAACAGAACATAGAAATTCTTTCTATAATAAGATTTAATAGGCAAGGGCAGCTTACTTGTTTAATAAAAAGTCACCATAGAAATCAGGAATCGCACTATTATAAATTTGCTGTGCAACTTCTTGTATGTCGTAATCTACCTTTATGATTTCTGCCGTAATTTCTTTTTCGGTTATAGTCAATAGGCAGTAGGTGGCTTTTCTGTCCCGTTCCCTGCTTCTACCTACAGAACCGGAATTGACAAATAATACACCTGAATGCTTTTGCTGATAAGAAAGATGTGTGTGTCCCATGATGATGGCCTCTATACCTTTATCTTTTAATTTTTGCGCTATGTCATTTTTCGAATCTGCTTCATAAATGTACGTATCATTGCTCAACAGACCTGCATGCACAAGAAGTATCTTTTTTGTTACCTCATTGATCTTGTAAGTAAGTTCTAAATTATAAGGCAATCCGGCCAGCCACTTTTTATTTTCAGAAGTAATTTCTGCTTTACTGTGGTTGATCGCAACAAACCGGTTGGCCGTTTCTTGCTGATCATGATGCGCTAAGGGTACAACAGGATGATCAGAAGCGATTCTTTCGTCATGGTTTCCCAAGAGGCAGGGAATTCCTTTATTTTTAATTTTTTCGATTACCTCATTTCCCCACGGAGCAAAATCAACCAGGTCGCCAAGGCAATACGTCTGGTATATTGATCTGTTTTCTATGTCTTTTAATACCTCATTTAAAGCGATCACATTCGCGTGAATATCGCTTATTATTGCAATCTGTATCATTTATTTTAATTTTTTATAATTGCCTTCATTCTAAAGTTTGTTCTTACTCGAAAGCCATACAATAATAGCCGCAATGCCACTCCACAATAACATTTGCAGCAATGCAAAATGCCAGCCTCCCAAAGTCCAGCTAATTAATCCGAAAAAGGTTCCTATTCCTGCACCAATGAAATAGGCAGTCATATAGATCGTATTCAAACGACTGTGAGCTTCTTCGTCTAGAGCATAAATTCTTGTAAAGTTGGTGATCTGAGTGGCCTGAACACCAATATCCAGAAAGAAGATCGCGACAATCAATACCCCAACAGATTCAGGAAAAAGCAGCATGGCAATAATACTTGCAATGATAAGACCAATAGTGAGCGCCAGGTTTTTGAAAACCTGTCCTTTGTCGGCTAATTTTCCAAAATAAGGAGCTACTAATGCGCCGCCAATTGCGATGATTCCGAAAAGGCCAATAGCTGATGACGGATATTTAAACGGCGCGCCGCTTAAATGAAATGTCAGAGTGGTCCAGAACGAGCAGAATATTCCAAAAGAAAAAGCACCCAGTAATGCTGCCTGTCTTAATGTTTTATACTGTTTCACCAATTGCAGGGTAGAACGTAAGAGGTTGAGATAACTGCCTTTAAATTTTACAGGAACTTCAGGCAGAAAAGACGATAATAAAAAAATACTGAGCAGAACAAGAGAAGCAGAGAACCAAAAAACACTTTGCCATCCCCAAATATCCGTTAGCCAGCCGCTGATCAGGCGTGATCCGAGAATCCCACATAAAATTCCGCTAAAAACAATGCCTACATTTTTGCCGCGATTTTCTTTATTTAGAGAAGCGGCCATAGGAAGAATAATTTGTGCGGGAGTAGAAAAAATACCGGCAAAGAAACTAAGCACCATTAAGGTCTCTAGATGAGTGGTATTGGCTATGAGTACCAGCGTAACGATTAACAAAAGACATATTGCAATAATTAATCGTTTTCTATTCATTTTATCTCCCAACGGCAACAGAAAAAACATACCTACGCCATAACCCATCTGAGCAAGCATCGCGATTTTGCCAACGGCACTTTCCGGTTTGTTTAGTGCTCCGGCAATATTTTGAAGAATAGGCTGACTGTAATAAACATTTGCAACAATGGTGCCTGCTGAAAAAGCCATAACAGGAATGGCATATTTAGTTTTATCGTTAATTAACATATTTTATTCGGCTATAAGTTAGGCAAACTTAGGAAGTTGAAAATGTATAAAATGGTATAATCCGATAAATAATTGGTATATTTTGTCGACATTTGCACCATGAAATTAGTTCAGTTTGAGCCACTCTTTATAAGGTCCTTTAGCACGTCAGTATGGCCTTTTCCGCTGCACAATCACAATCATTATGAATTGATGTTTGTCGCAGGAGGAAGCGGTACGCACGAACTCAATAAGATAAGCACGGACTATTCAGGAGAAACCGTATTTTTTCTGGCTCCTGAAGACAATCATGATTTTAATATTGCAGAAGAATGTCAGTTTAGCGTTATCAAATTCCTGCCCAGTGTGCTAAAAGCAGGTATAAATTCAAGTACTACTGATTATTGGGACAACCTGTTAACCAGTTTGTCCAGAAAATGGAACTTATCTGCTGATGAAATCAATAATGATGCGCCATTTTTAAAGAAAGTGAGTAGTATTATGGAAGTCATGATTGCTGAATGGCAGGAGAACAATCAGCAGGTAACAGAAATTCATACGAATCTTTTGAGAAGCCTTTTGTTGCTGATAGACAGCAGCACTAAGAATGTTAATGATACTACGGCGCAATACGGCGTAACACAGATCGAGAGGTTGCAAAATTACATTCATTCACACATTCATTTTCCGGAAAAACTAAGTGTAAAAAATTTAAGTGTAACTTTTGGGCTTTCAGAATCTGGTCTGAGAAGTATTTTTAGAAAGGGAATGGAAATGTCGCTTGGAATTTATATCAGCTCGCTGAGGATAGAAATGATTAAAAACAGAATAAGGAACAGTGAAAGCTCCTTATCTGAAATTGCACTGGAATTTGGTTTTACTGATCCAAGCCATTTTAATAAATTTTTTCAAAAACATACTGCTGTGAATCCGTTGCGTTACAGGAAAGATAATAAAACAAAGAATGAAGTATAACAAGTGAATTGGATGCCTTTTTTGAAACAGACAATGCTTAATAACGCTATAAAGCGCAAAAAAAACTCCAAAGTCATATGATTTTGGAAGTTTTTTTAAGTTGAAAGCTTATTTTTTTTTAATTTAGTAGTGCTTAGTTTGCCAGCAGTAGTTATCGAATACCATCTGTACGGATCAATACTTAACTACAATTGTACTTATTTCTTTTATTTTGAAGGTTTTTAGAAAATTATTTATTCTGAAGTAAGAATTTTAATTAAAAGCAAGTGATTCTATTTGTAATCCAGTGCAAAAAGTTCACTTTTTTTTGCCCCAATAATTTTTACCAATTTATCAAGTTTAGATAACTTTAAATCTACATGTTCTGTTTCAATTTTACTGTATTGACTTAAAGACATCTCCATCTGAATAGCAACATATTCTTTACTTAACTTATTTCGTTCTCTAATTTCCTTAATTTTTAGACCAACCATAATTACTTAAAATGAATTAAAAAATTAATACTTAAATCATTGTCTATAACAACTTAGAGCAAATCTATTTATTAAAAATATTACCAAAAAGTACTCCTGTAAAGTACTTTGTTTTAAATTAAAAATTTCAAATTTTTAACGTGTTTGTCAAAATTGAAAATTGTTAATTAAAAGGATAAAAATCAGTTTTTAAAGTTATAAAAAAAAAGTTTATGATAGCGAAAAACAAATAATTGATTTACAGTATTTTATTTGATTGCTTTTCAAAAAATAATAACATTCAAAAGTCATTATATTATCAAAATATTAACGGCGTATCGATTTACGTTTAAATATATATTTTTTAAATTTACACCATCATCTAATTACATTTTTTTGTGGAAATCCATCTGATTCTTCTTTTATTTATTGCTGGAATATTTGGAACAACAGTTTCATCGATTATATTAAAAAATTATAAATCCAACCAAGCCATAAATATTTATTTTATATTATTTATGATGGTGATCTCTTTCACTCAATTGGGAATGGGATTAAATCTTCTTTTTTTCAAAAAGGCGATACTTACTAATTTTTATTTTGAGTCGAGTATTTCAGTATTAATATTGCCAATAATTTATCTCTATTTTAAGAGCTTGTCTAATAAGAAAAGCAGGGTAGCAGCCAGTAGCATTGTATTGCACAGTATCTTTCCGGTACTATATTTTCTGGTGGTTCTGTTCAAAAACTGTCTTGGGAACAAAACATCTCATTTTTGTTTTGGTAATACAATATACTACTTTTTCAGCGCATTTGTAGTGACTTATATTTATCTGTGTTCTGTGATTGTATATCGAAATATATGGGGTAAAAAACGGGATAATCACAATCAGTTTAGAAGTACACTGATGTCGAAATGGACAAAATTTGTTTATCTCGAAATCATCATAATAGCTTTTGCGCCACTGATACTGTATTGGTTCAAGGATCTGAAAGAAACAGATTCGATATACCAGCCGGTAAGTTGCGCAATACTCTTAATAATGTGTTGCAAAATAGTCTGCTGCCCTGAGATATTCTACGGATATACACATCTGAAAAGTAAAATCAACGAAGACGGGGATACTCCTTTAAAATTCAATTCGATTTGGATTCTTTCTACTACAAATGTTCCGCATAACCTCCAGGACCAGATTCTAAAAGGGAAAATTGATATCAGCTTATCAGAATATATCAGTCAGATTGAATTTCTTATTCTTAATAATGATCTTTTTTTTCGATCGGATATAAAAATAGAACATTTATCAAATGAACTAAAAATTCCAAAAAGCCATTTAAATTACATCTTCAAGTACCATTCGAAAGTTACTTTTATAGAATTCAAAAAAATAATAAAAATACACTATGCCACTATCCTGATAAAAAATAATTATCTGCAAACCAACACACTTAATTATTTAAGCAAAGAAGTAGGATTTGCTTCTTATGATCCATTTTACAGAAGTTTCAAAAAACACACCGGCAATACACCTTTAGATTATCATAACTTATTGAGAGCTAATAAATAGAAAGGCTTTAGGTTCAGAATATTAGTATCTCTTTTTTTATAAAATCCCCCCTTAAAAGACAACAAAAGAAGCCCGGCTTAAAAGTCGGGCCCGGAGATAAGATCATTTTATTGGGTAATAATGTATTTTTTCGATATTAGGTGAGGGGCTTTTTTTAAACGTTTATATGTTTTAAACTAATGTGATAGCCACAGAGCGTATAATTTGTTTCTTTTATGCTCAAAATACTACACATTAGCTATTAGATTGGGGAAAATAACTTGCAGATATGCTAAAGAAGATCTCTTTTTCTATTTGTTTTGTTTTCGAAGAAAAGCGAAACATCAAATCTAAATATAAACTCAATTGATACATCTAGTACTTCGGCTATTTTTTCTAATTTGGATACAGTCAGATCAACTTCACCCCGTTCAATTTTTCCGTAACCGCTAGTACTCATTTTTAGCTCATCGGCAACATGGTCTCGGGTCAGGTTCTTTAATTCTCGTATTTTTTTTATATTCTTGTACACAGCAGGATTCATCTTATAAAACTTGTAATTAACTTACTTTAGTTACATTAATTCCAAAAGTAAATATTTCGTTTTTTTTTTCTCGTTGGAACAGTAACTTTAATTCCTTAAAAAGGACATTTTAACACTTACCAAGGATCAAATACAAAAAAAAAAGTTTTTTATTACAAAATCAATTTTAAGTAGATCTATGTAGAAAAAAACAAAGTAATTGTTATACTTTTTGCTAATTACAAAGTATATTTCATAAAACTCAAATAAATAAATAGTACGTTTATTACAAAAAAACAAACTAATATTTGATTACCAGAATTATAGAATAATGTTGATAAAAGCATTCTTTTTTTTGCGGTATTCAATAAAAAAAAATCGATTTTTCAGTTGATAATAATTATTACATTTAAACCGTAATAAACTTTATTACATTGAAGAAAAAACAAATTTCATTCAAAAAAACCACACTAAAAAATGCTGATAAATCTTTTTTATCTATTTTCAGGATTACTAGGATTAATCTGTTTTATAATTATAATAATGCAGTTTAAGTACAATAAATTATTAAACATTTATTTATTACTTTCTTTTAAGCTCTTAGCGATGAATTTTTTATTCATAGGTCTCGATGGTTTTAATATTTTGTCCTTGTCCCAAAAAGGATATTATCAATTCTATCCGCTGCTAATTGTAATTATACCGGCAATGCATTTGTTTTTTATTAATATTGATAAAGACAGTAAACGACTTAATTATAACGAGCTTGTACATTTTATATTTCCCGTACTTTTAGTAGTACTGAATTTAACTGCAAAACGTTTTTTGATTGCAGTTGTACCGGCATTTTGGATTAAATTGTTTTTTTCTATTTTATTTGAAGCTTATATTATCTATTACACTACAATTACATATGCGTTCTTAAAAAAGAAAATTTGGAACAGAGAACCGGATCTTATCAATATGAAACAAAACCGGATCTTAAAACATTGGTCGTTTTTTATTTTTTACCTGTACAGTTTAATTGTTTTTCATCTCATTGTTGTTATTTCGATGAATTTAAAAGCGGCAGGCAATGATAATACAGAATTGAATAATTATAAATTCTTTCCTGCCTTATTACTGAACATCATGTATTTTAAGATATTATTTACCCCGGAAATACTGTACGGTTATAATGTGATGCATGATAAAATAAAACAGCATAACAAATCTAATTTTATTTTGACAGATTTGTGGATTCTGGATGCTTCAGAAGAAATCAATAATGTTCAGGACAGAGCGTTAGGGAAAAAAATCGCCGAATATACGAGTAACTATATTCATGATATTGAAAAACTGGTTTTCAAACATGAAATATTCCGAAACTCAAATGCTTCTATCAATGATATTGCGAACAAACTTAAAATTCCAAAAAGCCATTTGACATTTGTTTTCAAGTATATGTCGAAAGTAAGTTTTACTGAATTCAAAAAAATAGTGCGAATACACGACGCGCTGCAGTTGATAGAAAAAGATTATCTAAAGTCAAATAGTATTGAATCTTTAGCAAATAAAGTGGGATTTTCTTCTTATAGTCCGTTTTATACCACCTTTAAAGAAGTTACAGGAATCTCTCCTCAGGTTTTTATTCAGCAAAGAAAAAAGGGAAAGTGAGACAATTTCGTCTGGTAAAGTAAATAAAAGGTATGACAACTAAAAAGCCATAAATCTTAAATAGATAAAGATTTATGGCTTTTTAGGTTGAGAGAGCTGATCAGACTATCTTCCAAAATCGTCTTGCAGCCGTACAATGTCCTCTTCGTCAGAAGGATGGTCAGGATCAGTATGCTGCCAGATTTCAGCAACAATTCCCCAGGAATCCAATCCTGTCAAACGGTGGCGCTCTCCTTTATTCATTTGAATAAATTGACCCTGATCAAGTATCTGAAGTTCTCTTTCTTCATCAGTAGCACTTGTTTTTACGCCAACCGGACCAGAGAGTATTGTCCAGATTTCAGCGCGTCTAAAGTGGTATTGCCAGGAGAGGCGTTTATTAGGGGCAACAATCAGAATCTTCGGGCTTAGTTTATTGGTAATCTGAATTTCGGACATTTGCAAATGCGGAAAAAATTTTGCTGCAAAAGCTTGTGCCTGTTTTTCATCAATGACAAAAAAACCGCCCCACGGTCTTGTCTGATCCTGTTGTACTGCCGTAAAATTTTGCTCTTCGAGAAATGAAGCAATTTTTGTAAATACTATTTCCTTATCTGTTTCCTGCGATAAATTAAAATCCATTATTTTATGTAATTATGATTAGTTCCTTGTCTTCCTTTTCTTCAGGTTTGTACTTCATTTTCAAAACGCATCCCAGCGATTCTAAAATCAGCACATAATGAGAATTAGTTACTTCTTTGATCACGGCATCATGATTTAAGAAAGGCCCGGAATTAACTTTAATAGTTTCACCTACACTGTATTGGCCAACACTTATTGTTGCGTCTTTAGTAAGCCATTCTTTTATAGTATCGATTTCTTTCTCTTTTACAATGGCATGTTTTCCTAACCAATATAAAAAACGGACAGCTCCGCGGGATAAAAAAACTAAATTTCGGTCTTTATCAGCCAGTTGAACAAATATATAATTATTAAAAAGCGGTACTTCGACCTTTTTCTTTCTGTCTGAATATTGTTTTATTGTTTTTACAATAGGACAATAGCAATTTACGCCCAATTGCATCAATTGTTCGGCTACTCTTTTTTCCCATTTCGGTTTAGTATATACAACGTACCAGTTCATTTTATATCGTGTTTAGGGATTTTACAAGATGATTTTTTAGTTCTATTTTTTACCCGTTGGGTAGGATTCAAATGATAATTTCTTTCACATAGCACAAGCTATGTGCTTTTAAATAAGTGAAACGCAGTCTTAGTTTCTAATAAACTATGTTTCTATATGTTAAAAACAATTACACCCAACGGTTTTTTTATAACGATTTAAGACCCAATTGCCTGATATATGAAACCAATAGTTTCCAGTGTTGTTTTATTTAAGATATTTCTGCCATCAAATACAAACGCAGGTTTTAGCATCGAGTCGTATATTTTTTGCCAGTCATAAGTAGTAAATTCATCCCATTCTGTCAGAACTGCAATGGCATGTGATTCCTGACACGCTTCGTAAGGATTTTGATAAGAAGATAAACTCGCTGTGTTTTCTTCCGGAGATCTGGTTTTTAGATAATCTAAATCTGCCAGAATTTTTTCTTTACTTACTTTAGGATCATAAACGGCAATTTTGGCTTGTTCCGCAATCAAATCGTCTGCGACATAAATAGCGGCTGATTCTCTCGTATCATTAGTGTCTTTTTTGAAAGCCCATCCCAAAAAGGTTATTTTTTTATCAGCAACCGTATTGTATAAGGTTTGTGTTATTTTAGTCGAGAATCTTTTTTTCTGATAATCATTCATAATAATTACCTGTTCCCAATAATCAGCCACTTCATCCAGTCCGTATGATTTTGCGATATAGACTAAATTTAAAATGTCTTTTTGAAAACAAGAACCTCCAAATCCAACTGATGCTTTTAGGAATTTAGGTCCAATTCGGCTGTCCATTCCAATTGCTTTTGCGACTTCGTTTACATCAGCGCCCGTTTTTTCACAAAGTTCAGATAAGGCATTTATCGAAGAAATTCGCTGTGCCAGAAACGCATTAGCCGTTAACTTAGACAATTCTGAAGACCAGACATTAGTAGTAAGGATTTTTTCTTCCGGAACCCAATTGCTGTAAACATCCACCAAAGCCTGTATTGCTTCTTGTCCTTCAGGAGTCGATTCGCCACCAATTAAGATACGGTCCGGATGTAATAAATCAGTAACGGCCGTTCCTTCTGCCAGGAATTCAGGATTAGATAAGATCTGAAATTGCACACCATTTCCGGTATTGTCCAGAATACTTTTGATAGCCTCAGCAGTTCGTACCGGTAAGGTTGATTTCTCTACGACAATTTTATCATCTTTTGAAATTTTAGCGATTTGTCTCGCGCAAAGTTCAATGTATTTTAAGTCGGCCGCTTTTCCTTTTCCCTTTCCGTAGGTTTTCGTTGGTGTATTTACAGAGATAAAAATAATCTGAGCTTCTTCGATTGCTTTTTCAACATCAGTAGAGAAAAATAAATTTCTTCCTCTGGCTTCTTCAACTATTGCACTAAGCCCTGGTTCGTAAATTGGAATGTTGGCCACATTTTCATCATTCCATGCAGCAATACGTTCTGTATTTAAATCAACAACGGTTACTTGTATGTGTGGACATTTTTTAGCGATTACGGCCATGGTTGGTCCACCAACATAACCGGCACCGATACAGCAAATTTTGGTAATTTTAGTTTTCATAATATTTTATCTGTTCTTCTTTGAATGTTAAATTGATATTTATTGATAGTGACTTTTCTTAAAACATATAGTACTGGTAAAGCGGTGTGTTTGTTTGTAATTAGTTGAATACTAGTATTTTGTAAGATTTTGTTTTACTCGCTGCAACACTCTGAAACCGTTTGTTTTTGTTTCAAATAGGCTTAATATATAGGTAAGTGAAATTAATTCTGTTTTATTTCTTCAGGTGTTCTTTTCAATTGTAATTATTCCTTATTAAGACTTTTTAACCACTAAATTCAGTTTCGATTTTTCTGAGTTCGTCTTACTTTTGCCCTGTTGACAGTCGTTTTTTTGTAGCCGCTTTCCAATTTTTTTGAACATAACAAGTCATAAAAACAATAAATTTTATTTTTTAAGGGATAGTAAAATGTAACTATTCACGGGGAACCCTTGTTCAATTTTGAAATATTTGTAAAAATATCCTCTCTAAACCCGATTATTTATTGCACTCATTTATATAAGCAAAAACCAATATTTAGTTATTATGAAAACAGGAATAACCTTTAGTGCTTTTGATTTATTGCATGCAGGTCATGTGAAAATGCTTGAAGAAGCGAAATTACATTGTGATTATTTGATTGTTGGTTTACAAACGGATCCAACTATTGACAGACCTACCAAAAACAAACCCACGCAGACAGTCGTAGAACGTTATATTCAATTGAAGGCTTGCAGGTTTGTTGATGAAATTGTGCCTTATACCACAGAACAGGATTTAGAAGATATCTTAAAAGCTTTTCAGATTGACGTGCGTATTGTGGGTGATGAATATAAGGACAGAGATTTTACAGGAAGAAACTATTGCGAAGAAAAGGGAATCGAGCTTTATTTCAATACGAGAGACCATCGTTTTTCGAGCTCTAATTTGCGCAGGGAGGTTTTTCAGATTGAATTATTAAATGAGAAAATATGAGTTCAGCCAATAAAATAATACATGTTGTACTAACGGGAGGAGTAGGAAGCAGGCTTTGGCCTTTGTCCCGTAAAAGTCAGCCCAAACAATATCTGGATTTATTTGAGGGTAAATCTTTATTTGAGCTGACTCTGGAACGAAATGCAGCGGTGGCCGATGATGTAGTAGTAGTGGGCAATAGAGACAATAGCCATTTGACGGAAAAGGTCATGAAAAAACTAGCGGTTCCTTTTACGCATATTATCGAAGCCACACCACGAAATACTGCAGCGGCAATTGCTTTTGCCGCATTTAATGCACATCCGGATGATATATTGATTGTAACACCTTCTGATCATATTATAGAAGGAGAAGTACAATATAAAGCAGCTTTGGAGAAGGCAATCGATTTAGCTAAAAATAATTTTTTAGTCACTTTTGGCATACAGCCCGTAAGACCGGAGACGGGCTACGGATATATCGAATTTGATGAAGATACGGTATTGGCATTTCATGAAAAACCGGATTTAGAAAAAGCAATTTCTTTTACCGAAAGCGGAAGGTTTTTATGGAATAGCGGTTTGTTTTGTTTCAAAGCAGGTTTCTTTTTAGAAGAACTTAAAGTACAGGAACCGGAACTTTATAAGAATGCCCAATTGGTTTGGCAGGACAATGTCGATGGGTTGCTCAATTATGAATTGTCTCTTCAAATCCCTTCTATCAGCGTAGACTATGCTGTAATGGAACGAAGCAAAAATATAAAAGTAGTCGCTACTCATTTCGAATGGTCTGATCTGGGATCTTTTGAAGCAGTATACGATTATCTGATGCAAAACGGACACTCAGCAGATCTCAACGGAAATATTGTAATCGGTTCTGATGTGCATACAGCTTTTGTAGGCCTTGAAAATTGTCTGTTGGTTCATACTCCTGATGCTCTTTTGGTACTGCAAAAAAAGTATTCGCAAGAAGTCAAAGACGTGTATCAGCAACTCGAATCATCAGGTTCTTGTCTGATTTAGGAATGAGTTTCTAAATCGGAATTAAAAAAAGGCAGGGTTCATCTCTATATAAGATGAAAAATAAAAATCAAAATAAAATAAAAGATAAATAATTATGGCTAAAGTAGCACTAATAACAGGGGTAACTGGTCAGGATGGCGCTTATTTAAGTGAGTTTTTATTAAAGAAAGGCTACATCGTTCATGGCGTAAAACGAAGAAGTTCATTATTCAATACAGATCGTATCGATCACCTTTATCAGGATCCACATGTCAATAATCAGCGTTTTATACTGCATTATGGCGACATGACCGACAGCACGAATTTAATTCGTTTGATTCAGCAGATTCAGCCCGACGAGATTTATAACCTGGCAGCGATGAGCCACGTTCAGGTTTCTTTTGAGATACCGGAATATACAGGAAACGCAGATGGTTTAGGAACACTTCGTGTTTTAGATGCCGTTCGTTTGTTAGGATTAGAAAAGAAAACCCGTATTTATCAGGCTTCTACTTCTGAGTTATACGGAAAAGTACAAGAAGTTCCGCAGTCAGAAACAACACCTTTTTATCCCCGTTCTCCATATGCAGTTGCAAAAATGTATGCTTACTGGATCACGGTGAACTACAGAGAAGCTTACGGAATGTACGCCTGCAACGGAATCTTATTCAATCATGAATCGCCTATTCGTGGAGAAACGTTTGTAACCAGAAAAATCACCCGTGCGGTTTCCAGAATTGCCTTAGGATTGCAGGACAAATTTTATTTGGGAAATCTTGATGCACAAAGAGATTGGGGACATGCTAAGGATTATGTGCGTATGATGTGGATGATTCTTCAGGCTGATGAAGCGGAAGATTGGGTTATTGCAACCGGTACTACAACCCCGGTACGTGAATTTGTCAGAATGAGTTTTGCGCACGTTGGAGTAGAATTAGAGTTCACAGGCACTGGTGTAGACGAAAAGGCTTATGTGGCCGTTTGTCGTAATCCGGAATATCAAATCGAGATCGGAAAAGAAGTTTTGGCTGTAAATCCACGTTACTTCCGTCCAACAGAAGTCGAATTACTAATTGGTGATGCCACCAAAGCCAACACTAAATTAGGCTGGATTCCGGAATATGATTTACAGGATTTAGTAACTGACATGATGGAATCAGACGTGAAACTGATGAAAAAAGACCATCATCTGGAAGAAGCAGGATATCAAACAATGAACTATTACGAATAAAAATGGGTTTAGATACAACAGCAAAAATATATATTGCCGGACATCGCGGTATGGTAGGTTCAGCAGTTTGGAGAGCATTAGAAAAGAAAGGATATTCGAATCTGATAGGTCAGTCAAGTCAGGAATTAGACCTGCGCAATCAGGAAGCGGTGAGAGCCTTTATCGCCAAAGAAAAACCGGATGCCATTATTGATGCGGCAGCAAAAGTAGGAGGGATTCTGGCGAACAAAGATTATCCGTATCAATTTATTATGGAGAATATGCAGATCCAGAATAACCTTATTGATACTGCTTTGCACGCAGGAATAGAGAAATTTATCTTTTTAGGAAGTTCTTGTATTTATCCTAAACTGGCCCCGCAGCCTTTGTTAGAAGAATACCTGCTGACAGACTCTTTGGAACCAACGAATGAATGGTATGCACTGGCTAAGATTTCAGGAATTAAAGCCTGTGAAGCAATCCGTAAACAATTTGGAAAAGATTACGTGAGTCTGATGCCTACTAATTTATACGGAATCCACGACAATTTTGATCTTACAAGTTCACATGTTTTACCTGCGATGATACGCAAATTTCATGAGGCCAAAGAAAACGATCATTCACCCGTAACACTTTGGGGAACAGGAACACCGCTGAGAGAGTTTCTTTTTGTAGATGATATGGCGCAGGCTGTTGTTTTTGCTTTAGAAAATCAACTTCCGGATTATCTCTATAATGTGGGAACAGGAGAGGACTTAAGTGTTCAGCAACTTGCCTGGACGATACAGCAGATTGTGGGACATCGTGGAGAAATTATCTGGGATGCAACAAAACCGGACGGAACACCACGAAAATTAATGGACAGTTCTAAAATGAACCAATTGGGATGGAAACATCAGGTAGGTTTAGAAGAAGGAATCGAGGAAACCTACAACTGGTTTCTGGCCAATGTAGAAAATGTAAAAAAAGTTTCTTTCTAATCTGATTTCAAAAAAGTTTGAATGTAAAGAATGCTGAATTTTTATTTTTCATCTTAAGAAAAGCGATTGAAGCAGTAATAATAGTTTCAAATATTTTTTTATGAAACATTAATTTTTAAAATTAAAAAGTATGGATCAAAGTAAAGTATTGGTTTTTGATGACTTTCATTATTTTTCGAGATTTTTAAAATATGAGTTCAAAGACATCAAATTTATCACGGGCAATAAAAAAGCAATTATCTATGGAAATGAAATAAATAAAGAGCTTTCTCTGATCGTTTTTGTGTTTTATTCAGAAGATGATTTAATCGATTTGTTAAGATTATATACGCACGGAATCCAGTTATTAATTTGCAATCACTGCCCTAAATTCGTGAATAAGTTTGGAAATATAAAAAATATTGGGGTATTGGATTGCCTCGAAACAAAAAGAGGGTACAGAAATGATTTACGGGTGTATTTTGATGAAACATTTAATTTAGTTAATTGATCACTGTACAGAAAAAATACGCCCGTATTACGTTTAAATATAATAGCAGAATCGAATCAAAAACATATAAATAACCAACTAAAGACCCAATGATTACGGTATCTGACATGCCGTTAACACAAAGATAAATCTTCTTAATAGTATATCTAATTTTCTTTTAATTGTTTTGGGGTACAATTATAAACCGTGTTAATGCTTGCAGCTGAAGTACTTACGGTAATAAGTAAGTACAGCCGTATTCTTTGGGTCTTCTTTTTTGTTCTTTTTCGGCAGGACAGGAACAATATATTTTAGCAAATCCTCTCATTAAAACCTTAAAAATATGTACAATTATGTCAGTATATGAGTCAATAGTAAAAAATTTCGCGGCAAGTATATTTGGAATGGGGGTTACTTTTATGAACCAGATCGCCATGGTTCCCTTATTTATCATGTACTGGGGAATCGATAAATATGCGGACTGGATATTGATTACGGCGCTTTCCTCGTTTTTTGCGATGACGGATATGGGGCTCAACCGGGCAAGTAATAATGAATTTGTTATTAAGTACAATCAAAAGGATTATGAGACGTGTCTGAAATTGCAAACCAATGCGTTCTTATTTGTCTTAGCGGTATTTGGTGTGTTTATTTTAATTTCCGGTTTGATCTTCTCACTTTGGGGTTTCAAGGGAATGCTTGGAGTACAGCATTTTACTGAAAACGAAACTTCTGTTGCCTTTGTTTTACTCTTGTGCGAAGTTTTTGCTATGATGTACGGCAGAGTGTATCACGGTATTTTTAGGGCTACATCAAGAACTCATGTGGTTATTGTAGCAGATAACCTGATACGTATGGCAGAGCTGATTGTACTTTTTTGCGGGATCTTTTTCAAAATGGATATCATTTTAATGCTTACGATATACCTGATTCCGTCTTTAGCGGGAATCTTGTTCAAGCATTTGAGTTCCCGAAAAACATTTGCTTCAGGGCTTTACCTGCGCAATTTTGATGGTGCAGTTTTTAAATCGATTATGAAACCGTCGCTAGCCTTTATGTTTTTTCCGTTAGGACAGGCTGTTTCGAGTCAGGGGATGGTATTTGTTGTAAATGTACTTCTGGGCGGAGCTTTTTTAGTCGTTTTTACCACAACAAGAACACTCGTTAATTTTCTGCGTCAGATGATGAATATGTTATCGACTTCGATCAATCCTGAAATTTGTGCAGCTTACGGCAGAAAAGATTATAAAACGATATTGAACATTTACAATAAATCACTTGTAATCACATTTGTGACTACTGTGTTTTGTATTGTTATACTCTTGTTTACAGGAAAAACAATCTATCTGGAGTGGACAAAACATGCGATCGTCTTCAATGAAGTTTTCTTTATCGGAATGTTGTTTGTACTGCTGATTTCCTGCCTTTCAGGATTGTCAAGTGTCATTCCGCTTTCTACCAACACCCACGTTCGCTTTACGATAGTATTTTTAATCTCTCAGGTTGCCGGAGTAGCATTGTGTTATGTGTTTCTAAAAATAGAACCCAATATGAACCTGATTCCTTTGGCACTAGTACTGACAGAATTTGCCCTTTTTGTATACACAGTAAGGAATAACAATAAGTTTCTTAACATCAGCTTTAAAGAAATGTATGCGGGATTATGGGATCAGGTAAAATTTATTTTAAAAAAAAGTAAAGCAACTTTTACAGCGAACTAATTGCTCGAAAAGAGGCCAATAAAATACCAAAACAATGTCAATCAAAAATACCTACAGGCTTTTAGTAAATAAGTACGATTTATTTACCGTGTTTCAAATTTGGAGATCCGGAAAAAAATATACCACAAAAGTATTAAACGACAATTACGCGACCACAACTCCAACAATTCATTTTATACACCGATATATTACCAATAACACCGGAGATAAAGTTTGTGGTTATTATCAGTATTTCCTTTCGGAATTTGACCATTATAAGTGTATTGTTCACGATGTAAATAAAGTCGATTTTTCATTGATTAAAAAGAATGATGTCATACTGGTAGGCGGCGGAGGATTGCTTAACGCCATGCCCGAATGGAACTATAATATCAATAAAGCGGCAAAAAAAGCCGGGAAAGCAGTAGTATGGTCCGCAGGATTCAATTCTAATGCAAAGCAGAAAATCAATAGAAAAGTCGATTTCAAAGCTTTTAATTTGGTTGCAGTTCGCGATTTCAAATACAATGATTTTCGTTATGTGCCTTGCGCTACCTGTGCTTTACCGGAATTACAACAGGAGTATCCAGTCAAGAGATATATTGGAGTCGTGGCACATAAAGATGTTCCGCACCATCTTCCGCAGGAAATTCATGAATTTGATAAAATTACAAACAGTGCTTCATTAAAGGAAATGATTGAATTTATCGGAAGCTCTGAAGTGGTTTTAACCAATAGTTACCATGCCGTGTACTGGAGCATTTTAATGAAAAAGAAATGTATACTATTTGCACCAAGATCTGAGAAGTATGATTTTTATAAATACAAACCAGTCTTGTTTTCAGGAGATTTGGCAGCAGATATTGCGCAGGCTGTTATTTATCCCGATGCACTAAAAGAAAGTCTGTCTCTGACGGATGAATTTGTTCAGGACATAAAATCTTTAATAGAAGAAAATAAGTCAATTAGAAACTAAAGAACCTGCATTCTAAAACTTTCATAGTCCGTTTTTTATCAAAAAAAACAGTACTTATAAATATATAATAAAGTGAAGATATTATCTATAGGAACCATGTCAGGCTTGTCTAATACATGTCTGCACCGTCATTGGGCATTAAAAAAGGTTTCAGATGAAGTTCATGTGGTGAATACCCGCAAGAAACCTTTTTCGATCTGGTATCGAATTGCTAATCGTTTGTTTCAATACGGTTTGCCGATCCAATTGCCTGATAATTCATTAGCCAACAAAACAATAAAAAAGTTTATAAATAAAGCTATCGAATCTCCTTACGATATTGTCTGGATAGACAAAGGAATCACGGTAAACAGTAAAACCCTGAATCATATAAAGAAACTTTCTCCCAATACAAAAATTGTGAGTTATTCGCCGGATAATATGGCTTTACGGCACAATCAGAGTCAAAATTATCTCGATTGTATTCCGCTTTATGACATACACTTTACAACAAAATCATATATCCTGGAAGACATGCGACGTCTTGGCGCCCGAAAAATAGAATTTACGAACAAGCATTACGAGCAGACTTTTCATTATCCCAGAATTCTTAGCGAAGATGAAATGCAGCAATTAGGCGGGGATGTGGGATTTATTGGTGCCTGGGAAAAGGAACGCTGTGACAGTATTTTGTATCTGGCCAAAAATGGAATAAAAGTGAAGGTTTTTGGCGATAAAAAATGGAATGACTATAAAAGTGAAAACCTTGAAATAGCACCCGGAGTTTATTCTGAAGATTATTCTAAAGCATTGCAGGCATTCAAAATATCCCTGTGTTTCTTAAGAAAAATGAATTCGGATACCCAAACTTCCCGAACAATGGAAATTCCTGCCTGCGGCGGTTTTATGCTGGCAGAAAGAACAACAGAACATTTAGAATTGTTTACTGAAAACAAGGAAGCCGTTTTCTTTGCTAACGATGAGGAACTTTTAGAAAAATGCCGCTACTATCTCAACAACGAAGAAGAACGCAGACGCATCGTCGAAGGCGGAATAGAACGCTGTAAAACTTCCGGATATTCTAATGAAGAATCAATAAAAAGAATGCTGAAAATTGTACTGAATAATGACTGAAAATATACAAATACGAAGGAAAGGGACTTCTTTGCAATCAGTGATTAAGTACATTGATATAATAGTATTACTTTCGGTAATTGGCGAAATATTTTTCTTTCCTTCCTGGCATAATTTTGCCGGTTGTGTGATGACAGTAATCGTCTGGCTGATCTTTCGTAATCTTTTTTTTAAAAAGAGAATAATACTGGAACATCCGTTTTCTTTTTTAGCATTTTCATCCCTTTTTCTGGCGAGTTTTATTCCATTACCTGCAACATTACTAGAATCAAAACCCATAACATACGGTTTTCAAAATCCGTATGAAACCTTTTTTTTTCAGACCCTGATTTTCATTGTAGCTTCATTGGCATTTTACGCAGTAGTTTACAGAAAAAGAAGAGGCAATAATATTATACAGCGTACCTTATACAAGCTGAATTTTTTCGAAACAGAACCATCCACGTTATGGATTTTGGGATTAGTAGGCTTATTGGCCAGAATAAAAAGTCTGGCAGTGGTAAACGAAGTACAATACGGAGACGCGGGAAGTAAGTTTTTAGAAGGACTGTTGTACCTGCAATATGCCCCTATCATTATGTTTTTTCCCACATTATCAGGACTGCCTTACAACAAGCTTCGCAGTAATCTTGTCATCATTTATGCTTCGTTTACGTTTGTGCTGAGTTTTGCCGCAAACAGCCGTCAGCAGATGATTTATCCCATTTTTACGGTTCTTCTGTTGTTTATACTGTATCTCATAAAAGATAATATTTCTATTTTTAGTCTTCTTGCCCCGTGGAAAATTGGAGCTATCATCTTTTTTGTCTTTTTTGGATTAGGATTTCTGTCTGATATTTCTTTAGCAATGCTTGCCAACAGAAAAATTCGTAATGACGTGAGCCGGAGTGAACTTCTCGATAATACCATCGAAACCATGCAAAACGAGAAGCTGATGGATAAGCTTAGAAACACCTCAATAGAAGTGCAGGATAATGTATTTAGCTACAGCAGAGGCTGGGACGAAACGTATCTGAATAATTTTATGATTAACAGATATGGTAACGCGAGGGTCGTAGATCAAACTTTATATTATGCGGATAAAATTGGCTATGGTAATAAAAAAATGCAAAAAAGTTTTTATGAAAAGACTTTGGCCGTTTATCCACTTCCGTTTTTATCCCTGCTCGGAATTACTATAGACAAAGAAGAGTTAGAGTATTCCCCCGGTGATAAACTTTATTTTACGGGTACACATACCCCTTCGGCATTAGGCGGATTCCGGGTGACAAGTCTGGTAGGAGATGGTTTGGCGACATTTGGTTATTGGTGTTTCCCAATCGTGTTTGTATTATTATTTCTCTCTTTTACATTAATGGACAGTTTGGTAGTATTCAAAAATGGCGCAATATTATTTTCGACACTTGGGCTAATAAACATATTTGGTTTTCTGGGCATTTTCCGGAACTCTATTGGTGCTATCGTTCCGCTGGCTTACATCTTAAGAGGGTTTTGGCAGCAATGTTTTATTTTTTGGCTGCTGGTTTTTATTATTAAACTGGTACAGCTGCCAAAGAAAAAGAGAAGATCATTTTAAACAATCAACGTTTTTGAAATAATTCGGACAGAAAAAAATCATGAAAATAGTTTTATTTACCCATCCAGTTTTTGTAGGATCACAAAGTATGCCCAGGTATGCAAAAATGCTGGCCGACGGTATGCAGCAAAAGGGCTACGAAGTGCTGATCTGGAAACCGGAACCGTTCTTTCATAAGTTGCCTTTTTCGCCCATTAAGAAATGGTTAGGCTATATCGATCAGTATTTTGTTTTTCCTCTAAAAGTAAAATCAAAACTCAGACGTTGTTCTGACGATACGATTTTTGTTTTTGCAGATCAGGCGTTAGGTCCGTGGGTACCGTTAGTAAAAACGAAGCCGCATGTCATTCATTGTCATGATTTTCTAGCCCTGAATTCAGCTTTAGGAAAGATTCCGGAGAATCCTACGCGTGAAACCGGAAAAATCTATCAGAATTTTATCAGGAGAGGATTTTCGAAAGGAAAGCATTTTATATCGATTTCAAAAAAAACTCAGGAAGACCTGCATGAATTGCACGAAGGGGACATAACATCCTCCGCGGTTTGTTATAATGGTCTGAACAGGGAATTTAAGGTTTTAGACGCACATTCTGCGCGTAATTCGCTCGACAATCTTTTGAACATCGATCTGTCAGCAGGTTATATTCTGCATGTGGGCGGCAATCAGTTTTATAAAAACAGAAAAGGAGTAATTGAAATTTATGATGCCTGGAGAGCTTCATCAGACGTGGTTTTACCCCTTTTATTGGTAGGCGCACAACCGGCAGACCAACTAAAAGTGGTGTATGAAAAAGCAGAATACAAAAAAGATATCCACTTTGTTATAGGTCTTGAGGACCAGTATATTAATGCCGCTTATTCCGGCGCAACGTGTTTATTGTTTCCATCGCTCGATGAGGGATTTGGCTGGCCAATAGCAGAAGCAATGGCATGTGGCTGTCCCGTAATCACGACCAATAGAGCTCCAATGACAGAGATTCTTGGTTTTGCTGATTTTTTCCTAATAGAAAGACGCCCTTTTGAGTGGGTATTAGTTGAAAAATGGAGCTCTGAATCAGCCCGACAAATTACCAGAATCATACATCTTTCTGAAGCAGAAAGACAGGAATGCGTTGCAACAGGATTAGAAGCTATTAAAAAATTTGATACCGAACTTTTTCTGAATCAATTAGAAGAGGAATATCAGTTAGTACTAAAGTTAGAGCGCTTTTAGATCTCAAGCATACAGCTGTTTTAGCACTGATTTTAAAACAAACAACCATAAACAAGAAATGAAAGTACTCAGAGTTATCACCTCCATGAATCCAAAAAGTGGAGGGCCTTGTCAGGGAATACGCAATGTAAATCCTTTTATTAAGCAATTAGGTACAGAGGTCGAAGTAGTATGTTTGGATAATGCAGCGGAAGAGTATACCACAAAAGATGATTTTATTATTCATAAAATAGGAAAAGGGAAAACCTCTTATCAATACCAGCCTTTATTGTACAACTGGCTGATAAAAAACGCTCTGAATTATGATCTTGTAATGGTTCACGGACTTTGGCAGCATTATAATTTAGTAGTTTACAAGGCAGTTAATGCTTTGAAAAAGTCTGGTAAAAAAGCGCCCAAAGTGGTTATTATGCCACACGGAATGCTGGATCCTTATTTTCAGACCGCAGCTGACAGAAAATGGAAGGCATTGCGAAACGAGTTGGTTTGGTTTTTTATCGAAAAAAAATGTATCAATCAGGCAGATGCTATTTTTTATACCTGTCAGGAAGAATTGCAGCTTGCTGCAACCACTTTTGAAGGCTATAGTCCTAAAAAGGCAATCAATGTAAGTTACGGAATTCAGCCGCCACCAGTAAGAAAGCCGGAATTTGATACTGCTTTTTATAAAAAATGTCCGGAATTATTGCACAAGGAATACTGGCTTTTTTTAAGCAGGATTCACGAAAAAAAAGGAGTCGATTTATTGATTCAGGCCTACAGCCAATTGTCTGTAAACAATCCCGCTCTTCCGGAATTAGTAATTGCCGGACCAAATGAATCTGCCTACGGACAGGAAATGATCAAAATGGCAGCTGAAAATTCAAAAATCCATTTTTCAGGAATGCTCGAGGGCGATGAAAAATGGGGCGCTTTCTACAATTGCCAGGCGTATTTATTGCCAAGTCATCAGGAGAATTTTGGTATTGCGATTGTCGAAGCACTGGCTTGCGAAAAAGCGGTATTAATTACGGATAAGGTCAATATTTACAGGGAGATAGAAGAAGGAGGAGGAGGATTGGTCAGTGCAGATACCTTTAATGGTGTTCTTGGAGTTCTGAAAAAATGGGAAGCACTGAGTAAAACAGAACAAGAAGAAATGGGCAAAAATGCATTTTTACTTTATCAAAAACATTTTGATGTAAAAAGCGCTGCCGAAAAATTAAACAAAGTTTTAAAATCACTTATTTAAATGATCTATCAGGATTTAAAACAATTTTCCGTTCCCAAAACCTTTCGCGGAAAATCTAAAATTACAGTACAATTATGGTGGATCGTACAAGGAACACTTTTCGCATTGTCTCCCCAGTTTTTTTATGGATGGCGCAGGTTTCTTCTTCGGTTGTTTGGGGCTAAAATTGGCAAAGGAGTATTATTAAGGGCTACCGTAAAAGTTACTTATCCCTGGAATATAGAAATAGGAGATTATAGCTGGATCGGCGAGGACAATGTTTTGTACAGCCTTGGCAAAATCACAATAGGCAGTCATGTTGCCCTGGCACATAAAGTCTACATCAACACGGGAGGACACGAATACGATAAAGTTTCTTTTGATATTTTTTCAGAACCGGTAGTTATTGAAGATCAATGCTGGCTCACCAATGATGTTTATGTTGCACCGGGCGTCACCATAGGCAAAGGCTCGATAATCGCAGCCAGAAGTTCAGTACTAAAGAGTATGCCTGCTGGTAAAATATGTGTAGGAACGCCTGCTATTGCAATAAAAGACAGAATTTAAAATTATAAAAATGGCAAAATTTTTAATCACCGGAGGATCAGGATTTATTGGTACCAATTTGATCAGTAAATTGCTTAAAGATAATCATCAGGTCGTGAGTATCGATATTAAGGAACCTAAATCGAAGGAGCATACTACTATTTTTAGAAAGGTAAATTTATGCAACAGGCAGGAATTAGAAAGCGTAATACTTTCATTCGATCCGGCGTATGTAATTCATTTAGGAGCCAGAACAGACCTGAACGGAAAAACATTAGAAGAGTATGATGCTAATATTGGCGGGGTAAAAAACTTACTGTTTGTTCTGGATCAGTTAAAAAATCTAAAAAGAGTCATTTTTGCTTCGTCTATGTATGTTTGCCGACCGGGTTATGTACCGCAGGATTTTACTGATTTTGCACCGCATACCGTTTACGGGGAAAGTAAAGTGTTAACTGAAAAAGTCATAACAGAGCATAATCCTAAATATACCTGGACTATTGTAAGACCAACTTCTATTTGGGGACCTTATTTTGATGAACCCTACAACCTTTTTTTCAAAATAGTACTTTCCGGAAAATACTTTCACATGGGTAGTAAGGCCTGTAAAAAAACGTACGGCTATATCGATAATTTTATTTACCAGATACAATCCATTATTGCGTCAGATAAAGTGCAGGCAGATCAGAAAATATTTTATTTAGGGGATTATGAGCCTTATAATATTACCTCCTGGGCAGATGAAATTGCCGGAACAAAAAGCATAAAAATCCACAATATTCCTTATGGCATTTTTGTTCTGACCGCTTTTTTGGGTGATTGCCTGAAGTTAGTCCGAATTAAATTTCCAATGACCAGTTTCCGATTAAAAAACATGACTACAGATAATTTTTTCGACTTATCTGAGATCAGAAAGCTGGCTCCTCAACTACCTGTATCCAGAATAGAGGGCACTAAAGTAACAGTAAACTGGATGGTAGAGAATCGCAGTATATAAAGGTTTCTGTTTCATTCCTATTTCCAATTTATAAGCTCATTCACTATCCGTGTTTATATAACACCACGCCAATAATTTGCAACAATACTATAATTTATGAAAGTTTCTATAATCACGATTTGCTACAATAGAAAAAATACTATTGCCCAATGTATAGAAAGTGTTTTGAATCAGAACTATGCCAATATCGAATACATTGTGATCGACGGAAATTCGACTGACGGTACAAAAGGTATTATTCAGGCTTATGCGGATAAAATTACCCAATACATTTCAGAACCGGATAAAGGTATGTATGACGCGATCAACAAAGGTTTGAAAATGGCGACAGGAGATATTATTGGTCTGATGCACTCAGATGACGAGTTTTATGATGCCGCCGTGGTCAGTAAAATCGTAACTGCTTTTGACCGTAACACTCAGACTGAGGGCGTTTATGGCGACGGGATATACGTTACAAACGATGCCGAAGAAAAAATAGTCCGCAACAGAATAGGGGGAGAGTATGTTTTCGAAAAATTAAAAACAGGCTGGCTGCCTTTGCATCCCACGGTTTATTTTAGAAAACAGGTGATTGAAAAATTAGGAGTGTATGATTTGAATTTTAAAATTGCTTCTGATACTGAATTTCTGCTTCGCTACTTATTTGTCAATAAAATAAAATTAGTCTACCTCAGCAGTTATGTGGTAAAAATGAGAATGGGCGGATTGAGTACTTCTTATAAAAGAGCTTTTGAAGTATTGTATGAAGATTACCGTATCTATAAATATCATGGTTTATCAGCCTTCAGGGCTGTTTTTCTGAAAAAACTACTAGCGCTGAAACAATATATCAACTAATTTTTGAGTACCCGATTATCACAGAATGAAAACACAGAATGTATGGAAAAAAAGTACCATTATTATTTTTTTGCTAGTATGTACGGGTAGTATTTTTTACTACTCATGGATTCACAATCCGGGTTTGGAAACCGAAACGTATTTGCCGCTCTGGATCAGGAAATGGAGCAATGAGTATTATAATCTGCGAACTGCCGTACCATTTGTAGTTCTGGGATATTTACTGGAAGTATGGCAAAGACTTTCGAATGCTGCCGGCGCTGCAAACCAATCGCCCTTTCGATTAAAAAATTTTATAATAATTGCTGTGGTGGTTTGCCTGGCAGAAGGCGGACAATTTTTTATAGCAACGCGTCAGCCGGATTTCATGGATGTTTTCTTTGGAATTTCAGGAGGTATTTTCGGTTGTTTCGTGTATCATTTAATTCAAAAAATCAACTTATTATTTAGTAAAAATGCGTAATAGACATAAATTTACTTTTATTTTTTGCAGTATCCTATCTGATTTTTTTGCGATAATCGGAGGTATCTTTCTCTTTTTCAATTTTACAGAAGCTTCTGTACAATGGAATATTTTTGTTATCGAAAACAGTTATCTCTTTGCTGTAGTGGGCTGGTTGTTAGCGGCCTTATATTTTAATCTGTACCGACTCGATACTATTTTTAGCCTCACTACTTTTTATCGCAACAGCTGGCGTGTCTTTCTAAGCCAATGTATCTTATGGCAGGTTTACCTGCTTGTTTTTCAGGGAGCCGCTGAGTATCGATTGGCAATTGATGCCAATTTGCTGCAATTCAGTTATTTGCTTTTTTACCTTTTCCTGTCCAGAATTATTTTTACGCTGGTTTTAAATAATATTAAAAAATTTATAAAAAAGCCTTTTACAGTAGCCATTTGGGGTTTTAATACTACCAGCATACAATTGGCTTCAAAACTGGAGAGCAACGCTTATTTTTATGATTTTCCCGGAATTATCAATGACATCAATGAAGAGAGTTTTACAGATAAATCAACATTTGGCGAAGCACTGTCAAATGCTATTCTGAGAGCTTCAGGAAACGGTATTCAGGAATTGTATATTGTAGTAAAACCACAATTTATAGACGACCTGAACGGTTATTTCGAATTGGCAGACCGGTATTGTATGCGTTTGAAATTTGTTCCTGATTTATCGATGATTTCAAAATCTTCCTTCAGCAGTTCTAATTTCGAAAATTTTCATGTAATACGTCCGCGTCACGAACCATTGCAGAACGCTTACAATCGATTGGCCAAACGGGTATTCGATATTGTTTTTAGTTTCTCAGTATTGGTTTTTATATTATCATGGCTGTATCCGTTAATGGCTATCATAATCAAAAAGCAAAGTAAGGGACCTGTTTTATTCAAACAACTTCGCACAGGAAAAAAGAATGAAGCTTTCTGGTGTTATAAATTTAGAAGCATGACCGTCAATACCCAAAGTGACAGTTTACAGGCTCAAAAAGAAGACGCGAGAGTTACCCCCATAGGAAAATTTATCAGACGAACTAGTATTGATGAACTGCCTCAGTTTTTTAATGTTTTATTAGGAAACATGAGTGTAGTAGGACCGCGTCCTCACATGCTCAAGCATACGCAGGACTACAACGAACAGATTAATAATTTTATGGTCCGCCATTTTGTAAAGCCCGGAATTACGGGTTTGGCCCAGGTTTCCGGCTATAGAGGAGAAACTAAAAAAGTCTCGGATATGCAGCGCAGAGTAAAGGCTGATATCGATTATTTGCAAAACTGGAGTCTCATAAAAGATATTAAAATTTGTGTATTAACCGTAATTGTAACCCTGAAAGGGGATGAAAATGCTTTTTAAACCTTAAAAAAAATGTTATGAATATCACCATCACCTCTTATTTAGCCGGTTTTATCTCCGGCGTTTCTATTGCCGGTTTTTTTATTGGCAAGGAATTATACCGTTTTTATATCAAAGACAAAGTACAGAAAAAACAGCTGCACCGATTGTCTAAACTGAATGACAATATGAAAGCGAAACAAAAATTCCAATTAGAATCCAATTAATTGATTAGTCTGTTCTAATCAATTGCATCTCTACTTATTCAGGTATTGTAAAACTGCAATACTAGTTCTGTCTTTTTAACCCCATAATTATTATATTGTATATGAATCGTCTACCCTGCATTTTACTATTTATCGTTATTCTGTTTTCATCCTGTGCTTCAAGAAAAGATATCCTCTATTTTCAGGATGCTGCTGATTATTCTCAAGCAGCAACTGCTATCAAAGCTGTTTTAGTACAGCCAAATGATATTTTAAGTGTTCGAATTGGCGCTTTGGTTCCTGAGACAGCATTACCTTACAACATACAAACAGGAAACACACCAACCAATTCTACATTAGATATACTAAAAGTTCAGGGATATCTTGTTTCTCCTGACGAAACCATTGTACTGCCTATTTTAGGATCCTTGAGTACAGCAGGATTATCTGTAACTGATTTAGAAACAAAAATTAAGCTAGAACTGGAAAAAGGAGGACATTTAGTAAATCCTACTGTTGCGATTCGAATTTTGAATGCTAAAGTTACGGTTCTCGGTGAGGTAAAATCACCTGGAACTTACACCTTTTTAGAGCAGTCGCTTTCTGTTCCGCAAGCTTTAGGATATGCGGGAGATTTAACAATAAGCGCCAAGCGAAATGATATTTTATTAATTAGGGAGTCAGGAGGCAAAAGAATAATGATGAGTGTTGACCTGACCACTGTAAACTGGATGAACGATCCGAAATACCAGATTCGCCAAAACGACGTATTAGTGGTGAACCCAAATGACGCAAAAGTAAAAACAGCAGGATTTATAGGCAGTACAGGTACTGTACTTACAATTGCTTCGCTGATATTAAGTTCGATTATATTATTAACCAGATAAAAAGCTCATGCATACAGATAAAAATGAATATTTTGACCCAATAGAAGACGAAAACTCTGTACAGTTAAAACAAATGCTGAGCAAATACTTAGGGTATTGGCCCTGGTTTTTAATCACAATTATAATCGCACTTTTTGCTGTTTTTACTTATTTAAGATATGCTGATGTTGTCTATAAATCTGAAGCGAAAGTAAAATTATTACTGGATAAGGAAAGTTCAAATTTTACATTAGATGTCACGAAACTATTTAATAAATCGAATATTAATTTAGAAAATGAAATCGCTTTATTCAAATCAGTGCACCTGTCTGAACAAGTGGTTAAGAATTTAAAACTGAACGTAGAATATTATTATAATTCTACGGTGCGATCCAAGCAAATATACAATGCCCCGTTTGTTGTAAGCTACGATAATAATATCACAAACCTGAAAGATGCGTTGCAATACACGATAAAGGTAACCCCGACGGGATATAACATTTTAGATGTTTTATCAGGACAAAAGTTTGAAATCACAGGATATACTTCGAATCAGAAAATTGCCCATTTGCCCATAAGCATAAAACCAGCTTTAGGCGCGAACATCACAAAAAATATTGATAAGAGTTATAATGTAGTGCTAAAACCACTTAATAAAACCGCTTTAGAACTCAGTAATGCCTTTGAAGTGGATGCCGAGGGAAAAGACAGCGACATTCTTTCGATTTCATTAGAAGGCACTAACGGACCTCAATCAGAAGCGATTATCAATAATTTGATCCATGTTTTTGAGGCGGATGGAATTACGGATAAACAAGAGGTTTCGCGCAGGACAATTAATTTTGTAGACGATCGGTTTGTCTATTTAAGAAAAGAACTCGACTCTATAGAAAGTTCCAAAAAAGAATACAAAAGAAGCAATAATCTTAGTTTTATTCAGGAAGATGCCGGTTCAAGTATTCTTCAGAAAACAGCCAAGGAGCAAGCTTCATTTGATATAGAATCACAGTTATTATTAGCCGATTTGCTCAGGAAAAGTATCGAATCTCAAAAAGCATTCGAACTTTTACCGGCAGATATAGGCATACAGAATCCTACGATCAATCAATTGGTAGCAGATTACAATACAGCTGTTTTATCGTATCAAAAATTGCAGACCAGTGCAGGAACTAATAATCCGTCGCTTCAGCTTTTGGTGAGTACGCTGGTAAGTTTAAAAAGCAATATCATCAATTCTGTAAAAGGGTTTAAGCAGCAACTACAAACAACACTTGTTCAGAGCGAATCAGCTCAAAAAGCAGCCGACGGAAGTTTTGCTTCTATTCCTGAAAAAGAGAAAGTATTGCGTAGTATCGAGCGTCAGCAAAACCTAAAAGAAAGTTTGTATTTATTGTTACTTCAAAAACGAGAAGAAGCTTCTATCAATTTGGCAGTTACAGTAGCAAATACTAAAATTATAGATTACGCTATTACAGATATTTACCCAGTTTCTCCACAAAGAAGCAAGATTGTCCTGATCGCTTTATTTTTAGGAATGGTGTTCCCGTTTACGATTTTATTTGTAATTTTCAAATTAGATAATAAAATATATTCGGCAGCAGATGTCGAAAACATAGCCGCTAATATTCCTGTTTTAGTAGAACTTCCTACCCTAAAAGAAGACAAAGATTCTCAGGTTCAGAACACAGAAGCCTTTAGAACTTTAGCGAATAATACTAATTTTATTACTCCTTATACCGAAGATAAAAAAGGAAGCGTAATATTTGTTACTTCTTCTATCAAGGGAGAAGGAAAAACGTTTGTTTCTTATAATCTCGCTACTGCTTATTCACAACTTGATAAAAAAGTAATTATTATAGGTGTTGATTTTAGAAATCCCCAATTGCACAGGAATTTAGAAGATGTAAGCAAAGACAGCCATGGATTGAGTAATTATCTGCACGATAATACGATACAATGGAAAGATTTATTGCGCAGTAACGGAGAAGGCGAATTTCCGTTTGATCTTTTATTACCCGGAATTATACCACCAAATCCAACCCTGTTATTATCCAATCCGCGTTTTGCCACCTTTATCGAGGAAGTAAAAGCAGCGTATGACATTGTTATATTTGATACACCTCCAACCTTATTGGTGAGTGATACCCTTATGATTTCTAAGTATGCTGAAACCACTTTATTTGTTTTGCGTTCCGGAGTGACAGAAAAAACGCTGATCTCTTATTCTAAAAAATTGTTTAAGGATAAAAAAATCATCAATATGGGTTATGTACTTAATGATATTGATTTTAGTTCAAGTTACGGTTACGGATATAACTACGGTTATGGCTATGGTTACGGAAGAGAAACAGAGAAAAAATCATGGTTTCAGAAGTGGAAAAAAAAATAAATAATTGAAAGCAATCCAAATGAATTTAGCAATAGGTATTTTAAAAGAAGCACAAGAATGGTTAACGCCCGTTTTTGATCAGGAAACACAAGATAAAGTAAACGAAATGATTGCTTTCCATCCGAACGAAGTAAGAGAAAGTTTTTATAAAAATCTTGAATTTGGCACAGGCGGAATGCGCGGCGTAATGGGTGTTGGTAATAATCGTATCAACAAATATACGTTAGGCAAAAGCACTCAGGGATTATCGGATTATTTGTATAAGGTATTTCCGGATCAAAAGCTTAAAGCGGTTATTGCATACGATTGCCGTCATAATAGTGACACACTGGCCAAAACTGTTGCTGATGTTTTCTCTGCCAATGGTATTCAGGTTTATTTGTTTTCGAGTCTCAGACCTACGCCCGAATTGTCTTTTGCTCTAAAATACCTCAAGTGTCATTGCGGAATTGTATTGACAGCATCTCATAATCCACCGGAATATAATGGATATAAAGTGTATTGGGAAGATGGCGGACAAATTGTACCGCCTCAGGACGCTGAAATTATAAAAGCCATTGAAGATTTAGAATACAGTCAGATTAAGTTTGAAGCAAATGATGCTTTAATTGAATATATCGATACTGAAATAGATCAGGCTTTTGTGAAATCATCAGTTCAAAATGCCAGTTTTAGCACCTCTGATCAGGCCAAAGATAATCTGAGCATCGTTTTTACGTCGTTGCACGGAACTTCTATAACCGTTGTACCGGATACATTAGCGTTGGCAGGATACAAAAATGTACATATTGTGGAAGAGCAGAGAGTACCCAACGGAGATTTTCCGACTGTGAAATCTCCAAATCCCGAAGAACCCGAAGCCCTGACAATGGCTTTGGCATTAGCAGAAAAAACCAACGCTGATATTGTTATTGGTACTGATCCTGATTGTGATCGTTTAGGAGTAGCTGTTCGGGACAATGATGGAAAAATGGTTTTGTTAAACGGAAACCAATCCATGATTTTAATGACGGCTTTTTTATTAGAGCAATGGAAAAAAGCAGGGAAAATAAACGGCAAACAATTCATAGGTTCTACTATTGTTTCAACCCCAATGATTGCAGAATTGGCCGCCGCTTATGGTGTTGCTTATAAAAGCGGTTTAACAGGTTTTAAATGGATAGCCAAAATGATCAAAGACTTTCCGGAACTCGAATTTATTGGCGGAGGAGAAGAAAGCTTTGGTTATATGGTAGGAGACAGCGTTCGCGATAAAGATGCGGTTGCAGCCAGTTTATTAATTTGCGAAGTGGCTGCACAGGCCAAAGCAAATAACAGTTCTGTTTACCAGGCATTATTGCAGCATTATATCGATTTTGGTTTTTATAAAGAGCACCTGATTTCGATTACCAAAAAAGGAATCGATGGATTGGCTGAAATCAATAAAATGATGGTGAATTTAAGAGAAAACCCTTTAAGGGAAATTAACGGTCAAAGAGTAGTGAGAATCGAAGATTACAAATCATCCGTATCAAATAATTTGTTGAATAACGAATCAGAAATCATAAACATGCCCCAAGCAGATGTCCTGATTTATTATACTGAAGATGGTTCTGTAATTTGTGCCAGACCAAGCGGAACTGAGCCAAAAATAAAATTTTACATCAGCGTCAATGAAGAATTAGAAACAATAGAAAAGTATGAGGTTATTAAAGAAGTGCTGAAGGAAAGAATAAAAAACATTAGCATTTCTATGCAATTAGAAAAAAGTAGAAATTAATTCAAAAAAAAGTAAACACATTTTAAATAAAAAGTGTGTTGAAAATTTAAGGTGGCAAATTATTGGTCAAAAGTAAAATGCGACCTAATTATTGTTGGTAAAAAAGCTGTTCAGATCGAACAGCTTTTTTTGTTTCGTGTCTTTTTTTGTAAAAGAATAAGATAAAGCTCTTATTTATGTACCCGTTTTGATCTAAAGAAAGATTTTATTGTTTTCCAGCAAACGCGCCATTTTTTTTCTGTCCGGAATCTGCATGGGCACTGTTTTAAATTGATTGATTTCAGTGGCACTATGAATGTCTGATCCCGTAAAATCATACAAATCATTTTTAAGCAATTGTATTGCCTGATTTTGAATACTTTTGCCGTAATAGCCTGTTAACGAAAGTAAGTTGAGCTGAAAAAACACACCATATTCTTTTAGTTTTTGATATTTACTAAAAGAATTATGAAAATAAAGATAACGTTCCGGATGCGCTATAATTATTTGATAATTTTTTGTCTTTAACTCGAATAACATTTCAAACAGGTTCAGAGGATTATTAAAGAGATTGAACTCGATCAGGAGATAGTTCTGAGACAAACATAGTAATTTTTCGTTTTTGCTTTTTTCTATTAATGTATTGTCCAGCATATATTCGCTTGCATATCTTTTCAGAAACAACTTGTTGGCATCATTTTGAAGTGCTGTTTCATAAGCCTGTTGTATGCTTTCAGACGTATTATTCCAGAGCCCGTTAAACGTATGCGGCGTGGCAATAGCTGTATTAATGTTAAGCGCTTTCATTTGCGCTATCAGATAGTTTGTTTCTTCCGGTGTTTTGGCACCATCATCAATACCTGCCAGTACATGGTTATGAATATCAATATAGCCATCAGGTAGTATTTCTTTCAGATAAAATTTTGATTTGAATATTGAAAACATGAAGAGGATTTTTTGCTTCAAATATATTCAGGCTTCATGTTCAAAAAATTACCAAACAAGGACAAAAAAGTCTTATTCAGGACATTTCGTTCTTGTTTAATTAAAAATATCCTGACTGAATAGTGACCTTTACGGCCTGATTTGGCGGGACTTTGTGATCTTTATTTTATCAAAAAGCCCCACACTTTTTATTATATTAAATCTATTAAAGAATGACTCCAAAAAACTTTAAAATAACTCGTTGTGCGCAATTGTTTCAACACACTAATTAGGTGTGGGGCAAAAAAGAGAAACGCTTTTTTTAGCTAAAAACGATGTTTCTGTAACTAAAATTTATTACTGACTTTATCCGTTCTTAATACTCCAAAAGACATCATGTTTCAACCCTTGCCATTCGATCCCAATACCGTTTTTATAGTATATTTTTGGGGGAATTTATTGATGTGTATTCTTATTTTTAGCTATTCACTTTCGTACGCAACAAGTGATAACAGGAAAATTTTGAATAGTTTTGGCTTTGCAAAATTATTAGTAACAGTGGGCTGGATACTGATTCTTTTAAGAGGCGTTGTTTCAGATATTATCTCCGTCAGTATGGCGGATACGATCCTTCTTTTAGGTTGTGGTTACGAAACGATCGCCATGTTGTTATCGCTTCGGATAAAATCAAAGAAACGTTATCAATTGCAGATCGCCATTACTATTATGGCAGCTGTCGTGCTAAATGTTGCCATAGTATTTGAAGCTTCGATTAATACCCGAATTTTAATTATGTTGATTGGCGTATTTGCCATTTATTTACCTCCAACGGTCAGTCATTTTAAAGAAAATAAACATAACTTTTCCCGGAATTTATACGCCTTTTGTTTCGCAGGATTTGAAATCCTGTTATTGCTTCGGGCAATTTATATGTATTGTAATCCGCAAAAGATATTTTTTATCAATATCACATTTGATAGCCTGTACAGTATTGGTTTGTTTTTGTTTGCTCTCATTGGTACGGTTGGCTTTTTGTTATTGATAAAGGAAAAACAAGATCTTAAAATCCAGAAACTGCTAGACGATAAGAATATTTTTTTCTCTATAATTGCCCATGATTTAAGAGGTCCATTGGGATCCTCAGTAGCACTTTCGAAACTATTGAGAGAAGATATTAAAGAAGGCAGCCGCGCAGAAATCAGTGAGATTGTAGAAGTGCTGCATCAATCCAATAAAAACATTTACAAATTACTGGACAAGCTCTTAGAATGGTCGACGACGCAAACCGGAATGATGGTTTACAGTCCGGAAAAAATCACTTTGAATGAATTGATCAATGAAAATATAAAACTGAACCAAAATGCGGCATTCAGTAAAAATATCGCTCTTTTGTTTGAATCAACGGAACAAATTGAACTTGAAGCAGACAAAAATATGATGGATACGATTGTACGCAACCTCTTGACCAATGCGATTAAATTTACAGGCCGGAATGGTAAAATTGCCGTTAAAGTGCAAAAGAAACATCAAAATGCAGAAATATCCATAACAGACAATGGTATAGGAATTCCTGATTTGATAAAAGAAAAGCTGTTTAAAATGAATGGAAAGGTGATTCAGCGAGGAACGGAGAATGAAATCGGAAACGGAATGGGATTGCTGCTTTGCAGTGAACTTATAAACAGACATCACGGTAAAATCTGGGCCGAAAGTGAATTGGGAAAGGGCAGTACCTTTAAATTTTCTGTACCACTTGAAGCTTTGAAAAATTAAGATACAAACATTCTAAACCTTCAAAGTCAAAGGATTTGAGGTTTTTAATTTTTATTTGAATGAAGTATTTTGATAATTCCTTTAGTGTGGAACCTAAAATATGAAGTTGCTGTTATTTCAATACGCTCACGAAAAAAGGAATTTCGGGATAGCAATACTGAATTTCGGGATGCACATTATCCTGCAGGTACTCTTAACTTTGAGTAAATCAAAAAATAGATTAATTATGAGTTCTACCACTTCAAAATTCGAAAAATTATTAAAGGGTTCTAAAGAGTATGGAAAAGTAAATCACCAACCTGACTCCAGTAAAGAGATTCAAATTAATACACCTGAAAAAACAATGCCTTTTTCAGATCAGATAGGAAATTATCAGCGCAATAAAGCCATTCCGGTTAAATCGTATAAAGACAGTAAAATTTATATTGTAGGAAGTGGTATCGCAGGAATGGCGGCAGCCTATTATTTTATTCGTGACGGCCATGTTCCGGGCGAGAACATTATTTTTCTGGACCAGCTGCATGTTGATGGCGGTTCGCTGGACGGTGCCGGAAATACTACAGACGGTTATATTATTCGTGGTGGCCGCGAGATGGATATGACTTACGAGAATCTTTGGGATATATTTCAGGACATTCCGGCCCTTGAGCTGCCGGCTCCTTACAGCGTATTAGACGAATACCGTCTGGTAAATGACAACGACCCGAATTATTCGAAAGCGAGATTGATTCATCAAAAGGGACAAATCAAAGATTTTAGTAAATTTGGATTAGAGAAAAAAGACCAGCTTTCGATCATAAAACTATTGCTTAAAAAGAAAGAAGACCTGGATGACATTACGATCGAACAATATTTTAGTACATCTTTTTTAGAAAGTAATTTTTGGTTTTTCTGGCGTACGATGTTTGCCTTCGAAAACTGGCATAGTTTATTAGAGTGTAAATTATACATGCACCGCTTCCTGCACGCTATCGACGGGATGAAAGATTTGTCTTGTCTCGTTTTCCCAAAATACAATCAGTACGATACTTTTGTGACACCGCTTAGAAAATTTTTACAAAGCAAAGGTGTGCAAATTGATCTTAACACACTTGTAAAAGATTTAGATATTCATAGTGATATTGAAGGAAAAGTTGTTGAAGCCATCATTATAGAAAAAGACGGCAAAGAAGAAAGCATTCCCGTAGGCAAAGACAATTACGTAATTGCCACAACAGGCTCGATGACAGAGGATACTTTTTATGGTGACAATCTAATGGCTCCGGCTATTGATTTGGATAAAAACAACAGTGGACAAAGTGCGGGATGGAAATTATGGAAAAACCTGGCTGCGAAATCCCCTGTTTTTGGAAAACCTGAAAAGTTCTGCGGAAATATCGAAAAATCTTCCTGGGAATCGGCTACACTTACCTGTAAACCTTCAGCGTTTGTTGATAAAGTAAAAGAGTTGTGTGTAAACGATCCTTACTCAGGAAAAACGGCAACGGGAGGAATTGTTACGATTAGCGATTCAAAATGGTTAATGAGCTTTACTTGCAACAGACAGCCGCATTTTCCTGACCAGCCAGATGATATTCTGGTAATCTGGATCTATGCCCTTTTTATGGACAAAGAAGGCGATTATATCAAAAAAACGATGCCGCAATGTACCGGTAATGAGCTTTTGGCAGAATTGGCGTATCATTTAGGAATTATTGACCAGCTCGATAATATCGTAGAAAACACTATTGTTCGCAGTGCATTTATGCCGTATATCACCTCTATGTTTATGCCAAGAGCAAAAGGCGACCGTCCGCAGGTAGTTCCGGAAGGATGTACAAATTTAGGATTAGTGGGACAATTTGTAGAAACTAATAATGATATTGTCTTTACCATGGAAAGTTCTGTTCGAACTGCCAGAATAGCCGTTTATGAATTGTTGAATTTGAACAAACAAGTACCGGATATCAATCCGTTACAGTATGATATTCGCCATTTGCTTAAAGCAGCACAAGCCTTAAACGATTACGAACCAATAGTAGGCGAGGGGCTTTTAAGAAAATTTCTAAAAGGAACGTATTACGAACATCTGCTTGTTGAGAATGAAGACGCACAGGATCATGAATCTTTCTTTACAGAACAAATCAACAAACTAAAACAATGGATAGGAGGAATTAGAGAATAAAATCGTAATAAGATCAATCTGTTTTTTACATGATATTGGTAAAGAAAAAATGACACCTGAGCTTTTTGTTCAGGTGTCATTTTTATACTATTTAACTGTAATTTATAAAGCGAAATCACTCATAATTGCTTACTTTTATGCTTAAAATTAGTTTTCCAAAAACAAGTTGACGCAACATTTATGCAGGATGATAAATTTTACGATAAAATAAGCGATACACTGGCTTACTTTGAGGTTGAAAACCGTTTGCCGTACTATGTCTCTTCCGGTAAAAAACAATTGGATTATCCTCAGAAACCTTTTCGGATGGATTATTATTCCTTGTGTATTTGTCTGCAAGGAGATGTTACTATTGTAATTGACGGGCAACAGCATTATATTCGTCAGTATAGTTTATTATTGGCAAGGCCGGCAACAATTATTGCTTTTCAGAATAACAGCGAAGACTTTCGGGTAAAATTGCTTTTTTTTGAAAAAGAGTTTCTTCTCAAAAATATATCCGATCCTTTTATCATCGAACGACTTACATTTTTTAAGGATAAGTCTTATGAGATCATGTGTCTTAAGGAACAAGAAGCTAAAAAGCTGCTTAAACTGATGCAATATCTTGAAAACAAAATTAATGCAAATCTCAAATTTAAGGATGAAATTATCAGGACAATAATATTCAACCTGCTTTTAGAAACTGCTGAATTTTTACCTGAGGAAAAACCCGATAACGCTTTGATTTTAAATAATCCAAAAGAAATATACTTTCAGTTTCTTCATCTGGTCATGAATAATATAAGCCAGCACAAAGGCGTAAATTATTATGCACAAAAATTGCATATCTCCAATAAATATCTGATTCATGTTGTAAAAAAAGCCGTAGACAAAACACCTCATCAGATCATTGATGCTCATTTGCTCAAAGAAGCTGTTGTTTTATTAGGAAATCCTGCGATCAATATCAGTGATATTGCTTATCGATTGCGTTTTAATTCCGTTTCTGCATTTGGACGTTTTTTTAAGAAACATGCTTCTATTTCTCCCACAGATTATCGTCGACTGCAAAATCTCTCGCATTAATTTTATTAAAAAATTCTAATAAAAGTTTCCTATCTCTTATTTCAATTAGATTATGAAAGAACAACTTAATGAAATCATCAGGCAAGTTTATAATAAAAAAAACAGAAATCTTTTTACATTTTTAACTGGTGCCGGAATTTCAGCAGAAAGCGGTATACCAACTTACAGGGGAATAGATGGAATATGGATAAAAGGGACGAAATTTCATAAACCGGAGGAATTTGGAACGTTTAAATATTTTAAGGAGAATCCTGAAGAAGTGTGGCAATATTCATTATTTAGAAAAAAAATGTTTGAGAATGCCCAAACAAATGAAAGTCACCATGAAATAGTAGAAATTGAAAACCTTTTGCAGGACAGGTTTCATTTAATAACTCAAAATATAGACAATCTGCACAGACGTTCCGGTATAAAAACAATTTATGAAATACATGGGAACAACAGAGAAATCAAATGTTCAAATGGCTGTAAAGGAATTGAAAATCTTCCCGATGAAATTGAAGGAAAAGACATTGACGAAGATTTAACAGAGAAAGATATAGAATTACTAAAATGCAAAGAATGCGGAAGCTGGATGCGACCAAATATTTTATGGTTTGATGAGTATTATGATGAAAAAACAAATAAAAAATTTAGTTCCTTAAAAATAGCCAAAAACTCAGGTATTCTTTTTATTGTTGGAACATCTGGAGCAACGAATTTACCAATGGCAATTGCAGAAAGTACCTTGAGATATGGAGGAACCATTGTTGACATTAACACAGAAGATAATTTATTTACAGAACTTGTTAAAGACAAGAAAAATAAAATTATAGTTAGAGAAACTTCGACTCAGGCCTTAAAAACAATACGAGAGATATTGCAAACTATAATTGCAGAGTAAAAAAATCTATTTGTTATCTGCAGATAAGTTAAGCTGTATTTACAACTAAGACTTTACGCTAACAAAAAAAGCCTGAACTATGTCAGGCTTTCAATTATAAACGATACGATTACTGTTTTATTTGGTATACTTTTTTCTCAGAATATTTATTTCCTTTGGTCCAATTCCCATTTCCTGCTGTAAAAAATTATCGATGCTTCCGTATTTTGTTTTAAGACCTGCGAAAAAAGAACGGATGAGTTCTGGTTTTAGTGCCATTTCATTTTCTATCTGTGCTTCTGTCAGACCGCTCATTTTGGCAAGCGGTGCCATCATGCCTTTATTCATTTTCTTAAGATATACATTAGAGGCCACATAATCTTCTTCGATCATTTTCTCAGGAACATTCAAAGTATAAAGAAATAGTGCTGTCGCCATACCTGTACGATCGCGTCCGCCGGTGCAATGGTACATAACAGCCTCTTTTGTATCTGTGGTCAATAGTTTTATAAATAACGGACGGAATCTGTCACCGCTGTATTTTACAGCATCTGTTCCGTAAAATTTTTCCAGAAAACCTCCTTCTTTCAAAAGCTTCACCATTTGCGCCGGATTTGGGATACTGTCGCTTCCGGCAGGACTAAGTGTATAATCTGTGTTTTGAGGCAGACGGTCCGGAGCAGCTTTTGATTCGGCCACACCTCTAAAATCAACTACAGTATGAATTCCTTTCTTATCCAGCAGCGCTACATCTTCATTGGTCAGTTTATCAATTCCGGCACTTCGGTATACTTTTCCCCATACCACTTCTTTTCCGTCTGTAGTTTTATATCCGCCTACATCTCTGAAATTTAAGGCTCCTTTTAGCGGAACTAATCTTTTGATACTGTCTGTAAGCTGAGCGCTTGCTAATGTTTGCACCAACAGGGCAATTGCAATGATTGTTTTTTTCATTTTATATTGAATTAATTTATTTGTTTTTAAAATATGTCATAACGTACTCCTGCCTGACCCCGGCTTCCGTACCATTCCTGTGAAGTAATACGGCGTTTATCACCTCCCATATACATTTTGACCGGAGAGTCACTAAGATTGTTTAGTTCAATAAATACTTTAAACCTTTTGTTGATGTTTACTGTTGCAGAAGCATCTATCGTAAAATTAGAATCTGTCCAGATGTAATAATCCGGTCCTAATTGCTGGTTTATAGTCTCTACAGAATTTCCGCGGTAATTACCAGCGATGCGAATCATTACGCCATTGCGTTCGTAGAAAAGAATAGCATTAAATAAATTTTTAGATTGATTGGGCAATCCTGTTTTATCCTGGTAAACAACGTTTCCGTTTACACGCGGCACTTCTGTTTTAGAATTGATAAAAGTGTAATTAAATTCTACTCCAAAACCACTCCAGAAACCGTTTAGGAAATCAAATCTTTTATTGATTCCCGCTTCAAATCCGTACAAAGATGCCTTGTTTAGGTTTTTTGCCTGAGTCACTAAATAATCACTGCCGTCAATGTTCTGCATACTCACATCGGTAAACACCACATCGCTGATGTTTTTATAAAAAGCACCTCCCGACAGAATCCCTACATTATCAAAATAATATTCTCCCATAAGATCAAAATTGTTGCTGAAAGTAGGTTTCAGATCAGGATTTCCCTGAGTAATTGTCATAGGAGATGCCGTTGTATTAGTGGAACTTCCCGGTGTCATATCTCCAAAATTCGGACGGACAAAGGTGCGGGTATATGCAGCACGAAGATTTGATTTCTCGGTTAATTTGTATTTTAAATGCAGCATCGGAAGAAACGAGTTGTAATTATTTTCTACCACAGACGGGCTAAGAGTGATTACAGCCGGAGTTCCTTCTGTAGTGGCTTTTGTACCATTTAAGGTCATAGAAGTATGTTCGTTACGTAAACCTGCGACTATTTTTAAGTTATCTGTAGCATCGATTTCTGCCATTGCATAACCTGCAATTACATTTTCGTCGCCAGTATAAAAAGAAGTTGCATTTGTTTTGGATGTAAAATCCATAAATCCGTTAGCGGTTTGAAAAGCCTGTCCATACATATTGAACAACTGATCCTTAGTTAATGGATTTACGATGAACTGGCTGAAATCACCATTCATGTTTCCAAAAAACTTGCTTCCGCTTGGGAAACTTGTAGTCTGCAGGGAAGATAGTGCCACTAAAGGAGGTGAATTAGGAATTCCCACAGCTGCTCCCGGCAGATAAACAAAATTAGATCCGTAAGTGTTGGTTCTGTCTTTGTGACGGTATTTTGCACCAAACTTCAGGTTTACCCTGGAACTGGCTTCGACCTTTAGGTTCACTTGTGCAATCTGATCTCTTTCACTATTATCAAGCTGCGCAATTACCAATTGGTTCAGCAGTAATTTATCAGCACTCATTACCTCATTTGGATTGGCAAGACCAGTTTCAAAATGATCTACGGTACCGCCAACTCCGTTTGGAGAATCAAAACCCCAATAACGTTTACCATCGCTGGAAAGATCATTGAAACCTCCTGTTATTTTTTGTCTGAAAGTCGCAATCGGAAGCCCTTTGTTGCCGGAAGTGGGAGGCGTATCCAAATAATATTCTGATTTATGATTGCTGTAACTCCAGTCTAATTTAAACTTTTGGTTCATCTGATGTTCACCGCCAATTTCAAAACCATTTAAGGCAGTTTGATAATGAGAATATCTGTAATTGTACTGAAAACGGGAATTGGTGTAATCAATATACGATTCATACACAGGACGGATATCATCGAATTTATTCGCCATTCCTCTAAAGAATATTTTATCAGACGGCGTAATTTTATATTCTGCACCCACATTTAAACCTTTAGTTTCGCGTTCTCCCATATAACGTTTAAAAAGCACGGTATTAAGTGATCTTTTCTGCTCGACCACAGCAGCACCGGTATTGTAAGTAGCCGCAAATTCATCTGATCCCCATTGTCTGCTCCAGATGGCTCCGGAAACAATTACGCCAAGCTTATTATTAAAAAATCGATCCCCGTAAGTTATAGATCCGTTATATGTACCGTTTTGGCTGAAGGTATTGTAACCTCCGGCAGCACTAACATTCAGTACACGCTTGGTAGGAGCCGTACGGGTTATAAAATTGATAGATCCGCCAATAGCATCTCCTTCCATATCCGGAGTGATAGCTTTTGCCACTTGTACGTATTGAATCATTTCAGACGGGACAGCATCGAGAACTGAGGAACGATTTCCCATTACATTAGAACTTGGAAGACGATTTCCGTTAAAAAGGGTAGAAGTCCAGGCAAAAGGAGTTCCTCTTACGGTAGCCTGATCTGCTTCACCATGATAACGGGCAACGGCCACACCCTGCATACGCTGAACAGCTTCGGCAGCATTACGATCCGGAAGTTTTCCTATGGCATCTGCAGCCATCACATCCATAATAGCAAGCGAATTTTTCTTGATGCTGTACGCTTTAGCCTGAGAGGGTGCCATTGTACCTTTTACAACTATCTCTTTCAGGGAACTTGAACCGTCTGGTGACATCTGGATCAGACCAAGATCATTTATTCCTTTCACAAGCGTTACCGTAATTGATTTTGTTTCAAAACCAAGATAACTAATTTCGATAGTCACTTCTCCTTCAGTTGGCGCTGTAAGGGTAAAGGAACCCTGCAAATCTGAAATCGCGGAGTTATTAAAGGTCTTGCCGGTAATATTGGCAGTGGGCAAAGTCCCTGCATCGCTGTTAACAATTCCTTTGATGGTTTGCGCATCACTTGATACAATAGAGCCGATCGTGAAGACGGCAGTGAAAAGTATTTTTTTAAATATCTTTTCCTTTTTAAATAAAGATTTTAAAATAATTTTAGGTGTCATGTTTTGTTGTTTTGATGCAAAGATTGCTTCGTTTTAAACTATCAAACGACTTTGTTGAACCAGAACTACTTTAGAAAGGTGTCAATCTTTTGGGGATTCAATAAGTGTTTAATTTTTAATGACTTATGTTTTGTTATTAAATTGTTATGAATCAATTTTTTCGCAATTATGAAACATTAAATTAACAGCCTCAGGGTACATTAGCACAAAGATTTTAAGATGAAATATATTATTGCCATTGGAATATTTCAGGCGCTCTTAGCCGCGGTATTACTTTTAAGAAGCAGGTACCGAAAAAACGCAGATGATTTATTAATATCATTAGTAATATGCATTGGATTGCATCTTTCTATAAAGTTTTTCATTTTTACTTTTGTAGAAGATCAGCAAGTGCTTACCATGATGAATACTTTTATTGGGTTCTGCTATATTCCCTTGTTGTATCTCTATACTTTAAAAACAATTCGTCCGGAATTTATAAGCGCTTCAAAATGGTACGTTTTTATTCCGTTTATTATTGGCGCGATAGGTTATTTTTCTACAGTCTGCGTGTTATCAGCAACATCGCCAAAAGCCTATTTGATTTTATATTGGTACAATACAATCAGTCTTTATACGCTGCTTCCGCTGGATATTATTTTTTCCTGTGGTATAATTTATTTGGCGATCAATAAACTGCCAGGAAACAGTCAGGAGAAAAAACTGATCATTCAGCTCGCGTCGCTTTTTTTATGTATCGGAATATTAGGTGTGTCGTTTACGATATTCAGCTCTTATATTTTCGAATTAAATTATGTCAGCCGATCTATTATTTATGCACTTCTTATTGTAATCACGGTTCGAATAATTACTTATAAAAACGGTGCATTGGCAGACTCCATTTCGAACACGGGTAATGAATTCCTTTTGTTTGCAGATCATTATACAGCAGCTTCAGGAACGGATGATAAAACCACTTCAGAAGTGGCAATTGAACCTTTAATGGATTGTTTAGATGAAAAGGCATTAGTCTTTGAAAAAGAACTATTAATCACTCAAAAACGTAAAGAGATTTTAAGCCAAAGTGAAATGTTCAAAATAGTGCTGAAACTAGAAAATGCGATGCAAAAAGAACGGTATTTTATGGATAATGAATTGACTCTTGATAAACTGGCAAAACTTACGGGTGCGAATAAATACCACATAAGCGAAACGTTGAACCATTTCGTTAATAAACCATTTTACACTTTTGTAAATGAATACAGGATTGAATATGTAAAAGAAAAACTGAAGAGTTTGTCAGAAGAAAACAACACGATTAATATTCTTGAACTGGCTTTTGAATCCGGTTTTAATTCTAAATCATCATTCAATCGGTATTTTAAAGATATTACCACTTATACGCCCAGAGAGTATTTAAACCTGATTTCTAAAGAGGCTGTAGTTTTGTAAATAATAGTCATTGGAAGTATCAATACGATCAAAACAGGAGAGTATTGCTTTTTAAATAAAACGTAATAAGAAAAGAGAATTTTTAAGATTATGATGTAGAGACAAATAGTATGAATCAATTTTAAACACGAATTTCACCAATTAACACGAATTAAGATTTGTGCAAATTAGTAAAATTCGCGTTTGTTTTGTACGTATGCCATACGACAGACTGTTTATTGGCACTGAAAACGGAGACTTAGTAATGCCATCTCACAAAAGCTTCCATAGCCGCATAACGGGACAAGCCTAATTGGTTGTACAGTTCAGCAGTTTCGCTGTTTCGGTCTTCGGCTCTTTGCCAAAATTCCCTTGCATCAGTTCCCTGAAAAACAACACCATCTTTTTGAGATTGATGTTTGAAGATTCCGTGGCGTTTTTCCAAAACCTGATCCGGGCTCATAGGTACTGCCATTTCTACTTCGTCAATTCCCCATTCCTGCCACGCGCCGCGGTACAGCCAAACCCAGCAGTCGTTCATAAAAGGTTTCGGTTTTAGTATTTTTACAGCTTCAAAAATGGCGTCCAGACACACTTTGTGCGTACCGTGCGGATCGGCCAGATCTCCTGCTGCATAGATTTGATGAGGTTGTATTTTTTTTATCAATTCGATAGTCAGCTGAATGTCCTGTACTCCTAAAGGTTTTTTCTCGATTGCTCCCGTTTCATAAAAAGGCAATTCCATAAAGTGAATCTGCTCGTCCGGCAAACCAACAAAATGACTTGTAGCGCGGGCTTCTCCTTTTCGAATCAATCCTTTTAGATAGCGAACCTCCGGAATATCAATTTCGCTGGCTTTTTTATTCTTTAAAAAACGTACTGCTTTTTTGTAAATATTCTCGGCTTCAGGGCTTTTTATCCCAAACTTATCATTGTAATCAATCACAAAACTGGCAAATCGCAAGGCTTCGTCGTCTGCAACGGCAATATTTCCTGAAGTTTGGTACGCGACATGCACTTCATGACCTTGTTGCTGCAAACGCATAAAGGTACCTCCCATACTGATAATATCATCATCAGGATGCGGACTGAAAATAAGTACACGTTTTTTGGCCGGTTCTGCTCTTTCCGGACGATTGCTGTCGTCAGCATTTGGTTTTCCTCCAGGCCAGCCCGTAATGGTATTTTGCAGTTTATTGAATATTTTGATGTTGATATCGTAAGCCGGACCGGAATCAGCCAATAAATCGCTCATTCCGTTTTCGATATAATCTGCATCAGTAAGCATTAAAATGGGCTTTTTTAAGTCTAAAGCCAATCCCAAAACGGCTTTTCGGGTCAATTTATCGGTCCATACGATTTTTTCTACCAGCCAAGGTCTGTTGATTCTGGTTAGTTTTGAAGAAGCTTCTTTATCCAAAACAAAAACAGCATTGTTGTGTTCCTGTAAAAACGAAGCCGGAATTTGATTGGTTACTTCTCCTTCAGCCGATTTTTTGATGATGTTTGATTTTCCTTCACCCCAGGCCATCAGAATAACCTGTTTGGCTTCCATAATCTTTTTAACACCAAGCGTAATGGCTGTTCTTGGCGTATTGCTCAAACCAGAAAAATCGCCGCTTGCCGCCACTCTCGTAATATGATCTAAAGCAACTAACCTGGTTTTTGAATTTTGAAGCGAACCGGATTCGTTAAAACCAATATGTCCGTTTCCTCCAATTCCCAGAATCTGTAAATCGATGCCGCCCAAAGCTTCGATTTTTGCTTCGTAATCGTGACAATAGTCTGCAATTTCTTCTTTGGATAAAGTTCCATCCGGAATATGATAATTTTCCGGTAAAATATCAACCTGATCCAATAACAGTTCTTTCATAAATCGAACGTAACTGTTGATAGAATCCGGTTCCATCGGGTAATATTCGTCTAAGTTGAACGTAATTACATTTTTGAAACTTAATCCTTCTTCTTTATGCAAACGAACCAGTTCAGCATACAATCCTTTTGGAGAAGAACCTGTCGCCAAACCTAAAATGCAAGGCTTGTTTTCTTTTTGTTTTGATTGTATAAGTGCTGCTATTTCCTGAGCAACGGCTTTAGAAGCTTCAGTAGAATTTTCGAAAACAACAGTATTAATGTTTTCAAATCGTTTCTCGAATCCTGTTGCTTTATCGAGGGTACTTTTTATCATTTTGAATTTAATTTTAGCTTTGTTTTTTTAACACATGGAGACATCGTTTTCTATGCGTTTATTTTTGCCCGCTGATTTAAACAGGTTTATTTTCTGTTATTTGTTTCATTTTTTTCTCGCAGATTCTGCAGATTTGGGAGATTTGTTATTTTTTAATCTTCGTTAGATGGTTTTCCAATCGTAGCCAGAATTCCTCCGTCAACATAAACAATATGACCGTTTACAAAATCACTTGCTTTAGAGCTTAAAAATATAGCAGCTCCTTGCAAATCATCCGGATCTCCCCAACGTCCTGCAGGTGTTCTGCCCATAATAAACTCATTAAACGGATGTCCGTTTACACGAATAGGAGCGGTTTGGCTTGTTGCAAAATAACCGGGGCCGATTCCGTTGATCTGAATGTTAAATTTTGCCCATTCTGTTGCCATGTTTTTGGTCAGCATTTTTAATCCGCCTTTTGCAGAGGCATAAGCACTTACAGAATCTCTTCCCAATTCGCTCATCATCGAGCACATATTGATGATTTTTCCTGCTCTGCGTTCGATCATTCCTTTAGCCACATTTTTTGATACGATAAAAGGGCCTGTCAGATCGACTTTTATTACCGCTTCAAAATCGGCAACTTCCATTTCGATAATCGGCGTTCTTTTGATGATTCCGGCATTATTAATTAAAATATCTATTGGACCAACTTCCTTTTCTATTTTATTGATTGCGGCGATTACAGCGGTTTCATCTGTTACATCAAACAAATAGCCGTATGCTTCGATTCCTTCAGCTTTGTATTCAGCAATGGCATTATCGACCGCTTCCTGCGACGAGTGGTCGTTGACTACAATTTTTGCCCCCGCATGCCCAAGTCCTTTGGCCATAGCCATTCCAAGACCGTGAACTCCTCCTGTAATCAGCGCTGTTTTTCCTGTTAGATCAAATAAGTTAATTGACATTTTTTTTAAGTTTTTGGTTATTAGTAATCTTGTTTTTTTTTGATGATGTGTTAAAGAAATTATACGCAGCTTTTTATTTCACGCTTACAATCAAAGGATTTTGAATTTCCTGATTGAAATGATCTAAATAATCCTGCCATTGTTTTGAGTTGGTTATCTGACCCGCTTTGTCCCACGCAGCACCGGAATAATACACGATAGGTTCGTTATTTCTAACCGAAGTTCTGGTTAATAACTGCTCTTTATTCACCCACATTTTTTCAGCCGGAGTGCTTAATATTGTACCAACAGCTGTAGTTCCGTCTTTCTCAAAAGTGGGTTCCCAATAACTCATGATTCCTTGTTGTTCGTTTAGGCCTATTACACCTGCTTTTTCGCGTCGGATAATTCCAACTACAACAGGCATAGGTTTAGTATCGTTGAATGTATAGACGGTTTCAATTCGGTTGAGTTGAGAACCGGCATCCAGCGAAATGGTTTTTACGGCAGTTACTTTTATGCTGCCTGCATTCCAGCTGTCATATAATAACTGGAAAGTAGATCTCAACGGACCATTATCCAGTACTTTCCAATGGTGATAATTTCCGGAATAACGAATGGTGTCGTTTACGTATGGCGCCATGTTTCCTGCGCCTAAAGTATATCCCACATGATAGTAATCTAATCCGTCGCCATGATCGATATGATAGTCGTTTCTTTTGTAGCGGTCATTTAAGACTAATTTATTGGTTCTTTTTACCCAGACATCGTAGCCATAAGCATCGCCTTCTGTTTTTTCTAAGGCTTTTCCGTAAGCACGAAAAGCGATTTTGTCATTTTCCCAAGCAAAATCATCCAGACGCTCCGGTACATAACGCGCATATGTTTTTGCAGCAAATACTTCAGGCTTTCCTTTTTGTATTGAAAGAATAATAGACGATTTTGCTTTAATATCAACTTGTACCAATAGATTCTGAATAGCAGCTTTTCCTTTATGCTCTAACTGAAACGGAATTTGTTTTTTTGTATTTGGATTAACCACCACAAAGTTCGCCGTATCAATTTGTGGATAGGAGGAAAGTACGGTTGCCCATTTAATAGCAATCAAAGTTTCTTTTCTGTTTAAAGTTGAATTATTCTGAATGGTAACAGTGGCTTTTGATTGTGCCATAAGGGTCAAAGGCAAAATAAGTGCTAGTGTAAAGAAGGTTTTTATTATTTTCATAAGAGTTATTTTGTGTAATTATTTGCTGTTTTTAAATTAAAATAGGTTTGATAATTTCGTTCCGAAAAGACATAGTTTGGGCTTCCCGATTTCTAAATGTATTTACCATTTAGACGAGATCATCATTTTTGAAATTAAAATTCGGAAGTGATTTTAGGCTTTGTGAAGCCCTTGGTTTAGCTGATTTTCATTAAGAAGAACGATTGTAGATTTTCATTGTATAGTTGTTTGTGTGTTTCAGTTATTCTTTTGTGTTTTCCAGTTTTGCCAAATATTCGCTTGGCATACAGCCGTAATGTTGTTTGAATGCGGTAGAAAAATAAGATGGTGAATTAAAACCGCACATATACGTGATTTGCGCAATAGTGTAGCGTTTGCTCTGCATGAGTTCAACTGCTTTTTTAAATCGGATTCGTTTGATGAAATCCATTGCAGATTCGCCTGTTATAGCTTTTAACTTCAAGTAAAGGTTTGATCTGCTCATGCCTATTTTTTTGCTGAATTGGTCTACCGAAAATTCAGAATCGGCAAGATGATCTTCGACAATCTGAATGGCTTGTTTTAAAAATTCTTCATCAAGTGTATTAAAAGCAATATTCTCAGGAACCATTTCTTTTCCAACCGAATAATATTCTTTTAAACGTTTACGGGAACGCAGCAAATTTGTGATTTTTGCAGCCAATAAAGGTGTCGAAAATGGTTTTGTGATATAATCGTCGGCACCCATTTCTAATCCTTTAAGCTGTTGGCTGGTTTCGTTTCTGGCTGTTAAAAGCATCAGCGGAATGTGTGAGGTATTGATGTTTTGTTTTACCTTTTTACAAAAATGCAGACCGTCGAGTTCCGGCATCATAACGTCGCTGATAATAAGGTCAAACGGCTGGATTTCTAAAAGGTCTAAGGCCATCTGACCGTCATAAGCCACGGTAACATCATATACTTTACTGAAATAATCCTGCAAATAATCTAAAATCTCTTTGTTGTCATCAACAATTAAAAGTTTTATGGGCTGATCTCTTTCAGTTACTTCATTTTCTTCCGGCAATAAAGAATCGTCTGTTTCCAGTTCATTATCAGATATGATCGACAAGTTATAAGCTGACACTTCAATTTGCTGATCATTTTTATAAACCTGATCTGAAGTTGGAATTGTTACTGTAAAAATACTTCCTTCCTGCATGGTACTTTCGGCAGTAATTTCGCCATGATGCAATTCGACCAAACGTTTCGTAAAGGCCAATCCTACACCGGAGCCCAAATTCATTTCGCGATTGTTGACCTGGTAAAAACGATCAAAAACTTTAGACAAATCTTCTTCGCTAATTCCAACTCCCGTGTCGGCGACCTTTATTTGTACAGTATCATTTTTCTTTTCTAATTCGACATGAATACTTTGTCCTGCTTTGGTGTATTTAAAGGCGTTGGATAAAAGATTAAACAAAATCTTTTCCATGGCATCTTTATCAAAATAAAACAGCAGCTGTGGTTCTTCTGAATGATAGGTGTAATGAATGCTGTTTTTCTCTGAAAGCGGCTTGAAGGATTCAAAAATTTCCTGTGTAAAACTAACAATGTCGGCTTTGCCTACTTTAAGCTGTCGTGTTCCCATTTCGGTTTTTCTGAACTCAAAAAGCTGATCGACTAAATTGTAAAGTCGTTTTGCATTAATAAACATTAATTCGTGTTTCTTTTTGGAAATTTTATCTGCAAAAGGCATTTTTAATAATTCTTCTAAAGGAGCTAAAATCAAGGTTAAAGGGGTTCTTAATTCATGTGATACATTAGTAAAGAAATCCATTTTTACCTGATTGATATAATTTACTTTTTCTTTATCAATCCTTTCCAGTTTTAATTGCTGAACGGCTCTTATTCGTCCTTTTATAATTTCAAAACCAATGTATATCGCTACGCTAACGATTGTAAGTAACAGAAAAGAAAACCATAATGTTTTGTACCAGGGCGGCAGAATCACAATTTTGAGATTACGAACAGCGCTCATTTCCCCATTTGGACCAATAGCCTTAATTTGAAAGTTATATTTTCCGGCTGGCAAATTGCTGTAACTCACTTTGAGTTCATCAGTACGCTGCCAGTCTTTATCTATTCCTTCTAACTTATAATAATAGTACGTTCGGTTTGAGGAAATATAATTGAATGTATTAAAAAAGATACTGAATTGTTTGTATTCCGGCCCAATCTCCAGTTCGTTTGTCTGATCGATATGTTCTTCGAGAATACCGGTTTCATCATCGACGGCAACATTTTTATTTAAAACTTCTAATCCTGTAAAACTTAGTTTTAGAGGAAGCGGCTGTTGTTTGATCATCGACGGATAGAAATACGAAATCCCCTTAATACCGCCAAATAGCAGCATACCGTCTTTTGCTTTAAGGAAAGCATAATCGTTAAATTGCTTGTTTTGTAAACCGTCACTTTCGTCAAACGTCTGAACAGAACCTTTGTCCGAATTGAATTTGATTAAGCCGCTGTTGGTCGAAATCCACAGATTGCCATCATCATCCGGAATTATTCCGTAGATGGTTTCTTTAACGAAATCTTTTCCTGCTTTAAAACTAATAAAAGATTCCTGAGCTTCATCATACAATCGCAAACCTTCTCTGGTACCAATCCAGATCCTGTGTTTTTGATCTTCGGTAATGCAGTTTACAATATCGTCGCTTAATTTTCCGTGTCCGATGTTTCCAAATAACTGCGTATCCGGATAAAAAAGCGTTACGCCGTTTGTGGTTCCAATCCAGATTCTATGTTTACTGTCTTCAAACAAAAAAGTGATATCGTCTGAAGTCAGGCGTTTTCCGGCCTTGTCTAAATGTATGTGTGTAAACGTTTTGGTTTCGGGATGAAACTGATCCAATCCTGATCTGGTTCCTACCCAGATACGTCCCTTGGAATCTTTTAATAAACTGTAAACCAAATCTCCGGCAATCGTGTTGGGATTGTTTTCATCATGTCTAAAACGCTGTACAGAACCGCCGTTAGGGTTTAGTAGATTCAATCCGCCGTTGTGCGTACCAATAAGAACATTGCCGTTATCGTCAAATTCTATTGCTTTGATGTTGTTAGAACTTAAACTATTCGGATTGTTTTCGCTGTTGGAATAATAGCTAATTGTATTGGCGTTTTTATTCCAGTAGTTGATGCCTTTATCGTTGCTTCCAATCCAGAAATTGCCTTTAGCATCTTGTTTGATGACACCAATGACCTCATCATTTAAAGAAGGTTTTCCTGAGTTTTGACTTAACAGATTAAACTTGATATCGTTTTTATGATAATAATTCAAACCGCCATAATAGGTTCCCAACCAAATTCCGTTTTGTTTGTCCCTAAAAAAACAGCGCACCGAGTTTTGACTAATGGTATAAGGCTGCGAGATTTGATGGTGGTAGTTACTAAATGAATCATTGTCCGGGTTAAAAATAGTCAATCCCTTAAAGGTTCCCATCCAGATATTTCCTTCCGTATCTTTTCCAACACATCTGATGTTATTATCGGCAATGCTATTGGTTCCGGCGTTATGAAGCAGGGAAGAAGTCTGTCCGTTTTCGGCATTATATTTTATTACGCCTTCACCTTCTGTAGCCACCCATAATTTTTTTCCGTCAATGTAAACATCATTGATATAAGGGGTTTTTCCGCCTAAATCTATTTTTATTAGTTGATGTGTATTGGGTTTTAGTTTAAAAAGACCAACATCAGTACCCAAAAGAATATGCTTTTGCCAAACTCCGATATAGGCAATTTTTTTAATTTCATGTGAAGAAGCATTGAACTTAATGGTTGTGAATTTTTGAGCTTCAGGAGCTAAAACAAAGACTTCGCCGGTAATCGAAGTAGCCCAGATCTGATGCTGATGGTCTTCTGTGATCGACGAGATGTACCATTCGCCAATGCTTCGCGGAAGCTGATAATTGGTAAAACTGTCTGTGTTGTAATTGTAAACGCTGATACCCTGATTGCCGCCAACCCACAATTGCCCTTTATGATCGGTAAACAAGCTTCGGATGTAATAGGATTGTAAGCTTGTTTTAACATTTTTTACAGGGCGATATACTTTAAAACCTTTACTGTCATAGCGATTTAGTCCGTCCTGAGTTCCAATCCAGATAAAACCGAGCGTATCTTGCTGAATGGCAAAAACGGAACTTTGCGACAAGCCTTTATCGACCGAAATAGTACGGAAATATCGGTCCTGAACTTGCGCTTGGCTTTTGGCCGCGAAAAGAAGAATGCACAAAAGGGCAACGACAGCAATCTTTTTTTTCATGAAATTGGTATTATAATTATTTTTTGTATGCTTTACTGCTTTTTTTTTTAACACATAGGAACATAGCTTTTTGGTCACTAAAAAAAGACGTTTCACTTATTTTAAACCCGCGTAAGTAACTATGTGAAGGAAATGTATTTCTTTTAAGTATCCTTTTTATCGTATATAATAATCTATGTTTTTATGTGTTTAATTTTTACTACGAATTATTATTCATTCTTTTTTTTGAAATAATAGAAATTCACCTCTAATTTATAGAAAAACTAAACATCTTATTCTTTTTAATTTTTATCGTATTGGGCAACATCCGGTAATTCATCTACGGCTTCTTGTTTATTAACTTTATTATCATCAATTTCTAATACAACCGAACTTCCTGTAATTTTAGGAGTATATGCTTTTCCTTCAAATTGAATTGGCAGATTTCCGTAGCTAAATAGTGATTTTGCCGTTTTGCCCGAAACTTGTAATGCAGCAGGTTTTTCTCCGTCTAATTGCACCTGAATATTCCAGTCTCCAACTTGTAAGTTTGATAAACCGCTGTTGTTTGAGATGGTTTTAATCACTTCTGTTTTGCCGTCTTTAATTTGTATAATGGTTAAAAACCTGAATTTTTGTTTGGATTCAGAAGTAATTCCGGCGTGCCATTGATCTTTAAAATCTTTGATCTGACCTTCATCATTGGTGACTTTATTCCAGTTAACGGCAGCTTCGTAAAATTTGTTATGTACTGCCATTTTTAAAGGAGAATTTGCAAATACACTTGCATTGACATTTCCTAAATCTGTTTTTACAATGAAGTTTTGCTGTTTGGCATTCGCCGAATTTTCTCCTTCGATGGTATAGTACGGACAGTGAAACTGCGTGGTCCATTTTACAGGACTTTTGGCTTCTAATTCGTCGTACAATACAATATATCCGCCTTGTAATTGCAGCATATGTCTGCGGTACAAAGTTACGCCTGATTCCCCGTAACCGTTAGCTTTGCCTGGTACCACATTGATTTGTTTGAATCTGCCGAGCCAAAAATCACTTTTTATTTCGCCGTAAGCATTACTGGCATCGCCCAAAGCATATTGAATGTGTTTTCCTGAAATAGCTCTCGGAATCCATCCGTAACCTTCTTCACCCAGTTTCTGATTCAGACTATCTGCCAAAATGGTATTGTAGGCTTTTGAAGTTCTGTAATACAAAAGGTTGTGTTTGTCGCTAAAATTACTGTAATACCCAGTTCCGCCAAAGATTACTTTTCCTTTGTAATTGATGGTAAAAGCATTCTGAGAAGCGTGTCCGTGTCCCGAAGAACCAAACGGACTGCTAAACAAATAACTGCTTAATGTTTTATTGGCATGAGCTAAATCTTCATGCATGGCAACGACACCAACATCGCCAAATTTGCGTGTTTTAGGCAGGTCAGCAGGGGAAGCTGCCGGTAAATTTCTGTTAGGCTTATAGCTTAATAATCTAAAGAATAAGAAATCATCTGTACCGTGATAATAGCTTGGATAATCTCTTTTTATTTCGCCAACATACCAGTTTAAATACGGATTATTCATTTTATAAGTTAAGGCATCTGCAAACCAGGCTTCGCCTTTTACGATATAAGGAATGTTTTCCCACATGTCGCCAATTGCTGTACTTGCAGCGCCATTTGGATGTGTATATAACATATAATACGGAAGATTTTCCATCCATGGTAATTTAAAATAATCAACACCGCTAAAATCTCCGAACATTTGAGATAAGTAAATAATCGACTTAAAGTTGACTCTGAAATAACCATTTCCTTCGTGCCAGCCGCCATCTGTAGTACCCAGTACCGGAAAACGTGCTGACCAGACTTCATACATATAGGTAAGCCATTCTTTGGCTTCAGGAACATCATTGATTACGGCAACCGTGGCAATGGCTAAATTGCGTAAGGTAATTTGCCAAACGTGATTGTCACTTACATGCAGCTCAAAACGGTTAGGCAAATGATTGTAAACTCTTCTTGCTCTTATAGTAATGATGTTTTTGAATGTTTCTTTTTCCGCTGGCGTTAAAAAATCATATCCTGTATCGTAGAACCATCCTAGTGCTTCCAGTACTGCACCGCTTGTAAAATCATCGCCTGTTGCTAATCCGTCAGGATTCATGTTGGCGATATTCAGGGCTCTTCTCTTTGCATCAAGAATAAAACGTTTGTCTTTAGTCAGTTGATAAGCAATGCATAAATTACGAACCGGATTCCCAACAGCATCACCAAAGCCGTGGTACATTCTTTCTACAATAATCTTTTTCTCTAATTTGGTTTTGCCTGTTGTATCAATTACTCTTTGTGGTTTTTCTGTTGGAAGTGGTGCCAGCATTAGTTTTTCCGCGAAAGCGATGAACTTTTTAGCTTCGGGATTTTCCAGATTGTTTTTATAGAAATCCTCACCGATTCGGTTCATATCCCATAAAAGCGGATGCGAGCCTTCGTTTCGTTTCAGAACTGTACTTATTGGGGGAGATACTTTTTGATCAGCGTATTTTGCATCAATTACAAAATCGTAAACAGGCGACCATGTCCATTGGTTGCTGCCTTTTAAAGCATAACCATATTTCCAGTACCATTTTCCGGATTTTAATGCCTGATGCAGAGGATAAACGGCCCAACGCTGTTCAGAACTAGTAAGCAAATCTTTGTTGAAGTTTTTATCGCTGGACAACATTACTTTGTAGCGTATATTGCCAATATTTGGATCTTCGGGAATGTCACTGCCGCTTTCCATTGGTTTCACCATTTCTTTGCCGTTGGTTGCAGGCCAAAGCAGGGCAGGAGCGTTGGTAGGAACTGTGATTCCGTTTACCGGATAGGGCCATTCACGTACTCTTGAATGCAGTTTTTCTGCCGTTAACTTTATCATTGCAGGTTGCTGCTGAGCGAAGACAGAAAGTACCAAAAAGGATAGTAGTACTGTATATGTTTTTTTCATAAAAGTTATTTTTTAATAAAATTATAATCCTGACACAAAAGAATCTCCATTTGTTTTGCACCATTGTTTTAAATAACGGCGCATGGCAATGAGTTCTTTTTTATAGGTTTTATTTACTGCCAGATTGGTGATTTCGCCCGGATCTGTCGAGAGATTGAAAAGCTGTTCTTTCAGATCGCCTTTGTTGTACACAATATATTTATAATCTTTAGTAATTACAGCTCGTCCGCTAATGTTTAGAAGCTCTTCGTTATCTGCAAAATCAGTTTCGATGACTAAAGTATCACGTAGTTTAAGGGCTGGATTTTCTATTTTTTTACTGATGTCAATTCCTTTTAAGTAAGCTGGTTTTGTAATTCCGGTAAATCCGCAGATTGTTGGCATAATATCTATTCCATTGCAAACTAACTGATCATCTGTACGTGGTTTCCATTGGCCTATTTTCGAAATGATGAAAGGTATTTTAGCTGATTCTTCGTATAAAATCTGTTTCTGGTTCCAGCTGTGACCTGCATATCCGTCACCGTGATCGGCCGTAAAAATAATGATGGTATTCTTTTCGATATTGTATTTTTTTAAAGAAGCCAAAACCATTTCGATATAACTGTCTGCTTTTTCTACCAGACGATTGTACGCCCAACGGTATTGACGCCATTGATCGGGAGTCCAATTGACAGTGGGATAGGTTCTGAAACTTACTTTTTGCTGATCACGGACAATTTTGGGTTCGTTTTCCGGTATTTTCCAGTTGGCTGGCAAAGGCGGACATTGATCTGCCGGTGGTGCATTTTCCAGAACATCCATTTTCAGATCTTCTCCGCGTGCCCATTCACAAATGTCATGCGGATTTAAAAATGAAGCAACCAATAAAAATGGTGTGTTTTTATTCTCTTTGATAAAACGGGCACAGAACGAAGGTGTTGCCGCATCATTGTAATCCTGGAAATTGGTGTTTTCGATATAATCAAAACCATGCTGGCTTTTTTTGGAAGTAGGAACAGGTAAGTGCCATTTGCCGACATAACCGGTTTTGTAACCTCCGTTCTGGAAAATTTTCCCCATCATTAATAAATCATCCGGCCATTGGCCGTCTTTCTCGGGAGCGTTTCCGATAAAGCCATTTTCAAAAGGCATTTTCCCGCTCATTATAGCAGAACGTGATGGGGAACATAAGGGCTGTGCGCAGTAGGCTTTGGTAAACCGAACTCCGTTTTGCGCCAATTTATCCATTGCGGGTGTATGCAAATATTTGTTTCCGGCAATACTCATGGCATCAGCAGTTTGCTGGTCGGTCATGATAATCAGAATATTGGGGCGTTCAGCGGTTTGGGCATTACTTAAAAATGGAATATTCAATACCATGAAAAGCCATATAAAAAATATGTTTTTTTGAAACATCATATCGACCTGGTTTAATAGATTGTTTTTTGGTTTTTACACTGTTAAATGCAAAACGAATGTAGTAATCTATGTTCTAATAAGGTTTTGAATTTGTGTAAAATGATATTAATTTTAGCTAAAAGCTTTAAAAATAAGGTGTTCTTGAAATTCGTAACGGGCTTAACCGCAAAGTCCGCAAAGGTTTACGCAAAGTTCGCAAAGTTTTTTTTAATCTCGCAAAGACGCGAAGGCGCAAAGTTAGTTTCCTGCAGATTTTGCAGATTTTTTCAAAGCAGCAAATTTATAATTCGTTTAGATTTGTGAAATTTGTGGGGAAAAAAAAAGAATAATCACGCAAAGATGCAAAGGCGCAAAGTTTTATTTTGCATACCTGTAGCTTTAACCGAGGGAATTTAGATTTAAATAGAAAAAGACTTTTGCCAAACCGAATAGTTTAGCTAAAGCCTTTTCTGAAATTAAACCTTGCGTCTTTGCAATATTACATTTGAAGAAAGCCTTTATTATACTGCGTATTCCGTTTTCTTGAATTTCTGGAAAGCATTAGCACAAGCGCCTAATAAACCGGCTTTATTGCCTAGCGTGGCGGCTACGATTTCTGTATTGGAGAAAGAAACCGGAATTGCAGTCTCTTTTACTCTTTGGGTTAATTCATCAATATAAAACTGACCTGCTTCGCTGATTCCGCCGCCAATGATTACTTTTTGGGGACTGAATATGTTTACACAATTCACGATTCCGCCAGCCAGATAATCAAAATGGTGCTGCATGGTTTTGATGGCGTGATCTTCGCCGGCAAGATATTTTTCGATGATCGTTTTGCCGTCTATATTGTCTTCTGCTGATGTATTTTGAGATTTATAATACTTGATTAGAGCAGTGACAGAAGCATAGGATTCTAAACAGCCGCGTCCGCCACAGGCACATTGTATTCCGTTTTGCTGAATCACGGTGTGCCCTAATTCTGCTCCACGGTTTTTGTAACCTCCAAAAAGTTTTTTATCGATCATGATAGCACCGCCAATTCCGGTACCAATGGTGAGAAAAATAGCATCATCGCTGTCTTTTGCTGCACCATACATTACTTCGGCAAGTCCCATTAAGTTGGCGTCATTGTCAATTACGATATTGTGACCGGTTAAGTCATTTAGAATTTTCCCTAAAGGCAATTGTTCAAAACCGGGTAAGTTAACTCCGCCTCCCACAATTACGTCATTTTCTATCAGACCGGGAAAACCAATTCCGATACCTGTTATAGGTTCACCCAATTGATCCGTACATTGTGTAATGGCATTGACAATCAGGTTTATAATTTCTTCTTCTGTTTTTGCTTCGCTAAGGGAAACTAAAAACGAAAAAAGGATTTCTCCAAGTTCATTTACAACACCACATTTAAGTGAAGTACCACCTATATCTATCCCTATTGCGTATGATTGTGGTGTATCGTTTATGATATTCATAATGCTAATTTTATTATTATTTTATCTTCTCCTGTAAACAATTAATGCAGAACGGCAAGTTCTGCATTAATGTCCAAAAATCGATTAATTTTCTAAAAAAAATGAGGGCGTATTTTAAGAGTATCCCTATTATGATTTAGGTTTATTTACAGATTTCGCAAAGTCCCTCCAAATCTGAAATTGTTCCGGAGTTAAAATTTCTTTTTCTTTTGTGGTTATGTCTTTTTTCCAGACTTCCAGTTTTTCTTGTCTCTGGTCATAAAAAAGTGCAGGATCGTCTTTAATTGCTTTTTGACCTTTTCCGTTTTCTGCAATTAAATCGTGCATTTTTTGCCTGTTTACTTTGCTCAGTTTCATGACTGTAAAAACAGAATCTCTTAATACTTTCATGTCTTTAGGTTTGTTTTGTGCAAACGTAACCGAAACTATAAGGATGAAACTGAATGTTAATACTATCTTTTTCATAATTACTTTAAATTTATAAAATGAATATTTTTATTAAACACATAGAAACTAAGAGATTTAATACTTTGGATTTTGACGTGTAATGTTCTTATTCACATCGGTTTCATTTTGCGGAAACGGATACAATTCATGCTTTCCTGCTACAAAATTAGTAATCGAAGGAAAGAAGTAAGTAGCACGGATTGCTTTTACTGCGGCACTTGTTTCAGCTAGTTTATCGCCCAAAATCCCCCATCTGATTAAATCAGCTCTTCGCATTCCTTCGCCGGAAAGTTCCCAGGCTCTTTCTTGTTGCAGGGCTTTAAGAAAGTTCTCTTTGCTAAGGCCCGTTGGCAAATTTATTTGGTCAGTTGTTGGTTTTGTTAATAGTCTTGCTGTTGCTGTTGCTCCGGTTCCTTTTCCGTCTGTACTTGTAATTGTTACGGTTGGCACAGAAGTATAACCATCTCCCGAGCGTAACATACCAATAGTGTTTATACCTCCACTGGCAAGTGTAACCACAGCTGCCGAAGCATCAGAGCCGCCACCGCCATTGATCTGAATGACAACATTGGCTGCATTTGTATATCCTGTTCCTTTGGTTTTAATATCAACAGCAATTCCGCTTCCCTGAATATCGGCTCCAAAAGCTCTTTTTCGCACCTGATTTACGGCATCGTAAGCAATGGCATTTGGACCTTCGTTTAGTTCATTTTCTACCTCGGCACGCATTAAAAGTAAATCAGAATATCGCATGATTACCCAATTGATGTGCGTGTAAACTCTTTCGGCAGTTGCATTGGTCTGATATTCTCTGCTCCATTTTCCTATAGTCCATCTTTCGTCCTGATTGGTGGTTAAAAGCGGTAATTTATTTCCTAAACTATTTATAGAATAGGTGGCAATAGAAAAATCCCTGCGCTGATCAGCTGCATTAAAGCTATTGTAAAATGGTTTTGGCACCAGACATCTTGATATATTCGACGGATAAAGTCCGTTTGCAGTTGCAGGACCATTAAAATTGCCTACCCACGATGCATTTCCTAAATTTCCGGAAGGATTGTAAAAAGCAACCTGAAAAATATTTTCTGTAGGTTCTAAAACATGCTGGCACTGGTTTTTGAAAACTTTAGAATAAGACGGATTTAATTTGTACGGATTTTGAGCCATTACATCATTAATCTGTTTTTGCGCTAATTGGTAATATTCTTTATAATTAGAAGGACGTTTTGAAGTTCCGTCTGCTGCTAAAGAATATCCGCCGGCAAACAAAGCTACTCTTGCCAACATTGCTTTTGCAGCCCATTTATTAATACGCTCAGTTGTTGGGTTTTGTTCCGGTAATAATAATGAAGCTTCTGTCATGTCTTTTATAATTTGCGTATAAATCTCATAACGATCAACCAAACCCACTTTTAGGTTATCTCCTGATTGTGAGCTTTTTGTTTTAAAAGGAACATCGCCCCATAAACGAACTAGCTCAGAGTAATAGAAACCACGCAGGAATTTAGCTTCACCAAGCATGATGTACAGTTGTGCTTTTTCTATATTAGTTCCGTTAGTAAATAAATCCATTTGTGGGATTCTTTCGATGACTACATTTGCTCTGTCTATACCTTCATACAATTTACTCCATGCGGTATAGAAAGTGGTAGTTTGCGAAATTCCCTGATAATGGGCTATTGTACGCCAGTCATCTGCACCAATTCCTGTCATTTGCATTACATCTGTATCGGCATCAAAAATTAGCGAAATATTCCATCCATAACTATCCAGGGACGACATCGATTCGTAAACTCCTAAAGTTGCCATGTTGGCTTCATTAACATCAGAGAAAAAGTTAGCCGTTGTAAAGTAGGAGTAAGGGGTAACTTCCAGTTCTTTATCACAGGAATTAAGAGGCAATAGGAGACAGGTAATACCTGCTGCTAGTATCATTCTGCGGGAAAATATATATTTTTTCATCTTTTTTAAACTTTAAATTATAGTGAAATATTTAAACCTGTAATAAAGGATTTGCTTCGCGGATAAGCGCTAAAATCGACTCCTCTTGTTATGGCATTATTAATCACGCTTACTTCGGGATCATATCCTGAATATTTTGTAAATACATATAGGTTATAGGCAGTAAAATAGATTCTTAAATTAGAAATTTTCGATTTTTTCAACCATTCTTTTGGTAAAGTGTAACCAAGGCTTATATTGTTAATTCTTAAAAACGAACCGTCTTCTATGATATCGCTGTACAAACGTCCGGTAGTGTTACCGTTAAAAGCCGGATTGGTTTTGCCTATATTCAGCGCTGCCAGTTCTGTAGGATCTGTTACGCGTTGTCCTGCTGCATTAATAGTAGTCCATCTGTCGGCATAAATAGCAAAGGTGTTTAGATTGTCCAAATTTAATCTTGAATTGTTTAATACGTTAGCGTTGTAAATATCATTTCCAACGGTAAAATCAAGAAATATACTTAGGTCAATTCCTTTATAGCTAAAAGTATTATTAAGACCTCCTGTATATTTAGGATTTGCATCGCCAATAGCAGTTCTGTCCAAATCATTGATTACACCGTCAGGAGTTCCATTTGGACCGCTAATGTCTTTAAATTTAATGAATCCCGGCTGTACAACAATATTATCGCTTACCACGCCAGTTTTTAAAGTATAGGCACTTGTCGCAGGATTATAATCAAAATCATTTACCTGATACAAACCATCTCTCACGTAGCCGTACATGGTACCAACTGATTTTCCTACTTGTAGGATATAATCGTTTTTATCTGTATAACTATTGGTAATCAAATAATTTTCGCCTTCGCTTAAAGCCAGTACTTTTGTTTTATTAAAAGCGATATTAAAAGTGGTACTCCAGTTAAAATTATCATTTCTAACATTTATTGTATTCAATGTAAACTCGATTCCTTTGTTTGAAGTTGCCCCTATGTTCTGAAACTGTTTTTTAAATCCTGAACTCGCAGGAACACGTGTATTGTATAATAAATCTTTAGAACGATTGTCATACATCTCTGTTGTAAGTGAGATTCTTTGATTAAAGAAACCTAAATCAAAACCAATGTTGGTCGATTTTGTAGCTTCCCATTTCAGGTAAGGATTTGGTAAATTACTTTGAAATGCCGTGATATTGGTTTGATTGTTTAACGGATAAGATCCTGAATCAAAAATCCCTAAAGCGGCATAATTAGCAATCCTGTTATTTCCGGCTTCACCATAACTTAAACGCAATTTCATGTCAGAAAAAACAGGAAGTTTTTTCATGAAATTTTCTTCGATCACTCTCCAGGCTACAGATACTGATGGAAAATAGCCCCATTGATTTTCAGTTCCAAATTTAGAGGAACCGTCTGCTCTTAAACTGGCTGCAAATAAATACCTGTTTTTGTAGGAGTAGTTTGTTTTTCCAAAGAAAGAAAGCAATTTATCATCTTCGGCAAAAGTAGTAGGCATTCCCGCTATGGTTCCTAATTGTAATTTGTCCCAGCCTAAATTTACATCCGGAAAAGCAGTTGCAGTTGCTGTAAGTCCTTCGGCATAATTATAAATGTATTCCTGTCCTACCGTTGCATCGAATTTGTGATTTTTTTTGAATGTTTTTGTATACGTTAAAACGTTATTGTAGTTTAAACGAGTAGAAAGATTATGTGTAACTCCGGCATTTGGCCCGCCGTTTCTGATGGCCTGAATACCTCTAAAGTCGTTAAAAAATTTGCTTTTTACACTATTGTCGTTGTAACTGATTAAACCTCGATAGACTAAATTAGGAGTAATATTGTACTGTAACTGTAAGCTTAGATTGATAGCTCTGGTAACAGCCTCTCTTTTTTGACTGTCGATTGTAACCAGCGGACTTTGTAATGTTGGTGAATCCAGATTGTCTAATGGGTCTAAAAATAAGGTTTTAAGATCTTCATCAGATCCAAATTTTCCAATTGTTGGTCGGTATTGCAATACATTTTGCAGCATGCTTAATCTTGCATTTCCACCATCGCCTGTAGACAAACCTGTTACTTTTTGATTGGAGTAATTGACAATAGCATTAACCGAAAACTTTTTACTGATTGTATTAGTGACATTTAGTTTTGCAATATTCTTTACAGAAGCACTTCCTAACATAATTCCCTGATCATTATTGACCGAATAAAAAGCATTGTATTTAGTGTCATTTTCGCCTCCGCTAATACTAATTTTATGATATTGACTTTCTACCGCATCTCCAAAAACTTCCTCTTGCCAGTCGATACCTTTTCTGTCTTTATAAAGCCCTTCAAGTTCGCTGTACTCGCCAAAAACATTGGTGAATTTTTGCAGTCTTGCAGCATCAGTTGCCGATTCATATAATAATTGGGTGTATTGGTAAGGATTCAAAACCGGAAGTTTTTTGGCCAGTGTTTTAATTCCGCCATAGGCATCATAGCTAATGGTTAATTTCCCGCCTTTGGCTTGCTTGGTAGTTACCAAAACCACTCCGTTTGCACCTTGGGCACCATAAATAGAAGTAGATGCTGCATCTTTTAGAACATCTATAGATTCAATATCCATAGGATCCAGGAAAGCCAGTCCGCCTGTTTGCGCCACACCGTCAACCACATACAAAGGTTCGTTGCTTTGAGTGATTGAAGTTCCGCCTCGAATTCTAAGTGAAGGCTGGGCTCCCGGTGTTCCGTCAGACATTGTTACCTGCATACCTGCAATACGTCCTTGCAAAGCCTGAGCAACGTTTTGCACCGGAATTTTCGATAATTCCTGACCTTTTACTGAAGATATTGCACCGGTAAGATCTTTTCTGGTTTTGGTACCGTAACCTACTACAACTACCTCATTAAGATTATTCGTGTCATCAAGCAATTTTGTATTGATAAGGGTTTTGTTATTGACCTTTTGTTCACTTGATTTTGTTCCCATAAAAGAGAAAACCAAAGTAGCATTAGGCTTTACCTTGATTTGGTAATCACCGTCTATAGAAGTTACGGTGCTGTTTTTGGTTCCTTTTTCAGAAACGGTGGCTCCCGGCAGCGGCATGCTTTGGGCATCAGTCACTACACCTTTTACGGTAATAATATCCTGCCCGTACATCACTTTACAAGTTGCCAGCAACAAAAATAAAAATAGAGTCCTTTTCATAATTTTTTTTTTAATCGGAATAAGCTTTGAGATTTAATTCCTATTGATGTTATTTAAGTTGAGTTTTCGTCTTGCCAAATAAATCAGCCACTATTTTACTGCAAGGTCAGGTGATGTCTATCAAATGATTCCGGCAGGGATTTGAATGATATTTCGAAATTGCTTTCGGAATAAAATGATGAATGTACTTATGATGAATGTACTTACTAGTTTCATTTTGCCAATCACTCAATTGCTGTTCGTGGAGAAAATTATAACAATTAATTAACTTGAGAAAGAGGCTGGGGAATTTTGCGTCTGGTAAATAATAATAGATTTTGTTCGAGTCGGTTTTTTTCTTTTAGTCTGGTCATGTTTTTTTTGGTTTTAATTAAAACAAATATAGAAATCGGGCATATACGACAGTTTTGAATACGTCCAAAATGCTATTGATTTTGATTAATACAACGTTTTCGTATCCCATGAACACTGGAAAAATAAGGGTTGTGAGTTGTTTTTGTAAAATATTTTTCCAGATGAAGTCCTGTAATTACTAATCAATTTTAAAATATAGTGCGTTGATTAAGAATTAAGCGAAATGAAGCAAAATGTTAACTGAAATACTTTGGTTCTGATATGATTTAATAATCTGATTTACCCATTTCTTTTTAAGATTCAGATAAAACTTATAATTTTAAAATTGAGTTGATGATTTATTCCTGAAGTAATGGGAATTAAATTTTGAAATTGGTTTTTATTTTGAAAAAATGGTTCAGAATTGATAAAGAAAATAATGTATGTTTGGCCACTAAGAAAGCAAGATACTAAGTTTTTGAGCGTAATAGTAAGTTGTTTAGAGAAATGGAGTAAAGCGTTAAGCTGGGCGTAATGGCTCACGGATAACGCGGATAATACTGATTTAAACGGATTTTTTATTTGGGTAGAACTTTGTCAAAGTTTTTTCGACACAGAAGAAACAACAAGAATGCAGAAAGCTTTATCCTGGAAACTTTTACAAAGTTCTCAGAATAAAGCTTTTATGGTTTTGTAAACTTATTTACAGTTATTTTAATGGAAGTCTGATGATTCGAATATCATCATGATAGGCAATACGGGTTAGAACATTATCGCTGGTAATTATATTGCCATTGTCATCTTTTCCGGCTTCGCGATACACGCCCCATTTTAGATAACCAACATTACCGTTAGCGGGATTACCTGTGAATGTCACGAAGTTATTGCGTTCTAATACTAGTTTATAGTCTGACTGATCAGGAAGCTTAACGTAAATTTTCATATATCCCGTAGTATCCGTCATCCATTTTACTTCGACACGAAATTTAATCCATTGATTGATGTAGGGACGAAAATCAGTAACCAGATTATCCTGATACTGATAATTTCTGGCAACGATTGCATTACGTTTAGTCAGAATTCTTAAAGGCAGCAACTGATTATCAGACATTTTTAACTGAAAAACATTATCGCCATAAGCAGGGTTAGCACTATTCCATGACTGCCAGTCTTTCAATAATATGCTGACTTCGTATCGATGTTCGTCTCCAGGGTTATAATGATATTTTGCTAAAGAAACAGCATCAGATTCACTGCGGTAAGCATCGTTTGAAAAATAACCGCTGTCGCCAAGGGTAACTTTATGTGCAATAGCGTATTTGCCAGTATGGCCGGGTGAAGTCATATAAACGGCATCGGCTGCTGTGGCATGAGTGCCGGTTATACCTGTAATTCCTGAGGTAACTTCTCCGGATTCGTAATTTATGTTGAGAATGGTATCGTTTACAGCTGGTTTTATAATTGGATCTAACTTGTCATTTTGTTCCTTACTACATGCTATCCCTGCTGTTACTACCAAACCGACTAAGGTTAGTTTAAGTATGATTTTTTTTTTCATAATTGTTTTACATTAAAAAAATAAATAACGAATGGATTTTTAATGACTGCGTTTTCTTCTCTTAATATTCATTAAGAAAAGAAAACGCAGCTAAAATTTTGATTTTTATTGTTCTAGTGTTGTTTTAACAGCATTAGTTTTACCGTCAATTGTGATGTTTAAACTAATATTTCCTTTCTCAAAATCATTGCCGGGGTTTGGTTTGATGGTAATTTTCGGAGCCTTATTTCCATCATACGGATAAACGATACTGATAAATTGTTGTGATGCGTTGTCGTTTTTTGGTTTTTCGAACACAAATGCCGGTCTGGATATTTCTTTTGCATAAGAATACGAAACTTTTCCTTCTTCTTCGTTTAATACCACTTTGTCGCTGTTTAAGGATTGAATCAAAAGATTATTTCCATCTTCGTATGTGGTGTAAACACTGTTATTTGCTTTATCAAAAACCGGTTTGCTGTCTTCTTTTAACTGAAAATGTACGCCTAAGTTTCCTGTAGCTGTACCAATTGCTTTATCAATAATTAAAAAGTATTTTCCGTTGATAAAAAGTACGCTTCTTTGATGGTTCAAATTGCTATAGCTAGGATTTGTGTACGTTAAAACATCAAGGTTTTTACTGGTTTTCCATTTGTTTTGACGGGCTTCGGTAATAACCATATCTTTATTATCCAGTGTCAATGTGCTGTGTACTCTTGTCTGGCGAAACCAGTTTCTCATTTTGGTCACTTCGGCATCACCACTATATATATAACAGCCTGTATCTGGTGTAAAATTGCGCCCTTTTACCCAAAGTTCAAAAGTTCCGTTATCCGGCTGTGCATGAAACTCTGCAGGCGGACCAGCTTTTAAAACCATTATTGTTGACTTATTCTCCCATCCGTTTCTAAAGGTATATAAGCCTCCATTAGGAAATGCATTGGAAAGATAGTCAGGTAATTTTCCTGTGGCTCCCTCTGTAGCATAATATTCTATAAGCCCATCATTAGGAAACATCTTTGACCAGCTTGAAAATTGTTTTATCCTTACTGCTTTATCAACAACCCAGGTATCACCAAACATAGGATAGTTATAGTTAGGAAAAGAGATATTGGCGGTAACTAAAACCATTTTTTCAATGGTTTTGATATAGGATTCTGGAAATTCCTTTTCTAATCCCGCCATCTTTGCAGCATTATATGCTTTAGTAAAGATTTCGATACAGCCTACATGATAGGTTGGTGATAATTCCCACTGTACTCCGTCGGCAAATACCTGTAGTTTGATTTCACGGTTAAGGATTTCGATACCGCTTTTGCGCCATTGTTCAGCTTGTTTAAATTCCGGAAAAAAGGCTCCTGCACCCAAAACACGTTGTGCTTCAAATAATAAATGATTGCCTTCTTTACTGTAATGCTGCGGAATATAATCGGTTTGTTTGTTGAAACTGTTTAAAAATTCCATCAAAAATGCTGGTGTAAAGTTGGGCGATACTACAAACAAATTAAATATAGCCGGATAACTTTGTATACGTTCTGATACTTCCAGCGGACGCCAGGCGATACCATCATTTTCAGCAGAACGTCCTAAGTAGTTTTTCTTTTCCCAGTCTCTAAACTGCAGCACCCACTCTTTAGCATATTTTTCATCACCGCTGCTTCTATAGGCTAATGCCATAGAATGCCACCACGTTACACGGTGAAGCTGCCATCGGATTTCATTGTCTTTTATCGGCCAGAGATCCCAGTTGATGTCGGCTCCATAATCAAAAAAGCCATATCCTTTATGTGGTTGAAATTTATGCAATAGGGCATTGTCTGCTTTTTCCTGATTGGCTTTTCCTATCTCTTTTCCTCTAGATCGTGCTTCGTCGCCTATATTAAAATCAGGATGCCTTACGGTTTTGCGATTGCGGTAATAAGTCAGCAGTTCTTTTGCCGCATCATTGTATTTGGCTTCGTTAAAAAGCTGATGTACTTTTTCTAAACCCGGATAATTAAGGTTTACAGCATCAAAACTTTCTTTATTTATTGCAGTTTTCTGTGCATTGCTAAAACAAATATTTAGCAGCATAAAAAATAGCGCGGTGGTTTTTTTTAAGTTTATCATTGGTTTTATTTAATAAATAAGAAGCTGTCCAGAGGATCTTTTAGAGATCAAAAATAACTTCTTACGTTGTTTATTAGTGCGTTAATTTTTCAATTGATTAAAAAGGGTCTTTATATCTGAATTTTTTTGATTGCAGCATATCTTTTCAGTGCTTCCAGATAATAATAATCAGCATAATCCAGCGGTGTATCAATTTCTGAATTGTATAAAAATGCTCCAACGCTGTGTTTTAATAAGAAATAACTATTTTCGCCCGGTTTCGCCAAATAAGCATCTGATGATAATGATTTTAAAATATCCTCTGCATAATCTGCATATTTTTTTCCATCTTTTACCTGCGTGCTTAAATCGAGCAGAGCAGATGCTATAACAGCAGCAGCCGAAGCGTCTCTTGGGGCAAGCTCTGCAGTATCCATTGCATTGTGTACATCAAAGTCCCAAACCGGTACTTTATCTTTTGGCATACGGGGATGGTTCATGATAAAAGAAGCAATATGTTCTGCCTGCTGTAAAAACTTTGGGTTTTTGGTATTGGCATAACACATCGTATATCCGTACAATCCCCAGGCTTGTCCGCGCGCCCAAGCCGATTCATCTGTAACGCCCTGATGTGTTTTTTTACTCAATACTTTACCTGTTTTTGCATCATAATCTACTAAGTGGTAAGAACTATAATCTTTTCTAAAATGATTCTTCATCGTAGTAAATGCATGAGTACTCGCAGCATTTGTATATTCAGGTTTATTAAACTGATTGGCACTCCAATATAAATATTCCAGATTCATCATATTGTCTATAATTACCGGATAATGCAGCCAGGCAAAGTCCCAGGAGCGAATTGCACCAACAGTTGGGCTAAAACGCGCATAAAGGTTTGCAGCACCATCCGCCAGTACCGGAAGATAGATTTTATCGCCGGTGATTCTGTACGCATTTCCGTAAGAACAATACAACATAAAACCTACATCGTGAGTGTTTTTTATATTTCTGATAGAATCCAGTGCAAGCGTGAATTTTTTAGCTTCATCAGCCAGTACTTTGTCACCTGTAAGTTCGTAACCGTACCAAAGACTTCCGGGAAAGAAACCCGTTGTCCAATCTGTTAAACCAGCTAATCTTACTGTTCCGTCGGGATTTACAGAACGCGGATTTTTACCGGGCTTATAAGTTTGCGCTGCTTTGTTGAGTTGAAATTGAATAACCTCTGTGGTTTTTTTAAACCAAAGCAAAGACGGATCATCATTTTGAACAGGCTTTGCAAAAGTGTTATAAGTAATAGTGGAGAGGACTAGAAATAGATTGAAGGTTTTTTTCATAGTTAATTCGTTTATATCTGTATTCTTTTTGTTTTTCGAATATTTATAAAGCGAAGTTAAACGGGAGGTCTAAAATGGTCTTTCAAATTCTATCATAAATGTTTTGAATTTGTGTAAAGTCATTTTTTTAAGGCTTAAACTGGCTATAAATCAATTTTGATGCAGATATGGAATTGTGATTTGAAAGTTTTCAATTGTTGAATTTGAAAGAGCAGAAGATTTACTTTTTATATTATAAAATTTCGATAGAATCAAAAATGGTCTTTTACTTCAAGCAGAAATTATTACTATTTGTAACTATTGCCTTTTTTTGACAAATTCTAAAATTACCGGCTTTTGCTGGTGATTCCGTTGGTTGTTAACATTAAACTTACGTAACAATAATCGTCTGTTAAGAATTTCTTAAAATCTAAAAGTTTACTATATGTCAATTTATGTTCATTTTTGCACTGAAATATTTACTAATATTAATAATTTAACTGAAATGGAAAAAAATAGGTTTTTGATTTATGTGGTTTTCTTATTGGTTTCGCTGACAGCAGCAGGACAAAAAGGCGCTATTAAAGGGAAGGTTTTTGATGGTGCATTTCCGCTTCCGGGAGCGATTGTACAGTTGAATGGGACTCAAAAAAGTGCATCGACAGATTTTGAAGGAAGTTATAATTTTACCGGAGTCGACGGCGGTACTTATGAAATAAGTGTTACTTATGTGGGGTATCAAAAAAATACGCAGAGGATAACAATAGAGCCGGGGAAAGTTACGGTTATTCCGGCTATATTATTATCAGCTTCATCAAATGACCTGGATGAAGTAGTGGTAAAAGAAAATTCAAGAAGACTAAGTGAAGCAAAAGCATTAAATATCCAGAAAAATGCAATTAATTTAGTGAATGTTATTGCAGCGGATGGTATTGGAAAACTTCCGGACAGAAATGCTGCAGAGGCAGTACAGCGTGTTCCGGGTGTTTCTATCGAAAGAGATCAGGGAGAAGGCCGTTATGTAGCGGTTAGAGGTTTGCCTGCTGAATGGAGTTCTACCACTATGAATGGAAACAGAATTCCAACTGCGGCTGATGAAGGAGCGAGCAGAGCTACGGCTTTTGATTTTTTTCCTACTGAAATGATTGGTTATGTGGAGGTTTCAAAAGCGCTTACGCCGGATATTGACGGTGATGCTTTGGGCGGAAGTGTGAACTTTGTAACTAAAACGGCTCCGTCTAAATTTACTGTAGATGCCTCTCTTGGATTGGGATACAATGCAAAATCTGACAAAGGCGTTTACAGCGGATCGGTTTTAGTGGGTGATAAGTCTAAAAACGGAAAATTTGGTTATATCGTGAATTTCTCTCAGTGGAACAGAAACTGGGCTTCGGACAATTTTGAAGCAAGAAGATCTGGAGACGAAGGTGTGTATCGTTTAGAATTAAGAGATTATACAGGAGTAAGAAAAACAACGGGTTTTAATGGTGGATTTGAATTTAATCCGAATGAAAGAAATAAGTTTTATGTAAAATTAAACTACGGAAAACTCCTTGATGAGGAAACTCATTTTAAACACCGTATACGATTTGATAAATTTAATACTGCAACAAATACAGGAAGAATCGAACTTCAGAATATTTACAATGAATTGAATTTTGATTTTTACGGTGGAGAAGTGGGAGGAAAACACATTGGGAATAAAGGTGTTTTTACCTGGAGTCTGGCCACTTACAGTACTCAGTTTTATTATGGCAATGTTCCTGATAAACAAAATAACAGTTACTATTCAGTATTTTTTAAACAAGATGGCGTTGGATTCGATCCGGCGTATATTCAGAATAAAGGAAATGGGCCAAGAGCCTATTGGGATTCTGACGGAGGATATATGAATCCGGATAATATGTTTGGTTATTTGTCTAATTCTAATTTCCAGGACAGTGCTAATTTGATGAACTTTACGACGCTGGAACTTTATAAAGTAGGCGTAAAGGAAAGAGACAATATTGTGGCTGCAGTAAATTATGAATTTGATGTAAATGAAAATCTGAAATTAAAAGTAGGAGGTAAATTTTTAGACAAAGACAGAATCGCTACTTTTTCTGATGAATTTTACAATTGGACGGGAGCCGCTGCAGTGCCAAAATTATCAGATTACGGTCAGTACAATATATTACAGCCGGGGCGTACTGATTATTTAAAAGAGCTGAACACCAATATTGGAAATAGTTTTGGAGCGGTACTTTCGCCAACCGGAATGAATCAGTTTTATAAGGACAATTTCTCTAACGGAAATCTGACACTTTCTGAATCTGATTCTGAAATACTTGAAAACGGAGGAGGATTAGGGCGTAATTTTAATGTAGATGAAACTCATGCCTCTGCTTACGGAATGGCAACTTATAAAATTAGTGATAAACTAACGTTTCTTGGAGGTTTGAGAGCAACGAACACCAATACAAAAGTAAGCGGTTATCAATTTGATGTAACACCTGAAAACCCTGATGGAGTACTTTCGAAAGTTACAAAGACAAAAAGTTACCTTTCTCTTTTGCCAATGCTGCATTTAAAATATACTCCGGAAGAAAATACAAATCTTCGACTGGCGGCTACAAGAACTTTTACAAGACCTGATTTTGGATATCTGGCACCGGGAGGAACCTATTTGGCGGCAGATAATGAGTATGATGGTGGAAATCCAAACGTAAATCCTACCTATTCTTATAATTTCGATGTAATGGGAGAACATTATTTTGGAAGACTTGATGTAGTATCTGCAGGATTGTTTTATAAGGTGATTACCGATCCCATTTTTATGGATACCAAACAAGGTGATATCAACGGACATACCGGAGTAGAGATTTCACAGCCTATGAATGGTGATAATGCATGGCTTTTTGGAGCTGAAGTAAGCGGAAACAAGAAATTTGATTTCCTTCCGGGTTTTCTTAGTGGTTTTGGATTTCAGGCCAACTATACTTTTACAAAATCTAAAATGACTATTCCGGGAAGAGCAGGAACTACAAGTCTTCCAAGACAAGGTGATCATTTGGCGAACCTTCAGTTGTATTATGAAAAAGGAAGAGTAAATGTGAGAGCTGCTTACAACTTCAAATCAAAATATATTACAGAGCATGGTACAAGCGGACTAAAGAGAGATGATGTATATTATGGTGCGTACTCTGCGCTGGATGCCAACCTTACCTTTAAAATATCGGATCACTTTACCATTTTTGCCGAAGCGAATAATCTTCTTAATGACAAATTGGAATATTATTATGGTGATGACAGCCGACCAAAACAAGTTGAGTTTTATGGAATAAGAGGCCAAATGGGAATCAAATGGAGCTTATAGAATTGTGTTTATTGTTTTTTTATTGGGAGCCGGCTTTATGCCGGCTTTCTTTATTAACGGATAATTCGTTTTTACTATTAATGTTAAAATTTTACTATTTGTAACATTTGTATATTCTGATGAAACATCCTTTATTTTACTTTCTTCAAAATTATTTGTTGCTTATAAGCTGAATGCTTAGGTTCTTGTATTATGGTAGTTTAAGCTATTGAAATAGTGTTTTAATACGCCAAGTCAGAGCTTTGGAGAAAATAAAATGTTTACTATTTGTAAATAATTTAATAATTAGTTTACTTTTGCTTAATATTAATCACTGTTTTGAATGCTACTTTTGTACTTGTAAAAACGGATTAATCATGCGAGAAAAAGTAAATAAATTTACAAATAGTAAAAAAATGTCAACCGCCTTAATTATTGCAGCTGTCTTTTTATGTTATACAGGAATGTATGCCATTCGTAAGTCATTTTTGGCGGGACAGTACAATGATCTTTCTTTGGGTTTTGGACTGAATGCAAAAATCATCTTGGTTATAAGTCAGGTATTGGGATATATGGTTTCGAAATTTGTGGGAATCAAAGTGATTTCTGAAATGAAAAAAGAAAAGCGAGCTTTGTGGCTGGTCTGTTTTATTACTTTTAGTTTGGTTATGCTGGGATTGTTTGCCATTGTACCGCCAAAATTGAAAGTTGTTGCGCTTTTCTTTAATGGATTGCCGCTTGGAATGGTTTTCGGAATTGTTTTCTCTTATATCGAAGGAAGAAAAAACACAGAACTTCTTGCTGCCGCCCTTAGCGCCACTTTTATATTCTCTACAGGATTGGTAAAAACAGTGGGACTTTTGTTAATGCGTGATTTTAATGTGAGCGAATATAATATGCCGTTTTTTACCGGTCTGATTTTCTTTCCTCTTTTTTTACTTTCTGTAGTGGTGCTCAATTATTCTAAAGGTCCCAGCGAAAGTGATATTATAGAACGTTCTGAAAGACAGCCCATGTATAAAAATGAACGAAAAGATTTTATAAAAGCAAACTGGGTAGGTTATTTCGGATTGGTAGCTGTTTATGTAGTACTAACGATTGTGCGTGATTTTAGGGATAATTTTATTGTTGAATTTTGGGCGGACCAGGGATATTCAGGAACTCCAAAAATTATCACCTTAACAGAAATTCCCGTTGCAATAGCTGTTTTGCTGATAGCCGCAGCAGGTACTTTAATACGTAAAAACAAAAAAGCTTATAATATTGGCATGGGACTAACGGTTTTAGGATCTGTTATGGTTTTGATTTCAACGGTTATGTTCAAAAATCATTTAATGTCTCCGGTGTACTGGATGATTGCCAGCGGTATTGGTGTTTATCTGCCTTATATTTTATTTCACTGCCTGATTTTTGAGCGTTTGGTGGCGCTGTTGAGCTTTAAGGGCAATGTTGGTTTCTTATTTTACATTGCAGATGCGTTTGGTTATTTAGGTAGTGTTGTGGTTCTTGTACTTAAAGAAATTACAGGTTTTAACCAAAGCTGGAGTGACTTTTTTATATCCTTAAACATAACGTCTGCTGTTGTAATAGGGATGCTGGCACTTTTTTCTATGTGGTATTTTAACCGACGTTTTGCTCAAAAAAAACTTAAAGCAGAAGTGATACTTTGTTCATAATCTTATATTAAAATAATAATGAATATTAAATACGATTTAATTGTTATTGGCGGAGGCGCGTTGGGTGCTTTCCACGCTTATCATGCACTTGAAGCAGGATTGAAGGTAGCTGTAATAGAAAAAGACAAGCAGCCTATAAGTGCAACGGTACGTAATTTTGGTCAGGTAGTTCCCTCCGGAATGGATACCAAATGGCAGAATTACGGACGCGAGAGCCTTAGAATTTATGATGATATCCAGAGTCGGTTTGATATTTCTGTGCGAAAAAATGGTTCCGTTTATTTTGCTTCAAATGATGAAGAAGTACAGCTTATAGAAGAGCTGAGTATTATAAATAAACACAATAGTTACGAATCTCATTTGCTTACAAAAGAGCAGTGTCTTGAAAAATATCCTGGACTTAGAAATGATTATGTCAAAGCCGGACTATTTTTTCCTGATGAAGTAACAGTGGAGCCACGAATAATGATCAACCGCTTATTGGATTTTTTGATAAAGGAGAAGGGTTTAGATTATTTTGGCAATACAAAAGTGCTTAATTGTGATGCATCTTCAGAAGAAACCACAGTGGTAACAGCGAGCGGAGAGATTTATAAAGCTTCAAAAGTGATCTTGTGCTGTGGTTCAGAATTCAAAACATTGTATCCCGATATCTTTGCAAAAAGTGATCTTGAAGTTACAAAGCTGCAAATGCTTCAAACCAAACCACAGCCAGGTTATGAACTCAAAGGTTCTATATTAACGGGATTATCGATAAGACGTTATGAGGCTTTTTATGAATGCCCGTCTTTTACAGCAATTAAAGCAAAAGAAGATCCAAATAGTTTCGAAAAAAAATGGGGTGTTCATATTTTATTCAAGCAGGCAACAGACGGTTCTGTTATTATAGGCGATTCGCACGAATATGCAGATGCAGTGAATATAGACGATCTGGGATTTGATCTGAAAATGGAAGTGGATGATTTTATGATTGCCGAAGCTAAAAAGATATTTAATCTCCCAACATTCGAAATTCAAAATCGTTGGTACGGCATGTATTCGCAATGCAAAGAAAATGATATTTTTCAGCATACTGTTGATGAAAACATTCACATCATAACAGGAATAGGAGGGAAAGGAATGACAGGAAGTGCAGGATTTTCAAAAGAAAACATTAAAAATATATTTAATTTAAAATAGATGACAGATATTAAACTAGTAGTTTTTGATATGGCGGGAACTACCGTAAACGAGAACAATCTTGTGTATAAAACCGTTCAGAAGGTGATTAATCAGGAAGGATTTTCGATTTCCCTTGATGAAGTATTACAACATGGTGCGGGTAAGGAAAAGCATAAAGCCATAACAGATGTTTTGACAGCCTGTACAACTGATATTGACATTGCAACGATTGCAGACAAAGCCTTTGGTAATTTTAAAATTACTTTAGAAACGGCCTATGACGAAGCTCAAATATCGACGTTTGACGGAATGCAGGGCTTTTTTGATACCTTAAGAAAGCATGATATTAAAATCGTACTCAATACAGGTTATGATTCTAAAACGGCCAATAAGTTACTTGAAAAATTAAACTGGAAAGTGGGTAACCAAATAGATGCTTTGATTACCTCTGATGATGTTGTAAACGGAAGACCTAATCCTGATATGATTCAGATGGCAATGGCGAGGTTTGGGATTACAGATCCTGCTCAGGTTTTGAAAGCCGGTGATTCTGAAATTGATATTATGGAAGGTAAAAATTCAGGATGCGCCATAACTGTCGGAGTTCTTAGCGGAGCCCAGAACAGAGAGCAGCTTCAGGTCGCCAATCCGGATTATATTTTGAATAATGTAATGGAGATTGAAAGTATTTTATTTCAGTAGAAAACAGCAGTTGTAGAACCCGTCCGAAAAATGGCGGGTTTATTCATTTTTAGCCAGAAAGAAATAAAGAACCAGCATTTTTGATGGTACATTTCCTTTATTTACCGGAACGTGCGGAATCCTTCCGTCAAAAAATATAGAATCTCCTTCTTTTAGTAAAACTTCTTCCTGCCCGATGATATACCAGCATTCGCCGCTTAAAATATATTTAAACTCATAAGCATCCGTTTCTACTTTTCCTCGCTCAGAACCTGGCTGGACTTCCAGTAAAACAGCTTCAAAAGCAACAGACGATAATTGTTTACCAAAAATAGACTGATAAGCAAACCCCTTTGCTTCATCTTCTTTTTCAATTACTGCATTGTCTTCTTTTCTGGAAATTATAAAATTACTTTTATCGGATTTAGGCAAACCGTTAAAAAAATCAGAAACTTCAATTCCAAGCGCTTGTATAATGTGCAAAAGAACAGGAAGCGAAGGTATCGTTCGTCCGTTTTCGATTCGCGAAATAAGGCCATTACTCACATCGGCATCTGTAGCAACAGTGTTTATAGTGAGGTTATTCTTTTTACGAATCTCCTTAATTCTTTTTCCTAAGCCAATAAGATAATCTTCCATAAAATTTACTATAAGTAAAACAATTGTAAAAGTCCTAAAATTACTTTACAATTCAAAATAATCATTTTTGCAGTAAAATGCACGAGTTAAAATGTATAATGCTAATTGTCAAAGAAATAAATAATCAGCATTCTGGCTGGTTTTTTGCCTTTATTAATGGGAACATGCATTATTCTTCCGTCAAAAAAAAGAGAGTCACCTTCTTTGAGGGTATACGTTTCATTTCCTATTATATAATCAACTTCTCCTGAAAGAATATATTTATACTCAAACGCATCAGTACTTACCTGTTCTCTGAAACTGTTAGGTTCCAGCGTTAAAAAAACGATGTCAACAGTTGAATTCTTAATGCTTCGGGTTAAAAACCTTTCATACGAAAAACCATTTGATCCTTCTTTCTGGAAGTACTCGTAATCACCTTTTCTTTTAATCAAAATCATTTCTTCTTCAGGGCTGATATCCTTAAAAAAGTCACTCAGATTAACCTGTAATGCCGACACGATTCCTAATAGTACACTTAAGGAAGGAATACTTCGTCCGTTTTCTATCTGCGAAATCATCCCTTTGCTCACGTCACTTAAATCAGCAAGTTCCTGAACAGTAAAGCTCTTTTCCAGACGGTATTGTTTTATTCTTTTACTGATTTCGAGTAAAATGGCTCCTTCCATGTTTAGTATTTGTATACAATGTTTAATAATAAACATTACTTCACATTATGTTTACATATAGTAAACAATTGTGTAGTAATATTGCGCTGTAAAAATAGATAAAAAAATGGAATTACTTCTATTTGGCAGATCTGGCGTGCAGGACAACACTAAAAATAATGTTGGCTTAACATAAGGCGAAAACTAAAAACGGTAACAAAAATTAAATAGGCACAAATTTTCTGAAACAAAAAATAAATTATAATAACAAATTGATGAAATCATTACTCTACATCGTCGCAGCATTATTTTTTACTGCATCTTACGCCCAAGAGGTAAAAGGTAAAATTACAAGTGAATCCGGACCTTTACATCCGGCTTCTATTTTAGTTATAGAACAATCTAAAACAATTAACACAGATAAAAATGGTAATTTCTCTTTTAGACTAAAAGCGGGACAATATCATTTAGAAATTTCAAGTCATAATTATACTTCAAATACTATTGTAGTTACTGTTTCGAACAAGGATATTGATTTAGGAACTATTGTTCTGGCAGGTCAGGAAGAGAAACTGGACGAAGTAGTTTTAGAATATTATAGTAGTGGTGAAAGAAAAGCAATGGACATGCGCCAAAAAGCTAACGCGATTATGGATGTTATAAGCGCAGATGCCATGGGAAAAATGCCCGATATCAGTGCTGCCGAAGCGGTACAGAGAATTCCGGGTGTGAGTATCGACAGGGATCAGGGTGAAGGAAGATATGTAACAGTAAGAGGAACGCCTTCGCAATGGAGTTCAGCGACTATCAACGGCGACCGTATGCCATCTGCCAAGACCTCCGGTGATTTGTTGGGTAATCGTACTGTACCTATGGATTTGCTGCCAACGGAATTTTTAGAATATATTCAGGTAATTAAAGCGATTACTCCTGAATATGAAGGAGATGCTATTGGAGGAACGATCAATTATATTCCGAAATTTTCGCCTAAAAAAGAAACTTTTAGGGTAACTATGGCCATTCCGTTTAATCTTCGTGCCGAAGATAAATTCAAATACAATAGTACTGTTTTATATGGGAATCGATTTTTTAATAAAAAATTCGGCTTTTTAGTGATGAGCAATTATAATTCACGCAGTTATTCAACAGATGATTATGAGGTAGTTTACGGAAATGCACTGCACAATGTAAACACGCTAGATGTTCGAAATTATCAGGGAGTACGAACCAATACGGGAGTGAATGCCGCAACAGATTTTCGTTTTAATGACAGAAACAAAATTTATGCACGCGGATATTACAGTCAGTTTTTAGATGAAGAACAAAATCGTAAGACTATGCACTACTTTAATAAAACGACAAGTAATGCCGTATTGCGTTGGAGTACAGTAGATTATTTGTTTAAAAACTACGGTGGAGAATTTGGTTATGAAAGCAAGATAACCGATAAATTGAAGATGAATGCCAAGGTTGCGGCTTATACTTCATGGGCAGGATACAATGGCCCGTCATCTGCAACGAAAAACGACAGGGGGTATTATTACGGTAACTGGATACAAACCGTAAAATATGATAATCTGGTAAAAGTAGACGGAACGAATTATAAATTTTTACAAGGCGACGGACCACAAGGTTATGTTGGGGATCCGGCTAATAATATTCAGCCTCATTTCAATAGTACAACACCTTATAATGCTGATAATTATTATTTAGACCGATATGTAACTTCTATTCGTAATGTCGAAGAAAAAGATCAGGTGGCAGCTGTAGACTTTAATTATGCTGCTAAAGAAAACCTGAAATTCAAATTTGGAGGGAAATTTAGAAATAAAACCAGTACCTACGATTACCGTTATATTACCTGGATTTACGATACAAAAGCACCAAAAGCATATTTAAACAATTGGGAGCGCGAAGCTTTTCCTTCCAACAATTGGTTTCCGGAATTGAATAATACCTATGACAATTTAAAGTTCAATTATCCAACAGAACGTTCTTTTATCGATCCGATGGGGAATCCGAAGATCGCACAATATCTTAAATACAATTATCAGGATGCGACGAACTCGAGTTATGCAACCGGTAACTATGATGCTACAGAAAAAGTGTGGGCAGGTTACGGATCCGCAGAATGGGATATTAGCGACGATTTGCGTTTTGTGGGAGGAATTCGTTACGAAAACACAGTTGTAAATGCAAAAAGTTACGAGTTTAATGATATTACTAAAGTTGTTACAGCAGTTTACGGCAACAAGAATTACGGTGCATTTTTGCCCATGGCGCATCTTATTTACAAACCATCAAAAAAGCTGGATTTGAGAGCGGCAATTACCAGAACTTTTGCCCGTCCGGCTTTTAATGAACTGAGTCCGAGTACAAGGGTTAACCCTGATAATCTTACGGTTGTAGAAGGAAACATTGATTTGAAACCAACATTTTCGTGGAACTATGATTTGGTGGGTTCCTATTACCTGAACAAAAACGATTATGTAACCGGAAGTGTTTTTTATAAAGACCTGAAAGATTTAATTTATACATCGACAAATGACGAAATGAGAACCGTAGGCGGAGCAACAGATTTGTATAAAGTGTCGAGACCTTTAAATTCTGATAATGCATTTTTATACGGAATTGAAATTGGTTTCAATAAGAAATTTACTGAACTGCCTGGTTTCTTGAGTGATTTTAGTTTGAAAGCCAATTATACTTTTACAAAATCGGAGACTACTTTATCTGATAGAGGAGACGAGAAAATTGGATTAATGAACCAGTCACCCAATATTTTTAATGCCTCACTTATATATGAGTACAAAGGTTTTGCAGCGAGATTAGCCGCTAATTACCGTGAAGCTTTTTTAGTAGAAGTACGCGATAACAAAGGAGCTGACAGGTATCAGGATAAGGATTTTCATCTGGATATGAATTTATCTTATACAACATCTAAAAATATTACTTTTTTCATAGATCTAAATAACCTTAACAATCAGGAATTGCGCTATTATCACGGTATATCTTCAAGGCCTGAACAAGTTGAGTATTATGGAATCCGAGGAAAAGTGGGAGCGAGCTACAGATTTTAACTTGTTTATTACAACCCATAAAAATTTAATTAAACACATAGGAACATAGCTTTGCTACGCAAATCCAATCTTTGTCGAGCTTCTCGTGAGGATTTCTCTTCGGGGCTTCGGGACCGTAATGATAATATTGTGTTTGAACTTTGCGTCTTAGCGCCTTTGCGAGATTATTTTTTTTCTAAGCTTTAACTTAATGACATCATCCAACGGGTTGTTTTTAATAATTAGTAAACATACAGTTAACATTCAAGTAGTACTATTGTGCTTTATATAAAATAAGATGAACAGAAGAAACTTTGTAAAAAGATCCATGCTCGGGATGATTCCGCTGCTATTTCCTGTAAAAGTATTTTCAATATTTGCGCATCATGAAAACAAATATTTTATTCATGGTGTGGCTTCAGGAGACCCAACAATTGATGCTGTAATAATATGGACTCATATTAATGTGGTAAACTCGGGAGAATGCAATGTCGAATGGCAGGTTGCCAATGATGCAGCTTTTAAAAATATAATTAAGAGAGGCTTAATCACAACATCTCAGGAAAGAGATTATACGGTAAAAGTTGATGTAGCAGGACTTGAAAGTAATGCGGTTTACTTTTACAGGTTTATATACAAGGAAACAATTTCTGATATTGGAATTTGTAAAACCTTGCCAATTTCGCTTTTAAATGCGCTGAAGATTGCGGTGATCAGCTGTAACAATTACGAAGACGGTTATTTTACATCGTTCCGCCATATTGCTGACAATCCCGAGATTGATTATGTATTTCATTTAGGCGATTATATTTATGAATACGGTACAGGACAATATTGCAACAAAGAATTTCTGGAAGAAAGCAACCGACTGAACGATCCGCTTCATGAACTTATTTCCTTAACCGATTACAGAAAAAGATATGCGCTTTATCGTAAAGACAAAGAGCTTCAAAAGGCGCACAGAACCAAATCTTTTATTTGTATTTGGGACGATCACGAACTGGCCAATAATGCTTATTTCGGCGGAGCTAAAAATCATCAGAGCAACGAAGGAAGCTGGAGTGACAGAAGTGCGGCGGCAGTACAGGCTTATTTTGAATGGATGCCGGTAAGAGCCAAGTCGACCAGCGAAATGATCCGTTCGATAAAAATAGGAAAAGATGCAAATTTCTTTTTCCTCGAAGAACGACTGGACGGAAGAGACAAACAGCTTTTGAGTAATGATCCTCAGAAATTGAGTACGCAGAGAAAAATGATTTCAAAAAAGCAGTTTGATCATTTATCAGAGGAATTAAAAGAGAGTGATGCCAGATGGAATTTCCTTGTCAATCAGGTCATGTTTACCGGATATAAAAGCAAAAAAGAGGAAAGTATAAAAGAAGAAGACTGGTGGACAGGATATCCGTATCAGAGAGATCAATTGATTGAAGTTTTTGAAGGTTTAAAAAATCCACCTATTATCTTAACCGGAGATCATCACCAGAGTCATGTTTTAGAATTGAATTCACCGGATGCATCAACTAAGAATAAGCTTGTTGCCTGGGAATTTTTGACTCCGTCTATAACATCAAAAAATGATGATCGTCTTACCAGCGAGCAAATCGCAAAAAAGAGCAAATTGTTGTACAAGCTTAATCCGCATATGGTATATAATGATGTTGCAGCTCACGGATATTTTATTTTAAATGTGACTAAAAAACAAATCAGCATTAGTTACAAGTTTAATGAAGATATACTGTTGAGAGACAGTAAAGAAAGACAAGGACCCGATTTTATCATCGATAACTCAAATAAATTAAAGAAAAATGTGTAGTTCATGCGTTATGCTGTTTAATGAAAAAAACGGCAGCATTCTTCCCGAATATACGGCTTTGCCAACCTTACAAAAAGGCGAAATTTTAGTAAAAAATAAATATACGACTTTGTGCGGCAGCGATCTGCACACCTTTACAGGAAGGCGAAAAGAACCTTCGCCAATTGTTTTGGGGCATGAAATTGTGGGAGAAATTCTGGAATTGGCACAAAACGAACTTTTTTATGATTTAAACGGAAATATCTTAAAAGCGGGCGATCTGATTACCTGGACCATATTTGCAGCAACAGAAAGTGATGAATTCGTAAAAGATAAAATGCCTCAAAAGTCGGCAAGTTTATTTAAATACGGTCATGTTCAGTTTACGGAGAAAGAAAAATTCAACGGAGGATTAGGTACGCATTGTGTTTTAAAAAAAGGAACGGGAATTTTAAAAGTGCCATTATCAGTCGATGAGAAATTTGCTCCCATAATCAATTGTGCGGGAGCTACAGCAATGGCCGCTCATCGCTTAATTGACCAGATCGAAAATAAAAATGTGTTGATTTTGGGTGCCGGAGTTTTGGGTTTGATTGCTTCTGCGATTGCCAAACAGAAAAAAGCGGCAACTGTTACAATACTCGATATTGATGACACACGATTGGAAAAAAGTAAATCTTTTGGTGCTGATACTGTTTACAATAGTTTAAATCCTATTGAAGAACTTAGCGCGATAACTTCTAAATTTTATAAAAATGGATTTGATGTTGTCATAGACATGAGCGGTTCTGTTGATGCCATAAAAACAGGTTTGCAGTTTAGTGCAACTGGAGCACAGCATATCTGGATAGGTGCCGTAACGCCAACTGAAAATATCGAAATAAATCCGGAAGTAATGATTCGGAAATTGTTAAGTATTAAAGGAATGCACAATTATAATTATGAAGATTTTATCAACGCAGTAAATTTCTTTGAAGATCATTTTACCGATTATCCTTTTGGTACTTTTGTTGAGAAAGAATTCCCATTGCAAGAGACAGGAAAAGCATTTCAGTATGCCATTAAACATAAACCTTACAGGGTTTTAATAACAATTTAAGACAAGTAAAATTCATAAAAAAATCCCATTTCGTGTAGATAAACGAAATGGGATTTTGGTTTTGTAACCTTTATTAGATCTACCTATTTTTAGTTGGATCCGTAAATCGATACACTAAAATTAGTATCTAAGCTTATTTCGATTCAGGTACAAAAAGATCATCTGAATTTTCAGTAATCGGAATGTATAGTCTTTCCCAAACATCGCTGTCTACCATATCCCAGCTATGTCCTTTTCCTTTAAGATCTTCGGCAAGTAATACTACACCTGGCTCTATAATAAAAGTGCTTCCGTCAGAAACTTTAAATCTGATTTTGCCTTTTACGGTTATTACATATTGTTTTCTTGGCGCCGGATGTGCATTTTTTTCCCATTCTTCTGTTTTATTGCTGTACCAGAATGTGGCAGTATTCATGTGTTTTAAGGACGGAATAGTACCTTTTTCGAATGCACAGGTACCGTCAGGATTATTGATAAGACGGTAAGCAGTAATTTCAGGTTCTTTTTCCATAACTTTTACCGAAACTTTTTTGTGTTCTTGTGCGTTATTGCTGTTTACTGACATGATAGCCAAAATTAGGATAAATCCTTTTACTAAATTTTTCATTTTTGATATTAATTTAAAAGTACTATTTTTTTATTGATTGTATACTGAATCGTGAACCATCATTTTATTAAAAAATGGTTTGTATTTTGCGACTAAAGCAAGATGTCCGTCAAGCTTTCCGTAGGTTTCTAAATCTTCAAGAGAATCAAATTCCATCGAAGCATTATAAGTAAAAGAATTGTCCATGACCGGCCTTGGAGTAGAATTTGCAGGCCCGCCATAACGTACATTTTTTACGTAAGGCAGTTTTTTAAGGCCTTCAAAAAAGTTCTGAAAATCCTTTACCTGAGCCAGTGTAAGTTCAGGCTTAAGCCAAAATAACAGATAGTGAAAATAAACTGTTTTAGTTTTCGAGGCTGTTTCATTTACAGGTTTTGCCAATACATTTTCCCCCACAAGCGCAAGTGCTCCTGCACTGGCTGATGTAATAATAAAATTTCTTCGTTTCATAATAATAGATTTTAATTAAAGTCGATTCTGTATTTTAGAACAAACTGCCATTTTCGGTCTGATACATCGGCCTGACCAACATTATTTAAAGCATAGATTGGACGATTCTGAGCATCAACCGTCAGCCTTGATGACATACCGTTCATTAATAATGATACACCCGCGTCATAAGTCAAAGCCTTATCGTGAAGTCCGTCGAGATCAGAAAGCATGACACTTGCCGCCGGCTGTAACTGCACATTGCTTTTGTCTTTGTTGAAGTAGGGTAGCGTACCGCCAATTTGTACATAATACGTATTACCGGTTCCTATCACAGGTGAGTTATTACCGGCACCGTTAAGACTGCTTTGAGAAGTATTTACGCCACTTGCAGGATTGCTCACACCGGAATAACGCACATAGTTAGGACCATAATTATTATTCATAGCCATGGCATAAGCACTAAAAGAGGTACCGCGTTCTTTGTTGATTGGCGTATCATAGAAAACGTCAACAGCAAAGCTTTTCTCATCGTCATTAATGGTAGTCTTTGTTTCGTCTAAGTGCCATAATGCATTGTGCATGTATTCGAATCCCGCTCCTAAAGCAAGTACTTTCTTTTTACCGCTATACGTTCCGGAATGAAATGGAGATGAATTATTTTCGGATTCAAAAAACTCATATTTAAAATAACCTGAATAATCTTTGTTCGGATGCGTTTTACTAAATGTCGCCACATTATACTGCGGATCAGTGCTGACATTGGTATAAGGATCTGCAATCACCAAACGATAATCTAACTTGCCTATTTGCCCTTTTGCATAAACACTCAGTTCCCGTACAGTTTCGTCAGATATACCTGCATTTCCCGTGGCATAAGACGGCAAATCGTATAATAATGTGTTCAAAGGCCCTGTAGTAAATCTCGATAATCCTCTCCATGTAGATCGTCCTGCACCGGCTGAAATGATATCATTAAATTTATATTCGGCGTAAGCATCTAAAAGTTCAAATGTAGGTGTTGTTTTAGAAGCTACGTTTACATTTGTTAAACCACCCTGCAATACAAACGTAAAATTCTCTGTAGGCTGATAGGCCATTTTTACGCGGACTCTTCGTAAAGATAAATCCGAAATACTATTCACCTGTTCACCGTTTACAAGACTTCCCGGATTAAGTTCTGCATAACGTGCCCATAATTCGGCATAACCGCTAAAAGAGATTGAGCGCGTTTTTTCGTCGTTGAGATAATGCGTTAATGTAGGGTTTCCAAAATCGTTCTTTTTTTGGGCACTTACGGTATGTATTGCTCCGGTTAACAACGCGGTGCATATCCCAATTTTTAAATAACCTGTTTTCATGTTGAGTTAAAATTTACATTTTGTTTAGTAGCAATTACTACTTGTTTTTGACAGGACAAAGGTAGATTCAGCATGGCTTTACGGGTATTAGAAAAGTATTAGAAAGGCTATAGAATGTTATTAGAAAAAGCTTTGTTTTGAGTTTAAATGATTGATAATCAGTTTTGTTTTGAAGATTTGCCAATTGCCGGGTTTATACCAGCCTTTTAGAAAGAGAAATATTATCGTAAATTTGAATTGAATTTAAAAATGAAGGCCTACAGATGAAGATGTTGATAGTGGAAGATAACAGCCGTGTTTCTGCATTGCTTAAACGGGGATTAGAAAGTCAGGGATATCAGGTATATATTGCAGAAGAAGCAGAGGAAGGACTTGTGCTTTTAGAAAAAATTGACTTTGAACTGATTATAACGGATATTATGCTGGGTGGAATGGATGGAATTACTTTCTGTAAAAAAATCCGCCATTCCGGAAAAAAAATCCCCATAATTATGCTGACCGCATTGGGAACTATCGATGAAAAAATTGAAGGTTTTGATGCCGGTGCAGATGATTATCTTGTAAAACCTTTTGAAATACGCGAACTTTATGCCAGGGTAAAGGCTTTGCTCCAGCGCAAAAATGACACAATCAATGCTGCTGAAGAAGGTGCTCAAATTGTTTATAATAATCTTGTTTTAGACAAACGAACCAAGGTTGTCTACAGAGAAGGAGTAACCATTAATCTGACACCAAAAGAGTTTAACCTGCTGCATTTTATGATGCAAAATCCCGAAAGATTACTGACACGGGATGAAATAGCGGATAATGTCTGGGGCAATAATTTTGATACCGGAACCAATTATATTGATGTCTATATCGCTTATCTCAGAAAAAAAATTGATAAGGGTTTTGACCAGAAACTAATTCATACTAAAGTAGGAATGGGGTTTATTTTAAGCAGTAAAATATGAAATTAGTAACCAGAACAGCGCTCGCTTATGCTATATTAACTGCTTTTATCCTTTTTGTTTTTGCGTATACGGTCTATTTTGTATCTGAAAAAAACCGAAGAGATGAATTTTTTGACCGTCTTGATTATAAAATAACCTGGCGTGCCGAGTTTATATTTGATGCTCAGATCAATAAAGAACTTATAAAATTTCTTCACACCAAAAACAAGAAAGTACTAAACGAGGCAGACATAAGCGTTTATGATCACAACTTTGATCTTTATTTTTCTGACAATATGCCGCCACTTGGGAGCAAAAAAATATTGCAGGCTATAAAAAAGAACAAATCTCTAAATTGGTCAGATAATAAATACCAGTATCGCGGTATTTTATATACAGACAATAACAAGGAATATTATATTGTAGGAAGGGCAATAGATGTAACCGGTCTCAATCATATCAGTGCTTTTAAGGAGAATGTAGTGTATGTATATTTTATTTCTATTGTATTGATATTTATAATTGGTTTTGGATTTTCTTATTACACATTAAAACCTCTAAAGGATATTATCTTTCAAATCAGGGACATATCAGAACATAATCTCAATAAACGCATAATAGTTCCAAAAGCAAAAGACGAGCTTTATGAACTCACTCAGACTTTTAATGATACATTCAACAGATTAGAGAAATCCTTTAATAACCATCGAAATTTTGTCACCACAATATCGCACGAATTTCGTACGCCGCTCTCCATTTTGATTGCTGAAATTGAACTTGGAAAAGAATTAAACCAAACCATTGATGATTATAAGGTATCACTCGACAATGCTCTCGAAGAAGCCAATCATGTTTCTCAGCTTTCGACTGCACTTCTTGACTTTGCCCGCGCCAATTACGACAGATCACAAATAAAAATGTCTAATATCCGAATTGATGAGGTTCTGGTCGATGCCAAATTAAATCTGCTGAATAAAAAGGATGTAAAATACAGAATAGGGATAAGTTACACGAACTTAGAGGAAACAGATGTCAATTTTTATAATTACTCCGGCAATCCTTACTTATTGCAGATCGCCTTTTCGAATATTATGGAAAATGCCTGCAAGTATTCTGAGGATCATTCCTGTCACGTAGACATAAATGCTTTTGCGGACAGAATTATACTAACCTTTTCTGATAACGGAATTGGCATCCCCGAAGGAGATCTGGAACAGATATACAATTTGTTTTACAGGGGGAAAAACAAAAACTATGAAAATGGTTACGGCATTGGTTTGTCTGTTGTGAAACAAATTATAAGCCTTCATAACGGTATGATAGAGGTTACTTCTGTTGTAGGGAAAGGAACCACATTTACAGTTACGCTGCCTGTATAATAAACTTCTAATTCCCTCCTGGTTAATGGTTCAAAAGCTTGTGCTGCCAGCGCTAATTTGCTCGTTTGGTTTTGCAAAACAAAAGTCTTTTATTAAGATGGTATATTTAGAGTAGTAATATTTTTTATCTCACCAAGTACAAATGAACTTTGCATTTTAACAATGCCTTGAACTTTTGTCAACTTTTCAAACGCAAAGACGTTGTAATGTTCCAGGTCTTTTAGAACAACTTTTATCAAAAAATCGTACATCCCGCCTGTAGAATAGCACTCCATGATCTCTTCAATCTCTTTGATTTCTTCCTGAAAGCGTTTAATGTGCTCATTATCATGTACAGCTAGTGAAATATTACAAAATACAATCAATGGCAATCCCACTTTTTTATTGTCGACTAAAGCGACATACTGTTTGATATATCCCTCGTTTTCCAGGCGCTTTATACGTTCATAAATAGGCGTTTTGGATATGTGTAATAAATCTGAGAGTTCTTTCACGTTTAGTTTTGCATCTTTTTGCAAGGCACTTAAGATACCAATATCTGTTTTATCTAATTTAGTCATAGTCTTTTTTCCTGTTTTTAATATCTTGAATAGTTGGGATAAGTATTTTTTGCGGGATATAATTCAAAATTAGGAAAATTTCCCGATTTATGTGTTTGTTGTAGTAAAATAGTCTTCAGTTTGTAGATTTGTAGAAAATTAAATACTAAAAAAATGGAAGACATACAAACAATTAACGATGTAAAAAAATGTGTATTAATAATTGATAATACCCAACCAGTAGGCATTATAGCGAATACAGCAAGTGTTTTGTCTATAACATTGGGCAGGAATATAAATAGTATTGTTGGCAAGCATATCTATGACAAGAGAGGAGGGGAACATCTTGGCATTACACAAATGCCAATTCCTATACTTGGTACATCATCTGAAAAAATAAAGGAGATACGCCAGCAACTGGTATCACTTGATCTCGAAAACCTGATGATTGTAGGTTTTACCAACATCGCCCAAAAATCCAAAACCTATGACCACTATGAAGCCACGATGCTCACAACAGACGAAAATGATATTTGTTATATCGGTATAGCGATTTATGGTGACAAGAAAGTAATAAATAAGGCTACGGGAAATTTAAGCTTGATCAGGTAATATGCTAAAAAATAAAACATTATTCTACCATTTTCTGGCAACAGTAACCATAATTATTTGGGGAACTACTTATGTCTCAACTAAAATACTGATAAATAAAGGTCTTTCTTCTGTTGAAATATTCTTTTACCGGTTTTTGCTTGCCTATTTATGCACAATTCTTATTTCTCACGATAAGAAATGGGCAAACAATTATAAAGACGAATTTTGGCTGTTTGTATGTGGTTTATCCGGAGGCTCTCTATTCTTTCTGGCAGAAAACAAGGCATTGAGCTATACATTAGCATCAAATGTTTCGCTGCTTATTTGTACTTCACCGTTATTTACTGTTGTACTATCCTTTTTATTGTACAAAACTGCTTTCCGGAAAAAAGTAATCTATGGTTCTTTGATTGCTTTGTTGGGAGTAGGGTTAGTGGTTTTTAATGGGAGCATGGCCTTCGATATCAATCCCGTAGGAGATGCTCTGACTATTTTCGCTTCAATATTATGGGCAGTTTATTGTCTTGTGTTGAAAAAGCTAACGTCAAAGTACGATACTTTGTTTATAACCCGGAAAGTTTTCTTTTATGGAATCGTGTCCTTATGTTTTTATTTCCCGTTCTCTCCATTGCAAATGAAACCTGATTTAATGTGTCAACCTGTAGTTTGGGGTAACTTGCTTTTTCTTGGACTGATTGCATCGATGCTTTGCTATATCATGTGGAATTATGCTGTCAAGCAACTGGGAGCATCCCAAACGGCAAACTATATTTATATGGTACCATTTTCTACGATTCTAACTTCTACAATCTTTCTTGGAGAAACCTTTACTTTTATCTCACTTATGGGCGCCTTATGTATTATTACAGGAGTTTATATTGCAGAAAAAAATAAATAACGTAGATCTTATGATAAAACAAAATTGATACTGTATAGCAACGAATTGTACAGACTTAACTTGTAGCAGGTAAATTTAAAAGTTAATAAAATTCAAAAAAAATCACACATAATATACTTTTTAGTATATTTGTCCTCTAAATTAATTTATAATGCTTAGTAAGGCCGAAAGAACAAAACAATTTATACTGGAAACTGCTGTACCGCTTTATAATGAAAAAGGTATCTCGGGGGTTAATATTGATGATATTCTGGCGGCCACAAAACTGACAAAAGGCTGTCTTTATGGTCATTTTGAAAATAAAGAAGATTTATCAGAGCAGGTTATTGATTTGTCATTGAAAATGATTTCAGACAGAATCAGAGCAGCCGTTTATCAGGCAAAAACAATTAAAGGCAAAGTTTTTGCATTTTTGGATTTTTACAAAGATCCAATTGAAACTTATATTTCCGGCGGTTGCCCGATACTTAATACTGCAGTAGAAGCAGATGATAATTATCCGCTTATAAAAGAGAAAGTGGCGAAAGTATTTAGAAGTGGTCAGCAGGAATTAGCAGGATTACTTCAGGAAGGAATTAATATTGGCGAGTTTTCCGGTAAACTGGATCCCGTTGTTTTTGCGTTTAAATTGGTAGCATCTGTAGAAGGTGGTATTGTTATGTGCAGAGTTATGGGGACAGCAAAACCAATGCAGGGACTTATCAAAAGTCTAAAGTCTGAATTAGAGCAATACAGCATATAATTTTTTTTGGTTTAAAATAGACTAAAAAGTATATTACAAAATAGACTAAAAAGTCTAAAATACGCGGAATTTATAAAAAAATAAATCTTTAAATAATTCATCATGAACATACAAGGCAAAACAATATTAATAACCGGGGGAGCATCCGGAATAGGGCTGGAAGCCGCCAAACAGTTTTTGGCAATGGGTGCTAAAGTAATCGTTACCGGAAGAAATCAAGCCAAACTGGATACAGCTAAAAAAAAATATCCTGCTCTTATTGCGATACAAAGTGATATAGCAAATAAGGAAGATGGAGATTCTCTTTTAAAAAAAATAAAAGAATTAGGAGGTATTGATATCTTATATAATAATGCAGCTGTACTGGTTCCGCCATTAAACCTGGGTGTGGCAAATGATAAACATGCAGAGGGTGCTGCTTATGAAATGGAGGTAAATTATCTGGGCGTTATAAGACTAAACAATCTTTTTCTTGACATGCTTCAATCAAGAAAAGAAGGCGCTATAATCAACACAACATCGATACTGAGCAGGGTTCCTTCGCTAATTGAAGCGACTTATGCATCGTCTAAAACTGCGCTGGCATTCTACACGGTGTCACTTCGTGAACATCTAAATATAATTGGCAGTAACGTAAAAATATTCGAACTAATCCCGCCGCTTGTTGCTACTGAAATGACTGCAGACAGGAACGATAAAAAAATCTCTGTTGAAGCAATGGTAAAGGGACTTATTGTGGGATTGCAAAAAGACCGGTATATTATTCGTGTGGGCGACTCCAGACTACTTCATCTGATTCAAAGATTTTTCCCGAAGATCGCCTATGAGTTAGTTAATCCAAAGAAAAATCATCAACTTTTAAAAAACTAATATGAAAGCATTTATAATAAACAAATACGCAAAAGGACCTCTTCAGTTGGCAGATGTTTCAATTCCGTTTGTGGGTAAAAATGAGGTTTTGATTGAGGTGCACGCAGCGGGTGTTAATCTTCTTGATTCCAAGATTAAAACTGGTGAATTTAAATTGATGCTTCCCTATAAATTTCCCTTAATACTTGGACACGATGTAGCTGGAATTATCACCGAAGTGGGCAAAGATGTAACCAAATTTAAAATTGGCGATCACGTATATTCCCGACCATCAGATTATCATATAGGAACGTTTGCCGAGTATATTGCCATCAATGAAAAAGACGTAGCGTTTAAACCCGGAAACTTCAGTATGGAGGAAGCAGCATCTCTGCCACTGGTAGCCCTTACCGCCTGGCAGGCACTGGTTGAAAGTGCTAATTTAAAAAAAGGACAGAAAGTCTTTATTCAGGCAGGTTCCGGAGGAGTGGGAACAGTAGCAATTCAGCTGGCGAAACATTTGGGAGCCACCGTTGCTACCACAGCCAGCAGTAATAGCTTCGAATTACTCAAAAGTCTGGGGGCAGATGTACTGATCGATTATAAAACGCAGGATTTCGAAAGTGTTCTTAAAGAGTATGACGCAGTACTTAACAGTCAGGATATAAAAACACTCGAAAAATCCCTGAAAGTCTTAAAGTCCGGTGGAAATGTCATCTCCATTTCAGGTCCGCCAACACCTGAATTTGCCGATGAATTAAGATTGCCTTGGTATTTGAAGATTGTTTTAGCACTAATTAGTTTTGGCATAAGAAAGAAAGCCAAAAAAAAGCATGTGTATTTTAAATTTCTTTTTATGAGAGCTGATGGAAGCCAGCTGCAGGAAATTACGAACCTGATTGAAGCCGGTATCATTAAACCAATTGTAGATAAAGTATTTCCTTTTGAACAAGCAAAAAATGCTTTGGAATATGTAGAAAGCGGACGTGCGAAAGGAAAAGTAGTGATCAAAATAAAATAAACAGGCTGTTGCATTTAACTGGATTTTCAATAACTCGTTAGAGACAATATCCTTACATCCTGAAAGTAAAAAGTAAATGAAAGATTAGACATCTATGGTATTGGATGTTTTCTTTCTTCTTCTAAATTTTTAATTTTAATTGCGCCAAATGCAAAATTTTACTAATAATCCAGATAAAACTGATGAACAACATCTGAATCAGTATCAACCTAATATGCCAAGGTTTTCTGTTTATGAAATTGAAAACTACCTGAAAAAATACGATAAAAAAAGGAGAAAGGCACATAGTAAGAATTACTATCAGATCATATGGTTTAAAAACGGAAATGGCAGATATTTTGTTGATTATAAAGGATTTGATGTCATCGAAAACACGCTTTTTTTCGTGACGAAAGAACAGGTTCATTATTTTGATAAAAACACGCATTATAGCGGTGTTTTAATTCAGTTTAATGAGCAGTTTTTAATTCAGAATAACAATGATGCTGATTTTCTTTTAAAATATGATTTATTCAAAAAACTTACGCCGCCCTATATTAATTTAGATAGGGATGATCTCTTTGTGTTAGATGAATATTTGAATTTAATTAAAAATGAATTAAACAACAAAAACAAGCCTTATCAGGCAGAACTTGTCAGGAACTACCTCAAAGTCTTCCTCATTCAGCTGCAGCACAAATGGAATAAATTGAATACAAGTATGGGACATCATATTCTTCCGGGTGACAAAAAACAATTGAAATTGGCAAAATTTCTTAATCTGATAGAAGACAATTTCAAAAAAGAGCTCAACGTGTCAGAATACGCCAGGATTATGCAGATATCATCCAGAACATTGTCAGATTTAACCAGCCAGTTGCTGGATAAAAGTCCTTCTCAGCTGATACACGAAAGAATAATTGATGAAGCACAAAAAATGCTGCTGAATACTAATTTTAGTATAAATAAAATTGGATACAATCTTGGTTTTAATGATGATTCTTACTTCGTGAAATATTTTAAAAAACACACCAATATTTCACCGTTGGATTTCAGAAACTTTTATCTTCATAGTAATGATTAGCAGGTAAGCTGCTCCTTGCTATTAATAAGGAAAGTAATAGCAACGACTTCAATACATTTACATTCGCAGACCTAATTGCAAAAGATCTTACTATTTACTGCAATCAGGCCTTTTATACTGATCGTACTTTCGTCAGAATTTCTATCTAAAAAGATATATCCGTGGTGATTCAAAAAAAGTAAAGCATCAAGTACTCTAGCCTGGTTTTCCTTTTCATTAGATATACTGTCTTTAAATAGTGTGGCAGCATTAAAAATTGGAGTCAAAAGACTTGTTAACTCCTCTAAAGTACAATTCATGCCGTATCTGTCAGCAAGAACTTGCAGAACTTTTACAAGAAAGATTGGTAATGTTTCCATGACAACTGCTTTTACCTGCATATACGAAAATTGGCTTATAACAGTTTTATCGAAGGATAATATTATAAGAGTTTAATTTTAGTGAGTTGTATTCGAACCGTTCATGCTTTTCAGGATTTGGTTCATTTAATAAAAAATAAAAATTAAATTTTACCATTAAGTTATTAATTTTCATAAAGCTAAATTATCTTAATATATTAGTGGAGAAAAAATAAAACAAAACATGAATTTAATTTTTAGATCAATATTATCGTTATTTCTGCTGATTTTTTCTTCTGTAGAAATGATGTCACAATCGACTACTGTTTTAAAAGAGAATTGGCTCTTTTCTAAAGAAATAAAAGGAGATGCTTTTTCTGTAGATTTTAATGCTTCGAAATGGGAAAAAGTCAGTGTCCCGCACGATTGGGCCATTTACGGACCTTTTGATAAAGAATGGGACAAGCAAGTTTCGGCAATTGAACAAAACGGAGAAAAAGTGCCCACCGAAAAAACAGGTCGTACCGGAGCATTGCCGCATATTGGTACAGGTTGGTATCGTAATGCGTTTTCGATTCCGGAGTTTAAAAAAGGTAAAAAAGCGCTTCTTATTTTTGAAGGCGCGATGAGCGAACCTCAGGTTTTTTTGAACGGAAAAAAAATAGGAGAATGGGGTTACGGCTACAGCTATTTTTATATTGATATTAGCAAAGATCTCATTCCGGGAGCAGAAAACCTGCTGGCAGTAAAATTGACCAACGAACCATTTTCGTCAAGATGGTATCCCGGAGCCGGTTTATACAGAAAAGTAAGTATTGTGGTAAAAGAGGAGGAAAGCTTTGTGCAATGGGGCACTTTTATTACCACTCCGGACATCAATGAAAATACCGCTGTTGTTGATCTAAAAGCTGAAGTGAATGGCAATAATTTGTCGATGGTAACGCAAATAAAAGATGCATCTAATACTATTGTAGCAACGCAAAAAATTACAGAAATAAAAGACGGAAAGTTTCATCAAACTATTGATGTTGCAAAATCTCATTTATGGAGTCCTGAAACGCCTTATTTATATACCGCGATTACCAAATTATACGCAGCTGACGGAACTTTAAAAGACGAACAAAGTATAAAATTTGATATCAGATCAATTAAGTATGAACCTCATATTGGCTTTAGCCTTAACGGAAAAGTAACAAAGTTTAAAGGCGTTTGTCTTCATCATGACCTTGGGCCTCTTGGAGCTGCAGTAAATAAAGCGGCGCTAAGAAGACAGCTTACAATTCTAAAAGATATGGGATGTAATGCGATTCGAAGTTCTCATAATATGCCTTCTTTTGAACAGCTTGAATTGGCTGACGAAATGGGATTTATGTTTCTGGCTGAAAGTTTTGATGAATGGGCAAAGCCAAAAGTAAAAAACGGATATCATCGTTTTTTTGAAGAATATGCAGAAAAAGACATTGTAAATTTAGTGAGAGCCACACGAAATCATCCTTGTATTGTCATGTGGAGTTCAGGAAATGAAGTTCCGGATCAATATGGAGCCGAAGGTTTAACAAGGGCTAAATTTTTGCAGGATGTTTTTCATAGAGAAGATCCTACGCGTCTGGTAACGGTGGGAATGGATCAGGTAAAACAAACTATGGCATCCGGTTTTGGTTCTTTATTAGATATACCGGGACTGAATTACAGAGTTCAGCTTTACGAAGAAGCTTATAAATCGTTCCCGCAAGGATTTATATTAGGATCAGAAACAGCGTCGACGGTGAGTTCAAGAGGAATTTACAAATTTCCTGTTGTACAGCAAAAAGAGAAACAATATGACGATCTTCAATCTTCTTCTTATGATCTCGAAGCGTGCAGCTGGTCGAATGTTCCGGATGAAGATTTTGTATTGCAGGACGATAAACCGTGGGTTATTGGCGAATTTGTCTGGACCGGTTTTGATTACTTGGGAGAACCAACGCCTTATGATGAAAAATGGCCATCAAGAAGTTCTTATTTCGGTATTTCAGATTTGGCAGGACTTCCTAAAGATCGTTTTTATCTGTACAGAAGCAGATGGAATAAGCAGGATAAAACGCTTCATATATTGCCACACTGGAACTGGAAAGGAAGAGAAGGCGAAATAACTCCCGTTTTTGTTTACACAAACTACGATAGCGCAGAACTTTTCGTAAACGGAAAAAGCATGGGCGTGCAGAAAAAGAACAATTCAACTCCGCAAAACCGCTATCGTTTAATGTGGAATGATGTGAAATACGAGCCTGGAACTGTAAAAGTTGTAGCATTTGATTCGAATGGCAAAATAGCTGCTGAAAGTGAGGTTAAAACTGCCGCAGAGGCATACAAAATTGTTCTAGAAGCAGATCGCAAAGTGATCAAAGCCGATGGTGATGATATCTCTTTTGTAACAGTTTCGGTGGTAGATAAAAACGGAATTCCATGCCCGACAGCAATCAATGAACTAAATTTTAAAGTAACGGGCGCTGCAACTTACAGAGCGGCATGTAATGGCGATGCTACATCATTAGAAATATTTCATGACAATAAAATGAAGCTTTTCAGCGGTAAATTGGTAGTTTTGGTTAAAGCAATTAAAACTGCAGGAGCAATTCAATTGGAAGTAACAGGTAAAGGACTTCAGAAAGGAAAGATAAATTTAAAGTCAGAACTTTAATACTTTAGAATACTACTAAAACAAACAAGCCAGACATTCAAAAAATGTCTGGTTTGCTTTTTTATTCTGTTTTTTATAACTAGTTTGTAACTAATGTCTCATTAGCATAAACAATACCTTCGTAGCAGGCATTATAAATGTCTTTCAGATCCTCAAGGTTTGTTACTCTAGGATTAAAACCGGTACATGGATCGATTAATGCATTATTTGCAATATAATCCAGATTTTTGTCCCAGTCTTCTTTTGAAATTCCAAATTCTTTTAGAGAAGAAATATTGTTGACTTTTTTTCTTAGTCCTTCAATTGCCTGAGCCAATTCTTCAGCTGTTTCAAGTCCAATTACTTTTGCAAGTGACGGAAATTTAGTAGTGGCCGAATTATTATATCGGATAACGTTAGGTAAGAAGATCGCATTTGCACATCCGTGTGGAATGCCATACAAAGCACCAACCTGATGAGACAAGGAGTGAACAATACCTAACCATGCATTATTGAAAGCCAAACCTCCCATAAATGAAGCATCATGCATGTTTTGACGTGCAGTAATATTCGAAGGGTTTTTTACCGCTTCTTCCAGATTGTCAAAAACAATTTGTAAACCGCCTTTTGCTAATACGTCAGCAAAATTATCATCAATATTAGAAACATACGCTTCAACGCAATGTGTTAAGGCATCTAATCCTGTATTTGACGTTACGTGTGCGGGCATCGAAGCACAAATTTCTCCATCGATTATGGCAATATCCGGAGTTAATTCATATGAAACAATTGGATATTTTACTCCTTTTTCGCGATCTGTGATTACGGCTAAACCTGTCGTTTCAGTTCCTGTTCCGCTAGTAGACGGAATGGCTATAAATCTCGCTTTATTTCTAAGTACCGGTACGCTAAACGGTTTAATAAGTGAATCAAATTCCGTATTTGGGTGTTCGTAAAAAATCCACATTGTTTTAGCGGCATCAATTGCAGAACATCCGCCAATACCTACGATCCAGTCCGGCTGAAACTCACGCATAGCTTCTGCACCTTTAAAACTGGTTGCTGATGACGGATCTTCTTCGACACCATCAAAAACAAAAGTTTCGATTCCTGCTTCGTTTAAATATGCCACAGCTTTGTCAAGCGTTCCGCTTTTTTTCATCGAACTTCCTCCGGTTACGACAAATGCTTTTTTACCTTTTATATTTTTTAATTCTTCAAGGCTTCCCGGACCATGGAAAACTTCTCCTGCAACAAATAATTTGCTCATCTTTAATAGTATTTAATTATTGATGCAAAGTTAGATGTGAGGGCAGGGCAGGATGTTATACAAACATGACTATGCGGTATAAATTTGCGCCAGTTCCTGCTGAAGTTCGGTAGGTGTTTCTTTGAGTTTTGCGCGTACAAATTTATTAAGGGCTGACGGAGAACTAAATCCCAGCTCAAAAGCAATTTCTTTGTGTGAGAGATCAGAAAACAATAATTGACGTTTGATTTCAGTCAGAATTCGATTATGAATCGCATTTATCGCCGTTTCACCACAATGTTTTTTGGTTATTTCATTGAGTTTTTTAGGAGTAATAGAAAGCTGCGACGCGTAGTATTGCACCGTGCGCTCACTTCGATATTGTTGATTTAATAGTTTTTTGAAACCAATATAAATATGCTGATTTGTTTTTTGATGCAATACAGGATGCTGACCATGTACCGATTCTATAAGTCCCAATAAAAACACTTTGATGTAAAAACGGGCTTGTTCTTTTTTGACAAGGCTTGGTTTATTATAAATATTCTGAATGTTTTTGACAAGCGTAATGGCTTCTTCGAATTCCGGATTGGGAAGCGCTGTACAATTAAGATTGGCAGAAAGATTTACGTTATAAGGACTTAACTCGTTTTTTAATATATCGGAACAAAATAATACTTCTTCAAATAAAATTATTTTACCGGTTAAATCATCGCTGAAATTAGATATAAAGCAAATTTGTTCCGGAAACACAATAGAAATTTTCCCTGCTTTAAGAAAATGAATTTTGTCTTCGATCTGTATTTCAACTTTTCCTGTTGCTACAACGACAATAAAAAAGTGATCATTTTTGCGTGGCTGCTGATAGCTTTCTAAATGTTCTTTTTCTAAATCAAAAACACGGAATGATAAATTTTTGTCTTCTGTTTTCTGAAGAATTTTTTTAAGCTCGGACCTTTTCATGTTCATTAGATATAGTGCTACTACCAAACCGCTTTTTTTGAAGTGTTTGATTTTGGTGGATTTTAGTATTGAGATATTTTATTTAGTGCTATAAAGGAAATCTAAAGCTGTGGCATAATTATTAGACCAGTGATTTAAGGATACTTAAAAAAATACTCACGGCTTTTTTTTCGTAGACTTCTTTAAGCGAGATAATCATGGCGGTTCTTGTCATATCTTTTCCAGTAATTGGAATAGTAAACAGGTCTTTTTCGCTGGCAACCGTTGTCTGGGTAAGGATCGTATACCAATTTCCCGTTTTTACCAGTTCCAGTAAAGTGGGGATGTCATTTATTTCTATCGTAACATCGATGTCTAGTTTATTTTTAAGAAAGGCATCATTTATAAATTGTGTAGTGCTGTAACCTCTTGCAGGAAGTATCAACGGAAGCTTGCTGATTTCAGCTAAACCTATACTGGTTTTACCTTTTAATACAGATTTAGAAGATGTAACCAAAGCCATTGGAGAGGAAAACAATTCCTGGTACTTGAAATGGTTTTCTGATGGGATTTCTTCAAAAGTAAGGATAAAATCCAATTCAAAATGACTTAGTTTATGTATCAGTTCTTTTGAAGTTCCAAATACAATCTCAAATTTGATTTTTGGAAATCTCGAAGTAAATTCAACCAGAGATTTTGTCAGAACGTATCGCAGGGCATACGTTACTCCAATTGTAATTTTTCCGGTTTCAAGATCGTTTAGGTCTTTAAGCAGCTGCAGTCCCTCTTTCGACTTGTTGACACTCTGTAAGGCGTATATCGAGAATAATTCGCCAGCTTCTGTGATGGTAATTCGTTTGCCTATGCGGTTAAAGAGTGGAATTTTTAATTCGTCTTCAAGCTGTTTTATTTGTTGCGAAAGCGTACTTTGACTTATATGTAAACTGTTGGCAGCTTCAGTAAAGTTAAGCAGTTCTTTTGCTTTTAGAAAATATTTGAGTTGTCTGAGTTCCATTTCTAAATCGGTTTTGTCGATTGATGTGATAGAATAATAACGTTTTACAAATGTAGAAATAATAGTGAAATTTGCAGTGATAAAATCATTGAAACATTTTACTTCAGTTATTATGAATATTTTCAGATCTTTAAAATACAGAAATTTTAAGCTCTTTTTCTACGGGCAATCCGTCTCTCTTATGGGAACCTGGATGCAGAAAACGGCAGTGAGCTGGTTGGTTTATCGATTAACAGGTTCAGCATTATTATTGGGCATAGTTACTTTTGTAAGCTTGATTCCTTCTTTGGTTTTATCGCCTTACGCCGGGAGTTATATCGATAGGCATAACCGATTTAAGGTGATGATCAACAGTCAGATTATTTCGATGGTTCAGGCGGGAGCTTTGGCAGCGATGCTTTATTTTAAATGCTATAGTATAACAGGAATTATACTGTTGAGTCTGGTGCAGGGAATTATAAATTCTTTTGATGTGATCTGCCGTCAGACGCTGATGATCGACATGGTAGATAATGCCGAAGATTTGCCTAATGCGATCGCCTTAAATTCGATTATGACAAATTTAGCCAGAGTAGTAGGCCCGGCTTTAGCCGGAATTGTATTGAGTACCCTTGGTGAGGACTTTTGTTTTATCAGCAATTTTGTTAGTTATATACCGGTTTTGATCTGTCTTTATATGATGCGAATGAAAATTACGGTTAATATAAAGCCACAAAACAGTTTGTGGGGAGAATTAAAAGAAGGTTTTCAGTATATTTCCGGTGAGAAAGATTTAATGAGCCTCATTCTTCTTCTCGCAGTTAGCAGTTTGGCAGTACTTCCTTTTAATACGCTAATGCCCATTTTTGCAAAAGATCTCTTCAATGGTACGGCAAAAACATTTAGTCTTTTTGAAAGCGCTATGGGTTTTGGTTCTGTATTAAGTGCTGTATACCTGGCTAATTTAAAGTCGAATAAATATTTAATCAAGACGATTGTGATTTCAAGTTTTCTTTTCGGAGGAAGCGTTTTATTTTTATCGCTTTCAAATGCTTTGCCTGTGGCATTGTTTTTTATGACAATGAGCGGAATAGGCATGATGGCGCAGTCAGCAGCAATTAATACTTACATTCAGGCCAATGCCGCACCGCATATGAGAGGAAGAGCGATTAGTTATTATATAATGGCTTATCAGGGCGTTATGCCCGTTGGAAGTTTATCAATAGGGCTTCTGGCAGAAATATCAGGTCCAAAAGAGGCTGTAGCCATTGAGGGAGGTATAGGTATTCTATCCGTTTTAGTATTTTTATATTACAAGAAAAACATTTTTTCTAAAAATAAACCATCAGAAATAGCGGAATTAAGGACATTAAAGGTATAATAAAGATGCCTTTTTATAGAAGTTCAGAGTAAAACAACTTGGCATTCTTTGTGGTATTTTTTTCTGTTTCCACAGGTTTTGGCATATTGCATGCTTTGTACGATTCCTTTTTTAACTTATCTTCGCCGTTTATACATTTGTGAGTACACTAAACTCATTTAAAAATTTAATTTGTGAAACAAAAACACGAAGACGAAAAGGACAATCAGCTTAAACGCGGGCTGACGAACCGCCACATTCAGTTAATTGCATTAGGCGGATCAATAGGAACAGGTCTTTTTCTTGGTATTGGTCCCGCGGCTGTTCTTGCAGGACCATCTGTTATTTTAGGATATGCTGTTGCCGGAATTATCGCTTTTTTTATTATGAGACAACTTGGCGAAATGGTTGTCGAAGAACCGGTATCAGGAAGTTTTAGCCACTTTGCCTATAAATATTGGGGCTCTTTTGCAGGTTTTGCATCCGGTTGGAATTATTGGATTTTATATATCTTAGTGAGTATGGCTGAACTTACAGCCATTGGTGTTTATGTACAGTTTTGGTGGCCTGAAATTCCGCTCTGGGCATCTAGTTTATTTTTCTTCCTGATTATTAATGCCTTAAATTTTGCTTCCGTAAAAGTGTACGGAGAAACTGAATTTTGGTTTTCGATCATAAAAGTAGTTGCAATTATTGCCATGATCCTCTTTGGTACTTACTTGCTAATAAGTGGTACAGGAGGAGAGCATGCTTCGATTCATAATTTATATAACGATGGAGGATTTTTTCCAAAAGGTTTCTTCGAAAAAACGGCTTCTGGCAGCTTTCAGGGTTTATTAGCGGCAATGGCGCTGATTATGTTCTCGTTTGGTGGTTTAGAACTGATCGGGATTACGGCTGCTGAGGCAGAAAATCCGAAAAAAAACATTCCAAAAGCAACCAATCAGGTTATCTATAGAATCCTTATATTTTATGTTGGTGCATTGGTAATTTTATTTGCTTTGTCGCCGTGGCAGCAAATTACGACAGACAGCAGCCCGTTTGTAATGGTTTTTCAGAATTTAAACGGAATGGAATTTGAGTTGTTTGGCAACAAAATATTTTTTACACGACTTATTGCTAATGCGCTTAATCTTATTGTATTAACAGCAGCTTTGTCAGTATATAATAGCAGTGTATACAGCAACTCCCGCATGTTGTACGGTTTGGCAGATCAGGGCAATGCGCCTAAGTTTTTAATGAAGCTCAACAAACAATCAGTACCAATAAATGCGATTTTAATTTCTTCATGTTTTGCCGCTATTTGTATTTTAATAAATAAAATAATTCCAGAAGAGGCTTTTAGTATTTTAATGTCTTTAGTGGTGTCTTCTTTAATTATTAACTGGGTGATGATTTCGTATACACATCTCAAATTCAGGCGTTCGAAAGACAAGGAAGGTACAAAAACGAAGTTTGCATCATTGTTTTATCCGGTTAGTAATTATATTTGTTTCGTGTTTTTATTGGGTATTTTATCCATCATGTGGATCACGAATATGAAGTTATCCGTAGAATTGATTCCTATTTGGCTGGGTATTCTTTATGTATGTTATAAAGTTTTAAACACAAAAAAATAAATAGTATTTATTATACCATTCCAGATTGTAATTCTCTGCATATAATTCATTAAAGTTGCTGGTTTTTTTGAATCAAGGGAAAATGTTGTGGAGAAAATGATTTTTTAACTCATATTTTGCTGGTTAAAGCATATTTAATTTTAGTTATAAATAAATCCATGTAAATCTGCCAGAATCTTTTAAAATCTGCGTGAAACACAACTGATTTATTTTTAATCTGCAGATTCTTAGATTGTTAAGTTAGAACGTGAATAAATTAATGAAAAAAAGATTTAACACATAGCGGTCTAGGTGTATTTTAAATAAGTGAAACGCCTTTTTTAAAAGTGTTAAATCTATGTGTTTAAAAATAATGACATGCAACGGGGGTTATTGCATAATTTTGTAATGCATGAAGTAACCGGATTCTTAATTATACGATGAGCAATATATTTTCTGACAACAGCCAAATAGGAGTAGTGCCTACTTTCTCTGATCTTGTACATAACAATTTCAGGGGAGAAATGAATGCGCTGTGCTGGTACAGAAATTTGGACGGCGATTTTAACGAAATTGTAGCCCAATTATCTCTAAAAGAAAATATAACCGAAGTTGATCCTGAAGACCTAATTGCACTACAACTCTCCCCAAAGGGAAATATAGCAAGGGAAATAATCTTGAACGATCTGCAATTATTAACTGATTTTGGCGCTTCGCCTTCTCTTAATTTACTCAAGTGTTACGAACGTGATGACGAATTCGATTTTATATCGACAGATGTGTATTCATTTCATGTTGATCGTTCGCCCATTGCAACAGATACTTTTTTATGTACCTATCACGGAGCGGTAAGCGATATTATTGCTAATACACAGGCAGAACAAAAAATCCTGATTCCGGAAATTCGGGCCAAACTAAAAGAGCTGCACGACGGACCAGAAGAAGAATTCGAAGACTTTCTGAAAGAAAATTATTTCGACTTGCATTATCAGGTGCATGCAGATGCAAAGCCTGTTAATTTAGGGTTAGGACATCTTTGGCGACTTGCCGTAGATCACCCAAAACAACAAGTATTGCCTTGTATTCATAGAGCTCCGGAAGAAAATGAAGGGGAATATCGGTTGTTGCTGATTTGCTAAAGGCAATTGTCCGGACAATGCAGTTGAAGAAGTTTTTTTTTAATTGTGTGTCAAAAAAATAAACGATTCCTCAAATCAATCTACTGGGAATTGTGTAACATCCTGCTGAAATTAAATACTTTAGAACATATTCTCATTTGTATCTTTAATTAGTATTTTAAAAACTATTATTTAATCTAAAAAAATAAGTTATGGCAGAAATTAAAATTGAGAAGAAAAAACCAATATGGCCATGGATTGCAGTATTGCTGATAATTGGAGGACTTATATACTACATTTTTGTAAAAGATCATGAAGCTAACAGTGAAAGCAGCATAGAAATCGAAAATAGTACAAGTGCACAATAACTGGAAAGTAGATAATATTATTTATAAAAAAATTATGGAAAATAAAGACAAAAACTTATACAGACTCGACGAACTATCTAATTATAAAATTGCTTCAAATTATTCTGATGTAAGAGGATGGACGATCGTAGATGCTGAAAACCGTACAATAGGCAAAATTGATAACCTTTGGGTTAATAAAGACATGCAGCGCGTGGTCTATCTGGATGTAAAACTAGATAAAAAGTTAATAGAGGACAACCGTAATGAGGTTCGTGATGTTATAGCAAACGACAGCGGAAAAGAGTTTGTTTATAAAGAAGGAGACAGTCATATTATCATACCCATTGGATCTGTAAACATAAATACAGACACCAAAATTGTCATGGCGAACGCTATAGGATATGACACCTTTAGAAGAACAAGCAGGTATAATATGGAGCAAAATTTTGACAGGGAATATGAAAGAAGAGTAATGAAGTCGTATTATCCTGAAAATGATCCCAACTATTATAGTGACGATGACGCTTTTTACAACCGCAGGGAATTTGACAACCACTAAATTTTACTGTACATGTAAATTGTATTTTGAGATTTAAAATCGATTAAAAAGACAAAAAAATCCCATTTTAAAATGGGATTTTTTTATGCTTTTACTGTAATCAGCTTAAAAAGGTTAGTTAGGTAACTTTATAGAACCAATAATTCCTATGCGCAACGATAGCACGGAAATTCTTTCCCTCCCCGTTTCTATATTAATAAATACTAATGTTAAGTCTATAGTCAAAAACTGGATTTTTTTTTTTAGATTTGTTAAGATATACTTTGCGGGCACGGATTACAAATCAGCGCGATCGGGTCATTTGATTTCTGCTTTAGATAAAAATGAATATGAAGACAAATCAGTAATTGCAAACATTAATTATTTAGTTGCTGAAATGGAAAGAAGAATTGGAAATTTTGATGAAGCAATAAAATATTATGATGTAGCAATTAACGATTCAAATAAGCAAGATTGGGTCGAAGAAGTAGCTAAGGAGCAAAAAGAATTAGCAGTAAAGAAAGATGAAAACAATACAATATAAAAGACATTTTTTAATAGCCATTAGTTTTTTATTGCTTGTGGGCTGTCAAAATACTACTGTGACGGCAATGGCGGAGCCGGCTTCTAAAAATATCGAAAAGACTTTGCCACAACAAGCAATAAAATTGGAAAAGCTTCACGATAGTAAGCCAGAAGATACTGAAGTTTATAGTACATCTGTGGTAGAAATTTTTCCAAAATATCCAGGTGGTATAAACAAGTTTTATGCTTTTATAAAGAAAAATTATGTTATACCACAAGAATTAATGGATGATGAAGCTTCTAGAGGAGGGATTTTTGTAAATATGATAATTGAAAAGGATGGAAGCTTATCTGCAATAAAAGTTCTTCGTGATTTTGGTTATGGTTCAGGTAAAGAATTAGGAAGGGTGATAAAATTATCCCCAAACTGGATTCCGGCAATCAAAGATGGAAATCCAGTAAGATGTTTATATAGTATTCCGTATTATGTTCAGTAATTATTGTCTTTCGAAAAGCATTTAATAAAGTAACACTGAAAGAATTTGAATTATTTCTGTCTCAAATCATAGAGCTTTCATTGTCTGTCTGTCCCGGAGATGCTGGCTCTGACCTGATGACGCCCTATATTCATTTAATCAAAATGCTCGATGCAGTAGCACTAATAAGAGAAAGGGGAGTAAAGAAAATCAGGAAAACGGATCAGATCGATGTTATAACTGGATAAGATATTACTTATATAATATTTTAGAATACAATAGTATATAATGGGAAAAAGGCATAAAAAAAGTCCCATTTCTAATGAAATGAGACTTTAATTTTGTGATCCCAGAGGTACGTTTCAAACTATTTTGAGCAGTTTAATGTACTGTTGGGCTTAAAAAAAAGTTGTTTCGGGCATTTTTGAATTAATGTTTACCATTTCCTTTCCCGTTTCCATTATGGTTTCCATTATCGTGCTTTCCATTGTCTTTTCCCTGTTTATTATTTCCTTTACCGGGTTTTTGACCAATTGTTTTTTGAGGCTGGCCTTTATAACCTTTTCCATATTTTACTTTATGGGTTTTAAAATTGTCATAAGGTCTGTCTCCTCTGTAATCAGTTAAGACTACTTTGTATTCGCTGTAAAGGTCATAATTTCTGTAAGCAGAAGGAAGTGATCTCGTTCTGACCCATCTTCCATTATTCAAATAAACATAATTTGATGTGTTTACATCATAATAGGTTTCAAGATCCGGCAGGTAATAATATCGAACATCTGTATAGCCAACCGGTCCCCATGCCGGTGGTGTACCTATATTAACATTTACAGATACCTGGGCATGAGAGTAGCTAAAAGAAAGGAACAGCACTCCGATCAAAAAATATTTTAAAGTTTTCATAATGTCAATTTTTAATGGTTATTTTTAGAATAAAACAAGAAACGTGCCTTAAATTTTTAATTTCTTATAAGGTGCTGATTATCTGTTGATTGTTTTTTTTTTTTTATTCCCCTTCCAAAGAAACTGCTTTCAAACGGTATATACAAAATAACGAATTGTTAGGGATCTTAATTTTTTTATTGGCTTAAGATTCGATTAAATTTTTAAATCAAACAAAAAATCAATTTTTTTTCTCTCCACAGATTTTAGAATTGATTCTGATATTAAATAATAGGAAAAAAACATAAAAAAAATCCCCTTTCGTTATGAAAGGGGATTTTGATTTTGTGATCTCTACAGACAAATTTCTATAAACTTTATATAAGATTTAAAGAGATTGGGTTTCCTGAATTAATTAATTCGGTTCTTTAGTCTCAATTTCGATACTCGGAGGCATCAGCTTGTACATCACAGGCGTTACAATTCTCGACAGAATAGTAGAGCTTATCAGTCCGCCGATAAGCACAATGGCCAGCGGTGCAATTAAAGGATTCGAATTCAAAGCCAGAGGAATAAGACCGCAGATTGCCGTTATAGACGTCAATACTACAGGCAAAAATCGGGTTTCTCCGGCAACCGCAATTGCGTCATCTATGGAGTATCCTTCCTGTCTGAGCTGATTGGTGAAATCTACCAGCAGCAGTGAATTTTTAACCTGAATACCCGACAGACCAATAAAACCAATAATAGCAACCAGTGACATAGGACTTCCGTTAATAAGTAATAATACGACCCCGCCTAAAATTCCCAATGGAATAATGGAAAGTACAATGATGATTCCTTTAAACGTTTTGAACTGCAATAGGAGTACAGCAACGAAAAGGAATGTGCTCAAAATAATTACCGAAAGGAAATTTCCTCCCAGCGCATCTCCTTCGGACTCTTTTTCACCTGACAATTTATAATAATACCCTTTTGGCATTTTTAGTTGATCAAGTTTAGGTACGATCTCTGTTAATAAATCATTGGCATAGTATCCTTTGTCTGATAATGCTGTAACCTTTGCAAAACGGGATTTATTGAAATGATTAATCGTTGTTGGCGAAGTTTCAAAAGAGATGTCTGCAATTTGGTTCAATGCAATTGGGGTTCCCTGAATATTATTGACATACAGATTTTTTAAAGCGTCCAGATCAGAAAATTTATCCCTGGGCAGTGTGAGAGTAACATTTCTGGCATCGCCTCTGTTATCGATATAATCGCCAACAGTTAATCCGGCTACAGCAAGACGTACTACTTTATCTGCCTCACTGGTCATCACGCCTAATGTTCTTGCTTTTTCTTTATTAATTTTTACTTTGACATCTGTTTTGTACGTGTTGAGTTCATTGTTAATATAAACTGTCCCTTTCTGATTTCGCAATATCGTTTCCACTTCAGAAGAAAGCTTACGCAGAAGGGCCGGATCTTCTCCAAAGAGCCTCACTACAATATTAGCTTCCAGAGGCGTTCCCTGCTCAAAATCTTTCACTTCGATTTTGGCATAAGGCATTGTCTTGAATTTTTCTCGGAGTCTTTCAATCAAAGCTGTTTTTTCGGTAGGTTTTGCTTCATCTTCCAACTGCACAAAAATCTGTGCAAAATCAGGTTTTCTGTCCTGCGGGTGTACATTGTAATAAATCTGTGGGTTTCCCTTGCCAACATTGGCGGTATAAAAGACAATTTCTTTATGGTTTTTCAGTTCGGCTTCGACCAGTTTTGTTACCCTGTCGCTTTCGGTCAGATTGGCCTGCAGCGGCATTTTTATGTTAATAAGAAACATTGGTTTCTCTGAAGTTGGGAATAACTTAAATCCGGTAGCCTTAAAAAGTCCAAAGGCGGTTATGCTCAATGCTATGGATATAGCAATTGTTGTTTTTGGAAACTGCAATGCTTTAGGCATAATCCTGCTGTAAGATCGTGTCAGGAATTTTTGCAGGTATTGAAGAAAAACATTCCCTTCGCCATGTTCGTGCGTTTTTAAAAATCGGCTTCCCAAAAACGGAACCAATGTCATTGCCACAATCATTGAGGCCAGAACACTCGTAATAATTGCCATAGGAAGACTTCTTATAAATTCACCTGAAACATCAGGAAGAAAAGCCAGTGGTAAAAAAGCAATAACAAGAGTAGCGGTACAGCCTACAACAGCAAGACCTATTTGTTTGGTACCTTTTAGAACAGCATCCATTTTAGAATGACCTTCACGAAGCCAGCGTTCGATGTTTTCGACCACCACAATACTGTCATCTACCAGAAGTCCTAAAGCCACCACCAAACCTACAATGCTTAACTGATTTAAGGAATAACCGAAGGCATTCATGACAATAAGCCCTAAAGCCAGTGAGAGCGGTATGGAGATCATTACAATCAATGAAGCTCTTGATCCTAATGGCAAAAGCGTAATGATCACCAGCACAATCGCAAGGGTAAAATCAAAGCCCAGATGTCCCAGACGCTGCGACACCATATTGGCCTGATCAAAGTTTTTAATCAGTTTTATATTTTGAGGCAGGTCTTTAGAGAATTCCTCTACTATTGGTAAAAATTCTTTTTGAACATCAGTTATATTTACGTTGTCTTTCATACCTACGGTAACCAGAACACAACGATGACCATTTATACGGGTAATATGATCTACTGTTTCAGATTTATAACCTACTTCGGCAACATCCTTCATATAGATTATTTTACCATTTGCATTGTAAATAACCGTATTGGCAACATCATCGGCATTTTTAAATTTACCGCTTGTCTTTACATTAAACACTTTACTGCCAAGATTGACGCTTCCTCCGGGAATATCGGCAGCTTCACTCTGAAGACTTCCTATTACAAGGTTTAATGGAATTTTTAACTGAGCAAGTTTATCCAGCTGCAGGTCAATTCTAATTTCCTGTTCCGGTATTCCGGCATATTTTACGTCTTTAAGGTTGGTGATTTTCTCCAGTTTTGTCTTCAATTCATCCGCCGCATCACGCAGTTTTTTATCTGATGCATTTTCTGAAATTAAGGCCACCTGAAGAATTTTTACATCTGAAGAGGCAATTTTTTCGGTTTTTATCAGGTAAATATCCTTAGGAAGTTCGCTGTTTTGCAGCGCATTCATTTCTGTAGAAATTTCCTGGTATTTATTATCTACATCAACCCCATACTTAAATTTTACCTGAAAGGCAGCTACGCCGTCTTCAACAGTGGTCAGGATTTTATCGATATTTTCGAGTCCGTAAATTTTATTTTCAATAGGTTTTACTACCTGTTCCTCCATATCCTTTGGACTGGTTCCGGGATAAATAACCGTAATGAGATATTGGGGCGGATGAGTAGAAGGATCTTCTGATCGTGGCATTGAAAACAGGGTCAGATACCCTACAACAGACACGAGAAGAAATATAATCAGTGTGAACTGATAGTTTTTAACGGCAAAGTTTGTAATCTTCATGGTGCGTATTATTTAATGATCTTAATCTTTGATTCTTCGTTCAGATAAGCGCTGTTTGAGATCACTATCTGATCTGTTTTCTCAAGTCCGTCTTTGATGTACACAATTTTGTTTTCAAATTTGTAAATGGTCACAGGCCGTCTTCTCACTTTGTTATTTTCAACTAAAAAAACAAAAGCCTTATTACCGTCTGCTTCAATAAGTGCGTCGTAAGGGATCGTGATTAAATCCTGAGCAGTATCGGCACGTATTTCGGCTTTGCCAAACATACCCACTGCAGGTTTACTGTTTTTCAGGTCCAGTTTTAATTCCACCTGAAAAGAACCCAGGGCCGCATCAGCAGACTGCGATTTTCTAAAAACCACAGCATCAAAGTTTTGATCAGGATAACCATCGAGAGTAACGGATGCTTTCTGGCCAATTTTAACCGTTGCCCATTCTTTATCTGTCAGTCCAATTTTTAACAGGTAATTATTGTTATGGGATGTTTCATTTATGGCTAAAATAGGGGAGCCGGGCCCTGTAACTTCGCCTTCATTGGCTATTTTTTGAGATACAAAACCATCTGCTGCCGCATATATTTTGGCATAACGGGCATTAAAAGCAATAGCATCTTTTTGTTTTCGGGCAATGTCAAGACCTGTTTTTGTATTTTGAAGCTGTTCTAAAGTATATACGCTGTCCTGGTAGAGATTTTTGGCTCGGGTATAATCCCTCTCGTATTTTTTTACATTTAAATCAGTCTGGTTCAAACCCGCACTGATTTCGGTTTCATCCAATGCGGCTAAAAGCTGTCCTTTTTTAAAGAAATGCCCTTCTTCGACATAAATGTGTTTTACGATACCACCAATTTTAAAGCTGTAATTGGCTGTGTTTTCTGTTGTGACTAAACCGGAAGCAGTGATGTTACTGGTAAGTGCTAAGGATCCGGCCGGTGCTGTTTTAATGGATACAATATCTGCAGTTTCAAATTGGTTACGCTCTTTCTTTTCTTCTTTACAAGCATAAAGAAGAGGAAAAGCAAAAAGACATATTACTATTGATTTTTTACTCACAAGCGTAAAATATTTTTTTTTGTGTTCGTGCCCCGCGTCTGAAAGGCGAACGGATGAATTAATCTTCGATTTCATAAGTGTTGTTTTTGGATTATTTTAAAGTAAAAGTGGCATTGGCTCTTTCTAATTCTGCATAGGCAATCCAGGAATTATAAAGAGATATATTCGTATTAAGCTGTGCATTTACCCATTGGTTCTGCGCATCCAGAAGTTCAATGTAGATGGCTTGTCCTTCTTTATATAATTTGGTTATGTCCTCATTATATTTTTTGGCCGCTGCTTTTTGATTTTTATCAGCATTAAATTGTTCCAAAGCAGATATTAAATTATTTCGGGTAACCTGAAACTGAAGCAACAGCTGCTGTTTTACATTATCAGTCTGTGAGTTTATTTTATTGGTTTCTTCCTGAACCTGCTTGAGCCTGTATTTGTTTTTGTTGCCTGAGAAAATAGTCCATTCTAAAGCGGCACCGGCAAAATAGTATCGGGATTGTTTATTCACTTCGAAATCAAAGTCCTGAAATCCGAAATCTGCAAAACCGCTCAATTTTGGGTACCAATACGATTGGGTGAGCTTACTGACATTGTCATTTATATCTTTTGCCATGGTAAGCTTTGAAAGTTCTTCTCTGCCTGAGGTGTTTTCCTGTACCAATGCACTAGGCAGGCTTTCTTTATCAGAATCAACCTCAATTTCGCTGTCAAGCTTTTGATTAATTAGAAAATTAAAATATGTTTTCGCATTATTACTGACTTGTTTGGCTGTTTCCAGATTTGCCCCGATACGAATTACTTCATTATCACTTCTAAGGACTGCCGTACGGTTTATCTTGTCATTTTTAAACAAAGACTGGTTAACCCTTTGATTTTCTTTTACCAATGCCAAAGCATCCTGATAAATATTAATTCCTTCAATGGACTGCAGGTATTTATAGTATGCGGTTTTTATTTCTTTAACCAGTTCCCTTTGGTAGATTTCAAGCTCTATTTTCTGTAAAGAAGTCTGCTGGCTTTTGATTCTCTTGTTATAAATAATTTCATAGTTCAGCAACGGCATTGTGGTGTGAATTTTAGCATCATAAAAATTATCCGGATTAATCAAAACTGACTGGTTCTGCAGAGAAGGGAAAGCATTTGAATTGGTTATCTGATTGAGTGTGCTGTATACAGGATTCAGTATATCCCCAATCGGGATATCAATTGTTCTTCCGCCATCGGCCTTAGTATAATTGGCATTCAACGAAACAGTAGGGTAGAACAGGGAACGGGCTTCCTGCAGGGCGTACAGACTTTTATTAATATCAAAATTATGCTGTTTGATTACCTCGTTGCTTTTTAATCCAGTCTGGATGTAATTATCGAGTTTGCTTTGGGAATATCCTATAAATCCAAAACAAAGAATGGTTAATGTAATTGCTTTTTTCATTTTATTGTACATTGTTTTTAAATTGAACGTTGTTCATTTTTTTGATCAAAAAAAGGTTTAAAGTTTCTTTATTATTTTTAAATATTCATTGTATCCATCAGAGAGGATAGTATCCGGGTTAGAAAATTTCACCCCTTTTGTTCTCTGGCGTATTTCCAGACAGCACATTCCGTGTACTAAACTCCAAATCATAAAGGATAATGCTTCTAATGAATGTCCTTCAAAATGCCCGTTGTCCATACATTCTTTCACGGTTTTCTTTAGAGCGCCAAAAGTGTCAGCTCCTTCATTCCATGCTTCTTTTTCAGTACTTTCAATAAATTCCATCGGTGCTTTAACGATGAACATGAGATCATACATTTCGGAATTTTCCATGGCAAATTTCAAATAGGTAAACCCCATTTTTCGAAGGCGTTCCATTGGATCTTTAATAGCGAACAATTCGGTGAAATACCCGCCTAGCTCCTGAAAACCAATAGAGTGCAGGTCATGAAGAATAGCATTTTTATCTTTAAAGTAAACATACACAGTTCCAACGCTGTAGTCAATCTCATCAGCGATATTTCGAATCGTAGTCTGTTCAATACCTCTCTCTAAAAAGAGTTTTTTAGCTCCTTTCAGGATCAGCATTTTTAAGGCTTCTTTTTCACGTGCTTTTCTTTCTGCTGTACTCATGCCGCAAAGGTATGTATATTTTTTGAACAGTGTTCATTTTTTAATGATAATTTTAAATTAGCTTACTTTTGATCCTTTTTGTTTCTCGTTTTCTTCTAAATAATTTAATTATTTGCTTTCAAAAAGAATAAGAATTAAGATTATAATGTTTTGAACAAGTTTGAATTTCTTAACTTTGTAAAATGAAAGAGAAGGTAATAAGAGAAGTGTCCAAGTTTAATAACGAACTGAAACTGCAGGGGTTTAAAGCATTTCAGATAGAAGATGACGGTGCCGAAACCAGAATGTACAGCAGAAAAGAATTTTATAAAATCTGTCTGACTACCGGGAAAAGCAAGATTCATTATTCTGATAAAACCTATGAGCAGGAAGGTACGATTCTCTTTTTTGGAAATCCGCACATTCCATATTCCTGGGAAACCATTTCTACCACTTATATTGGTTATACGATTTTATTTTCAGAAGAGTTTTTTAAAAACTCCGAACGTTCTGAAAGCCTGCAGCAATCTTCTTTTTTTAAAATTGGCGGAACACCCGTTTTAAAAATTACCGAAGAACAAAGAGGTTTTCTCAATACTATTTTTCAGAAAATGATTGAAGAACAAAAAAGTGATTATGTTTTTAAAGATGAGCTGATTCGCAATTATATCAGTCTTATTATACATGAATCTTTAAAGATGGAACCTGCTGAAAATTTCGAACAAAATAGCAATGCATCTTCCAGATTGTCATCTGTGTTTTTGGAATTACTAGAAAGACAGTTTCCAATTGAAACTACTTCCAGTCCACTTCAATTGAGAACAGCGCAACATTACGCACAACATTTGAATGTGCATGTCAATTACTTGAATCGAGCCATAAAAGAAGTTACCGGAAAATCGACAACAACCCATATTACTGAGCGAATTATAACAGAAGCCAAAGCGCTCTTACAACATACTGATTGGAGTGTTTCTGAAATTGGTTACGCACTTGGGTTTGATTATCCCACTTACTTCAATAATTTCTTCAAAAAGAATACCGGCACTAATCCTTCTGCATTTCGTTTGTCCGAAGTTTGAATTTCTTAATCTTTGGTTTGATAATCGTTACTTCCTTGCTTTAAGGCAGTCTTACCTTTGTATCTGATTATTTAATTCAAATAGTATGTCAGATTCAAACCTTATTTCCGATGCCGCACCATTTCAAAAAGATATTTTTGAGCGACTTTTAGCCGGTGAAATCATACTTCCTAACGATTCGCAAATGGGCAGATTGAGGGAAGAAGCATTTGCAGTGAAAGCATTACTGATTCAGATGAACAATGCTGTAAATCCTGAAGAAATCACGCAGATACTAAGCAGGATTTTAGATAAAGAACTACAGGATGTTGCCGTATTTACACCTCTCTATATCAATTGTGGAAAACACATTACAATTGGTAAAAACGTATTCATCAATTTTGACTGCACGTTTTTGGCATTGGGCGGAATTACCATTGAGGACGATGTTTTAATTGGCCCGAAAGTCAGTCTCATTACCGAAAATCATCCATTAAATCCACAGGAAAGAAAAGGATTAGCAGGTAAACCAATTCTCATCAAAAAAAATGCATGGATTGGTGCCAATGCTACAATTTTGCCTGGCGTAACAATTGGAGAAAATGCAGTTGTTGCAGCAGGAGCAGTAGTCTCTAAAGATGTTCCAGATAATACTGTCGTTGGCGGAATTCCCGCAAAATTCATTAAAAATATTCAACCTTAAAAGTGATGGTTATGAAATTGAAATGAAGTCGTAAAATTTGAAAATAATTAAAAATCAAATCATTATGAAAACTATAAAATCAAAAAATAAAATGAAAAAAACATTCGCAATTGCATTAGTATTCCTGATAACAGGGCAAATATTTTCACAAAAAGCACAATCAAATTTAGAAAAAATGAATACATCAAAAGAACATTATACATTTCAGCTTAGTGACAAAGTAACCCGTCAAAAAGTGAGTTTCAAAAATCGCTACGGCATTACTTTAAGCGGTGATTTATACCTTCCGAAAAATGCAGGAAACGAAAAATTGTCTGCATTAGCCATCAGCGGACCCTTTGGAGCAGTGAAACAGCAGTCATCCGGATTATATGCCAATCAAATGGCAGAACGCGGTTTTATAGCTTTGGCTTTCGACCCATCTTATACAGGAGAAAGTGGGGGCGAACCACGAAATCTTGCCTCTCCGGAAATCAATACTGAAGATTTTAGCGCCGTGGTTGATTTTTTAGGATTACAAAAAAAAGTCGATAGAAATAAAATTGGAATCATCGGTATTTGTGGTTTTGGCGGTTTTGCCTTAAATGCAACTGCTATTGATAAGCGGGTAAAAGCCGTTGCGACGACAAGTTTGTATGATATGACCAGAGTAATGTCAAAAGGCTATAATGATTCTGTAACTCCGGAACAAAGAACCAAAACATTGGAAACTTTGGGTGAGCAGCGTTGGAAAGATGCCGAAAAAGGAAAACCGGCAGCCGGACCAAGAAATTTACCGGAAGCATTGAAAGGCAATGAGCCACAATTTGTAAAAGAATATTTTGATTATTACAGAACGCCGCGTGGTTTTCAAGTCAATTCTGTGAATTCAAACGGAGCGTGGCTGGTAACCAATTCCATCTCGTTTATGAATATGCCAATACTAACTTATGTAAAAGAAATTTCACCACGTCCAATGCTTTTAATCGCGGGAGAAAATGCGCACTCAAGATATTTTAGTGAAGATATTTTTAAAGCGGCAAATGAACCAAAAGAATTGATAATTATCCCAAATGCAGTTCACGTTGATTTGTATGATAAAGTAGATGTGATTCCTTTTGATAAATTAGGAAGTTTCTTTAATGATAATTTATAGTAAAGATGTAATGATGAACAAGAACGCTCTCGAAAAGAGAGCATTCTTGTTTTTGTGGTGTTGCTATTTTTCCGTATTATAATTGTTTTGATGTTTTTGAAGACCGTGATATTTTGGTATCTTTAGAAAAATTATCCTCTCGACCTTAAAGAATTTTTATTGTTATATTAAAGCCTTGTAAATGAAAAATTTAATCCATAATCTTCAGGGCAGTTTTCGAAATAGTTTATTTTTACAATTACTATTGGCAACACTGTTTTTAACTTTCAGCGATATGTCAGGCCAAACAAAGATATTATAGTTCGTATTTCGGAAATTCAAATTCACCCTGAACATTTATCCGAATATAAAGCCATTTTAAAAGAGGAGGCTTCAGCGTCAGTAAAACTGGAACCCGGTGTACTGGCAATATTTCCGATGTATCAAAAAACTGATTCGACTCAAATACGAATATTAGAAATCTATAACGATAACAATGCTTATCAATCACATTTAAAAACACCTCATTTTCAAAAATATAAAACAACTACAATTAAAATGGTTAAATCATTAAAGTTGTTAGATATGAATACAATAGATCCAGAATCTATGAAAATGTTGTTTAAAAAAATGATTGAATAAATACTATAATAAGCATGCTTTTAAAATAGTGCCGTAGCAGTTTTTAATATTTTGCAGGTTTCTTTAAATCGTGAATAAAACAACGAGAGAATAGGAGACAGGGCTAACCATTATGGATGTCGCATACCCAACGGTTTATAATTAATCTTTATATTTGGATGATTAAATTGATAAAATGAGCGAAAAAACGACACCGTTTGCCTTAATAACCGGAGCCAGCAAAGGCATTGGAAAATCTATTGCTTATGAATTGGCCAAACAAGGTTATCCACTATTGCTTGTTGCACGAAGTGAAACCGAATTAAAAGCGCTATCTGATGATCTGCAAGTTAAATACGGCATTAATGCTGCTTTTTTATCGATTGATCTTTCGACAACTGGCGCATCGCAAAAAGTAACCGATTGGATAAAAATGAATAATTATCCGGTTGGCTTTTTAGTTAACAATGCCGGTTATGGTGTCTGGGGTGATTTTAGTCAGTCTTCTTTAACCGATCAGCTTGGTATGATGCAGCTTAACATGAATGTAGTGGTAGAACTTTCACATTTATTAGTGCCCATACTTTCGCGGGAAAAACAATCTTACATTCTAAATATATCCAGTACTGCTGCCTACCAGGCTGTACCTACGCTGGCTGTTTATTCGGCTACAAAGGCTTTTGTTTTATCGTTTACGCGCGCCCTGCGTTTCGAACTTGCCCCAACTTCAATTTCAGTAACTTGTTTTAGTCCGGGCCCCGTTGATACTGGTTTTGCTGCAAGAGCTGGCTTAAACGCTTTTAGCAAAATGGCCGAAAAGTTTAATATGCAGCCTGATGAAGTTGCAAAAATGGCCGTAAAAGCCATGTTCAGCAAAAAATCAGAAGTTATTCCGGGTTTTACCAATATCATTTCGGTTTATGCCAACCGTATATTACCAAAGGCATTTATCGAAAAAACGGCAGCCGGAATTTATAAAATTTAATTTTTTCAAAAAAATAAAAAAAATATTCTTTGTAAAATAAAAAATTATATTAAGTTTGTATTAAATTCTACTAATTCTATAGAGTATGTCAAATAATAGAAAAAATATGTTTAATTTATCTGAAAACCGAATGCACGCCAACATGCTAATGTTTTGTTGTTGCTGTTGTTGTTATTCTGTTTTAGATAAAATTACAAAGTATATTATTTCATTTATTAAATCTATATTATCATGGTATCTTCTTATAAAACCTTTACCCTTACTGAGCAATTAACTAATGAGCAAATTGCGTTTTTTAACGAACATGGATTCATCCATTTCAAAAAATTTATAAATCCGGAAACGGTTTCATCCATCATTGATGCTTCAAAACAAGTAGAGCAAAAATGGATCGACAATGATCTTCAAAAAGTAAACGGCGTTCCAATCAAATACGGAAAAGATTTAGACGGCTCCCCAATTGTACAACGTTTTGCTTTTATCAATCAACATCATCAAACATTAAGCGGTCTTTTACTTGATCCAAGATTCAATAATTTATTACCATTGGCAGGCGAGGGCTCGAGATTGGGTACGGAAGAAAAAGACGGAATGGTTTTCAATCATTATATTAATGGCCCGGAAAGTAAGTTTACCAAAATGGGCTGGCATACAGATGGCTTGAGAGATATTTTTTATGGTGGAAAATTAAACCCAATGCTCAATGTGGGTATTCACTTAAGCACTTTACAACCTGAAAACGGTGGACTTAAAATCATTCCCGGTACGCACAAGCAAAGTGTTTATCAAATGCTTTTTCGTAAAAAGTACTTTTTAGACAATAAAGCTGATGCTCAGGAAGTTTCCATCAATCCGGAAGCCGGAGATTTAACCATTCACGATGGCCGTTTGTGGCACAGAGTGGCGGAATCATCTATCCGTGGCGAAGAGAGTAGAAGGAGGGTGATTTATATTCCGATTATAGCAGGAAAATACGCTCCTAAAAACGAGAACAGTCCAACGGTTTTCTATCAACGCTTTGCGGGAATTGTTAAATAATATGCTGATTATTATCGCATTTAGTTATCTGGTCAGATCAGGTAAACTAAAAAGAACGGCCGATTTTTTTAAAAATACGCAAAGAAAAGTAAAACTAAATTATATTAAAGTAGAATTGGCTATACTATCAGGCTTGCAAATACTGCGCTATTAATGGGAAAAGAAACACTGCTAGAAGATTATAGTACAATTGTACAAAGAACATTTTCAGACCGTAAACGAACCAATATTTTAAAAAGGGCAGAACAGTCAACAATTGTATTTTTGCTCCCGAAAGTGCCTGAATTCATTCCGCCCAACTTACTCACTTTACTGGGTACATTTGGTTCAGGATTGGTTTCCTTAGCTTTTGTTTTAGGTACTTATTTAGCCAACTGGTATTTGCTTTTAGGTATTATTGGTTTAGCTATAAATTGGTTAGGCGATTCTTTAGACGGAAGATTGGCTTATTATAGAAATATTCCGCGCCGTTGGTATGGTTTTGCACTCGATATTATTGCTGATTGGATCGGTATTGTACTGATAGGCTTTGGCTACTACATTTATGCACAAAATGATACACAAATAGTAGCCTTTGCTTTTGTCGCATTGTATGGATGGTCAGTCATTATCAGTCAGTTACGCTACAAAATCACCAATGAATACAGTATAGATTCCGGCTTTGTTGGCCCAACAGAACTCCGTTTTATTATTGCTTTCATTTTAATTACAGAAGTTTTATTTGAGGGATCAATTGCCTATTTGGCCGGTTTAATCACCGTTATTTTGTTTGTAATTAACATTATAGATAGCTTGAAGCTTTTAAAGTTGGGCGATTTCAAAGATAAAAACCAAGACTGATATGTTCAGTAAAAAATCCATTTTTACTTTTCTACAAGCACAAGTTGCGGCATTTTTAGGCGGTATTACCGATTATGGTTTAATGATTTTACTAACAGAAGTATTCAAATTGCATTTTGCCTTTTCTATTCTAATCTCCGGAATCGTTGGCGCAGTTGTCAATTTCAGCATCAATAGATTTTGGGTATTTAAAAATCAATCCGGTTATAGCAGTCACATCAATAGTCAGCTTTTAAGATTTGCGCTGGTAGTTTTGGGAAGCATTTCCTTAAAATCATCCGGTACGCTTATTTTGCAAAAAGTATTTCAAATCGATTACAGAATCGGGAGATTAATCACGGATAGTTTTGTTTCTTATGGTTTTAATTACCCACTGATTAAATATTGGGTTTTTAAGGTAAATGAAAAACAGAATGTAATCGAATCAAATTAATCCGCTGGACGTAAATTTAACACATAGAAACATAGGTTATAGATGCGTAAAAAGAATATAACAAAAGAAACTAATTTCTTTACACATAGCTATGTTTGTTTTAAACAAGTGAAACGCCTTTTTTAAACGTCCTAATTATCTATGTTTCTATGTGTTAAAGCAGTAGTCCCCAACACTTCATATAAATTTCGTTTATGAACAAACTAACATTTAAATATTTCGCAAAATCACTAATCGTCATAACGATCTTATTGCTGTGTATATTTTCTAACAATCTAATGGCACAATCCAAAAATCCGTCACCATTACATTTTCCAACGCCTAAAAATATAGATAATATGTTATTTTACATTCAGCGAGATCCAAATGTAAACACTGCTATATATGCTATAAACTATCAGGAAAATGGGAAAATAGACAAAAGCAATCCTATAAAAGCCTATTGGGTTCGATATGCTGAGAAAGGAGAAAAAAAAGATTTTAGTTATATACAACGCAAATTTGCTTACGGAATAGAAAGTAAATCCTTAGATAATGAGGAGTTTGAGTTTCAATTTGTATCGTATAAAAAGTTGCCCTTAACCTTAAAAAAGATAGGTTCAGATCAAAAATATCATGTTTTTGTAAGTGTAAATCAAAAAAGAATACAGGTAGAAAAAATATTTGTACGCATTGAAGGCGGTTCTTTTTGGTTACCAAATGTAAAATATGCCGAAGTTACCGGAATTGATGCTTCTTCAAATAAGACAATTACGGAAAGAATGTTATTGAAGTAACATGCCTATATATCAAAATGTCAAAATTATTAAGTGCCCTGGCATTATTACTTTTAATTTAGGAACAGTTAACCGATTAGTTATAAAATACTTATCTGGAATCAAAAACTCAATTTTTTTTTTTTAATATTAAAAAACTGAATTCGCTAAATGGAATAGTTATGTTATATTTATTATAATTTTGCAAATTGTCATACTTGACAGAAAGTTAATAAAAACGATAGTTATAGCTGAAGTTAGTAATCGATGGGAAAATTTGAGAAGTTATAAAAATGTATTGATCATTAAAAAATAACTAATGAAAAAAATAATTATAATACTTGTGCTGATATTGAGTATCTCATGTAGTAAAAAAGAGGAAATCAAATCTGTATTTATTGCCGGGAAAAAGGAATACTGGGTTCATCACGATTATTGTTATAATACGGGAGGCAATTGTTTTCGGTTCAATGAAAATGGAAGCTGTGATAGATTTGTGAGGTCTAATGCAGAGTTTAGGATAGCCAATAGTGACGGTGATCTGAAAAATGACGCTGGTACCTGGTCTTTAAAAAATGATTCTACCTTTGTATGGGATAAGGGGATTTTTAAAATCGAAAAACTTACGAAAAATGAAATTTTATTATCCTATTACCACTATGAGCTAAAAGGGATAAAATGTTTTGTAAGACTTGCAAAGTGGGTCCAAACGCCACAAGGGCCGAAACCAGTAGATGTGCTGGATAATGTTAAATAGTAATAAAATAGAGGTGGTCTGATAAGAACATCCCGATCGCTTAGTTATGCGCAGCGATAGCACATAAATTCTTTCCGTACCTGTTCCTGGTAGTAGTAAAACTAGATTTTCTTTTTTTAGATCTGTTTAGATATACTTTGCGTACACAGATTAACCTCAAGTTGACTTCATTAGAAAGTTGTTCTAGTTTTTTTTAAAAAAATATACCATTCGCATTTTTACAATTTATTGATTTGACAATTGAATATTTTTACTTTCAGGTAAAGTTGAGCGATTAGTTTCGGTTGTAATAAAAAAGTCCTTCATTACAATATATAAAAGCAGTTTTAAACGTTAATTTGGATAATTTTTTCAAAAAAAACATCAAGAATTTCAATAAAATTAATAATAATAATAATAATAATGAAAAATGTTTTCAATTTAATCTTTATACTTTTTATAGGCACCAATTGTTTTGCACAAAAAAGCAATATCAGTAAAATGGTGGATGAATATGCTGTTAAAAACCAATTTAATGGAACGGTGCTGGTTCAGAATAATCATAAAATCATTTATCACAAAAGTTTTGGGGTTGCTGAGCGTTCATTTAATTCGAAAGTCACTAATGAAACGAAATATCAGGTCTGCTCGATCACAAAAACATTTACAGCTGTTCTTATCCTTCAGCTTGTTGAGAAAGGAAAAATCAACCTCAATAGTAAAATTCGCGACTATTTAACGGATTACAAAGGTAGAGGCGGTGATAAAGTAAATATTCGCCAGTTATTAAATCATACGTCCGGAATGAAAAATACGGATACAGTCAAAGATGCAAATTTTTTAAAACATGGCATTGGATTTTATCATTTTCCCTATCCATTAAAAGATATTGTAAATAAATTTTGTTCAAATGATTTGATTAATGAACCAGGAACAAAATTCGATTATAATAATGGAGAGTATATGATTTTAGGTCGGATTTTAGAAGTTATTTACGAGAAGTCATTTGAGGAAATATTAAACAAGGAAATTCTTGTTCCGTTAGGGATGCATAATTCAGGCCTGCTTTCGCATTATAAATTAATTAAAGGCCTGGCAACGCCATATTATAAAGATAAAAGTCTTGATCACTTAATTCCAAACATACCAATCTATGTAGAAGATTTTTCTGCTGCCGGCGCAATGTATTCCACAACATCTGATCTTATAAAATTTAATAATGCATTGTTTGATTTTAAACTGCTAAAAAAGGAAACCCTGGACGAGCTTTTAACACCTGGGCTAGATGATTATGGCTATAGCGTATGGATAAGGGGTGCTGAAAAATATAAAAGAATGGAGCGTTATGGAAGAATCGCAGGTGCAAATGCTGTTTGGTTTCACTATTTAAATAAGGATTTGAGTATTATTATACTATCAAATACAAACCTGACGGATTTGGGTGATTATGCTTTTAGAATTGGCAAAACAATCCTTTAATTTATTGTTAACCCAAATGTAGCAAAAAAGCTTCCATTCCAGGTTAGTAACTTCAGTTATTCTTTAAAGGAAGATCAACCAATTCGTTTTTAAAATCGATGATACTTGTTTATTTGAGATTCGATTAGGAATTGATGGCTTATAAAAATTGCTATATTTTATTGAGTTTATTTACCAGATAACTTATCATTTGTGCAATACTTTCAGCAGGAATAGAGAAATCATTTTCGATCCAGTTTTTGATGACAGCAATACTTCCTTTTTCGCCAAATTGGTATGCCATTTCAGCAAAAGGCTTTGCTTCGGCAGTAAGTTCTATTTGATTTTCAACTGGAAAATTACTCCGGACACTTCTCAGGATTCGCGACAGAATTCCGCTTCCATCCGCTTTGGTAAACACAATTTTACTCATCTGCTTATCGCTTTCCAGTAACTGGCAGCTGAGCAGTATCACATCATCCATATTGGTGCTTTTACGCAAAACTGCTGAGAGTTTTTCAAAAACATCATCTTCTATTTCAAGCAGTATATCCAGCGGAATATTATAATGCCGATAAAATGTATTGCGGTTAACATCGGCTGTTTTGCACAGTTCGGTTATGGTGATTTCGCTTAATTCATTCTCGTTCAGTAAAATAAATAATGCCTCACGCAATATTTTTTTACTATACTGAACCCTTCTGTCTTTTCTTAAATCCATCACAAATTATTTTATATACGCTACAAAAGCATTAGTCTTTGTTCGCTAATGTACAGTAGCGTCCTTTTTTGAAACAGCAAATACATTCTTCTGTAATAGTTTTACGTAGTAATCAAAGAGAACACAAAGTTACATATTGAACATATTGTATAACAAATATAGCTTTTTGATCAAAATTTAAGCGGATTGAAAAGGACAAATGTTAAATTAAAAAAATGGAAAATAAGATATCACGAAAAAAAATACTGCTGACCGGTGCATCTGGAACTGTAGGATTTGAAACCTTGCAGCATCTGGTTCAGCATACGGATTATGAAATAACGGTATTTGATTTAAAAACCCAAAATTCGGTAAAAAAACTCGCTCCCTTTCGATCTCGTGCAGAGATTGTGTATGGCGACATCAGCAATAGAGAAGAAGTGCTAAAAGTTGCCCAAAATAAGGATGTAGCTATTCATTTGGCAGCGGTTATTCCACCTCTTGCAGATATAGATCCGGAGATGGCTTACAGTGTGAATGTGAGAGGGACCGAAAATCTCATTTATGCTTTAGAGCAGAATTCACCGGATTGTTATTTGATTTTTAGTTCCAGTATTTCAGTTTATGGTGACCGGATAAAGAATCCCCAGATAAGTATCACTGATACTTTGCAGCCCAGTCCCGGTGATCAGTATGGAGAAACAAAGGTGTTATGTGAGGCGTTGATTGGGAAATCCAAACTATCATGGAGTATTTTTCGTCTGGCTGCAATTATGGGTAACCATAAGATATCCAAATTGATGTTTCATATGCCGCTGAATACACCAATGGAAATCTGCACTCCAAAAGATACGGGTAGAGCTTTTGCTAAAGCAATTGAAAACCAAAAAAAACTAGAGAAGCAAATATTCAACTTGGGAGGGGGAGAGGATTGTGTTATTACTTACGGATCTTTTCTTGACAAAATGTTTGCTGAATTTGGCTTAGGCAAAGCTGATTTTCCACAAAAGGCGTTTGCAGAGAAAAATTTTCACTGCGGGATTTTAAAAGATGGTGAAGATTTAGATAATATTCTGGGTTTTAGACAGCAAAATTTGAACGATTATTTCGAGATGGTCCGCCAGAACATTCATCCTCTCCAAAAAAAAATCACCTTCATTTTTAAAAGTATTATAAAAAAATGGCTGCTCTCACAATCAGAACCCTACCAGGCGTTTAAAAAAGGGAATGTAAAAAAAATGAATCACTTTTTTAACCAATTAGAGAAAGAGAAGCTGGAAAAGGTTCTATTATAAATCCTAAAAAAAATTACTTATGAAAATTAAAATGATAAGCTTGATAGTACTTGTAACAGTTAATTCAGCACTGTTTGCACAACATAATTTCAGCGTTGAAGTATCGGGCGTAGAACCCGGCAAAGGATCTGTTTTTTTTGGATTGTACGATAAAGAGAAAGGCTTTCTTGATAATGAGTCACAGATTGCCACCGGAAAAGTAAAAGCTTCAGAAAATAAAGTGGTCTACACGTTCAAAAACCTACCGGATGGCGATTATGCTATTGCTGTTTATCAAGACCTGAATAATAACGGAAAATGTGATCGAAATATGATTGGTTATCCAACAGAAGGATTTGGATTTTCTAAAAATTACAGACCAAAACTCTCAGCACCTAATTTTGATGAAGTGAAAATTGCAATTAACCAGTATGCTAAAACCAGTATTGTATTGATTGGCAAATAGAAGACTCTTGCTCAGTTATGGGAATTACTTATTATTATACCCTGCTGCTCATAACGACATTAATAGCTGTACAGGCAGGGTTTAAATTTTCTGTTAGGAATTGGAAAGGGGGAGCCCCATCGCATAAACGTAAATTTTAGTTATGTGATTAGGTATAAAAATGGCGTCAATTGTCTTCAATTGACGCCATTTGGCTGTTGTGACCCCAACGGGACAAATTTTAACATTTTTTATGGATGAATTTAGTGTCTGTCTTTCATTAGTTTAATGAATTTGATTTAGACGTTAGCTCTCTGCTTTATTTTTTTAAACGTGTATATTAAGTGTAGATTTTTTCCATTTTTTTTCACACTTGTTTTTACTATATTTGAAACTGATCATAAATGAAAGGGAAGTTTTTGCATTGGCCTATAGTGTACTGTAAATTTGGTGATATTATGAAATTTAACTTTTTTTTTGCTATTTCTATTTTGTTGACGACAGGTTGTTTCGGACAGGAGTTTTCTTCAAAAAAAGTATTTAAGGAAATAGCTCTGGTGAACAGGATAGAATTTATAAATGCGAAATATGATCAGCCAAAATTCAGTTGTGGCTTTCTTATAAAATATAACAATGAAACATTTGCTGTAACAGCAAAACATATACTTAAGATTATTAAGCCCGAAAGTATGACAACCCTGTCGTTGGAGAGTGATATTAAAAATTGGATATTATACCCATTAAACAATAAGTCTGAAAGTGTAATTTGTGATAAATTATTAAATGAAGACAAGTCTGAGTTGTTGGAAAACAAGTCAACTTATGACAATGACTGGCTAGTCTTTTCCATAAAGCAAAACTCTTCCAGTATTATACCTCTCGAAATAAGAAATACTCCTTTAATTCAGGGAGAAAAATTATATGTTGTGGGCTGGACCAGAACGATGGAAAATGGACCTCAAAGGGTATATGAATTTGAATATTATAAAACAATTGCAAATCGCATTTTATTAAAAGATATTCTTGTACCAGAGAAATTCGGAGGACTTAGCGGGGCTCCATTAGTAGATGAAAATGGTTTACTTGTTGGAATTGTCTCAAATGGGACAGTTGATCCAGATTCAAATAAGAAGTTTTTCTCTCCCTGCTCAGTAACGAATTTATTAACTTTTATTGAAAATAGAAAGCATGATAAATAATATGCCTATCATGTAAAAGCGGTTAGAGCGAGGATGCTGGTTTTTGGTAAATCGAACCCTGAAAATACAGTTCCAATCTATAGGAATTTTATACCCAGCTCTGAGAAGTGTTCTTTATTCATAAAATATACTGATCACTGCGGGAAGTCTCCATACTTTTACCCACTCCAGTAATCCACAAAAAGAATGAAAATAAATGGGAACGGAATTTATCAACGGGTATGAAGTCGGGAGACTTCGCACAGCAAGCTCGAACACTTTGTAGAACGGGAATTCTTTTTGTGCCCGTTCCTATATTAATAGAAACTGTTTTTTTTTATCTGTTAAATGTATTTTGCGGGCACGGATTACAAATCCGCGCTATCGGGTTCATGTAACTTATAGTTCAATAGACTGTAAATTATGTAAGTTGTATGTTGGTTTCCATACTTCAAAAAAGTTCATGATCAGATACCAAATGAATACAAGAATACCAGTAAATAAGTACCAATTTATACAGTATTAAGCTTTTGAAACCTTTTCTAGTTTTTCTTATCTGAAGTTTGCATTCAAATAATTAAGATCACATTTTATGAAAAAGTTTTTATTACTAGCTGTTGTTACTTTTATCACCTCATGTAGCAATGACGATTCCAAACCCTCACCTGATAAAAAAGTGCTGGCACAGCAAAAACTTGAAGCAGCTTTGTCCAACTTCCCCGGCCTAAGCCTTAGTGTAAAAACAGCTTCCGAGAATTATACCCTAGTTGCAGGAAACGCGGTAATTAATGAAAAGCCGATGGCTACTTCTGCTCTTCACTATATGCAGAGTATTTCAAAAACCTTTACGGCAGTTGCTGTACTGAAACTGAAAGAGGAGGGCAAAATCAATCTCGATGCCAAAGTAAATACCTATCTTCCTGATATTTGTAATAAGCTGCCAAACGGAAATATCATTACGGTAAGGCAATTGCTTAATATGACATCGGGCCTTCCCGATTATTTAGATAGCGAAGCGTTTTTAAATGATCTTGTTGCAGGGCCACTGCCTATGACGAGCGAACAGGTATTGAGCTATCTATATGATCAACCCGCAAAATTTGTACCCGGCGCGTCATTTGGTTATTGTAATATAAATTATCATTTGCTGGCAATTATTATTGATAGTGTCACTCCAAACGGACATCGAAGGTATATTACCGACAAAATAATTAATGCCATTGGACTTTCCAACACCTATTATATAGCGGGCTCGGCAAACACTGCTGCTCCACAAGGCACAACGGCTAACTATCTAGAAATAGATGGCGCTTTTACCGATGTGAGCGAATTGCAGTTTGGTACAGTACTTACCTTCATTGGTGATGACGGTATTGTTGCTTCTGTTCAGGATATCGCTGGGTTTTACTACAAGCTGCTCCATGACAAAACGGTCCTGTCACCCATATCGCTGGAAGAAATGAAGGCTGCCGTTAATTATCAGGGTACACCCATATATGGCTTAGGGCTGCATTTTTATAAATCCAATGGTGGCCTGCAGGCAATCGGCCACGAGGGTAGTGGAGCCGGTGCCGGTGCCTATGCTTTTTATTTTCCTTCTAAAAATACCAGCGTCGTCCTGTGTACAAACGCGGGAACGCTTACCGATACTATAAAAGAGGAACAGTTACTGGTATTGTGGGAGCAAATTATAGGTATATTGCTTGAGTAAAAACTAATTTAAACCTTATAGATAAAACCATTTTTTGAATTAAAACCCTGTATTTTAAAAATAAAAAAATCCCATTTCGTAAGAAATGTGATTTTAGTTTTGTTACAGCAACAAGACAAATTTCTATAAATTTTATGGAGGATTTGAAGAAACTGGCTTACTTTTAAGTTGATTTGTAAGATAATTGTCTTAATTTTTTATATGTAAATGGTTTGTATGCCCTGTCAAGTTTAAATGTTAAAACATGTTAAAATATATCGATTATTATAATATTAATAAACTTTCGTTATCATTTCATCTAAAGGCAAACGAACTTTTTTCGTAGTTGCCATATAGTCTTTTTCCGAATCCCGATATCCTAAAGCGAGGATAACTGTAGAATGCAGCCCTTTTTCTTTCAAACCCAAAACGGCATCGATAGTGGCGGCATTAAATCCTTCGATAGGAGTGGCGTCCACTTTCAATTCTGCTGCAGCAATAAGTGCAGTTCCTAGTGCAATATAAGCCTGTTTGGCCGCCCAATTTGCTTTTTGTTCTGCGTTGATAGCGCTGAAATAGGAGTGCAGTCCATTTCTAAATCCTGATAAGGCACCAACATCAAGACCTCTTTGTTTTTCTGTCATTGCCATGTAATCGTCAATGTAAGTCGAAGACATGTCAGTGAATGCAGCAAAAACCAACAAATGAGAGCAAGAGCTAATCTGTCCATTATACGAATCAGCACCTAATTTTTTTTGAATTTCCGGGTTGCTTACAACAAAAATACGGTAAGCTTGCAGACCGCAAGAAGATGCTGAAAGATTTATTGCTTCTAAGATCTGATCGACCTTCTCTTCTGTTACTTTAGTGTTATTGTAAGCTTTTGTGGCGTAGCGCCATTTTAAATTTTCTATCAAATTCATTGCTATGTCTATCTTAATTTTTGGCAAATATAAATGATATTGTTTTCTTTTTCGAGTTTTTAAAATGCTCTGGGAAACTCCAAATCAATCATCTTAGGTCATTAAAGAATATTTATCTGTTTTCATCCATTATTATATTTGTTTATAGATTAATAATCTTTAAAAATATACGCAAAAAGAATAATTAACTGAATTTATGTATAAATAAAAATATTTAATCTTTTATATTCAAATTTGCAGGGTAAAAAAACTAAACATTATCATCAGATGAAAGCAAACATACAAGAAGATAGGGGAATAAACGAAAAGCAGAATAGTGTAAACACCCAGAATACAATCCAGAATGATTTTGCATTCACACTAAAGAGCACTTGTTTAGATGAAAACTATCACCCCTCAAGTGAAACGCGTTTGACAACCAATTTTGCGAATTTGGCCAGAGGATCTAATCGTCAACAAAACTTACGTAATGCATTAAATATGATTAACAATCGATTCAATGCATTGGCTCATTTAGATAACCCAAAAGGGGATCGCTACCTTGTAGAACTTGAAATCATCACAGTAACGATGAGTATTGATGATAAGAATGGTGTTAACAATCTGCCGTTGATTGAAGTTTTAAAAACGAATATTTTTGACCACAAGACTAGCCAGCGTATCGAAGGTATTGCCGGTAATAATTTTTCATCTTATGTTCGTGATTATGATTTCAGTATTTTATTGATCGGGCACAATAAAAATAAATCTAATTTTTGTATTCCTGAAAATTTTGGTGATTTGCACGGAAAACTTTATAAGTGTTTTGTCAATTCAGCCACTTATAAAGAACACTTTAAGATGTCACCGATTATTTGCCTAAGTGTATCGAGCAACAAAACTTACACCCGCACTGAGTATCAGCATCCGGTTCTGGGTTTTGAGTATCTGCAGGATCAGTATTCTATCACTGATGAATATTTCTCTAAAATGGGCTTAAAAGTTCGTTTTTTCATGCCTCCGAATAGTGTGGCACCGATGGCTTTTTATCATTCCGGAGATCTGCTTGCTGACTATACTGATCTTGGACTAATCAGCTCAATAAGCACAATGGAGACTTTCCAGAAGATTTATCGCCCTGAAATTTACAATGCAAATTCAGTGGCTGGTAAAATCTATCAACCTAGTATTAAACACGAAGATTATTCACTGACTCGCGTGGCTTATGACCGCGAAGAGCGCAGCCGACTGGCTGTTGAACAGGGTAAATATGCAGAAGAGCATTTTATTAAGCCTTACAAAAGTCTCCTGGAACAATGGTCTGCTAATTTTACCCTTTAATTGATTACAACGCATTAAAATTATACTATTATGAAGAAATTATTATTACCCACCTCTATTGTTGGAAGTTTACCCAAACCTGCCTGGCTTGCACCACCCGAAAAACTTTGGTCACCATGGAAATTAGAAGGGGATCAGCTACTTGAAGGGAAACAAGATGCTTTACGCATTTCCCTGCAGGAACAGCAATTGGCAGATCTGGATATAATTTGTGACGGCGAGCAGACACGCCAGCATTTTGTAACGACTTTTATCGAGCATTTAAGCGGTGTGGATTTTGAAAATCGTAAAACAGTAAAAATCCGTAACCGTTATGACGCGAGTGTTCCAGTGGTGGTAGGTGAGGTTGCACGTCAAAAAGCAGTTTTTGTTGAAGATGCTAAATTTTTACGTAAACAGACTAATAAGCCTATAAAATGGGCATTGCCAGGCCCGCTGACAATGGTAGATACCTTGTACGACGACCATTATAAAAGCCGTGAAAAATTGGCGTGGGAATTTGCGATAGCACTCAATGAAGAAGCAAGAGAACTTCAGGACGCAGGGGTAGATATTATCCAGTTTGATGAACCTGCATTTAATGTGTTCTTTGATGAAGTAAACGATTGGGGAATGGCAGCATTAGAAAGAGCCATTGAGGGTTTACATTGTCAAACTGCGGTTCATATTTGCTATGGTTATGGAATACAGGCAAATACTGATTGGAAAAAGACATTAGGTTCAGAGTGGCGACAATATGAAGAAATTTTTCCGAAAATTCAAAAATCTAAAATTGATGTGGTGTCTTTAGAATGTCATAACTCTAATGTGCCTTTAAATTTAATGGAACTTGTTCGCGGTAAAAAAGTAATGGTAGGTGCCATTGATGTGGCAACAAACACTATCGAAACACCAGAAGAAGTCGCTGCTACCCTGCGTAAAGCTCTTGAGTTTGTAGATGCCGAAAATCTTTACCCTTCTACAAACTGCGGTATGGCACCGTTATCTAGAGATGTAGCCAGAGGCAAGTTAAGTGCTTTAAGCGCAGGAGCAGCAATTATACGCAAAGAACTTGGGATTTAGTCCCAATACAGTAATAATGGAGTCCGTGCCTCCACGGAGCAATATATTTAAAACACATTGAAGAAATTATTAGAAGTATTAAAAAAAGCAGGTTTCGACGGTTTCCTGTTAATGATAGCCACCATGATTCTGATGGCTTATTTTTTGCCAAAGCCAGGTATGGTCAAAGAACCTGTTTCGCTGGAGGAGATTGCCAATGCAGGCGTTTCGTTGATTTTCTTGTTTTATGGCTTACGGCTAAGTGTTGAGAAACTAAAAGCCGGACTTTTCAATTGGAAAATGCACATTGTCGTCCAGTTGACAACCTTTTTATTTTTTCCGCTCATTGTTTTGGCATTTCGACCGTTGTTTGTCAATAACGGCTTCGAGTTGCTTTGGCTGGGTGTATTTTTTCTGGCAGCATTACCGTCCACAGTTTCATCTTCGGTGGTCATGGTTTCCATCGCTAAGGGAAACATTCCTGCAGCCATTTTCAATGCGAGCATTTCTAGTTTGATCGGAGTAGTGGTTACGCCGCTCTGGGTTGGGCTGTTTATAGCTTCTGCAACAGGCGATTTTGATGTCACTCAAATCGGCTTAAAGTTGATTCTGCAAGTCTTACTGCCTGTAATCATTGGCATAAGTCTCAATTCCCGTTTCGGCGCCATTGCCGAAAAATACAAGAAACAGCTCAAATATTTTGATCAGGCAGTTATTCTAACGATTATTTACACGTCATTTTGCAAGTCATTTTCCGAACATCTTTTTGAAGGCTTCACCGCTCTTGAACTTGCCGGACTCGCTGCAGGGATGATGGCGTTGTTTTTTGCCGTATTCTTTTGTGTCGGACTACTCAGCCGCCTGCTTGGTTTTTCAGATGAAGACCGCATTACTGTCTTATTCTGCGGGTCTAAAAAGTCATTGGTACATGGCACCGTTATGTCAAAAGTACTTTTTCAGCACAGTACCATCACCGGCATCGTATTGCTGCCGCTCATGCTTTATCATGCCTTGCAATTGATTGCTGCCAGTATCATTGCTCAGGGTATGGCTCGACGAAAAGAAGTATAATTTTATTTATGAGGTGGCCCTTTATCTTTTTTCGATAAAGGGCACCAAGGATAAAGCGTTCTGCTATAAAATAATGCCTTTTAGATTTTTATACTGTGAAGATCAACGCTGCAGTATGTTATTTTTTTAACTTGTACAAAATAAGATTTTTGTATTGTTTTTGGTTATATTTGAAGAATTTTATTCTGATTTAAAAATAAATTAAACCTGTTAAAGTAATATTCTATGGAGCAGATAGACGATATTGATCTTCAATTATTAAATATACTTCACGATAATTCTAAATACACTGTAAAAGAGCTTGCTAAGATGGTAAATCTTTCTGCATCGCCTGTTTTTGAGCGAATTAAAAGATTGGAAAACAATGGTTATATTAAAAAATATATAGCCTTGTTAGATGCAGAAAAACTAAACAGAGGGTTTATTGTTTTCTGTAATATCAAACTTAAACAGCACGATCGCAATATTGGCAATCAGTTTGTTAGTGATATTATGAAAATAGAAGAAGTTGTAGAATGTTACAATATCTCTGGTGATTACGATTTTTTAATGAAAGTTTCTGCTAAAGACATGAAGCATTATCAGGATTTTGTGTTTAATAAATTGGGATCAGTTGAAAGTATAGGGAGTACTCAAAGTACCTTTGTTATGTCAGAGATAAAAAATCTCTACGGATAGTTCCGCGATGGTTTATTTATTTGAAATTCGCCTTAGCTTTTGTGACAGAAAATGTATTAAGTCCATTTTGGAATTATTTTATATTTAACATCGAAAAACTGCGTAAGCCAAAAGATAAAAAAAACTCTATATCCTTAACGGGACTTCGAATCATCGTTTAGCTTCGGTTAAATCTTTAATGAAGTCACTTTAAGACTGTTTATCAAATAGACTAAGAATTCCTTTTGAAAAAATCTAACAATAAATTTTAGGTTGTCAAGGCTTGAAAAATCTGCATATTTGTGTATAAAAAAAGAGACAACTATGATATAGTTGTCTCCTTAAGTGACCTCTACGGGACAAATTTCTATAAATTTTATGGAAGATTTGAAGAGATTGGCTTATTATATTTAGTGTCTATCTTTCTTTCATTGTCTCTATGAATTTGGTTTGGATGTCCTGTTGGGGATGGATGTGAATTTGCATCTAGTATTTTTTATATAAGATATGCAGATTCGAACCTTAATTCAGCAAACCTTATTTCTCAATTGATTTCTTTTTTCAAAAATTTTGCCACAAAGCCTCTAGTATTATTTATATGATCTACATTGTAATTTTCTACAGAATTTGAAATTGATAATTTGAATTTTTCGTTCCAATTTAAACTAATCTGTTTCAGATTATAATATGATATAAACAAATGGAATTCGACTGAGGTTTTTCAACTAACTTCGCAAAATAATTGGAAAATAATGCACTCCCACTAGGCGTTTATGCGTCCGATGGTTATTGTATTTGATCCTGAGAAAGAAATTGTATAGTGATCATAGTACAGATTTCATTTATGACTTTGCAGAAATAGCTTAGGAATTATATTAAACACAAGTATTCTATTATAGAGTTAAAATAGTAAATTAAGATGAATATTGAACAATTTCGTGACTATTGTCTATCGTTTGAACAGACATCCGAAAAAATGCCCTTTGCAGGATTTTTTAGGAATTCAAAATCCATTCTTGTATTCTATGTAAAAAACAAAATTTTCTGTCTTTTAGATATTGATTCATTTGATAGTATCACGATCAAATGTGATAGTTCGAAAATTGAAGAATTAAAGGAAAACTACACTGCCATTAGTAAACCGTTCAATCTGAGCCATAAGTATTGGGTCAGTGTTAAGTTTAATGAGGATATTTCAGATAATGAAATAAAGTTAATGGTTAAAAACTCTTATGATTTGGTTGCAAAATCAATAGCTAAGAAAGATCGGTAACATTTTCATTACCACGTCAGTCCCATTAGTATCGGTATTTTTTCAATTTATTGTATAAAAAACAGATCTATGAAATCTTTTTATTCGAGTTTTGAAGTAATTTAGTGATTTAAATATATTTTACAGAAATGATCTTCGAATTTACAACAGCTTTCGGTTTTGATTTTATTACATTTTTTGCAAAACATATTAATGGTACTGTAAGAGATAATTTCATGGAAATCCCAAATTCATTGGGAGAAGGCTATGTGCGTAAAATTGGATTTGGAAGTGATTTTAAATTAACGATACATCGTTATACATTGAAGGAAGATTTAATTATTAAACGCAATCCTTCCCCGGAGACCAGCAGTGTGCGCACTTTTTTCTTTTATAATACCAAACAGGATCTTGAAGTAAAATATGAGAATGAGGAAAACATACCATTTTTACAAAAAAATGATGCTTCCATACTATTATCTACAAATGACTTAAGGACAGAAATCCGTTTTCCGGCCAACATTAGTATCCAATATGTAGTAGTTGCTATTGCTGCTGATAGACTGCGTGCAATTCTGTCTATTGAAAATCCCAATAGTACAATAAAAACGATCACAGCTGAAAATGCTTCCTTTCTTTTTTTCGAAAGTCTGGATACTGAAATGCAATTGCTTCTAAAAAATATTGTATCTGTTGATATGAATAACTCTATGAATAATTTCTATGTACAAATTAAGGTTCAGGAATTAATGTACCTGCTTTTCAGTAAGCTGTCACTTAGAGAGAATACAACTTTTAAAAGTATCAATAGTAATGATGCAGAGAAGCTACTGAATATTCGCAACGAAATATTGAAAGACCTCAGCACACCGCCGGTTTTGAATGAATTAGCTGTTATTGCTTCAATGAGCGAAACTAAACTTAAACAACTCTTTAAGCAGACCTTTGGAGATACAATCTATAATTATTACCAAAAGGCAAGAATGGAAGAAGCTGCTTTTTTACTAAAACAGGCAAAACATTCCGTTTCAGAAGTTGGCTACGAATTAGGATTTTCTAACCTTAGCCATTTCAGCAGACTATTCGAGAAGCAGTATGGCATCACGCCTAAAAAGTTCTCATACACTTCATAAAAAATCTTTTCTATAAGTTTTTAATTGTCGGATAAGACTATTATTGTGTCTTTTTCGATTATTTTACCCAATAAATAGCTTTTAAATTTGTCCATGTGATTAAGCACGGCAAAATAAGAAGTTATATCTCTAATTCGAATAAGGCTTCATAAAATTAATAGAGCATTTGGTGATGGCACTCATAACCAGAAAGAAGCTTTGTTGACCTTATCAAAAAAAATCTATTCGACCATTTTGACTGCTGCACATTGTATTCTTTAAAAAAAGAAGACTACACTAATTATTCAATTTATAATTAAAATAATGAAAGCAATCCAGTACAGAACTTATGGAAGTTCAGATGTGATCGAACAGGTTGAAGTTCCAATTCCTTCGATCCAAAGTGAAAATGACGTTTTAATCAAGGTTAAGGCGGCAGGCATAAATCCAATAGACATGAAAATACGCATGGGATTTATGAAGAAAATCCGTCCCGTTGAAATGCCCTTTATACCTGGCGGCGAAGCTTCAGGAATAATTGCTGCAGTTGGCGCGGGCGTTACAAAATTTAAGTTAGGTGACCAGGTGATCGCCCTTACAAAGAAACATTCTTATGCGCAATATTTAACTGCGAACGAGAATTCCGTTTTGCTCAAACCTAAGGATTTGTCTTTTGAAGAAGCAGCTTCAATAGGTGTCAATATAGGCACGGCACAAACTGTTCTGTTTCTAGAAGGAAAATTAGAAAAAGGTCAAAAAGTTTTAATTCAGGGCGGTGGCGGTGCTGTTGGCGGTGCCATGGTTCAGATGGCAAAAGCTGCTGGTGCCTATGTTATTGCTACAGCGTCAGGTGAAGGTGTGGCTTTGGCAAAAAAACTAGGTGCTGACGAAGTGATCGATTATAAATTAAATGATATAGCCACTATTGCTAAAGATATTGATCTGGTAGCAGATACAGCCGGAGGTGATGCTCAGGCAAAGCTTTTTCAGGTTTTAAAGCCAGGAGGTAAGCTGTTGACTATTGCTACACAGCCATCACAGGATCTAGCGGCGCAGTATAATGTGATAGCCTATTTTGTAGCTTCGAATGTATCGCCGGAAAATTTAAAGCATGGGATTGACCTTATAAAGGCAGGTAAATTTGTACCGATAGTTTCCAAAACATTTAAACTCGAGTATGCAGCAATAGCACAGGATTTTTTAGCGGCCGGAGGTGTGAATGGTAAAGTTGTTCTTTTAGTTGAATAACAGTAAAATAATAATTTAAAGAAATAATAATGAATACAAAAAAAGTTATCGTTGCCGGGGCAACAGGATTTCTGGGCAGTCAGATTGTAAAAGAGCTATTGCAGCAGGGAGCAGAAGTTACTGCTATGGTTAGAGCCAGCAGTAATAAAAGTGAACTTACAAAAATGGGAGTTAAAAATTTTGTTGTGGGAGATATGATGGATGCGGCTTCGCTAAGGCAGGCTCTTTCCCCTCAACATGGTTTTGATGTAATAGTTGCCAGTGCAGCAGGTTATACACGTCGAAAAAAAAGTGACAGTGCAGCAACAGATACAATTGGTTATCAAAATTTGGTTGATGCAACCAAGGAAGCAGGCATTCCCCGTTTTGTGTTAATCTCTATTCTCGAATCTGATAAGGCAAGATCGGTACCTCACTTTCACAATAAATACCTGATCGAGCAATATCTTAAAAAGAAAAATCAGCCTTTTATAGCGCTCAGGCCAGGTGCGTTCCTTGATCAGACACCTGATTTTATAATCAAGAAAATCAAAAAAGGAATACTGCCAACTTTCCTAAGCGGAAGCTATGGGATTATTTACACACCACAATTGGCCAGATATACAGCTTTGGCTGCAGTTGCTTTACCTAATTCAGAATTGAACACTTCCATAGATGTTGGCTGGGACAGACCAGTAAACGAGCAGATATTGGCAGCAGCCTTTTCAAGTGTTCTTAAAAAAGATATTAAAACTGAGCCGGTTATCCCAGCATTCGTACTGAAATTTGTTCTTCCGTTAGTAGCACGTTTTAATGACAACATTAAAGATATGGTTGAAATGATAAAGTGGATCGATAAAGGTATTTACATAAGCACAAATCCGCAAAAGCAAAAAGAACTTTTCGGCGAGCTGCCAACTCCTGAGCAAAGCGTGAGAGAATATTGCCGTGACAAAGGATTGATCTAAAGAAAGATATTTTCAACATGTAAAATACACAATACGTCAAACAATTAAAATAAAATACTATGAAATTACTGGAAAAGGTAACATTAGGAAAACAAACATTAAAAAATGCAATGGCGATGGCGCCTATGACTCGCAGCAGAGCTAACAGGGCAGGTGTAGTATCAGATCTGACTGTATTGTATTACACACAGCGTGCGAGCGCCGGACTGTTGCTGACCGAGGCTATAAATATTTCGGAGCAGGCTTTGGGCAGTCCACTGACACCAAGCCTCTATAATCAGGAGCAAATTGATGCCTGGAAGAAAGTAACCAAGTCAGTTCATGATAACGGAGGAGCAATCTATGCGCAGCTTTGGCATACCGGTCGTGTCGGTCATTCTGTGGATAGAGACGGAAAACTTCCTGTAGCACCATCGGCGATTGGAATAAAAGGGCAGCAACATTTCACATCTCAGGGAATAAAAGATTATGAAACTCCTCAGGAGTTGACTATAGTAGAGATCAGGCAGATCGTAAAAGATTACGGTCAGGCTGCCAAAAATGCAATTGAAGCCGGTTTTGATGGTGTTGAACTGCATGCCGCATTTGGATATCTGCCTAATCAATTTTTATCTGAAAGTGCAAACCTTAGAACTGATGAGTATGGCGGGAGCGTAGAGAACAGGAACCGCTTCGTGCTTGAAGTAATGCAGGAATTGGTTACTGCTATCGGAAGCGATAAAGTTGGTGTAAAGCTATCGCCAACTGTCTATTACAATAATATTGAGAATAGCGATCCTGAGGCACAATTCAAGCCATTAATACAGGCTTTGAATGAATTACCGTTGTCATATATTCATCTTATGAATGGGATGTTACCCCTGGATAATCATCCAAACTATCCTAAAAACGCAGTGGAAACTTTTGGAAGTATAAGCAAACATCTGGTAATTGCAAATGCAGGGTTCAATAAAGAAACCGGAGAGGCGGAACTCGAAAAAGGAATTGCAAAAATAATTGCTTACGGCTCTTTGTTTCTTGCCAATCCTGATCTTCCAAGAAGATTCGAATTGAATGCAGAGTTCAATCAGCTTGATCACGCGACAATGTACGGTGGAAGTGAGCACGGATACACAGATTATCCGTTCCTGAAAGATTGAACCTTAAGCTCCAAAACTAGTAGCTTTTAATTAATAAAGACATAAAAAAAGGCGCCAATTGGCTTCAATTGGCGCCTTTTGGCTGTTGTGACCTCGACGGGACAAATTTCTATAAAATTTATGGACGATTTGAAGAAATTGGCTTATTATATTTAGTATCTGTCTTTCATTGTCTCTATGAATTTGGTTTGGATGTTTTGTTAGGGATTGATGGATTTTTTTTAGTATATTTCAAAACCAATCTTTAGTCTTTTAGTAATCGATTGCAAAAAAAAACTATTTGGTAAGTAAATTTTTATAAATAACTCCATCTTTTATAATCAGAAGTAAAGTTTTTTCATAGTCTTCCAGTATATTCAAATTAATAAGCGGATTACCGTCTACCAATAAAACATCGGCATAAGCACCTTCTTCTATAACACCCAGCTTTTTGGGATAGGGATTACGTGGGCCGCTCATTGTCAGCAATTCCGCATTTGTAGAGGTAGCCATTTTTAATATTTCATAAGGGGTATAGAAACGCAATAACTTTACAAGATCACCTGCTCTTTTTACCGAATGTTCAGGCTCGAAAAGGCAATCCGTTCCAAATGCAGTTTTAATGTTATATTTTTTCGCAAAATTATAGGCTTTCTCAGTACCGCTCATCATAGTTTGCTGTTTTATGCGGTTAGGTGAACCATCAGCATAAAGGCTCTTACCTTCGTCTATAAAAGGCTGTAGACTTAGCCATGCTTTTTTATCGGCCAGCATTTTTGCTGTTTCATCATCAATAAGCTGCGCATGATCTATACAGCGCACCCCGGCTCGCAATGCAGTTTGTATAGCTCTTGGCGTGTAAGCGTGTACGGTAACATAGGTACCCCAGTTTTCGGCTGCGTCAACAGCAGCTTTCATTTCTGCTTCTGTAAACTGAGAGACATCTAAAGGGTCATATGTTGAAGAAACACCACCGCCGGCGGCCAGTTTTATTTGAGTAGCACCAAGGCGCAACTGCTCACGTACACGTTTCAATACCTGATCGGCTCCATCAGCGATTATGCCAAAATTATAACGTTCAGTAAAGTCAAGGTTTGCCGCCATATCTTTTGGAACAGCGTTTGGACTAAGGAAGTCGCCGTGGCCTCCGGTTTGGGAAATCATCGCACCGGAGGGATAAATACGCGGACCTATAATCAAACCCCTGTCTATTGCTTTTTGCAGGCCGACTGCTGGACCGGCAAGGTCCCTGAAAGTGGTAAAGCCCTGCATCAGGTCTTTTTCCGCGGACTTCATAGCAATGGCAGTAATGTATTGTATATCGCTATTCATCAGTTCTGTGACGCTCATGGATTCCATCATGATATGGGTATGGGCATCAATAAGTCCCGGCATCAAAAATTTTCCTTTACCATCGATAATGGTTGTATTTGCACTTTTATCAGTTGGGATTGGTGCCGTGGAAATTTTGCTGATCAGATTATTGACAATCAAAATATTGCCAGTAATTGTTTTCTGGTCTTTGCCGTTAAAAATCTGGGCGTTATTGATGAGGATTATTTTTTGAGCGGTTGCATAAAATGAACTCAGAAGAATAACAATTGTCACTAATTTTAATTTTGTGGAGGGCATATTTATGATGGTTTGTTAAAATTAAAAAGTACTAATATAGTAAATATTGTATTATATTTTTGACTATCTCTGGGAGTTTTCTGCATGAAGAATGTACAAAAGGCCAATGTGTGGGAGCGAAAACAAAAAATAAACTAATCTGTAGTTCACGTCGATTTGTATAACAAAGTAGATGTAATTCCGTTTAATAAATTATATGATTTTTTTTAAAAATATTTGAAATAGAAGCCAGATCAAAAAAAAACCGTTGACATTCATCAACGGCTACTATATTTAAAACTAAAAACAGGGCTTTATTTGACAGCATCATTTACAGTTTGGCTATCTACAAATTGTTCGAAACTGATAATTTTGCTGTCTTTCAATTTCCAAATGTGAGCGACTCTTGCTGTGATTGATTTGCCTGTAATTTTATAAGTTCCTGTGTAAGTTCCGTATGCAACAACTTTATCATCGCGGGCAACATAATCTTCAGGCGTAAATTTGTAATCAATCCATTCATTTCCTAATCGGCTAAAGACATTTTTGGTTATATTTTCTAAACCAATATAAGTTCCTGCATACGGAAAACCTTTAGCTTCTGTCCACGAAATATCTTCGGCAACATATTTAGCCAAATTTTGACCATTTTCTTCCGAAGCTTTTCCTTCGTAAGTACTTTTAACTATTTCAAGATTTGTCATTGTCTTTTTATTTAAAGAACAGCCTGACAACACAAAGAGTATTATCAGGCTGTAAATGATTGATTTTACCATTTCATTTCTCCAGTATTCACTTTTGCACCAATCATTAAGGCAGTTTCAAAAGTAAGTGTTGGATATTTTGTTTTCAAAGCCGTAATTAAAGCTTCTGATGTTTTACTGGTTTTCAAAGCCTCTTCGTAGAATTGAATGTAACTTTTGGTGTGATTTACAGCAGTGATATCAAATGGAGAATTTGAATTTGCATGAGCCGGAATTATAATTTCAGGTTTCAAAGCCGAGATGTTATCTAAAACGGCAATCCAGTTTTTACGGGCTTCTGTAGTTTGAGCATCCGCCATCCAAAGATGAAAAGTAGTTCCAAAAACATTGATTCCGCCTACAACTGCTTTGACAGATGGAATCCATACAAAAGTTTTATTTGGAAATTCTTCCAAACCAATGATTTCTAATTTCTGACCTTCCAGTTCAATGCTGTTTCCTTTTAAAACCTGCGGTAAAACAACATTTGATGTAATTGCTTTACCTAATCGTTCGCCCCAAACGTCTAATTTTTTTTGTGCGGTAGCCTTAATTGCTTCTACAGAAGCAGGCGATGCATAAGCAACTACATCCGGGAAATATTTTTTAAATACCTCCAATCCAAAATAGTAATCAGGGTCCGCGTGAGAAACAAAAATGGCGGTTAATTTTTTACCGCTTGCTTTAATCTCCTGCGCTACTTTTTCGGCATCCGCCAAAGTAAATTGCGCATCAATCAAAACTGCGTCTGTTTTTCCAGATACAATTACCGATGCTACACCAAAGCTGTTTTCTGATGCGTTGTAAACCTGAAGTTTTAAATCTTTAGTTTGAATTGTTTTGAAACTTTGTGCTTGTGATTCCATATTCAATAAAATTAAAATTGTTATAAATACTGTCGAGATAGTGTGTTTACTCACGGTTTTAATATTTGTTTTTCCGTGTTCGTGAATCTTCGATTTCATTTCTTGTGTTGGTTTAAATTAACACTGCAAAGATGAAACGAAATACGATCTTAAAACATTAAACTAGTTTAATAAATAAAGGGAAATCTTATTTTTTGACAGCAATTTTCTTTCGAATATTACTCAAAAAAACATTGGTAATACCCAAATAGGCAGCTATTTGTATGTTAGAAAGTCGTTGAATGAGCTGCGGGTATTTTTCTATAAATTCAATATAACGGGATTCTGCTGTTTTGCTAAGGTTATCTATCATTCTTCGTTGAAGGGCAACGTGCGTTTTTTGTGTCATTACCCGAAATAGCTTTTCGATTTTAGGTAAGTTGGCATAAGCAAACTCCTTATCTTTTTTAGAAATCACAAGCACTTCGCTGTCTTCGAGCGCTTCTATGAAAAGTTGTGAAGGGGTTTCAGTAGTAAAACTATCAATATCAGTAATCCACCAATTTTCAATAGCAAAATAGAGTATTTGTTCAAAACCATTTTTATCAATATGATAAATCCGAAAAAGTCCTTTGGTAACGAAGCCTTCAAATTTGCAAATCTCGCCTTCTCTGAGTAAGAAGTTTTTTTTACAGATTAACTTTTGCTCAAATAAATTGCAAAAATCTTCTATTTCATTTTCTGAAAGAGAAATATGTTTAGCAATATTTTGTTTTAAAAGTGCTTTCATATGACAGTATGCAAAAAATGCTTGAGAAGTATTTTTTAACCTTGCTAAGGTACATAAATATTTAACGCTTGTATATACTTGAATATACCAACAAATTCCTTAATTAATTTAAGTTTTTGAATATCGGATTATCAATAGCTCCATTGAATATATCCTAGTTAGAAACTAAACTATGAATCTTTTTATAGTTTGTGGATTTAAGTATGTAGTTAGGAATGTGGAATACTTATGCTTAATTTTTACTAGTCCACAGGTTTTCGTGTTGATCCGATAATGGGCTATTAAATAATAGAAAAGGCATAAAAAAATCCCATTTCGTAAGAAATGGGATTTTAATTTTGTGACCCTTACTGAACAATTTACAAACCATTTTATGAACGATTTAAAGAAATTGGCTTATTTTCAAGTGAATTTGTAAGATAATTTTTTGATTTTTTGTTTTGAAGCGGTTTGCATGTATCGTTAGGGTATGTATTGAAAAACGTTAAATAACTTTATGCTTTTATCTTTTAGCTGTAATAATTATTTGTTGGGTAGATACTTGCATATCCAGATAAAATATAGTGATTAAAAATAAAATATTTATTTAAGAAAATGAATATCAAAATTTGTTGATGATATAATTCAACCTTTCAGATAAAACAAACTTTAGATTTTTTAATTGTGTAAGATTTAATACAGGATATTATTTTATTTAATTTTTACAATGCTTTAAATTGATCGCGTTAAAAGAATATGAAATCATTAAGTAGCTCCAAATAGCAAGTTTATTTTCATCTTGTATTTTTGGCAGATATTGCATTGCGTTTGTTGATTTATAAAAAGAAAAGGCATAATTAATTTCCAGTTCTTTGACAGGTAAGTACTTCAAAGAAAAATCATTTTCATATCCAAGAAACTTTGTCATTTTTTGACCCAAATTATTTAAAAGCGGGTATCGAGTATAAAAAAGGTGAAAATCAGAACGAAGAGATAGTTTACTATTTAAGGGAATTACGGTAAATAGATAAGGATTTACTAAACCTTTTCCGTTAACGTCGGAGGGAAAACGGGTAAAGACATTCATATTTCCATTGAACTTCCATGTCACGCCATATAAGACATCAAAATCTCCCGAACTATTATCTGATAGATTAGGACTGCTGCCACTAATTATTTCTGCACCTAAACGCCAAGTAGATTTCAATAGAGATAATTTAACTTCAGGTTGAAAATAGTAAGCAAATAATTTTTGACCTTTTGAATTACGTCCAAACTGCCAATATGAATTTAAAGTATAATACCATTGTTTCGTTTTAAATTCTATTCTTCCGCCTGCTGTTGCACGAGTATACAATTTCCCTGAACTTGAGTTTTCTAAAAAATCAACAGCATTCAATGAATTAAATGAAAATCCATGATTGTTATTGTAATTGAGACTATTTACCAACAGGTATTTATACCTATTTGATGCAACAGGAGAGTAGGCTGACTCAAATTCAGTGCTGTAGTTTCTGGTAAACAAAAAGAAAAAATCATTAGAGAAATATTTTGAGTATTTCATTATCCGTATTCCTTCATGGGCTCTCCCTTGCTGTGCCCAAGGAGCATCAGAAAATAATCTGCCATTATCTAATAAAACACTTTGCCTTCCCAATCGTACATTTAGAGATTTAATCTTAGTCTCAAAATACAATTGATAAAAATTAATGCTTCCAACTTTGGAAGCTTTGCTGTTTTCATCCCAAAGATGAATTTCCTGTAAATCGGATTTAATAAGCCATTTTTCTCTAGCATACTGCATAGAAATTCTGTTTCTCTGGGTAATAATAAAATAAGGATCAATTGAATCGTTGGGAGGAAGAAAATAATTTGAAGTATATTCGACTCTTGGTCTGATTTCAATATTCATTAGAAACTGTTGGGATAAGCTATTTTTTTGCTGTGCGTATAATTGAAATACACATAAATTAATAAAAAGTAATAAGATTTTTTTACTCGCAAGTATTTTGACTATCATACTTCTAATATCCTATAGAATTAGTGTATAAAAGTAATAATAGTATTCATATTTACAATATTATAATTACGTTTGATAATCCGCATTTATAATTTGTTCTGTTAAATCAGTAATGCGATTAGAGCCGGCACTTCTACCAAAGAATCTATGACAAATGCAAAAGCCTGAACGATGATTATTACCAATACTCCATGCATGCAGCAATGTTAAGCTGGAAAATACTGCCCGTCGCTGTTAAAGAAGATCAAAATCTGTCTCACAATTTGTGTGAAACAGATTTTTTTTGGTTTCTCTATTGGTGCAGCGATAAAAAAAATAATTTTGAAGAACATTCTATACTTTTAAATTACCAAATATCATAACTGTAATATTTTTAATGCTCCTCTAGCGACTATGAAAAACACACAAACACCAATAATAAGATCGGGTACCATTGAATTAGTAAAGTATACTAATATACCAGCAATTATGACTCCCATATTAATTACAATATCATTCGAAGTAAAAATCATACTAGCTTCCATATGTGCCTCTTTACTTTTAGATTTTTGAAGCAGGTAAAGGCATAACGAATTACCTACAAGTGCAAATAATGAAACTATTATCATAGTTCCGTATGCAGGAATATGGTCTGAGTCTACAAATCTTCTTAAAACTTCAATAAGTCCCAAAACTGCAAGACCAATCTGAAAATAACCACTTATTTTTGCTACACTTCCTTTTCTTGAAGCTGTGCTCCCGACAGCAAACAGAGCTAAACCATATACAATGCTATCGGCGAACATATCCAAACTGTCGGCAACCAATCCCATCGAATTGGATATAAAACCTGTAATTATCTCTATTAGAAAGAATGAAAAGTTTACAATGAGAACCTGCCATAATAACTTACTTTGCTGTGAGTCACTGTTTGTCTCTACATGTTCTGATGTATGTTCTGATGCCAGCAGAGTGCTGTCCAGATTAAGAGTATCAATTGCATTTGTTATAAGAGTGTCGTCGTCCGTATGATAGATCTTTAATCTTCTGTTTGCAATGTCAAAATCAAGCTGTTTGATTTGTTCTAAACCAGCGAGCTTCATTCGTATTAATTGTTCCTCACTGGGACAATCCATTTTTCTTATATTATATATACTTTTTTTCATAAGACTATATTTTAATCTTAATACCTGCATTTACAACAAATCCGTCTAACGGTGCATAAATATCTTTGAAAACAGGATTTGAAATTGGTCCTGTGTAGATACTTCCAAATTTTGTCTGTCTGGTATCAGTAAAATTTTCAAAATTGGCAAAAATTGAAAAATTTTCCCAAAGCTTTTCTACCATGAAGCCGAAAATCCAATATTCCCTTCCAGTTGTACCATCACTTAACTTTTGAGGACTGTAATAATAAGCTTCTAAACCAGCTTTCCATTTATCTTCGACTTCATACATCAAAACATTATTTAATCTGTGTTTAGCAGTTAAAGGATTTTGAGATTTTATGCCATTGTTGTCTATCGAAGCATCAGCAAAAGTGTACCCAACAAATAGTTTAAAATCTTTATAGCCTAATTTCACATTTGTTTCTGTTCCTTTTGTATCTAAATATCCATTAATATTTACAAATTGGTAAAGGTCATTAGGAAGCGAAGTTAAAATCAGTGGATTATCAACATTTGTATAAAAGAATAATTGATTCAATGATAATGAAATATCTTCGGTAATTTTAGTTTTATAATTCACATCAAAGTTAAGTCCGTAACTTTTTTCAAGTTTATTGAAATCACTATTAATAGGGAGTACATTTTGATATTGAATACGCTCGCTTTCTTCGGTAAAAATAGTTGGTGTTTTGTAGCCTAAACCGCCACCAAGTCGTGAAGTAAGTTTGGAATTAATTTTAAATAAAGCTGAGATTCTAGGTAATAATGAGAATCCGTAATCAACAACATAATCACCTCGAAGACCAGTCTCGATATCCAGCCATTCTTTAGCTTTGACGGTATTCTGAACAAAAGCACCATAAGTGATCTGATTATAGTTTCTTAATGGAAAAGCTGTCTGGCTGTTTTCAGTAAACTTGTCAGTATATAAATTTCCACCAGCAACCCATTCTGCAATTTCTCCATTTTTAGAATAGCTGATTTCTGAGAAAGTACTGTTCTGCAGGCCATCAAAAATATAGTCAGGAATAGTTATAATGCGGCTGAAATTATTAAAACTGTTTTTAATGGTAATAGATTCCTGATCATTAAATTTATGAGTAAGGGTGAACTGAGTGCTTATTCTCTGCGTTTTATTTTTTTCGAAATAACTGTCAGGGTATTTATTTTCGTCTTTTATATAGTCAATATTCCCGCCGATACGATTTTCAAAAACTGTATTAATGCCAAAATTTAGTTTAGTGTTTTCATTAAAATTGACAAAAAGTTTTGGATTAAAATTAAAGCGTTCGAATTTTGGAATCGCAGTAAGCTGTATATCAGCAGGGTCATAAGGAGCGTTTCGGTCATGAGATGCAAAAACAGTCAATCCAATTTTATCAAACTGCTGGGAATAAAAACCATTAATATTCAAACCAAGAGCGGAAGTCCCATTAATTAGAAATCGCAATTCTCTTTCTTCGGTAGGGGTTTTAGATACAAGATTAACCAAACCTGCAATTGCACCACCTCCGTAAAGGGTAGAGGCAGAACCTTTAATTATCTCAACCTGTTTTAAATCTAACGGAGGAGTCTGCAGCAATCCCAGTCCGCTTGATGCACCTGAGTATACAGGAAAACCATCTTTTAAGATTTGTGTATATCGTCCGTCTAGTCCCTGAATTCTGATTGAAGAATTTCCAGAAGTAGCTGAAGTCTGCTGGGTCTGGATTCCGGTACTTTCATTAAGCATCATACGGATATCCCCCGGTTTCATATTTGCTTTTTCTTCAAGTTCTTCTCCTGCTATAAACTCAACTCTGGTTGGAATATTGCTGATTGTTCTTGTACCTCTTGTAGAAGTTACCACTATTTCTTTCATTTCTTCGGCTTCTTCTTCCATTTCACTTTGCAATGCAATTTCTATAAAATTGACAGCTGCAGGCACTTTAAAAAGTGTTTTATTGGGAGCATAACCCTCTATTGAGATCGATAATGTGTAGTCTCCATTTTTAAGGTTTTCGATAATGATGTTACCATTATTATCTGATGACAAAACTTCATTGGTTTCTTCAATTTTAGCTGAAGCACCTTTTACAGGTTCATTGGTTGATGTATTTTTTATATGGAATGTGATTTTATTCTGTGCCTGTACAGTGCCAATAGATGCTATTGCCACAATCAATAAAATATATTTAAACATTTGTGATTTCTTAATGTTAATAAAGGTGATAAGCCCGCTTAATTGAAGTTAAGCAGGTAAAAGCGGTATTTTATTAAGAAATTTTAGGAGGCTGCCAGATTTTGCAGATGAAAGAAGAATCGACAAATTTATAGTATGATAGTGTCTGTGAAGCTTCTTCAATTGTGAATTCTAATTTTTCGGTAATAATTGAAGAATTAAAGTTTATTGTAAAACCAATACAGGTTCCACAGGAATAAAATGGCGAACATTTTCCATTGCATTCATCACCGCAGTCATGAGACTCACCCTTGCAGTTTTTTTCCACTCTACACTCAGAGTGTTTAGCAAACGCAGAGCAAGGTACTGTCGAAAGAAACAGTACAATGAACGATAATATTGTTACCCATATTTTCACGCGTCAAAATTATAAATATTTTACTTAGTAATTTCATGTAATTGTTTTTCTTTCGGCTAAGTTTTCTGTTTTTTTGTTAATATAAATATAAAATTATTGTGCTAGTCTTATATAACAAGGATTAAAGTGGTTTGTATTCTGTCAAGTCACCTTTTAAAATATTCAAACCATATATATTTATAGGTAAAAGTCTGGTTAAATACAATTTAAAAGCATAAAAAAAACGCTAATTCCTCGGAATTAACGTTTTTTTAAGAAGTGACGTTTAGTTCACAATTTACAAATCATTTTATGAACGATTTAAAGAAATTAGCTTATTTTTCAAGTGAATTTGTAAGATAATTATTTTAAAAGTTTGTTGATAAGCGGTTTGTATGTATCGTAAGGGTTAAATGTTAAAAATCGTTAATTCAGTAATAGATGTGATTTCTGTCATAATAACTTATAGATTTAAGTTGAAGAGAGCGAAAAAAAATGTCATCAGTAAATTTAAATTATTATTCTTAAAATTTTATAATCAAAATTTGTATATGATAATCTATTGTCCATTAGAAATTATTCAATTTAGCAACATTTTTTATCTTGCTGAATTGGTGGACATGGCACAGTTCCATAACTGCAATATACACAGCAATCACCTTGATTTGGTTTAAGAGTTTGTTTGCAGTTCTCACATTCGTAAAAAAATTGGCATGCATCAGTTGGCATAGTTTCTTCTTTACTGTGGGAGCAAAGGGGGCAGGTTATTATTGATTGTAGAACGATTTTCATTTTAATTTTTTGTTAGTTACTGTATAGCCTGTTGAATTTATTGCTTTTTCAATTTCATTAATAGTAGTTTTGGAATTATCAAATTCTACAATTGCGTTACCATTAGTATAATTTACATTTGAATTTATTATTCCAATCAATTTATTCACTTCGTGATTCACGTGTTTTTCACAGCTGGCACAAGTCATTCCGCTTATTCTAAACTCAGCTTTTTGAGTGCTGGTCTTTTTCACGACCAAGACTTTCTTTTCTGTATTTGGATAAAAAATGCTTGAGTAGTAAGGAAACGAAAGCATGAGGGCTGCAATTACTGTAATTATTCCTAAAAACATTTTTGAATTAACGAATTTCGGATTTTCTTCTCTATCGCAGTTACAGTCTATCAGCTTTTTAGTTTTCAGCTTTTGATACCAAGATAAACCAATAATTATAACAGTCAGGCCGATGAAATAAGGCCTCATTGGTTCAAGCCATGAAAAAGCAGAAGCAATCCCGCTTGTTCCGGCAACTAATGCTAATATGGGAGTAATGCAGCACAATGAAGCAGCTAATGCTGTGAAAAATCCGGCTCCGATCATTTTATTCTCTGTTTTCATATTTTTTCTAAAATTTCATTTTGTGCTAAAATTTCGAAGAAAGGTTTCAGCATTTTTTCATATTCCTTTGTCAATGAATAGAAAATGGTCTGCGCTTCCCGTTTAGTTTCAATAAGTTTTCTGTCTTTTAGTTTCCGTAAGTGCTGTGAAATTGCAGAAATACTCATTTCAAGAATATCACTTATGTCACAGACACAGAGCTGTTTTTCTTCATAAAGTAAAAAGAGAATTCTTAATCTCACATTATTGCCAGCCAATTCAAGCCCACTTGATAAATAGTCAAATGAGGTATTGAGTTCTGATACTCTGTCTTTACAGCGGATTATTTGTTTAATATCTGCTTGCTGTCGTATACAAATTATATCTTCCATAATGCAAATTTATACTTTTTGCTTATTTAAGCAAATGCTAAAATACAAAATAATTGAATTAAAATTTTGAATGATTCCTGCCCATAAAAAAAGACAACTTTTTGAGTTGTCTTTTAAACAGTAAAGCGAAATATTACTTTTTGCAATCTTTCGGAGCACAAGTTCCCGAATCGTCACTACAGCAATGCGTAGAACATTTTTCAGTGCAGTTTTTCTTTGCATCAGTTTTTGATAAGTTCGCATAAGCGAAGATACTTCCAGCAGACAATACCAATGCTGCAAGAGTAATGTACATTTTGTTTTTCATAATTTTAATTTTAATGATTAATACTACTTAAGACGCACTAATCTAAAAATGATGCAGGCTTTGCTGATTTTTTTTTTTTAACAGCCTGAATTTTCTATATATGAAGTTTTCAAAAATGATTCGGTGTTATCAGCATTTTCCTCCGCTGCATGATTTTTTAGAGGTAACGTTCATAATATTTCCACGGCGGTCTAATTCAATACTGCAGCAATCCAGAAGCATTTCCTTTAATTTGGATCTGCCTCTTTGCACTCTAGAACGGATGGAAGGGTAGGCAAGGCTGTATTTTTCTGTTAAGTCTTTCTGTTTAATTCCATGTATTTCGCTATCCATGATAATGTCCCGATAGTCTTCCGGCAGCCGCTCAATGAATTTTATTAAACAGCAGTCCAGACTTTCCGAAGTATCAAAATCTGTTTCATGCATAATCTTTTGCATCATACATTCGGTCAGCTCTGATTTCTTATGATTGGAATCTTTTCGGTAATAATCAATAATGGAATTTCTTGTGATTGTGAAAATCCAGCTTTTTAGTTTGCCTTCGTCGGTAAGTGATCCTAAATTCTCGTTTATCTTTATAAAAACTTCCTGCAAAACATCGGATGCATCGTCGGTATCATTTATACGAGCCTTTATATATCTGCCCAAGATGATATAAAACTGATTGTGAATAGTATTTATTTCCAAATTCATAAAATTTATCTTCTGCTTATGCAATAAGATGGATTAACAACAATTGATTTTACTTCTGAAATTATTCCATAAGTTGGCCGTTTTTGGAATGCATAAGAAAAGATGAAGAATTGCCATTAGGATAGCTCCCGGCAAAAGATTTACAATTAACAGATTAAAGAATCCTGGAGATTGATTTATATTGTAAATCATAATTTCCCCATTTTGAAAAGTAAACCTGATGGAGAGATAAACTGCAATTGACGCAAAATGAAAACCATTTACAAATAAATGGACAATGTATTCCCAGCGGGGAAGCCCTCCCATAAACTGCCTGCTGTCTTTTTCTATAAAAGCATCGTAACCGAGAACCAGTATATCCAGAATGACAATGGTCAAGCCTATTACAAAACTAGTATGATTATCCTGTTTCAAGAACAGAAAATAAAGGATTGCCGGAAAGAAGACAGCTCTCAAAGTATGGGTAATGTGCTCGGTTTTACTTTCTTCTCGATCGTGAAGCTGGTATTTGAAAATATGCAGATAAAAGCCGTCATATAAGGCCAAGACCGCAAATAGGACAAGAAAGAAGGATGAAATGATAATTGCTGTTTCCATTTTATTTTTGATTGATTATAAAAGCAAAACTATTGGAAAGTATAATTAGCAAAAAGGACAAATGTCCTCGAATTTACAGACTAATTTCTTTTCTGATCCTGCTCAGCGTCCTGCGTGTTATTCCAAGATAGCTTGCAATATCATTTACTGAAGCCTTGTTTACAACAGCAGGCTGTTCCTTAAGCATGCGCATGTATTTTTCCTTTGCAGTTTCATTGCACAAAACACTGGCATACTGTTCCATTACCATATACTGCCGTTCGGCAATTGTCCTTCCGATATTCTGCCAGAGAGGGCTCTTTTGATAGAGATTCTGCAGGTCATTGTAACTGATTGTTATAAGTTCCGTATCTTCCACTGCCTGAATGGAAAGTTCCGAATGCTGCTGCGAAATAAAGCTTTTATATGAAGCTGTCAGATTATTTTCTGCACAGAAGCAGGAAGTCACTTCTTCGGATTTTTCATTTATGTAATATGTCCTTAGCAAACCTTTTTTAATAAAAGCCGCTTCATGAGAGGTTTTGCCGATCTCTGCAAAATAACTGTTTCGGGCTAATGTCCTTGTTTTGAAATACTGACTGTACTTTTCAAATTCCTGATCGCTTAGAGGCACGATGCTTTTTAAAAATAATTTAAAACTTTCCATAATAGGTTTTATTTCAAGATTTTAATATGCTTTTCTAAGCATAAATGCGTAAATGTCCGGAAGAGGGCTTTCTTCAATAGCGCGGGCTGTTTTTTCAATATCATACGGCACTCTAATGAATTCTACTTTTATACCGTCTTTTTTGGAAAGATTACTGCTTTTTTCAATGGTTATCACCGCATAACAGCAGTCTGGATTTCTATCTTTTGGTTTTCCGACCGACCCTGCATTAATGGCATGAAAATAACTGCCTTTTTTATTGGGATTTTCCAATATGCGATGATACGGCAGATGAGAATGTCCGCAGATAAGAATGTCCGTATTGGAATCAAGAAAGATGTCGGTAAAATCTTTCTCATTTTTATCCTCAAGCAAATATTCCCTGTTGCTGTAAGGACTCCCATGGACCATCAAAATTTTTATAAGTCTGCTGGCCGTCTGGTATTCAAGTTTAATATGGGCAGGAAGAGCAGAAAGATATTTGATCTGCTCTTTACCCACAATCTGATATGCGTAGCTTTGAATGTCACTTGAACCGTCATTATGTATCTCGACAGCTTTGACATCGTGATTTCCTGCAAGGGTAGGAATATGCTTTTTACGGATCTCGTTGATCACGGCATTGGGGCATAAATTGTAGCCTACTAAATCACCTAAGCAGTAAACAGCGTCAATATTCTGCTCTTCAATACTTTTTAAAGTCTGCTTGAGTGCGGGGAAGTTCGCATGTATATCCGATATTATTGCAATTCTCATATTTCTTTTAAGCAGTTTCTGCAGCTGCCTGTTTTGTAAAAAACTTTTTTCTGAACCAGAATGCAAGGTTTACCAGTGCTATAAGAGCAGGCACTTCTACCAAAGGGCCAATAACACCTGCAAAAGCCTGTCCGCTGTTTATGCCGAATACCCCGATTGCCACGGCAATGGCAAGCTCGAAATTATTCCCTGTTGCAGTAAATGCAATAGAGGTTGCCTTTGAATAGTCAGCCCCGAAATATTTACCGGTGAAAAAGCTGATGACAAACATCAAAGTAAAGTAAATCACAAGCGGTATAGCAATGCGCACAGCGTCCATAGGGATCTGAACAATAAGTTCCCCTTTCAGGCTGAACATTACAATGATCGTAAAGAGCAGTGAAATAAGTGTAATTGGCGAGATAAACGGCACGTACTTATTTTCAAAACATTCAGAACCTTTTAAGGCTATCAAAGAATAACGGCTTATGATTCCCAAGGCAAATGGAATACCTAGATAGATACCGACGCTCTGGGCAATCTGTGCAATACTGATGTTCACTTCAAAACCATCATATCCAAAATAGGGAGGGAGAATGGTTATAAAGATGTAAGCGTATACACTGTAAAGCAGCACCTGAAAAATACTGTTAAGGGCTATAAGTCCTGCTGCATATTCGCGGTTTCCATCTGCCAGATCGTTCCATACCACAACCATTGCGATACAGCGCGCCAGACCTATCAGGATGACTCCAATCATGTATTCAGGATATCCGTTCAAAAAAAGCAGCGCCAATAAAAACATCAAGACAGGACCTACAATCCAGTTCAGCAGTAAAGAGGCGCCTAAGACTTTTGTGTTTTTGAAAACCTGCCCCATCTGTTCGTATTTTACTTTTGCCAGAGGCGGATACATCATCAGGATAAGCCCTATTGCCAATGGAATGTTTGTTGTTCCGCTGGAGAAAGAATTAATGAAATCTCCGCTGGATGGAATAAAGTATCCTATGGCCACCCCTACAGCCATAGCAAGGAAAATCCAAAGGGTTAAGAAGCGGTCAAGGAAGCTTAACTTTTTGCGTGGGGCGGCTGGTGCACAGTTATTTGCTGACATTTTATTTTTTTATTTGTGAGAATACGTAAAACATTTCAGTTCCTATCTGCAGGCTTCGCTCCAGATAAGTTTCCTTCTGCTGAGGCGTTCCGTCAGAGATTTTTGGATCTTCAAAGGTAATCGGGATTCTTTTCTCAGCGCCTGCTATAAACGGGCACCCGCCGTCAGCCTGCGAGCAGGTCATTACGGCGGCGAATCCGCTTTCAGGATTGAAATCATCATCATAGGTTTTGGAAAAACCGATGACAGGAAGTTCGTCAGCTGAATATTTTATTGAATAAACAGGGTTTGATCCCTCTGAAAGAGTTTTGATGTTGAATCCTGAATCCTTCAAAGTCTCCGCTGCCATTGGGAAAAGGGCAGTAGCCTGGGTTCCTCCTGAATAACATGAAACGTTTTTGACGCCGTAATAGGCGGCCGCAGTCTGCGCCCAAACCTGCGATAAGTGGCTTCTTCTGGAATTGTGCGTGCAGATTAAGTTTAGTCTGGTCTCCAGCTTACTGTCCACTTTAATCTGAATGAAGTCTATTAAGGACTGCAGGACTGCTTTGCGATCTTCAGAGATCTGTTTAAAATCAAATGATTTAACGGTATTCTCAATTTGTGGATATAACATAGTTTTTTGGACGTTATGGTTTATTGATTATCTGTTTAATGATTAGCAGCATCCTGCGCCCGGAGTGCATGAAGCACCATTATCAGTATTTAGCTGAGATAATTTTACTTTAGGCTTATCAGACGCAATACCGCACTGCTGCTGAGCAAGGCAGGCTGTCTGCTTGTTAAGCAATGTGAAGTTTTTACCGTTAAAATCCAAATCGTATTTACCGATAGTAGTGTTCTGGTACTCCACTTCAATTTCATTGTCTTCAATTCCCAATACTTTTTCTGAAAGCTCAATGATGTGGATCAGTTTCTGAGGTTTAAGCCTGTGCTCGTAGTCGTTGGCATCCCAAAGCTGGAAATTTACAACAGTTTCTTTTCTTACTACCCCGCCGCAGTCGATGAAGTTTTTGGTAACCAAGCCTACTTCAGTTACGTGAAAATATTCCGGTACAAATGTGCCGTCCGGCAGTTCAAAATTTACAGCTTCCACTGTTTTAAGCACTTCTTTAATTTCTGAAAGTTTCATAATTTTTTATATTTAGCTAGACTATATTTTTTATTAAATAATAAGGAAGCTTCTTCTTTCAAGAAGCGCAGTATCTCTCCAGATACCATTCTGTTTTCCGATTTTCTCCCTTGTACCAAGTATCCTGAAACCTGCTTTTTCATGGATGCGGATACTTGCCGTGTTCTCAGGAAAGATCCCTGCCTGAAGCGTCCAGATTCCTTCTGCTTCGCTCTGCCGGACAAGTTCATTTAAAAGGGTCAGCCCGATTCCTTTTCCTGAATGCGCGGGATCCACGTATACGCTTACTTCTGCAACTCCTGCATAAACGCAGCGTGAAGAAACAGGGGTAAGGGCAGCCCATCCAATCACTTTACCATCTTCCTGCATTGTAATTCTGCAGGATGCTAGATGGGACTGGTCCCAATCTTCCCATGAAGGGGCGCTGGTCTGGAAAGTGGCATTGCCGGTATCTATCCCTTTTTGGTAAATTATTTTTACCTGATCCCAATGTTTGGCTGAAAGTTTTCTGATTTCCATATTTTTATAGATTAACAGCATTCGCTTCGCTTTTTTGCCAAATGATCTGATATGTGCTCAAAGAAGCCTTTTATCTTTTCCAGACCAGGTTCATTGATGCAGTAGCAGATCGAGTTTCCTTCAATGCTTCCTTTAATCAAACCAGCATTCTTTAATTCTTTCAAATGCTGTGAAACTGTCGGCTGTGAAAGGGGAAGTTCGTTTACGATATCTCCGCAGATGCAGGCATCCACTTTTAATAAATATTCCATAATAGCAATACGCGCAGGATGGCCCAGCGCTTTGGCTAAAACAGCCAGCTCATTCTGGCTTTCTGTAAAGTGATCTGTTTTTGTTGCTCCCATCGTTTTATATTTATATTGCAATATTACGATAATAAATTTAAATAAAAAAAAATATAAAGATTTATTTTTATGAAGATGAAGGCATCGGCTAAGAAAAAGATTCGATGCATATGGTTTTATAATATTGTTTGTTACCCGAATGCTAGTTTTATCAAACCAATGTATAAAGCAATAATTACATGGTTTATCGTTAGCTGATATTATATAAATACAATACAAACTGAACAACCCATAATTAGAAAGATGTTCAGCATTTGCAGTTATTTGTTATTAATAATACCAATTTTAAATTTAAAATTGGTATTATTAGATTTTCATACTGGTTCAATTTCGATCATTAATTTGAATGGACTTCCACACCGTTCAAATGAAAGACAATTTAAAAAAATTGATATCCTTCAATATTAACCGATTAATCTTAATTCTAGAATTTGGTCTTACAATAATTTACTATTGTACTTATAAGCTAGTAATTTAAAATAAATCCTGCACCAAAGCCCATATCACTGTCATAGTGTGAAGACAAAGAACCCCATCTGGTAATTATATAGCGTAGTCCTGCCATATATTCCTTGTCTGTATTCCACATCAAATTCATTCTAAGCCGTTTAGAAACGGGAATGTCTTTACGTTCAAATTGTAATCTGACTTTACCATCGGTAAAAACTTCAGCTTGTGCTACTATTAACATAGGTAGGATGTAGTTAACCCCTAGACTTACCACTGCACGTTTATCCTTAGTATTGGTTTGTCCAAAAAGATTATTTTCTTGTATATCTTCTCCCATTCTTCTATATCTCCAGTCAAATCCTATAAAAGGCATTAACCATTGCATTTTTCCAATATATCGACCAATATGTGTTTCTGTTTCATAACCATGCATGTCATTGTATCCTAACCTCCATTCGGTTCCAATGCTCCAGCGTGTACTTTGATACATTGCTTCACCGTCATTTCCATTGGTGGCAAAATCATTTTCTGCCATAAAGTGGAATTTTCTGTCGTCGGCAAAAAGTTTTCGCTGTGCTAGTTTTGGGTTTGGTATTTCAGGATTGGCCGGCTGATTTTCATAAGTAAAAACCCTGCCCATTCCGCTCATCATATGATATAAAATATGGCAGTGAAAAAACCAGTCTCCATCAACATTGGCATTAAATTCCAAAGTATCGGTTTCCATAGGCATTATATCAATCACATTTTTTAATGGTGCATATTCTCCTTGTCCATTAAGAACCCTGAAATCATGTCCATGCAAGTGCATTGGATGGCGCATCATAGAATTATTATGCAAAATTATACGTACATTTTCACCTTTTTTAATTAATATTTTATCAGCTTCTGAAACCACCTTATTGTCCAGACTCCATACATATCGATTCATATTCCCCGTAAGTTCAAATTTTAGTTCTTTAACAGGGGCATTTTCGGGAAGCGTAGTTTTTGTAGGTGATTTAAGCATTGCATAATTTAGTGTTGTAATATCCGAAAGTGCATTGGCATTATATTGCTCAGCATCCATTTTCATTCCTTCCATCTTTGTACTGGTTTTAGGCTTTGTTTCACCTGTAATCTCAGGATACATTACTACATTCATATCCATCTTATTAAGGCTCATGCTCATTCCCATGTCATCCAGATCGCCATTCATTTTCATCATGCCGTTCATCATTTTCATTCCTTCGAAATATTTAAGTTTTGGCAAAGGAGCTACTAATTGCTTAATTCCGCTTCCGATGTAAAGGGACGTAGATTTTGTTCGGTCTTCGGGTGTTGCTAAAAATTCATAAGCTGTTTTATCAGCTGGAATAGTAACAACTATGTCATAGGTTTCAGAAACTGCAATAATTAGTCGATCAACCTCAACGGGTTCTACGTCATTCCCATCATTTGCCACAACCGTAATTTTCCCACCGGCATAGGTTAACCAAAAGTAGGTTGATGCACCTCCATTGGAAACCCGTAATCGGACCTTATCACCTGCTTTAAATTGGGAAAGCTGATTTTCATTTTTCCCATTGATTAAAAATTTGTCGTAATAAACATCACTGACATCCATGGCATTCATTCGCTTCCATTCATTTTTTATTTTGTCGCTGAAATACCCCTGTTTTATAGCTTCTGCATAACTTTGTGTAGTGCCCTTTTTAATAGCAAACCAGTCTGATGCATTGTGCAGTAATCGATGTACATTTTCAGGTTTCATATCTGTCCATTCACTTAGTATTATGGGAACGGAAGGCAAATCATCGATTTCCTTGCGAAAGGTCGGATCATCTGTCCTTTTATTCATAATGAACGAACCGTACATGCCTATCTGTTCCTGAAGTTCCGTATGGCTATGATACCAGTGTGTGCCATGCTGAATAATGGGAAAAGTATACAGATGCGTCGTATGGGGTTTAATTGGCATTTGAGTTAGATTTGGCACACCATCATATTGATTGGGTAAGAATAAGCCATGCCAATGCAAGGAAGTATCTTCATCCAGCTCATTGTGAACATAGATTTCCGCAGTATCTCCTTCTGTAAAGGTCAAAGTAGGCATAGGTATTTGTCCGTTAACGGCAATGGCCCTTTTTGCTTTTCCTGTAAAATTTACAATTGTGTCTCTTATATACAGGTCATATCGGACTACACGCGGTGGCGAAGTATTTTCTTCAGCTCTTTTCTGAGAAATAGAACTACTATTGCCGTCCTGAAGTGTCTTATTACCTTGGTCAGTTTGCTTGGTGGCTTTATTTTCTGCTGTTTTTGTTTGCTTGTCTGACTTTTCCGGAACTAGTTTCATACCGCACTTGGGGCAGTTTCCTGGTTTGGCTTCATGAATTTCGGGATGCATTGGACAAGTATACGTAGTGGGATTTGACTCTTCTTTCGAAGGCTTTTTATCCATTTCCATTGTTTTCATATCCTGAGCATAAATTAGGACAGGAAGCATGATAAAAACTAGTATTGTAAGTATATTTTTCATATTGCTATTTTTATAGAATATTGTTCTGTTATTTTTTTTTCATTTCACCCAACTTGGCTTTCATCTGCGCAATTTCAGCTTCTTGTGCTTTTATAATGTCTTGTGCAAGCTGACTTATTTCTGGATCTTGAAGGGAAGCCTCTTTGGCCATGAGGATTGCCGCTGCATGGTGTGGAATCATTGATTTTAAGAACTCTTTATCGTCAACAGCCGCTTGCAGTCTGATGCAGGAAAAAAAAATAATTGCAGCAAGGCCGCCTATGGCAAGTAATGCCATGTTCCACTTTTTATTCATATACATACTGCCCATTACAATAATCTCAATTATGAGCATCGGCATAGTCATTAGTCCTGCCATGTAAAATTGATTTACATTGGGAATGACATTAGCAAAAACATCTACCATCGAGTACATTAGGATGTACATAGCAATAAATGACAATACGATCATAAATGCTAATTTTTTGTACATTTTTGGGTTTTTCTCTTTTGAATGCTGCTGTGTTGTGTGTTCCATTTTCATGATTTTTTTCCTTTAAAAGTTATTTAGATTAATAAATTTTCCTCCAAAACAAATCTAATGGCACTATAATATAATACAGCATTAGCTTAAGTGGCGGGGATTTTTTCTGCGCTTGTATTTTTCAATGTGATATTGTAATAGCTTAATATTTATTTGCTTTTAAGTAATAATTGTAACTCTTCAAGCTGGTTTTTTAATTTTTCCGTGCCTTTCATTTTTTTCTGTTCTGCAATTGCAAGGGCTTTTTTTGCAGCCTCGATGGCATTGGGATAATCCTTGAGTTCTACTGAGATTTTCTGTCTTAAAGTCGGATAATAAAAATTTTCAGGATCTAATTTTTCAGCTTCAGCTAACCACGATACTGCTTGGTTGTTTGCTCTGCACGTGGCTGAATAATAATTTGCTGCCTGAAACAATAAAGTAGCATTTTGACTTTTTTCTTTAATAATATATTTGTCAATTAGGGCTAAAATTTCTTTGTCAGCTTTGCTTTTCATAGGTATTTTAACCATTGTGTTTTCCCATTCTATTTTAAGGAAGCCTTCTCCTTTACTGTTGATGTCATTTAATTCAATGGTAAAAGTTTCATAAAAACCAATCGTTTTTTCTGTGGGAACGGTAAAACGCATAACATCTTTTTTCTCATCATAACCAGTTTCGCCATGTAAAGTAATATCACTATTGATAATTATAGTCCACTCATTTTCTGAAGGAATTGAGAATACAGAATAAGTTCCTTCTCTTAAAATATTGTTTCCAAAAGCAATATCTTCATTAGTACTTATGGTCGTACAATCGCTGGCGCCTGTTCGCCAGAGTTTACCAAAAGGCACTAATTCGCCAAATATTTTTCGCCCTCTTACTAAGGGTCTGCTATAGGATATTTTGACTGTAGAACTTCCGATTTCTTGTTGAAATGATGCAGAGGGACTTGCAGGGGTAAGTTTAATTTGAATTTTTTCTTGTGCAGAAATTGATAACGATTGCATAATAATGAAGCTTAGCAGAATTATTTTTTTCATAGTTTTTAATTTTAAATTGATTTTGATATTTTTTCCATTATCGAATGGTCGCTGCCAAATTTGCATATAGCATCACAATTGGCTCTTAGTTCAGAAAACAGGATATACTTAATATTCATTTTAGAGTTTTTTATAACAGGTCTATTGAGTTGAAGGACTAAATCCTTTTCCCGATTATTTGGAATTATAATATAAAAAACTTCCTGTCCGTTTGAAATAGTAAAGTATAGGTCAGACAACCGTAGTATGCCCGAATAGATACTAGTGCTCTTTTCTACTTCAAAGGCTCCTATAATTTTGTTTGTGCCTTTTTCGAACCACAACACATCAATTAACTTGATGGTATTTTGAGTGTCCTTGTCAGTAGGCAGCTCAGGGAATTTTCCAAGTGAAATAAAGGAGAAATTCTGCCCATCAAACGATTTGCTTTTATCATTGCTTGCCGGAGTAACATCGAAACCCAATGAAACTCCAATTTTTAATAAATGGTACTGCATTTCACTATGCAGATTTTCTTCTAGTTTTTCGTCAAGTATTTCTTTCTGACGTTTGTGTACGTTTTTTTCGAATCTTGCACGTTCTACTTCGCTTAAATATTCATCATTGCCTATTAGCATTTTCTGAGTTCCAATTTCAAAACACAATCCAGCGATGGCACCCAAATCATTTGAGAGCTGAGATTTATGCAAACTGTTAGTTTCCATTAAAACTTCTCTTATTTTAAGATATTCTGTCCAGCTTCCCAATTTTTTTTTGTCTTTAAAAAGAAAATTAAAACCATTTAGAATAGCAGTGTTGAATGGTGGGAACCAGGTTGGGTGTATGAAATATAGAATACTGGCAACCGCTGGCCCTAAGCCTTTAATTTTTAATTCATCGAGTCTTATGATTTCTTTTACAACCTGTTCTTCAGACTTGGCATTGATACAATTTTCAAGAAACTGACCAAAAGCCAATTTATTGTTTTGATTTTCATAGATATCTGGAATGCGTAATTTGGGTTTCCAGTAAAACGGATGTGAAACTCCGGCAAAGACTTGTTTTTGTTCAGCAATGCAGCTCAGTACAAATTCTAGGCTGCTTTCTTTGAAATCATTAGGAAAGGTTTTGCTTTTAATATCCTCAATGACTTGCAGAACACCGCGTCTTATAGTGCGAAATGCCTTTAATCGTTGATCGTTATATATAAACCAGGTATTGTAGACACTTTCGTTATCAATTTTATACTGCAGAATAATTTGTCCTAGATTGGTCATCTTTGTTTGTATAGTAAATTATTTATTCTTTAGAGTTTTAAACTTCTTAATCGCAATGCATTGACAATAACAGATACAGAACTAAAGCTCATTGCCAGGGCAGCAATCATAGGAGAAAGTAATATTCCGAAAAACGGATATAAAACTCCAGCTGCAACAGGAACCCCTAATACGTTGTATATAAAAGCAAAGAAGAGATTTTGTTTTATATTGCTCATTACAGCATGGCTCAGGTTTTTAGCTTTTACAATTCCTTGCAAATCTCCTTTTACCAATGTAATCTTGGCACTTTCTATTGCAACATCTGTTCCTGTTCCCATCGCAATTCCGATATCCGATTGTGCCAAAGCCGGCGCATCATTTATACCGTCACCCGCCATAGCAACAATTTTTCCTTCAGCTTGTAATTTCTCGATTACTTTTAATTTATCCTCTGGTAAACAGCCTGCTTGAAAAGAAGTCAAATGCAATTCGTCGGCAACAGCCTTGGCAGTATTTATATTATCTCCCGTAAGCATGATTACTTCAACTCCTTGACGCATTAATTCTTTTATAGCAGCAGCACTGGTTTCTTTTATGGCATCGGTTATCGTTACAAATCCCACCACGTTTTTATCTACAGCGATGTAAGAAACCGTCTTTCCTAATTTTTGCTCGGCAATAATTTTCTCTTCTATGACAGCAGAAACAATTGCCCCTGCTTGCTCCATTAATTTTTTATTGCCTAATGCCGTCTTCTTACCAATAGCAGTTCCAATCACTCCTTTACCTGCGATGTTTTCAAAATCATTGACTTTTGTCAAAGAGACATTTTTCGCTTTTGCAAATTTCACTACGGCCTGTGCCAAAGGGTGTTCGCTATATTGATTTAAAGAAGCAATAAATTGTAACAGTTCCTCTTCTGAATACTCGAAAGCAACAATTTTCTCTACAGAAGGTTTTCCTTCGGTAATTGTCCCCGTTTTATCAGTAATCAGAACATTTACTTTGTTCATATTTTCTAAGGCTTCGGCATTTTTTATGAGAATTCCCGATTGTGCTCCTTTACCAACCCCTACCATTACAGACATCGGTGTTGCTAAACCCAGTGCACATGGACAAGCAATTATCAATACGGCAATGGCGTTGATAAATCCGTAAACCATTGCCGGTTCCGGGCCAAATTTTGCCCAAATGAAAAAAGTAAGAACAGAGATAACAACAACAATCGGCACAAAATATTTGGCGATACTATCTGCTAGTTTCTGTATTGGTGCTCTGGAACGGCTTGCATTATTGACCATTTGTATAATTTGCGAAAGCAAAGTTTCCGAACCTACTTTTTCGGCAATCATAACAAATGATCTGTTTCCATTGATGGTTCCTGATGATACCGCATCTCCCATTTTTTTATCCACAGGAATTGGTTCGCCGGTAATCATCGATTCGTCTATTGTGCTTTCACCATCGGTTATCTTCCCATCCACAGGAATTTTGTCTCCGGGTTTTACCCGTAATAAATCACCTTTTTTGATATCATGGATTGAGATTATTTTATCGACTCCTTCAAGAACCAAAGTAGCTTCGGTAGGTGCTAATTTCAATAATTCTTTTATGGCACCACTGGTTTGACTGTGCGCTCTTGCTTCAAGCAATTGTCCTAGTAATACCAGTGTAAGAATTACCGTTGCCGCTTCAAAATAAAGATGAATTGTTCCGTGTTCCGATTTAAACTCCTCCGGAAATACATCCGGAAAAAACATTCCAACAATACTAAACAAAAATGCTACCCCAGTACCAATTGCGATAAGGGTAAACATATTTAAATTCCAAGTTACAATTGATTTCCATCCGCGAACGAAAAACATCCAACCGGCATAAAACATCACGGGGAGTGAGAAAATCAGCTGAACCCAATTCCATTTTTGAACGTCCATTATTTTCAATAATGGATTGTCATGCATCATCTCTATCATAGCAATAAAAAAGATAGGCACCGTAAAGAGTATTGCTATTTTCATTTTTTGCAGCAACTCCTTATATACTTTGTTCTCCTCTGTATCCGTTGGCTCCATAGGCACTAAGTCCATTCCACAAATTGGGCATGAACCAGGCGCATTGGTAATAACTTCCGAATGCATCGGACAGGTATATTGCTGTACTTGAATAGCTGCTGGCTCTTGTATCAAATCCATTCCGCACACAGGACAATCTCCGGCTTTATCATACATTTTATCACCTTCACAATGCATTGGGCAATAGTATTTTCCACCGGCATGATTATGAGGTACCGCTATTTTTTTATGATCCTTGTTGTGTTGATGATCATTAGCAGTACTACAGCATGATTTCTCAGCTGTTTTTTCGTGGGAATGAGTAGCATGAGTCATTTCAATGGTGTACTTTCCAACGGCAGTTAATGCGGCTTGAAGTTCTTCGGTGGCAATATGTTTTTCCATCGTAATGGTTGCCATCGGTGGATCTAATGTGACATTTGCCTTTATTCCTTCGACTGCATTTAATGTTTTTTCTACTTTGGTGCGGCATCCATCGCAAGTCATTCCTGATATTGTATAGGTATGTGTCATAAGGTTGTTTTTTTAGATACGATGTGTTATTTGTTTAGTATATAGAAAGTTAGTGTTTTTTTTTGAAGCTAATATGTATTTTAAACTTGTTTCAAATGGCTTGTTTCTCATCAGCTGTTTCAACCAATTGTTTAACACTAAAAAATAATTACAAACCGTCTTCAATCTTAGATTCTGATTATTTAATTGTTTCTTTCACCTCACCACATTTAAGCATTTTTTCTCCAAAGTAAGGGTTACGCACTTCTTTGGTAGTACTAATCCATACTGCCCCTTTATTATCAAAAGCCATTGGACAATAGTGAACATACAGCTCAGCGTCAGCCATTCCTGCTTTCTTCAGCAAGCCAACCATTTCATTACTTAGTTGAGAATAAGCTACTCGCTGCTTTTCAATATCCGGAGCTGAAACGATTGCCCCAGCACTTGTAACAAGATTACTGTTGGCGCTGATTTTTTGCGCTCCCGCCTCAATCGCATTAGCTGCCAGTTTTGCCTCTGCGATATTACCTTGAGTAAGGGCAACTGTTAAATGAGTATACTGGCTGTAAATTGCGTTTAAAAGATCATCATTTATCTTTACTTCGGATTCCTTAGTAATTGCGACTGACGTTTTCTTATTCTGTGGAATCTCTTTCTTTTTGTTTTCATTATTACCACAGGCAATAAGCAACAAGATTGATAATATGGAGATTCCTGATTTGATTAATTCTTTCATTATTTGCTTGATTAATTATTACATTTTCATTCCTGACATTGGGTTTTTGCCTTTTTTTAATATAAATTCACTGTACAAGAGATAGGCGCCAGTTGCAACCACAATATCACCTTTTGTTAAGCCACTGGTAATTTCGACTTCATCGAAGGTTTCAGAACCAATAGCCACCATTCTAGGCTGATATTTGCCTTTTTCAATTTCAATCCACACATGTGTACCGCTGCCGTCTCTTATTACGGCATCTACAGGTATGGTTAATTTCATTTTTTGTTCTGATGAAGGCAGTAAAACAATTGCCTGTTGACCTGCCTGCCATTGCTTGTTTGGATTGGCAATAGCACCTCGCAGCTGTATGAGCTGTTTGCTTGTCTGCAGGGCAGGATTTATAAAATCTACTGTCATTGTTTGGGGCTGATCTTCATAACCCGAGACTATAACTTTTACTTTTTGGCCTATTTTAACTTTACCAGCATCTGCGGGATAGACATCAGCTTCGACCCATAAACGGGTATAATCTTCCAGTTTCATAATAGAGCCTCCTTCTGCTACATATTGGCCTTCTGTTATGGAAAGTTCTGCAACTATTCCTGAATCCGGGGCATAATAAACAACATAAGGAGAAGCTTTTTGTTTTTTTAATAATTCATTAAGCTGTGCTTCAGATTGTCCATATAATAATAGTTTTTGTTTTGCAGCATTTTTTATTTGGGCAAATCGTTTATCCTCAGTAAAGCTTGCAGCCTGTGCCGTAGCTAGAAGGTACTCCTGCTGCAGGGCTGAAAGCTGCTCTGAATATATTTTGTACAAAGGCTGGCCTTTTCGAACGGGAACACCAGTTTCTTTTACATACAACTCTTCAATCCTTCCTGCCACACGACTTGAAATGTAAATAGTTTGCTCAGGGTCAGTAACCAAACGTCCGTTAAGATGAGAAGAATTTGAAAATTCATTTTCCCCAGCAGTTATTGTAGTCAGATTAGCTAGTGCCTGCTGGCTGGGTCCCAAGGTTAGAAAGTCCTGTGCGTTGTTTTTTTCGAAAGGCACTAAATCCATTCCACAGATCGGGCATGAGCCGGGGCCATCTTTTACAATTTGCGGATGCATGGGGCAGGTATAGGTTTGAGCTTTTTCCTGACTGGTTTTTTTTTCTTCTTTTTGGGCACATGCTGTAAATAGAAGTGGAAAAACCATTGCAATGAGCAAAATAGTACGAATTATTAGTTTATTGTTCATGGCTTAATTTTTTAATTTATTTTCTGAAGCTGTCTTGATAAAACTCTCACTGTCTATCATATAAGCCGCATTACTGGCGATATTCCAATTATTGATGTCTTGGTCTATTAGCACCATTCCATCACCATTATTTTTCGTTTTAACTTCTCTGGGAACAAACACGTCCTGCTCTTTTTTGAAAACGATGGATTTATTTCCTAAATTAAGAACGGCGCTTTGTGGAAGCCACCAGCCTTTACTGACAATAGGAATGGCTGCAGTTACTAATTTTCCGGTCTGAAATTTATTATCCTGCAAATAAATTCGGGCTATGGTAAAGTTGCTTCCCTCTTTAAAGACGGGTTGAATGAGTCCGATAGTACCAGTATACACGGTTTGCTTATCTGAGGGTTCATAAAACACCAACTTTTGTCCTTTTTTAATCTGGGATGATACCGATGGATCAAAAGCAAACTCAGCGATAAGGTTTTTGTTGGTATATATTGTAAAAAGAGATTGTCCTGCACCAACATATTGTCCTTCTCTTAGCATAATAGCAGAGGAAGCAGGGGCAGATGCGCTGCTATTTGATGCTGCACTGCTACTTGAACCCATTGCGCCCATACCATCATCTGACGGTGCGCTTTGAGGCGAAGCCGCAGGAGCTGTTGCAGAAGCATTTGCCGCTCCCGTGTTGTCTAAGATGTACCCGGTGGCATTACTGTAAACAGGAATGCGATAGGAGATTTTACCTGTTTTTAATACCTGTTGAATTTGCCCCTGTTGCATACCCAGCAGAGAGAGTCTGTCTTTTGCTTTTTGAAGCATCGGATTGTTTGGGTCAGATTGATAAATAAATAACAACTCTCTTTGCGCGGCAGCCAGATCAGGGGAATAGATTTCCATGATTAACTGTCCTTTTTTTACGGGCTGATAATTGTACTTAATCAGCAGACGCTCAATCCTTCCGCTTACCCTGCTGGAGATACTGGTCTGCTCGCGGGTATCGTAGGTAATAATTCCCTGTACCTGCATAGAGAATATTTTAGTACCCTCGTCAGGTTTTATGACAGATATGTTTGAAACAACTTGTTCGTTAACTGGTTTTAAAAGGTGTTTCAGGCTGCTGTCTATAGCTGTTTCCGTTCCAGGAGTGTGTCTTGCAACCAATTCCATCCCGCATATTGGGCAGCTGCCGGGCTTATCCTGAATAACTTCGGGATGCATTGGACAAGTATATTCCTGATTTGTACTATGCTGATGTGCGGGCTTACTGTTATGCTCTGTTTTCTTGTTACAGGCTGTCAATACTAATATCGAAACGAATAACAATCCGACTAACTTAGCGATAGAGTTCTTTTTCATAATCGACAATCATTTGATATAGTTTTAATTTTTCATCTAATAAGTTATTCTGCAGCATATTTAAAGCTTCCCAGGAGTCAATTACTACAGGAATTTGCAGTTTGTTTTCCTGATAGTTCAGAAAGTTTACATCCAGCGATTTTTGCATTGAAGGGATTATTTTTGTTTCGAGTCCCTGGATTCTTTTTTGCATGGTCAGTATTTCATATTGCATACCATATAACATACCCTGGGTTTCCTGCAGCATGGCGGATTTCTCTTTCTCCATTGCCTGTACATTATATTGCATTGCTTTAACATCTGATTTATACATTTTTGATGACCATGGAGCAATAGGAATAGACATCATTGCCATTACCGAATAGGCTTTGGGCATCATTTTATCGAAAGAATTCATGTGGTCAAACTGGATTTTAAAAGAGGGATTTTTCTCCGCTTTCATCGCCTGAATACTGAGCTGCATCGATTCAATTCCCGCATCCATCTTTTTAATATCTCCCCGCACAGCAGCAAGACTTGTGGTGTCGTGCAAAGCAGGGTTGAAGACAGGAATAATACTTGTGTCGATTGAAAAATCAGCATTGCCAGGCTGGTTCATCAAGCTGTTGAGCCATGCTCTTGCTTTTGCGATTTCACCTTCCTGCATGCGGATCATATTTTTGTTCTCTTCAATCCTTGCGTCAATCTTGTATACATTACCCAATTGCGACTGATTGTAAGGATAGCGTACTTCCTCAATCTTTTTCATGGTCAACATTATCTTTTCGTTCTGATCCAAAACTTTCATTCGCTCTTCGGCTACCATCCAGCTGTAGTAGAGCTGTTTGGCCTGCGCTTTATAGTCGTTAAGGGTAACGGTCCGCGTAGCGTTCTCAATATTTCCTTGGGACTGGATAAATTTTTTCTTCTTGTTTAGCTTTCCTATATTGGGGATATCTTGTTCAACTCTGAACATTAAAGATCCTTTGTCGCGGTCATCCATAACTTCCTGAAAAGGATAGGGTGTCATAAATGTCCCAACACCCACCATTGGTGCCATCCATGCCGTTGCGGCATCAGCACTATATTTGTACCCTTCAGCCTTTAGGCTATAGCTTTGCAGGAGCACGTTTTTTTTATCAATCCTGTGAAGGATTGTATCAAGAGACAAGACCTGTTGGGTCTGGCTCAATAGCTGTAATGGCAGTAAAAGCAATAGTACTGCCAGTATTTTAATGTTTGACATCATGTACTTCAAGTTTGCCATATTTTCGTAATTCATATTCTTTAGACATTAGGAAAATAAGCGGGGTTACTAATAAGATATGTACGGCAGAGGTAAATACGCCGCCAATCATAGGCAATACGATTGGTTTCATTACATCCATTCCGACACCATTGGACCAAAGGACAGGCACTAATCCAAATAATGAGACACAGACGGTCATTAGTTTTGGGCGTAATCTCTTTGCGGCGCCGTGTACCACATATTCTCTGAGATCGTCTTTAGTAATGGTTTCTCTTGAATTACCTTTGGCCTTGATAAGCTGCTCCATTGCATCATTGAGATAGATAACCATCACAATTCCGGTTTCCACGGCAATACCAAACAAGGCTATAAAACCTACAGCTACTGCCACTGATAGATTGACATCCCAGAAAAAAATTATATAGGCACCTCCAATCAAAGCAAAAGGCACTGTTATAAGACTTAAGAAGGCTTCTCTAAGGGAATTAAAGGCAAAATAGAGGGAGAAGAAAATAATAAGCAATACTATCGGTGCAATGATTTTAAGGGTCTTTTCTCCGCTGATCAGGTTCTCATATTGTCCGCTCCATTCTATAAAGTACCCTTCGGGAAGTATATTTTTGGCACTTTCTAATTTTTTCATAGCTTCCTGTACGGTTCCCCCCATATCACGATCACGTATGTTGAACATGACTGCCCCGCGAAGGAGTGCATTTTCTGAACTAATCATTGGAGGGCCATCTACGAATTTAATATCGGCAACAGAAGATAGGGGCACCTCTCCAAAGGTTGGAGACTGCAGGGGAATGCGTTTAATGCGTTCTACGCTATTTCTATAGTCCTGTGCCATACGAACGCTTATTGAAAATCGTCTTCGTCCTTCAACGGTATTGCCGATGGACGCTCCTCCTAAGGCAAATTCCACGGTTTGGTTTACGTCATCTACAGTGAGTCCATAACGGGCCAGTTCGGAACGATTGACATCAACATCCAGGTATTTGCCACCAGTAATAGGATCCACAAATAAGTCAGACACTCCAGGGGTTCCCTCTAAAGCCATTTTTACTCTTTCTGATACTCGCGCAATGGTATCGAGATTTTGACCGTAGACTTTAATACCCACGTCGGTACGAATTCCTGTAGCGAGCATATTGATACGGTTGATGATAGGCTGTGTCCAACCGTTTACCACACCCGGGATCTGCAGTTTGGTATCGAGTTCCTTAATAATGTCTTTTTTGTCTATTCCTTTACGCCATTCTGATTTTGGTTTTAGCATGATAATGGTCTCAATCATGCTCATTGGGGAATTATCGGTAGCTGTATTAGCCCGTCCGGCTTTGCCTAAAACACTTTCTACTTCGGGAACTGATTTTATTATTTTATCCTGTACCTGCAAGATGCGTTTGATTTCTCCATTGGATACATCAGGCAGGGTAACAGGCATAAATAAAATGCTCTGCTCATCCAGTGGGGGCATGAACTCTGTTCCCAGCCGCATCAATAATGGAATGGAAATCAATAACGCCAAAATATTAAACGTAAGGGTTGTTTTTCTCCATTTTAGGACCCAGCGTATGATAGGCTCATAACCTTTTTCCAAAAAACGATTTACGGGATGTGCATCAGTTGGACGGAATTTCCCTTTCATAAAAAAAGAGATCAGTACCGGAGCTAATGTAAGTACCAACAAGGCATCCACAATCAGTATGAAAGTTTTTGTATAAGCCAAGGGATGGAATAGCTTTCCTTCCTGTCCGGTAAGCATAAATACAGGCAGGAAAGAAGTAATTATAATTATGGTGGCAAAGAATACCCCGCGAGAAACCTGCTTGCTGCTTTTCTCAATTACTTTAAGCCTTTCCTCTTCGGATATCCACTGTGTTTTTTTGCGAAATATATTTTTAATTCTTTTCATCAGAGTTTGTTTCAGTTTTTTGTTCGGATTCCCATTGTGCATACCGTTGTGAGAGATGCTGGTAGGCATTTTCACTCATAATAATACCGTTGTCAACTATTACCCCAATGGCAAGTGCGATACCGGTAAGGGACATGATATTGGAGGATATTCCAAAGGCATTTAGAAGTATGAAACTCGCGGCAATTGTAATTGGGATCTGGATTATGATACTTAATGCGCTGCGCCAATGGAAAAGAAAAATAATAACGATAAGCGAAACCACAATCATCTCTTCAATTAAGGTGCGCTTAACCGAATCAATAGACTCTTTGATCAGATGCCCTCGGTCATATACAATATTGAATTTTACCCCTTTAGGAAGCCCTTTTGCGACTTCTTTCATCTTTTCTTTCACATTATCAATAACGGCATCGGCGTTTTCACCGTAACGCATCACGACGATGCCTCCAACAGCTTCGCCTGTACCATTATGATCAAAGATTCCCAATCGGGTTTCTCCGCTCATCTGGACTGTTCCTATATCGCTGACTTTTATAGGGATACCATTCTGGTTTTTCAGTGGAATATCCTCAATTTCTTTTATGGATTTCAGATAACCGGATGTCTTAATGATATAGCCAATATCACTCATGTCGAATTTTCTTCCGCCGCTTTCGTTATTATTGGCTCGTACGGCGCTTATAACCTCAGGGACAGACAGCTTATAATATAGCAGTTTGTTTGGATCAATGGTAACCTGGTATTCTTTTTGAAATCCTCCAAAAGAAGCAATTTCACTTACTCCGGGGACATTTTGCAAAGCAAATTTGACATACCAGTCCTGCAGTGCCCTTTGTTCGCCAAGGTCAATGCCGGGAGCGTCCAAAGTATACCAGAGTATATGGCCAACTCCGGTTCCATCGGGTCCCAATTGCGGTGCAACTCCTTTGGGCAGGGTGCTGCTAATTGTACTGAGCCTTTCCAGTACTCTTGATCTTGCCCAGTATACATCAACATCATCCTCAAAAATGACATAGATAAAACTCATTCCAAACATGGAAGCAGCCCTTACATATTTAATTTTAGGCAATCCCTGAAGGTTGGTAACCAAGGGATAGGTGATCTGGTCTTCAACGAGCTGTGGAGCACGTCCCATCCATTCTGTAAAAACGATTACCTGATTTTCAGATAGATCTGGAATAGCATCAATAGGATTTTTTTGAATAGAGATAATACCCCAAACAAATATTCCTGCTGATAATAGTAATATGATGAAACGGTTGCGCAGGGACCATTCTATTAATTTGTGTACCATAGATTTAATTTATTTTTGAAAGACTATCACTTACTTTTTCAATCCAATTGAGTAGCTGTTCTTTCTGAACAGTATTCAGTACTGCATCTTTATGGATCAGCGTATAGGAAGCCAAAGGCATTTGATTGGCTTTTATCTGCTTGGCAATTCGGTCTAATTTATTTTCCTGTTTTCGTTTCGAATAACTTCCCCATTGGCTGAAATTCAAATTTTCTTTTCCTTCCTTGATATGTCCTTCCATAAAGGTACGTGCCGGCTGGATGTAGGAGTACCATGGATATTGCGTGTTGCTGCTGTGACAATCGTAACAAGAAGTCTTAAGAATCGTTTGTATATTTTTGGGAATGGGATAGACTTTTGAAATGTGAATTGGTAAAACCTGCCCGTAATCGGAATTGCGGGCAGGCTGATACAATTGCATCAGTAGAAAAATAATTAACCCAATAAAAAGAATCTTTCTGATGAACCGTTTCATTTTACAATTGTTTTTTCATTGAACCGCAGGTAAGCATTTTAGAACCATAGTAAGGGTTTTTTATCTCTTTTGTTTCACTGATCCAGATAGCTCCTTTTCCACCATCATACATAGGGCAAGAATCCTGATATAGTGTTTTTGCAGCTCCAAAAGTTTTGATCAAATCATTTATGTCTTTACTCAATAGAGCGAAATGCTCTCTTTGATGCTCAATATTACCGCCATTGGCCCCAATATGTTCTGCATGCTCTTTGGCATCGTCAGCTATATCAAGATATTCAGCTTTGGATTTTGGATTTATCGATTTTACATTTGTGGTTTTGAAAGCCGAATACAGTGCCTTGCCAGCTTTAGCGGCCCCGTTGCTGTCATCTTTTGCGAGTGCATTTTTTAACGCTAAATAATCTGCAACAATTTGCTGAGTTGAAAATTTTGCTTCTGTTTTTTTGCTTTGCGCATTGCCAGAAACCATTACGCATACCATTAATATGGCTGAAAGAATTGTATTTTTCATTTTAATTATATTTTAAATTGTTTAAAAAATAGGTTGCTATTGATTTTTTTTCTAAATATCTATTGGACTGTCTACACAATAAACACATGGGAAATAAGTGAATATTCAGCAAAGAGTATCGCACGGCGTAGTCTAAAAAAATTAGATACATTTCAATAAATTATGAACATCATTAGTCACGAGAAAATTGAGTGGTCATTATGTAAACAGCCCGATAAATTTATTAGTACTTAGCTGTACTATAGTTCTTTTTTCATAGAACCACAGGTTAACATTTTTTTTCCTTGATATGGGTTTTTGATCTCCTTGGTTTCGCTTATCCAAATAGCTCCTTTTCCGCCATCATACATAGGACAAAAGTCCTGATACAATTTTTGTTCTGATTTGAAAGATTTTATCAAATCATTCATGTCTTTACTTAACACGGCAAAATGCTCTCTCTGGTGTTCAATATTTCCGCCGTTAGCTCCAATATGTTCTGCGTGTTCTTTGGCATCATCAGCAATATCAAGATATTCTGCTTTTAATTTCGCATCTATCGAATTGGGATTTACACTGTTAAAAACTGCATATAATGCCTTGCCTGCATCTGCAGCTCCTTTTGTATCATCTTTGATTAATGCATTTTTTAGGGACAGATAATTACTCACGATTTCGTTTATAGAAAATGTTCCTTGAGCAGTCTGGGCTGTTTCTACTTCTGCACTTTTTCCGGCCGTTTCCTTTACTGGCTCGGTTAATTCCATTCCGCATTTGGAACATTTGTCTCCTTTTTTTCCTGTAATTTCAGGATGCATGGAACAGGCATACAATTGCGAGTCATTCTGAGCTGTCCCGGAAGCCGCTTCAGGAGCTGCAGTTTCTTTGTTTTTTGAATTACAAGCTGTAAGTACAATTGCCATTACAAGGGTTGAGAAAATTAGTTTTTTCATTTTTTTTAGTTTTTATCTCTAATGAATGTTTTTTTGTCTAACATTCCTTTGTTTGAGTGTTATAAGAATTATTCTTTTTTTGATTGCAAATCCAATCTCTATTTTGCCTTTTAAATGCCTTTATATCAGATTTATATTTTCAGCACCAATCCGTTGGGTTTTCTACCGACATTAATCGTTTTAGAGACCGTATGGTTTGATACATTAACAACAGAGACCGTATTGGCGGTCTGATTGGTCACATAGGCAGTATTTCCATCTGCTGTAAATGTTATAGCATGTGCACCGGCACCAGTAGTGAATACACCTCCATGAACCCACATCATCTTAGTCTGGTCCCAGGTCCAATAATGGACTTTTGCATTGACAGGATCACTTACCCAAAGTTCTTTCTTATTTCCATTGTGAGACGCTATTCCAGGCATAAATCCTAGATCAATGGTTTGGCCTACGGCATCGGTTGCCACATTGATTACCGAGATAGATTGCCCGTCTTCATTATCAACATACATTCTGGCGTCAGTTCCTGTCCAGGCACCCACAGGGTTTTTTCCCACAGCAACTGTGGCTGTAACCTGCTTGGTTGCGGTATTTATAACTGACACAGTATTGTCATCTCCATTAGCAATATAAGCCTTAGTCCCATCAGAAGAAAAGGTAAGCTCAGCGGGCATCATGCCAACTGCAATGGTGCTTTTCAATGCGTATGTTAAGGCGTCATAAACCAGAACTTTTCCATTGATGTCCATTTGCGGCACCCAGATTTCTGAACCATTTGGGCTGTATATTGTGTTGTGGTTCATCATTGGCAGGCTGATATTTTTTACTGTTGCCCCACTGGCTGGGTCAATTACAAGGAGTTTACCTGTCATTCCTCCCATACCTGCGGTATGGCCTGCAGAGAAGTCCATTCCGGGTACACCGATAGCCAGATGATTGGAATGTAAAGAAATGTGGTGCGGCCACATGATCATATCGTTGCCGCTGCCCATTAGGCTTAAGGTTTCTGTAACTTCATTAGTTTCCAATTTGATTACTGAAATTGTGCCGTCCTGACCATTGACCACATAAGCGGCAGGATAGTTTATATTCAGTTTTGGATCGGACATATTCATATCATCCATTTTACTGCAAGAAAACAGCGAAACGGTCCCTAAAATTAAAACTCCAAGCATTGAACTAACGGTTATTATATTTTTCATTTTTTGATTTGGGATTATTTGATTGTTTCTATAGTTGATCCACAGCTTAACATCTGTGAACCGTAATACGGATTCTTGATGCCGCTTTCTTTGCTGAGCCAATTCGCATCAACCATTGGACAATGATTATAATAAACCGGCTGCGGCTGATCAGCAGTTTTTATAAGATCGTACGTGTTTTTGGAAAGGCTTTTAAAGGATTCCCTTTGCTTTTTTACATCTTGGTTTTCAGAAATATTTGTGGCATCTGAAGCTAAACTTTTCATTGCATTCATCCATGCAGTATGTTCTTTTGGCTTTAGGTTCTCCATTTTAATAGCATTGATTGCAGTAAGGAGCTCTTTAGATTTCAATGCGGCAGTTTTAGCATCTGTTTTCACCAAAGCATCTTTTACATCAAAGTAGCTGTCGAAAATTGCTTTAAAAGGACTGTTTTCTTGTGCATCTGCAGGAACTGCGGCTGTATGCTGTGAATGATCCATTTTACCCATATCCATTTCGGATTTTTTTATTGGAGCCGCCATATTTGTTCTTTCATATTGGCAGCATTGTGGAAGTTTTGCATAGGCGTCACCAGGAGCTAAGAACTGGTCGCTGTCATATCCTGCTAAGGCAATTCTTTTCAGGACTTCATCCTGATTTGTTTTCTTCTCATCATAGGTAATAGCCGCTATTTTGGTGTTTTCATTCCAGTTTACCGAAGCGATATTTTTGATGTTTCCTGCTTTTTCAATAGCAGTTTTGCACATTAAACAATTACCATAAATTTTTGCATTTATGTTTTTTGCATTTTTTATAGGTGCGCCAAACACTATGACTGACAGCAATAGAGTGATTGCCATCAATCCTTTTTGAATTGATTTCATTTTAAAATGTATTTGAAGTGAATATTGCTTTTGAGAAATAATTGCATACAAGAATTGTATAGAGAATTATTCTACAAAAAGCGAAAAATAAAAAAATGAAGCAGTTAGGCTTCCTTTTTTGACACACGTATGGCTGTCAAAAAAGGTATTTAGCTTATTTTAGGGATAAGCCAGATAGTATAGAAACCAGAGAGAATGGAGGTTTCTGAACTGTGGAATTTTTGTTTTTTAGAAAAAACACTTATAGTGATGTTTTTAAAGTCAAGTTGGTTAAAGAAAGTAATTCCTCCGTTACAGATTGAGACACAACCGCATGACTTGTGCCCACATTTATGACCGCAGCAGCCATCATTATTTTTTTTGGAATGACTGCCATCTTTCGAGCAGCAATCATTGTCATGATTTTTGGAAGCTTCTTTAGTATAAGAAATCTTTCCAGAAAGTTTTCCACAAGCAAAAGTAGCCATTGGCATCAAGAAGAAACCTAAGGTAATAATTACTATGATGTGGAATCTTTTCATAAGACATGTAAAATCGTAAACAAAGATAATTATAAAAATATCTCTGTTTATAAATGAAATGTTAAAATTGTTATTTTTTCATAGTTTATTTAGAAATGGATTTTTCTTCCCCTGTTTAATAGTCTGCATTGAAGGCAGTACGCTATTGAACAGTAATTATTTTTTTTTGATTTGAACAATCTAAGAGGAAGATTGCTATAAATCAGCAAGGAAAATTTCAGTGTCTGAAATGTTATAAAGCGGAAAAACCGAAAGTTCTTCGGTTTTTCCGCTTTTAGCATTGTTCTGCTTTCTTCTTTTTCATTCGGGAGCGAATCTGATAAAGGTTTTTTTTCATCAAACTGAAAATAGCTTTATGATGTTTTGAATTGTGATTCCTCAAACCACGGCACTGTGCTATTTCCATTTTAGAAAGAGAAACCTCTATAGTTTCGATTGGTTTGTTGTCAATGCGTGCAGAGAAGAGCAGGGAATCTATCTTTTTGAAATACTCATTGGTAAAAACACAGTGTCTCAGGCTGTCGCCTTCGGTCATAAATTCAGAAACATTCTCCAATACTGAAATAGTAATTCCTGCCCCTGAAAAGCATAACCCGAAAAACTGTTTTTTCTCCTCAGCATACAGACCTTGCGCTTTTTCTATTTCCGCACGCATTTTCACAAGATATTTTTTTCTCAGCAACTGCTGTTTTTTCTCCACCAATCTGTCATGCTCCAAGTGTAAATCAGCAGGACAGACGAGCAGGGCGGAGGTTATGTCTTTTTTAAACCAACGCAAAAGTTCGATATAATCCTCCCAAATTCCAAAATCGGAAACTGTATAATTCTTTTTAAGACATATTTTTACGGCCTGCCAGTTGCGCAGGACATGCTGATGGGGAGATTCAAGGTAATAGCGGAGCCATGAAATCTGCCTAGTTTTCAGCAGAGTTTCAGCACAGTGGTCTTTTAATAATGATGAAAGCAACACCTGAGGTGCTACCTCATAAAAACTTGTCTTAAAGCCATTTCGTTTCAATACGGGAAGCACTTTCAAGCGTGGATAAAACCTGTAGGGGTTGATTCGGTACTTGGGAGAGTCCTGAAAATCCTTTGGGCGGATTTCAAGGGGCGAATAATACTGCCATGCATCGTATGCGTGCGAAAAAACATTTGTACTGCGTGACATGGTGCGCACTTCGCCTTTTGGGTTTATCCAATGCTGCATCACTTCGGTATGGGAATAGGAGGGCAGACAGTTCTTCTTCATCTGTTTGGTCGAACAAATGATGCGCACTATTTGAAAATCCGAAAGACAAGTTACTACTGCGCTGTATTCTATTTCCTTGAAATGCACTTGATTGCAACCGTGCATTTTAAGTTTTCCTTTACAGGCTAAGCAAGCCGTAAATTTCGCAGACTGTTTTTCGGATTCGGGTTTCCAAGCGTTTCCACAGTCCAGACAGTGGAACTTTCCACGTGATAAAACGCCCCATTTCAGAAAAATGGACTGCTCAGCCCAAGAGTACATTTCTGGGGCGATGGGTGCAAGGGATTCGCTTAGTGCGACTATCTGTTTTTCTATGGCTGTACGTGGTTTCATAAGTCAAAAAGCGTTAAGGTTTTCTGTGCAGGTTTTACTGTTGTTTGTACAGGTACAGTTTCGGGTCTTGAGACCTGTGGATTCATTGCAGGAGCAGAGTTGAATAAATCAGCCTTTACGGGCTGATTTACGACCACTTTACAGTTGATAGGTGCAGGCGCACCAATACTGTCATCGCTGTAATATTTGACCGCCATATCAAAGATTTCCTGATTGTCAAAGGCGCACAATCCTGTTTTTTTGACCTCGCCAAAAATGTAACTGCAACAGCTCTCGATGTTTTTGGTTTCTTTGGCAAGGCTTTGGGCAAAGGCTGAATCGCCCTGCGCAGTTGTATTGAGATAATTCTCTATAGCAGTTTTAAAGTCTTCAGATGGTTTCATGATGGAAAAAGTTTGATTAATAGCTATTGTTCAAAGACGTCTCTGTAAATGCCGTAGCAGTACTCCTCAAAGCAGAGCCAGCATAAAAAAGTGTAATGGGGCAGTTTATAGCGGTTGGCAACAGGCTCTCCAAATACTTCTTCCAAATCATTCCTAATTCCTTCCAAATCTTCAAGGTGTTTGATGTAAAAAGCTTTGCAGTCGTTGTGGTAGATAAATTCCCCTATCATACCGCTGATACAGCCCCCTTTCTGTAAGTCTTCGAGGAAAGACTTCAACTGCTGTTTTTTCTTTCCGTTATAGCTATCCAAATGGCTTAAAATGATTTCGTTGAATACATGGCTTACATCGTAGTCCGTATACTCGTTTTTGTCTAAGGCTTTCATAATGTGATTTTTTTGGCGTTTATAAATACAATTAGAACCCTGCCTTAGAAAGGCAGGTCATCAGGCTCTTCTGATGAATTTTGTTTTTTCGGCGTGATAACTGCGCCCGCAGACCCATCCTCTTTTTTGGCAAAAGCCAAAATCTTAAGACTGTTGATGTGAAAGGTCAAAGACCCCATAGCCGAGCCGTCGTGACCGATATAGGTGCTAATCCCCACACGCCCGAACAGCTGAACAAGCGCCCCTTTTTTAAGCCACTGGGCAAGCTTTGCATTGAGCCAATAGGAGCAGTCAATAAAGGTTGTAATGTGTTTGTACTCGGTGCTTCCTTTGGGTTTGTAGCTGTCATTGATGGCAATGGAGAAGTTAACGACCTGTTTTTCATTTCCCACTTTGCGGGCTAGAGCATCTTTTGTAATACGTCCTGTGATTTCCATGATTTTAAATTTTAGCGTTACTGTTGTTTAAAATTTCTTTCTCCCTGCATTCCTAAAAATTGTTTTCAAAAGAAAAAACGGGAAAAAAGAAAGCAAGAATCAAGTGACCGGTTATGAGGATGCGGAGTGCTATAAGTCCCGAAGGGTGGCAAGCGAAAGCGGCGCCATTATGCGCATGCAGCATACGGCGGGCACTATCTTGGCTGCCCTTTTAACCCGTTTTGAATTGAAAATCATAATATGTATACAATGTTTACATATCATAATAAGGCCTGTAATAAATTATCGTTCTTTTTCACTGATTAATTTTTTTTGTAATCCAATTTTGTAGTTTTGTAAGGAGCCAATAATTATATTTGAGTAGCTAAGCACTCCATTTTATTTAACCATTAAATTATAGTCAGTCAATGAGCAACCTGATTAACTGGGAACACCTTAAACCTTACGAGGACGATAAAAAGAAAAGTTTTGAAGAATTATGTTATCAAATTGTCTTTGAATTGTATTCCTCTAAAGCAAGACTAAATTCAATTGATGACAGCGGCGGCGGAGATGGAGTTGAATTCTATCTGGAGTTTGCAAACGGTGATATCTGGGGATGGCAGTGTAAATTTTTCGGACGTTTTAGTGAAAGCGGAAGACAGGAACAGATTAAAAAATCACTGCAGAAAGCTGCTGATGTACATGGCTCCAGATTAAAAAAATGGTTTTTATGCAGTAAGCTTTCCATGACACCTTCGGAGAAATTATGGTTTGATAGTTGCGGGGAACTGAAATACAAAGGAAAACCAGTTTTATCATCTTTATGCAATCCAGAATTGATCCATTGGGGAGACAGTGAAATACTGAATTACTTAAGAAAATATCCTAATGTTCAAAGATATTTTTTTGCCGATAAAATTCTTGATTACGATTGGTTCAAAGAAAAGTTTGATATCGTTAGAGAATCAAGGGTTATTAAATCAAAATATTTAGAGAAACTTCACATTAACGGTTCAGCTGACGAAGAAATTTCAAGGTTTATAGGAGGAAATTCTTTAGCTGAACTCATACTGGATAGGGCTGCTCATCTGGATATCGATAGATTTAAAATTGATTATGAAGACGATATTAAGAAGATCAGGGGGTACGATGTTTCTACTGGTTTTGAGAAGACAGTAAAAAAGATAAGCAAATTTGTACTTGTTGACAGCCACGTAACGTTAATAGAAAGAGGAAATGTACTGCTTAGAGCTGCTGTTATAATTTTACAGGAGAAGGAACGTTACGAACTTAATTCATTGCTTAAAGAGATAGACAATTTTGTACAGGAATTTCAAGTTTATTATAATGAATATTCTATCCTTAGCAGAGATGAAGCTGTTGCGGATATAAGCTGGGATGCTGAGCGTAAAGAATCGGATCACTCAATTAAACAAAAAATACGCGACTGTCGAAACTGTCTGCTGGGGCCGTATTTTACAATTAGAAATTTTGATGCTTACATAAATATCTTTGCGATGCTTCAATCAGTGAATGAAACTGAAACCTATATTTCGGGAAATGCCTCAAAAGGAAAAACCCATCTAGCAGTTGATACGGTGCGCAAGCAGATAGATGGCGGAAAGCCTGCACTTTTTCTTTTTGGCAGCCAGTTCAGGTCTAATCTTCCTGTGAAGGAACAGATGAAACAGCTGCTGGATATTCCAAGTGACTGGAATGTAAAGGATTTTTTTGGAGCACTTGAAATATGTGCACGTGTGCATAAGACTAAACTTGTACTTGCCATTGACGGTCTTAATGAATCGGCTTATTGGAAAGATATTTGGGTATCAGGCATAGAAGAGCTGGCTAACGAAATCAGGCTGAATTTTTCTAATATTCTTTTGATAGCCACCTATCGCAGCTCTTATGAAGAAGTGCTCTTTCCTAAAGGCTATCTGTCCTATCCCGACGGAAAGTGGAGTTTGAAGGTGGAGGTGGATGGCTTTACAAATTACAATGTCAACGAAGCTACGGAAAGATATTTTGATCATTACGGTATTACGCTGCAGAACAATTCAGATAGGATATCCCATTTCACAGAACCTTTATATCTCACAATTTTTTGTGAAGCCAAAAAGGGAGAAACTGTGTCATTTCAAAATGAAGATATGTTTGATATTTTTGAGGAATATCTCCAAAAATGCAATGAAAATATTGTTGGGAGGCTTGGCCGTGAGTTCCGCTACAGTAAATCTTTTACAAAAGATATACTTAATAAAATTTCTGACGTACTTTGGAATAGTGATAAAAGGGATGTACCGCTTCAAGATGTTGTACCTGCTGTTCTTGATACTGAGACCCTACATGCTTTTGAAGGTGAAGATCTACTGATCTTCAGGGATTGGGATGGAAAGGAAGTTGTGGCATTTACCTATGATCTGCTTAACGGTTATCTTATTGCCAAAAGCATTTTAGAAACTGTCAAGGACGGCATTGAAGTTAAGGCTCTTATAAAAAGTGAAAAATTTGCAATTTCACTTCTTGGAGAAAATCGTAAACATGCCCTATATGATGATATTCTGCGTTCCTTCTGCATACTGGCAATCAAGCGTTTTGGACTAGAATCGCTGATCAGTGAATCTTATTCGCTCTCAAAATATACAGTGGAAGCCTTATTTGATTTGAATGCTGATATTATTCTGCCATATGAGACCTTGGCAAAAAAAATGGTTGCCACAGCTTTTCAAGATACTTCGAGAACATGGTCTTTAATCGACCTTTTTGACACTACTGAACTAGTTATCGAGCATCCGCTAAATTTCCTGTTTCTATCCGATCTTCTTCGCTCTATGAATGTAGCCTTTAGAGATATTTACTGGACCGAGAAGTGCAGAGGCAGTTATTATCCTGAGGAAGAAGGGAACTACTACAGTTATATTAATCATATAGAAAAATCAATAAGAGAAAAAGAGGTTATATCGGATCGTGTTCATATTGCTGCTCGAAAGCTGATGTGGATGCTGACAGTTACAAACAGAGATATGCGTGATCATGCTACAAGGGCACTTTATTATTACGGCAGACGATTTCCAATGGAGTTTACCGAACTTGTTTCCTATTCTTTGGCTGTAAACGACCCTTATGTATGGGAAAGAACTCTTGGAGCAATGTATGGAGTGATACTTGCAGAGCATAACAACATGGATCGTAAATTTAAAGAACAGCACTTAAAACCTGTAGGCCAAATGCTGTACAGTCTAATTTTTTCAGAAGATGCACCACATGGGACTACCCATTATCTTGCCCGAAGCTATGCGGCTATGAGCATTGAAACTGCATTGAAATATTTTCCTGATCTGCTTAATGAGTCAGAACAGAATAACATGAGAGCACCTTATAAGACAGGAGGCATAAGAGATTGGGGTGAATTTGATTATGAAAAGCAAAAAGGCAATTTCAATGATCCTATTTATATGGATTTCAGCAACTATACTATCGGGCAGATCGTAGATGACGGAAGGAATTATGATGATCCAGACAGTAAGAAGAAGGTACGCCGACAGATCTACTGGCGTATTTTCCAGCTTGGATGGGATGGGCTGATATTCAAAGAAATGGACAGCAGGATACAAAGAATGGAACATACAAGCAGGGGAACAAGAGCTAAAATAGAACGGTACGGAAAAAAGTATTCATGGATTGCTTTTTATGAGCTTGCCGGCTTAAGGGATGATGAGGGGCTGCTTAAAAACGAATATGGAGATTTCAGGATAATCAATCCTGATATTGATTTGAGTTTTCCTGAAGACTTGAAAGATGATGAATCAAAATTTGTTGATACGGATTATCTCGGTGATAGGAATCGTAGTCTGATGGAGTGGTATAGAAGTGGAGGAGGTGCAGATGTCACAAAATATCTTGAAGTTAAGGGCCTAAACGGAGAACCAGGCGAATGGATCTGTATGGATGGATTCATATCCCAGGAAGATAAAGAAATCCAAAGGGAGCGCTTTATATTCATCAGGGCACTTATAATAAAAAACAAAGATTTGGATGACGCTTTGTTAAGGCTGGATAAGCAGAATTTCAGAGGAAGATGGCTTCCGGAGAAAAGGGAAAACCACGATTGTTTTGCTGGTGAAATGTATCTTTTCGATGGCGCAGTATATGGCAATTATGTTGATTTATCTTTTATTGAAGATACCAAAACGTACACGGTAAAAAAAGATCATCCAGATTATAATCCGCAATTTAATTTTGATACATTCGAGATGGAATATCCTGAAGAAATTGAAGTTACCAAGCAGATAAAAAAGAAGTTTGAAATTCTTCTGCCGGTTATGGAATATGCATTTTCAAGTGATAGCAGCGCAAATAGCTCAGGACATAGAACAGTTATTTCAAAAGAGCTGTTTAAAAAGCTTGAGCTAGTTAATGAACCGGATACATTTAACCTAAAAGACTCTAATAACCGTTTAGCATCACAGGAAATCAATTATAATAAAGACTATAATAACAAATACAATTTGGTTTATATCCGAAAGGATTTGTTAGATAATTTTCTGAATTCTAAGAATTGCACTTTGGTGTGGGGAATCTGGGGAGAACGCAATTTCAGTTTAGGGAATATAAATAATATGCGTGACCTTCATGCTGAAAGCGGATTGAAAAATTTTCCGGTTTTCCAATCACTTGAAATCTATAGGGAATAAGTTTGTTATGAAATAAACGAAAAAAGAAAGCTGGAATAAAGGGCATATCTAGAGGATGCAGAATGTTGTAAAATACAGCAAGGAGGAAAGGGAAGTGAAAACATCAGGAAGATGGGCAGTTTTTAAAGTTTGATGCATTACATAGGCCTTACGGCAATATTTGACAGAATTATTTTCTTCAAAGGCGACTCTATTGATTTATTCAAAATTATTTGTTTGAGTAAAATGATGCATTAGATAATGATTTAAACATTTAATCAACTTGTTTTAATGGTGCTATTTTCTGATAACACTTTTAATGAGTAATTGTCATTTTTTTTAAAATTTTTAAAAGCCAATTTGATAAATTAGGTATATGTACGTGCAAGCAAGTTTTTACTAATTTTTTACTTTTGGATATGCTGAATTTTGTTCTATAATACGGTTTTCCGTAAAGAGGAATTAAAATAATAATTCATATTTGTGTAGACGTTCTGTTTTGCTCAGAATTGTAGTGGAAACAGGTAATTTATAATCTAATCTAGAAATATAAATGTTTATAAGTGAAATAAAATTATGGAATTTTAGAAAGTACGGAACAAAATCTTCTGATTTAAATAGAGAAGCAGACTTAGTGGTTTCATTAAATAAAGGTTTAAATGTTTTAATCGGAGAGAATGATTCTGGTAAATCTACCATTTTAGATGCAATTAAACTGGTTTTAAAAACTCATGCATATGAATGGATAAAGGTTGAGGATAGCGATTTTTATCAAGGGACTGATAAATTAAAAATTGAAATCCATTTTTCCGGTATTTCTGATAAGGAAGGAAAACATTTTATAGAATGGTCTGGCTGGGGAGAAGAAGAAGTAGATATTAACGGTAAAATGGTTAAGCAGATAAGACCAAAACTTATTCTAAATTATCAAGCGGAAGTTAGAGATAATAGAGTAATTCCATCAGATGTGAAAGCGGGAATGGATGGTATAGGTAATTTGCTAAATGCCGAAGCCAGAGAATACTTAAAATGTACATATTTAAAAGCTTTACGAGATGCAGATAGTGAATTGACCGCCAAAAAGAATTCAAGACTTTCTGAAATATTGCAAAAGCATAAACTGTTTTATAAAGAAAAAGGAATTGACCATGAGTTTGAAACTGATTTCAAAGAAATTAATAAGAAGATTGAAAATCGTTTCAAGGGAACAGATAGTGATAAAAAGTATAACTTACAGATAAAGGCAACAATTGATAATTTTTTAGAAAAATTTATTGATGATAAAACTATTTCTTTGTTTTCATTAGGGAAGCCTGAGATTAAGAATATATTAGAGAAACTTAATCTAGGTATTGTAGATAGAAATAATCTTGGCTTAGGGAGTATGAATAGACTTTTTATGGCGGCAGAGTTATTACATTTGAAACGTGAATGGGAGGGTTTGAAATTATGTTTGATTGAAGAACTTGAAGCTCATCTTCATCCACAGGCACAAATGAAAATTATTGAGGCTTTAAGTGAAGAAGCTGATAATGGAATTCAATTTATCTTGACTACTCACAGTCCAAATATAGCGTCAAAGCTTCATTTAAAGTCATTAATAATATGTAAAGATAATACTGTTTTTCCTCTGGCAGATAATTACACTAAGCTAGGAAAAGATAATTATAAGTATTTAGAAAGGTTTTTAGATACTACTAAATCAAATCTGTTTTTTGCAAAAGGAGTCATCTTAGTGGAAGGCTGGTCGGAAGAAATTTTGATACCGGCGCTTGCACAGAAAATGGGATATGACTTGACAGCAAGAGAAGTTTCGGTTGTTAACGTAGCTTCAACTGCTTATTTACATTTTGCGAAAATATTTTTAAGAAAGGATGATAAAGAAATGAAAGTGCCAGTTGCTATTGTAACAGATTTAGATAATAGACCGGATGGAAAAGGAGTTTTCAAGCCTATCAATGAAGAAAATAAAAGAGTGCAAACAAAAAATCAAAATTTAGTTTTATTGAAAAGTGAATTAGAGAAGACCAACATAACTTTGGAGTTGGCAAAAGAATGGACCTTAGAATGGTGTTTGTTTAAATCATCTACTTTATCAGAACTTTTCAAGGAGGCTGTCAGTCTTGTTCATTCGGGAACTGAAGAATTTAGAAAAGATAAAAATGGAATATTTAAGTCTGAATTTCAAGATAAATTAATTTCAAAATTAAAAAAAGAAGATAGTACAAGTGGAATTGAAAAGGTGAAAATTGCATCTGAATTAGCTAATGGAATAATTAAACAAAAACATTTAGCCATTAATGAAACTGACGAATATTTGAAATACTTAATTGACGCTATTAAACATGCATGCAGTTATGGTAAAAGTTAAAGATGAGCATATTAAATTAGCGCAAGATATTTTTATTGATGGTAATGATTTTGATGATGAAGAGAGAATTCCATTTATAAAAAATTTTACTACATGTGATTTACTAGCAGTTCCCGGCAGTGGCAAAACTACAGCTTTAATGGCAAAACTGTATTGTATAGCTCAAAATATGCCTTTTGTAGACGGTTCAGGGATTCTAGTTCTAGCACATACCAATCAAGCCGTATATGAGATTGAAAAAAAACTTAAAAAAGACTGTCATCAACTCTTCGAATATCCCAATTTTATAGGTACTGTGCAAAGTTTTACGAACCGATTTTTAGCAAATCAAGCTTGTTTTGAGAAGTATGGTTCATACATAAGGAAAAATGAAGATGATATTCCTTCAGATAAACTAATTAGTTTATCAAAAAAATTGCCTTTTAAAAATACTTTATATGGTAATTTCTTTAATCAAATATATTCTAGAGAAGCATTAATAAGCACAAATTTATTAATAAACGAACTTCATATTGAAAAGAAAGAGGCTCTTGAGATAATAAAAAATCTTAAATCTATTAATATTTTAACTAATAAAAATGTTCTGATTTATAAAAAATGCAAGGATATTGCGCATAACGATCAAATCTCTGAGGCACTAAAAAGTATAATCGTTAGTGTAAATAAGAAAGCATTAGACTCAGTTAATTTAGAAAAACATTCAAGAGGATTAATTTATAGATTAAATTTTCTTGAAGAAAAGTTTATTTACGAAAATACTTCTTTAGGATTTAATACAGATTCAGGTAAAATTTTACTTGAATTATTTGAAATACTTTATAGAGAAGGTTCTTTGAGATATAAAGATTCATTTTCTTTTGCAGAATGGTATATTCATAAGAACCCTCAGATAAAAGAAATACTTCAATTGCGTTTTAAGTATGTTTTTATAGACGAAATGCAGGATCTAGAAAGATACCAAATTGATTTAATAGACAGCATATTTTTTTCTGAGAGCTCAAATACTGTAATCCAAAGAATTGGGGATATTAATCAATCCATATATAGCTCAGGTAAGATAATAAAAGATAATTGTGATTGGATTCCCAGGAATCCGATTTATTTAACTGGATCTAATCGTTTAACGGAAGAGATAGCCAATATTGTTAATTATTATACATTAGATCCACATACAGATAAAGATGGAACTAAAAAATTTGTTGTTAACGGATTGGCTAAATTAAATACTCCAATCAAACCGCACTTGATAATTTTTAATAACGAATCAAAAGATAAACTTGAAGATAGATTTGCACAGCTAATTAAAGATTTTAAACTTAATGAAACTTCAAGTGCATCAAAGAATGGTTACCATATAATTAGTTGGAGTACAGAATGGAATAATGATGAACAAAATATCGGAAATGAGAAAATTAGACTTAAAGATATTTTTCCAAATTATTCAAAAGAAACAAAGCAAAAGAAAGAAGATTTTGATTCTTTGTATAAGCACTTGACGCTCTTTGACAGAGAAAAGTTAACCATGGAGGCTATAAGAAAATCCATTTTGAATGCATTTTCAAGAATATTAAGGTTAGAAGGAATTTATATTGACTTTGAGAAGAAAAGATATTTTAGAAAGTCTAATATTATAGACTTTATGAAAAGTCAGGGCGATGAATATTATAATAGGTTTAAATCAAATTTATATTTATGGTGCTTTAAAATTGTTTCGAATAATGACATTGATTTAGTGTATCAAGAAATTAAAAAGTTTATAGAATCTGAATTTATAAAATTAAATTGGGATAACTTCGATACTAGTAAGTCAAGATCGATTCTTAAGTCAAAAGAGTTTATTGAAACAAAGCATGTAATTGGGCAGGGTGATTATTTAGTAAAATCTAATAAAAATTCAATTAATGAATTTAATTTGTCTTCAATCCACGCAGTAAAAGGACAGACTCATTGTGCAACAATGTACATTGAATCATCATATCATGAATATGAGACACAAAGGTTAAAGGTTGCTTCAAAATTGGCTACAAAAACTAAAAAAGAAGAATTATTGCCAAATCCATTATTTAATGAGTTTCATTCTTATCGGGTTGGTAAAGATAGCAGAGCTAAACAGGCATTAAAAATGATGTATGTTGGTTTTTCAAGGCCAACTCATTTATTATGCTTTGCAGTTTTAAAGGAAAATATAAAAAATGATATTGATAAAATTAAAGAAGCTGGTTGGGTTATAATCGATGATTTAATTGATATAGATAGAATATGATTGAAAAATTTTGCAGCAGATTGCCAAGAGAAATATCCAATCCGATGTATAATGAATACTATAATAGAATGCGGGAGATTAACTTTATACTCCAGAACAGAGATGCGTATAAAAATCTTATTTCTTTCTCAAAAACCATCGAATTAGTAGTTGCATTGGCAATATTTTATAAAAGGGTAATTTCAAATATGGACGGCGCTGTCAAATTTGCAGGGACTGTTTTCAGGAACAGTGAAGCGGACGCAATAAAAATAGGGACTTATAAATTAACAGAAGCAGAGAAGAATCGTATCGCTGCAATAGTGATAAATTTTAATGTATTGCTGGAAAAATATTCCCTCACACATGATATTTTAACTACTGTAGAAACGAAAGACTTATTGAGAAAAATAAAGAATTTAAAATGGCACCTTGACAACAATGAAGCGAACAATACTCACAATAATGCTGAAGATGATAACAACAAAATAGAATAATGCCAAATCCATTTAAAAAAGTAGAAGATTTTGAGAATGAAATAAATGATTTTTTAAGAAGAAATAAAACTTTCATTTCTAATCAGGGTAGCAGGATAAGTGACTATTTTGAAATGAGCTGTTACAATTATATTGTAAGGTACTACCAGAATCATGGTTTTGAACTTAAAGTAAAAAATCTTATCGCAAGAAAGTTTAAGTATAAACTTTCGCCCAACGGTTATCCCGAAAATTTTTCATTTTTTGAAATATCTTGTCCTGTAGATAATGAAAATTTTCAGATGAAGATTTGTTTTGAAATTCACCATAATTTAACCGTTCAGTCTGGCTTTCAGGATGACATATATCTTACTCCTGATATTTCGGTAATAAATAAAGATTCAATAATTTCAGAGAATGACCATTATCTGGTAAAAAATTCTACAAAGAAGTTTTGTTACGTAGCGAATAAAGATCTCCAGACTTTCTGTGAAGTTAAGAACTTTACTCCTTTTCCAGAACTGCTTTTTAATTTTATAGGACTATTCAACGAACTAAAATCCCATTCACTATCAAAGGGATGGCATATTGAAGCCCCTAAGCATTTGTCGCCTTCTTTAATGATTTCAGGAAAAGGAAATATTCATACAGATAAAATAAAACATAGCCTTGAAAAAAGATACGGTGTTAATTTGTTTTTTGATCTCTTTGAAAACGGGTTAATAAATTTCACTGCGTATAATTCAGTTAATATAAATAAAATAGGATCATTAAACCCTAAAATATTTAGCAGTCTTTCTACTGATGCAGTAATTGATGAAATTGACCTGCCTTTTTAATGTTTTTTTAATTAAACTTATGATTTTGAAAGCTCTTTTAATTTGTTTTTTCTGAAAAAAAAATATAAAATCTTCGTACTTTACTAAACTGAATACGAAAATGTTGTCCAGCAATACCATTAATATAATAATAAGATTCAATTTTATGGAACGAATAATATTTTTTTCAAGAGAAGACCTTGCATCTTATCCCATGATGGGCAAAATAAATGAATTTCTTGAAAATGGAAGACATATTAAATCACTTTATACTATAAATGATGTACTTGAACTTCAGCATATCTGTGAATATATTGATAATGGATTTTTTCATAAAGATTGGGATGATAAGAAGACAGAAATGTACAAAAAACTGATTAAGGAATTTAAAAAGCAAATCAATCTTTATTTTACAGGCCTTACATCAGAATTGATTGTTTCATTTTATGATGATATTAAATATGATTATCATGAATCATTCTGGATGCTTGTTAACAAGTTTAAGATTTATGAAAAAATTACGACAGCTGATCTTCTAACCTTGTTTAAGAAAAGAAGATTTGATATCAATGATATTCTTTACTGTAGCAGAATCGTAGCATTTTTTGAGCCAGAAATAAAAGCTTATCTGCTAGCTGATGAAAAAAATGCTGAAAATCTTTTAAGTTATTACGAACAGGAGCATGACCGTGAGCAGAAGGAAAAATATTTTCCCAAATCCTTCAGTCTTCACGATCGGGAGCTTTTAATAGACAAGTATCTGGATATAGAAGATGTAAATCTAAATTATGTCCGTCTGGTTGAAAGCAGTAAAGATTCTGAATTTCTTAAAATAAGTGACAAATTAAGGCTTAAAGCAAAAAGGCTCTCAAAAAAACTTAATGCTGAACACTTTAAAAAGGCTCATGTTACGACAGTTGCAAAAGGAGCATGTCTTAGCGAAGATCAGCTTGAAATAGAAAAGATAATCATGGAAGGAGAAAGACAGATTTACTCTTACAGTGTTAAGAAATTAAGGGAAAAAACAGGTAAGGAGGATCTTTTCAAGAATTACAGAAACATATTTGGTTTTATTGATTTTCAGGGGTGTATTGATATGGTAATTAAATCGTCAAGAATTGATACATTCGATAGGATTTTTATGAAATCTAAAAATGAATTTCTAATAAGTTTTGATTTTCGTGATAGAACATTAACAGGAGAATTGAAATTTGAGCTTTATAGATATTTCTTGGAATCCATTGATATACGTATAGAAGATGTTCTTCAATACTTTGTAAATGATTATCTTAATTCAAAGTTTGAAGTGGATACTTTTAGATTATACCTTCCCAATTCAATAAGCACTCCACTGGAAAAGATCAGGTTGATAGTGCCTGAGTTTGAGTCTTTAATTGAGCAATACCGGTTGTTTGTTCTTGAAGGTAGTATTGACTATGAGCTTTTACAGGTTACTACCAAAACTTCTGGTTTTGAAAAGATACCTTCGCGGGTAAAGAAAAAATATGTATACCCTGAAGGAAATGAATATTCAAAACTTAGAAATTATTTTTTTAATACAAGCAGTATTCTTTTTGATTATCAAAAATATGGTAAAAAATACAGCTGTTTCTATGAATTGATTATTTCAGAAAATATGATGATAAAAAATTTTGACAGTTATGAAAAAGAAGTTATAGATAAATTCATTGCTGATGACTATCTGATAGCTGATTTAAATGGTGTGGTAAAACCTAAAAATTACACTTTTTTTATTGTTCTAGGAATTCTGGACAATAACGATGTTATAAACTATTATCACTTTCCTGATTATATCAGAAAAGAAATAGATAGAATGGAAAAGCTAAAAATTGTTGCTTTTTCTGGAGCATTATTCACTAAAGCTGAGCGTGATTTTTTCAATTACTATTTAAATAACCGGTTCTCTAATGGTCTTTGGCTTCGAAATAAGTATGTACATGCGACAAACAGCCATGATGAGGAGGAGCAAAAAAATGACTATCGCATACTGCTTAAATTAATGGTTTTGCTCATTTTAAAAATAGAAGATGATTTAAGGGTCGAAGCGCATGCAAAAACTTTGAACCTGATAAATGCTTAATAACGTTAATTTTTCATTTTATTTCTCGGCAGATTAATCTCATGTTCCTGTGGATAAGGTTTACGATGCGTCATACTTACATCTTCACGAATCTGCTCATGCACTTTATATTGTCTGTCATTGGTATTTGAATATCTGGGGTCAGCAATAAAGGGCATTTTTGCCATTTTGGTTACAGTAATAGTAGGGAAGTGATAATCTATCTCAACATTCCCTAATAATAAATAACAGCCTCCTCCCTGAAATGGATATTTCGCAAGACTGTCTGTAAAATGTACAGTATCGAAAAATTCTCCATCGGCATCAATCCAAGTTCCGAAATACATAGCCCCCATCTTTGTAGGGACGTGCTTGCGTGAGATGAGATAGGCGAGCATACGGACAGTTTTCTTATGATACATCAATAAATCCTTTGCCATTACATCACCTCTGAATTTTGTCTGCAATAAATCAAAAGGGGAGCAGGATACAGGAAAACTTAAGAGCTCTATTTCATCGAAGGCATCTTCAAAAGGGGAGCGCTCCAGAACCGGAAGCTCAAATTTCTTTATAGGCTCCTGAAGCAGCATTAAATTTCTGTTTTCGGGTTTAAAATTGACCATTATCAGCCTTGCTGTTATCAACAACTGGTTTTTTGTTTTTCCTGTAAAGCGCAGTGCACCAATAAAAATTAAAATCTGGAGTCCTTCAATACCGACAGGAACACGGTTTATAAAATCTTCTAATGAAAGGTAATCCCCATTTTTTTCTCTTTCCTGCTGAATGAAAACGGCAATTTTGGCTTCAAGCCCCTGAAGATGCATAAAACCCAGATAGATATGACTGCCGTAAAGTGTGGTTTCATACTCACTCTTATTTACGCAAGGATTATGAATTATTGCTCCAGACATCTTTGCTTCATGGACATAAACCTCGGTACGGTAAAAACCACCCTGATTATTTATTACTGCAGTCATAAATTCTACGGGATAATGCACTTTGAGGTAAAGGCTCTGATAGCTTTCTACAGCGTAAGATGCAGAGTGTGCCTTGCAGAATGAGTATCCGGCAAAAGACTCAATCTGGCGGTATATTTCCTCGCTGAGTTTCAAAGGATGTCCTTGACGCTGGCAGCATTCAAAGAAATTATCTTTGACTTTCTGAAGCGCAGCTTTGGAGCGTCCTTTTCCAGACATAGCACGGCGCAGTATATCGCCGTCAGCCGCGGGAAGACCTCCGTAATGAAGTGCAATTTTGATAACATCCTCCTGATAGACCATAATGCCATAGGTTTCTCCCAATTGCTCTTCAAAAACAGAATGGAAATATTCGAAACGCGACGGATTATTATGACGGAAAATATATTCTTTCATCATACCGGACTGGGCAACACCAGGACGTATGATTGACGATGCAGCTACAAGGGTTTTGTAATTGTCACATTTAAGTCTTCTAAGCAGCCCTCTCATTGCAGGACTTTCGATGTAAAAACATCCTATAGTTCTTCCGATACCTAAAAAATCATTGCAGCTCTTTTCGTTTTTCGAAATGGATGTATCACGGATATTCAGACGGATACCTTTGTTTTTCTCTATAAGTTTTACCGTATCGTCAATATGCCCAATACCACGCTGGGATAGAATATCAAATTTCTCAAGTCCAATGTCCTCAGCGGTATGCATATCAAAAAGCACAATAGGAAAACCTTTGGGAGGCATTTCAAGAGGCGTATAATTGGTAATAGGTTCTTCAGATATCAATATCCCGCAGGAGTGCATGCTTCTCTGGTTGGGGTATTTTTCCAACAGCATACCATACTGCTGCACTTGTCGGACTACTTTATTTGTAGGGTGCAGATCCATAGGGTTTTTAGCGAGTGCATCCAGCTCTTCCTTCGGAAGACCGAAAACTTTGCCGACCTCTCTAAAGATTGACCGGTATTTGAATTCCACGTTTGTACCACAAAAGGCGACGTGATCAGAGCCATAACGTGAGAAAATATATTCCAGTATGGTATCACGTTCTTTCCATGACCAGTCAATGTCAAAATCAGGAGGGCTTTTGCGGTTAAGGTTCAGGAAACGCTCAAAATAAAGATCCAGTTCCAGAGGGCAGATGTCAGTAATCCCAAGGCAGTAAGCAATAATGCTGTTTGCACCGCTTCCTCTTCCGATATGCATAAATCCCTGAGAATTGCTGTAGCGGATAATATCCCAAGTAATTAAAAAATAATCACTGAATTTAAGCTGGTCAATTACAGTCAATTCTTTTTTCATTCTTGCTTCTGCTTTAATGTTATTTCTGCCGTAGCGCCATACAAGGCCCTGCTCAGCGAGAGTGTTAAGCAGCTTCATATCATCCTTTTTACTGCTGGTGTAATACTTTTTATTTTTGGGTGTTTTAAAATCAAACTCAAAATTGCACTGTTCTATAATTTTCTCTGTATTTGAGATGATCTGCGGGTAATTTTCATAATAAGAAGCTAAAGTATCAGAGGCAATCATTACCTCAGATTCCCGGCAGTGGTCATCAGGTGAGAGTCTTGAAAGAATTATATTGCGGTCAACTGCGCAAAGAATTCTGTGCAGATTATATTCTGTCCTGGTACGGAATGTGACCGGCTGGAGCACCACCATTTTACCAATCCTGTTTTTGAGGTCAGTCAAAATCAGTTTCTGCAATTCTTCAGGACGAATGCCAATATATTCATTTTCTTTTAAAACGTCTGGCAGATTTTCAGTAGTATAAATTATAAATACATCCTTAAATTCAGGTGCTGGAAAAGGAAGGGGTGTATTGTCAAAATTATGGCGGGTCAGAAAACGGTTCATTTCCGCCAGACCTGCTGCATTTTTAGCAAGTCCAACATAGCACAACGAAAATCCCCAACGGAATTCCATTCCTATCAAAGGTTTGATTCCTGCCTGCTGGCAGGATTTAATAAAATCATAAATTCCTGTAACAGTATTTACATCAGTAAGAGCCATAGCTTTAACACCGAAGGAAACTGCCTGCTCGACCAATTCTTCCAAAGGAATCGTGCCGTAACGCAAGGAGTGGAAGGAATGACAGTTAAGGTACATGACTTATGGTTTACGTTTTAAAATTTCATTTTTAGTATTGGGTTTGAAAGAAGCACCAGCGCACCGCATTACGGCATCAAAACCATAACGGCTTTTCATTCGGTCCATAGCCTGATATAAGGCCAGCATTTCTTCAGTATCGTGAAAGAGATCGATCTGATAAGTACCCCTTACAAGTCCGCTGAAACGCACTCCTATAAGGCGAAGACGCATACGACGCTGGTAGAGCTTATCGAAAAGTTCCTGAACGGTCTTGGTAAGGATATGATCGGCTGAGGTATATTGCACCCGGCACTGCTTTGTTTCAGTATCAAAATTGGCATATCTGATTTTAACCGTTACCGTTGAGGTAAGCCATTCTTCGGAGCGAAGCTGAAAAGCCAATTTTTCCACCATTCCCAAAAGTATCCTGTTGAGTTTAGGAATGTCAATTGTGTCCTGCGTAAAGGTATGCTCGGTTGAAATGGACTTTCTTTCTGTATAAGGTTCCACTGGATTGTTGTCGATGCCATTGGCTTTTTTCCAGAGTTCTATGCCATTTTTGCCGATCATCTGCTGAAGCACATCAGAAGGCATTTCTGAAAGCGTGCGGATGGTTCGGATTCCGATCCGCGAGAGCGTCTGAAAGGTTTGTTCCCCAACCATCGGAATTTTGCGGATGGAAAGCGGGTTTAAAAACTGCTGTACCAGATGCTCGGGAATCTCCAGGTTCTGTTTCTGTTTGCCTTCGCCCGTTCCGATTTTCGATACGGTCTTATTGACAGAAAGTGCAAAGGTGAGGGGCAGACCTGTTTGTGTGGTAATCCGCTTGGCAAGTTCATCAGTCCATTTGTAGCTGCCGTAGAACTTGTCCATACCGGTAATGTCGAGATAAAATTCATCGATGCTGGCTTTTTCCACCACCGGCGCTTTTTCCTGAATAATTTCGGTAATGTCATGGGACAGGCGGGAATACAGTTCCATGTCCCCTTTCATTATTTTGGCCTGCGGGCAAAGTTTCATTGCCATGTGGATGGGCATGGCGGACCGAACACCGAATTTTCTGGCCTCGTACGAACACGAAGCCACTACGCCTCTTTCCCCACCGCCGATGATCAGCGGTATCCCGTTAAGTTCGGAATTGGTGAGTCTTTCGCAGGATACGAAAAACGTGTTCATGTCGATATGTACAATTGCTCTGCTCATCATCTGTTCATTTTTATACAAATCAAAATTAGTAACAGATTGTATCAAATTTTTTTATTTTAATGTTATAAATAATAACAAAATTCTAAAATCCTTATTTTTCAGGGATTTGAAAAGAGTGCTTTTTTAAGCCGGAAATCGTTTATTCAGAATTTACGCATCGTCATTTTTTATGAAGTTATTTTTTAATACAATCCTTAAATAGAATTTAAATGCTGCTGTTTTGGAGTTATAAATCAGATAAATAAAAGACAGCCCCGCAGCAATAATGCGGGGCTGTCTTTTATTCGGTAGTCTCTTAATAAATAATTTTAAACAGCGGTTTCAGTTTCTGAAGATTCTTCACCTGAGATTTCTTCAAATGGGGTTTCCTCTATTTTTTCCACAGTAGCCTTCTGGGCGGATTTTTTCATGAGAATATAAAAATCCCTAAGGTGCCACCATGCCGGACATCGGTCCACCGGTCCGTTAAAGTTTCTGATAGTGCTGTAGCAGCTCTTTAGAAAAACCTGGGTATCGGTAATGTTGGCCCACGGTGTCAATTGGACTTCTTTCGGCGGAGGACTGGCCTCAAAATAACGTTTAATTTCTTCATGATTCATAGGGACCAAAATTAGACAAAAGCCGGACACTAGGCAAACTTTGGAGCTTTCAGGTTGGAATAGAAAAACATATAAATAAAGTATTCCTTGACTGTGAGAAAAATGAGTTAAATTTTGTACAATTGCCAATATTTATTTCTAAAAAGAAATCAGCATAATTAATTAATTTAATGAAAACAGTAATAAACACTGAAGAGAAAACTATCTTTTTTTCCTTCGAGGATTTTAAGGCAAAAATAGTAGAAGGAAATTGCTGTTTCATTTGTGGAGCAGAAGCGTCTTCAAAAGAGTTTAATGATGAACATATCATTCCCAACTGGGTATTGCATAGATTTGGACTGCACAAAAAAAGAATTACCCTTCCAAACGGCACTAAATTCAATTACGGGCAGTATAAAATACCCTGTTGTAAAGATTGCAATTCCAAGTTAGGGGAGACATTTGAAGTTCCAATAAGTGAACTACTTAAAAAAGATTTTGTAGATATACGAAAAGAGCTATCTGATGATCGGGAAAAGGCCGCCCTTTTATTCAATTGGCTTGCTTTGATTTTTTTTAAAACGCATTTGAAGGATAGAACGTTGGAAATGAATCGCGATAAAAGATTTAACGATGGTAAAATTGGGGACCATCACTACTGGGAGGATATGCACCATATCCATTGTCTAATTAGAAGCTTTTATACGGGAGCTGAAATTTCACCTGAAGTCTACGGTACAATGCTTATTTTTCCTATCGCAGATTTTGAGCATGATAATTTATTTGACTATATTGATACACCTTACGGTAAGGTTGCGATGATACGTATAGGCAGTTTCTGTATGATTATAGTAATAGACGACTGTCGCGGTTCTTTGAATGTGTGGAACGATCTCAGGAAATTAAAAGGCTCCCTTAATAGTTACCAGATTCGTGAAATTATCGCACATTTAAATGCTATAAATATTAATTTAAAAAACAGACCTGCTTTTAAATCTCTAATTAGAGATAATGGTGAAGGAAAATATACAATTTTTGCGCAGCTTCCGCCTTTATGGGAACTTAAAGAGGAGCAGACTGTTATTGAGGATCGATCATTTTTACTCCATCACTATATTTCAATTAAAGTAGAGCTTAACGACCATAATCTAAAAGTTCTGCAAGAGATAAAGATGGGGCATTATAGTTTTCTTTTTAACGAGAGGGGGGAATTTCTTTCCAATGAGTAATTCTTTTTCATATTTTTATGGATGGTTCAATGCGGGGAGGTGTCCAATAAAAGATTTTATTGTCGGCAAAGAAAGATATTGGATATTGCGGACTTGCCGTAGGGCTGCTGTTTTTAGCTGCCTGAAATATGCTTGACATTTTTTGATTAATAATCTTAAGACATGCCTCGTATATACCGTCAAGCTTATCTGGCATTATGCCGATTAAATCCTGTTTATAATCTGTCTGCAAATCTCCTACGGCATTATGATAAACGCTTTGCGTGAAAATATAGGCAAATTTAATAGTTTTTGTGTCTTTTGAAATTGTTTCTTGAACAATTTCTTTGAGCAGGCTATGATCGAGGCTAAAATAGCCGGTATTAAGTATAAATACGCCAGAAGAGTCTATCGATTTAATTTTTTGAAATTCTTTTATTTGTTTCGAGGCTTTGCTTATTACATTTTTTATTGAATTTGCAATTGTGCGCTTATATATTTTTTGGCATTCAGGGTCAAGGTTTGAAAAATTAATGTTTATAGAAAATCTGCTGTCAGTTTTGAAGATTTTCGCAATGCTTGTCCTCCTGTCATCATTAAACAGGCTTTCCTTTTGCAGGTCCTTTAGTTCAATTGCAATATTTCCAAGTATAAAATCAGGAGTCATAGATGTAGTTTCTGCAATTTTGCTTCCGCCAAAGTGCTCAATAATGTTTTCAAAATCGGACTCAGAAAATCGGGGAATATCATAGAAATACAGTTTTGAAAATCTGGGTTCTTCAAAACTTTGAAAAGAATATCCCTCATTATTGGCAATTAGGTATGCCTTCCATAAATCTCCGCCATTTTCTTCGCATCGGGATTCAATAAGAAGATCAATTATTATTTCAGAGCACACAACGAAGTTTCTGCTGGAAATGGTTTCATAAAGGTATGATTTTGAAAAATCGCATTCGCGCATCAAAAGGATGCATTTACTGTATGATTTGGCCACTGTAGAGAATCCTTCGAAAAAAATCCTTAAAATGCGCTTTGGGTTATTCATTTTTAAATACATTTCTGAATCTGTCAATAAACTTTTCTTTATCCATTTTATAGGAAATTATTCTTCTAGAAATTGGGGATAGCTGTTCCGTGATATTTTCATTCGCTCGATGCAGCAATTCAGCTTGGCTTTTAGCATTAATCACCTCCTTTGTGTAATTCATTTTGTCTAAATGCAAGTCCAGCATTTTCTTGAAATTTTCATCCTTTATCTGAAAATAGGGAAGCCAGAGAATTAAAGTGTCTATATCTAAAACAGTAAGACTTTTAATATTGAAAGTTTCATTCAGACCGCCGAGTCTGCTTGCGCACTGTTCCTTAAACCATTGATTAAGTCTGTAGTTAATTCCTAAAGTTTGGAAAATTCTATCGTGGACCAGTAAAATAGGGTATATGGTAAGTGCTTTTGCTGAATTTACAAAATCATCGAACCTAAATTTTTCGCTGCCAATCTCAGCAATTGTTGTGACGAGCTGGCCGATACCTACTTTCTTTGTGCCGTCAGCTAAAAATTTTGTCTTTAGGACAGCATTTATCTGTTCTATATTGGCCGATGCTTTTATGCCTTTCGCAATTAACACGTCCTTATTCTCGAAAATAAAAACTTCATTGTCTTGGCGAACATAATAATCAGGTTCTCCAGGAAGTTCTTTTTCTCTCTGCGGTTTTTTTATGAAATGTTCTTGTGAAAATATTTCATCCAAGATGTTTTTCATTAGAAAGCTTTCAGAAAATTCACTGTTAAAAAAGCTGAAGAAGTTGCCATGCGAAGCTTTTAAAGGTAGATCCTTTTCATACAATTCTTTAAGTTTGAATTTTGCGCTTTTGTAAAATTTATCCACTACGAAAAAGTAATGGACAATTGAGTAAAGATTATCACCGGCCTTATAGATCGGACTATTTTTTATGTGCGTGAAATCTTCATCCGGAGCGATATCGTCTGATACCATTGAGTCTAGAAATGCTTGCGCATCCTTATCTTCGACATTCCACAAATAGCTGTTGGTTCCTTTCAAACGCATCAATTGCCCGAAGAGAAATGTCATCTGATCAATAAATTCCGCTTCAGTTGAAACATTAAAAGATTTAATAAACCCTTCTTTTATGTTTGCATATTCGGGTTTGGAATTAAGAAAGGCGAAAAGACTCTCAACCTTATAAAAAGTGGCATAAAGCAAATGTAAAAATTCCAAATCGTCATTTTCAGTAATGGCCAAATCAGCAGAGGGAAAGGTAAAGATTATGCTGAAATCCACTATTTTTTCAAAGTTTTCATCATTTACATTATCCAACACCTGTTTTTTTATAACTTCTGTATTGATGCAGAGAAATGCTTTGAATAAATTTACTTCGTCGTCATCAGGGGAATCATTGGTATTGTCTTCAAGTAGCATTTGAGAATTGGATAAGACAATTTCTGCAAATTTTAAGGCACTTATTTTATTAAGGACATGAGGTTTTTTATTGATTCGGTTTATAAATATATAACTGTTGACTTTGATGGATATTTCCTTATGAATGCCAGGATTGCTGAAAAAATTATCATAATTTGGAAGAGGCTTTGTATTAAAGAAACCGATAGATTTAAGCAATGTCTCTTTCGAAATTTTTTTTAAATAATTGACAACTTGCTGAGGCTTTTCCTCAGGAAATACATCTTTGAATTCTAACAGCTGGTTAATATTTATCATTTTACCTTTTTTTTAATGGGTTCAATTAAATGGCTTAAGATGATTTGAATAAGGTATAGTTTGCTATTTTATGTTTTTCGACGAAAGCATAAATTTCTTTTCTTAACTGCGTTTCTGTCGTACTGCGCTTATGTTCCTTTTCAATCGTAAAATTTAAAGAAATCTGAAGTTCTGCATCTGCCGATTTTTTCGAGATGTAATCTGGAAATGCTATTATTAAACTGGCATTACCTTTGACGCCCCTGATATCAAAACTAAATTTTAGCGAGATTGATGCAACAATTAGTTTGTCATGGTAAAGATTGTTTTTCAGGAGAGGATTGTTTTGAAGCCCTCGACCATTAATCTTCAATGAATCAATTTCATCAACCAATGCTTTGATGTCTTTGTGGGACTCTTGGTCTTCGTCCAGATAAAGGTCAATATCAGTTATGGATAGAAACTTTAGATAGATGCAGAAATCTTTAGTAAAGGAATAAAAGAACTGAATTCTTTGCGCATTGGTAAAGTCTTTAAATTTGATTCGGATAAAATCCTCATCCGGTTTAATAAAACTTTCATTTTTCAGAAGTTTTTTTACCTCCCCAACTATTAGCTCATTTATAAGAATGGTTTCCTTAGATGTTGAGTTTTGCTCAACTGATAATTCAAGTGTTCCCCCTTTCGATTTTTTAACGAATACTTTTCCCGCATGTTCTGTTTTGTTGCTGGTCCAATTTTCCAGATAGTTATCTCGTTCAATCTTGTAGTCAAAAACAGCAGTATCATCTTCTAAATAAAAAGTTGGTGTTCCTAACAGCTTAAAATTGGGTTCATATTTATGCGCCTCTTTTATTTTGCTTCCTAAGTCTACAGAATTAGAAAATACCTTTGAAAGATCAACTTCGCTTGTACACTTAATTGTAGCAGTTCTGAATTTAATCGTATCTTCTTTTTTCTTCTGGGCCTCATGTAAATCTCGAAAGTCTGATGGGCTTATGAGGGTTTTCATTAATAGAGGAATAGAATTATTTTTCTCGATGTGTCCCAGAAAAACACCTTTATCTCTTAGTAAACTATTAATGTTTGATGTCGTTATGGTAGCGTTGACAAGCAATTGTCTTACGTGGTCTCCTTGCGGTAAAAAATCTTTTTCCATTTTTATTTATTTCTGAAATCAGATGGATATAAATTAACCAGCAGATTTTGATTAAAGTTGTATTTTGGGAATTTGAATAGCTCGCTTTCAATTATGCTTTTATGATGCAGTTCATTGTAATCAGGGAATGATAAGATAGTCCTCTTCGCCGAGGCCAAGTGATCAAAACTGTTTGCAAAAGAAAGCAGTTTGGAAAGATTATCACTGGAAAAACCGTCTTTACAGAAGATAATGAATTCCACATCAGATCCTTTTTCAATTCTTAAGGGGATAATATCGGAGAATACATATTGTATCGGCATGAAATCTCCGTAGCTCATTGAATTTAGCCCAATGACATTTAAACTGCTATTGTGATATACAAATTTTACATTTTCTACACCAAAAACTTCTTTTGCCCTATATATTGTCTGGTATAGAAAATTAATCCTGTCATTATCTATGACTATAATTTTGTCAAAGATTAGATCTGTATCAATCTGTACATTTGAAATTTTAGGAATAAGTTCATAGTCTTTGGGACTCTTGTCTGAAAGCCACACTAGAACGCCAGTGATTTCGGTTCTGGTCACTCCTCCAAATTTATAGTTTGTTTCTGCATATAATTTGGAATTTTTGAAGCATTCCAATGTAAAGGCTAAGTCCTCGAAATGTTCTTTAAATTTAGCTTTCGGGTTTTTGGGATATTCATCCGCAGTATATTTCGAAGAGATAGCCACAATATCTAATAATTTGTCTTCAAGCGGACTTTTTACGCTTATTAGGGCATCAATGCCATGAGTAGTTTTATCTCCTTTTGCTGTTTTGGATTTATGTTTTGTTCCTTTTATGCAGCCGATTGTCTCATTGGAACTTACCGAGTTATACCCAAGTATATCTTTGAAGAAAAAGTCCACTACCTTTTCACCTTTTTCGCCAACTGTTTTTGACCATTCTCCCATTCTTTTACGTGTTTTGTTTGCCTGCTAATTTAAGCCAATATTGTAATTTTTATGCACTGGAAATAGGTTTAAAGTGAGAAAGTTATTAACGTATTTGTAAACTTATACTTAGAAAACAATGTGGTTTTCCGTAAAGTAAATCCAGAAATTAATAAGCTGTTGGTTTTTAGGTGACTTAAGATTTCTTTTTCTTGATGATGAGGTGTCTTAGGTGAATGCTTTCTGAAATGCGGTCCATTTCAGATTCAGACAGTTCAGTAATGTCTTCTCTGATCTGTGTATAATTTCGATTGATGCGTACACCGTCAAGAATTCGTATTGGCTCAATTTCTTTGTAACTGTCTGTCTCTTTTTGCAGCGCATTATGATCATTTAAAATTTTACAGTGGAATGTTTTTAGTTCAATCTTGCAATCAGGATTATCAGCACACATACCTACAAATTCGCCTGAGCTAAGTGATGCTATTTTAGATGCCGGCACAGCGGATTCGAGCTGTCTGGAACGGCTGATAGAAGTATCAGAACTATTAATAGAAAGGCTTTCGCGATCCTGCATTATTTTCCCAAAACGTTCAGAAAGCTGTTTGGCGGTATCTCCGGTAACCTGTCCAGAAATAATATTTCCAGTGATGTTCATAATCACATCTGCCTGCTCACGGCCGTAATCTTTTTTCAGCTGGCTGAAGTCCTGTATGCCCAAAGTTGTACTTACTTTGTTGCTTCGTGCAGTAGCAATTAGACTGTCAATATTGTTGAGGTATACGGTTGGAAACTCATCAAAAATCAGGCTACTTTTTAATTTGTCTTTACGGTTTGCAAGCTTTATCAGCCGGCTGGTATAGAGCGAAAGTACAGCGCCATAGGTCTGGATTTTCTGTGGATTATTTCCCATGCAGACAATTTTTGGAGCGTCGGGATTATTAATGTCAAGTGTAAAATCATTTCCGGAAAGCACATAGTAAAGCTGGGGAGAAGAAAGCCTTGCCATTGAAATTTTAGCTGACGCAATTTGTCCCTCAAGCTGCTCAGAGGCATCGTTCAAAAATGCACTGACAAATGGATTGATAAGCACCTCAATTTCTTTTTCAGAACGCAGAAGGGTGAAGAGGATTTTATAATCCAGCTGCATAAGTTCAATCACATGGGGCAGGGTGCAGAATTCGCCATCGTTGAATTTTCTGAGATACCAGATTACTGCGGTAAGGAAATTAATTGGCGATTCAACAAAAAAATCACCCTGTTTTTTAATCCATTCGCGGTTAAGCCCTAGGAGAATTGTACGAGCAGATTCTGCCGCGTCGGTAATGTCTGTCATGGATGCAGGGTCGAGGGGATTGCACCTGTGTGTGCGGGTGAGATCATCAAAATTAATTACATAAAATTCAGGCATCACTTTGTATAAATGTCTATTTTTTAAATAGGCATTGTAAACGATTTTGGTCAGGTCATCAAACTTAAAATCATAGACAAACATACTAAACCCTTTTCCGATATGCTGGGTGATTATATGACGTATAACAAAATAAGATTTTCCGGATCCTGGTGATCCGCAGACCAGAACTCCCCTGAAAGGATTTATGATATTGATCCAGCTTTTTCGGATTTTATCACGAAGATAATACTGGGCTGGAAGATTAACGGAATACTCATTCTCAAGAAGTCTTTCCTCCTGTGGAAAGGTCTCATTTTCCTTGTTGAAAATATCACGTGAGTTTAAACTTCGCCTTATAATCCTTGTAAGTAAGGTGCCTGCAGTAATGATAAAAAGCAAGCCCAAAGATGTTGTTATCACGTAAAGCAGAAAAACAATTTTTATATTGTACTGGACCTGCAAAATAAACCAGCTCGCAAAATAGAAAAGTATTCCTGCAATGAGAAAAAGCAGAGCTGTTTTAAGTTTCAGTTTTTCGTCTTTTCTCCCTTTTGCCCCCAAAAGAGATATAAAAATAAATAGGAGCGCGAGCAGTTTTGATTTGTGAAAAAAACTGAATAATCCCGCTTTATAAATATTTTCAAGAATTTTGTCGCTGAATTGTGAAACAAGACCAATCTGCTTACAGACTTGATAGCCGTAATAATAAAAATGAATTCCTAAAAGTATGATGCTGATAAGGCGTGACATATCTAAAATTTTTCTCAGTGCCTGTTCATTTTCCCCTGTGTTCATAACTGTAAATTTTAAATGATTAATTATTGGAAAGACCTTTTCTTTTTCTGTTTTTCTTTTTTCTTTTGAATTCTTTCGGTATATGTCCAGAGTAAAATTCTTTTTCAGTGAGTACTTGTATGAGGTCCTGCAGACCATTTACAGAAATTTTCTTCAAGTGAAGTATTTCCTGTATTTCCAAAAGTGTTTTTACTTCGGGTGAATGTGGTCTGTTTTTAATTTCATTTTCTGATGTACTGCAGTTCTTAGAGATTGCTGCGGCAGAGAATTCTTTTCCAAGCTCACTTCCGTTACAAACATGTTTTGTAATATGGTCAACATAGGTAAGTCCGTATAAGGATCCTTCGGCTGAAAGGCGTTTTACCATACTGATGCCTATCTTATCCAATTCAGATTCAAGCTGGGATAGAGTAGGCCTATCATCTTGGAAAATATTCCTGATGACATTTTTAATACGAATACCAGGTCTGTTATTTTTTAGTTTATTTTCTTCAAACTTTTTCTCCAGAAATTTAAGTGTCGGCTTATTGTTAAAATCACTTGCTTTTATCGGTACCCCGCTATATTTTCCATTGCTGTCGATTATCCTGTAAATAAGACCGCCGGCCTTAAATGTCCTTGATTTTTCAGAGCCTCGACTAGCAGAAACATTATAAAGATTAAGCACTGCGTTTAGCTGGGCAAGACTTTTAAACTGATAATTGTCCAGAACAAAATCAAGTACTCTTGAAACAGCTTTTTTTGATTGTATTTTACCATATTGTACACCCACTGTATCAATAGGCTTGAGCTCATTATATATTTCTTTTTCCCTGCCCTGTGCTTTTATGAGATTAAAGTCTTTTTCGATTTTAATACGTGCAGTTTCTGACTGGTTTCTTCCGATATTCTGCATATCAATTCTTTTGCCGTCTGATTTTACTTTTACAGAAACTATATGAATGTGCGGGTGCGCAGCATCGAAATGCTGATAGACTAAATAAGGCTGCTCTTCGAAGCCGATTTCAGACATATAGTTCTGGGCAATATCCATTAATTTTTCAGCGTTCAGATCTTTTTCCGATGGATGAAAATTGAGCGAAATATGCACACTTCCCCGCTTCACATTTTCGTTTAATTCAAGTGTACGAACCAAATAATTTACTTTAAATGACGAGGTCATCTTATCATGGTCCGCCGGGTAATTTTCAGCACCAATACATCTTGCTGTGCCCTCGGAAACTTTGTTCTCATTGTAATGAAAAACACGACGAACTGACTGTCCTGTTTTAATTACGGCAACCATTTTTCAATGAATTTGTGCATGGATATTTTTATTGTCTCGATTGATTCAAACAACTTGTTTTTATCTTCCTGCGATGACAAAATCCAGTTTTGAAATTCAGAAATCTGCTGAAGCGAATGCAGTTTTTTTACTGCCTGATTATAATTGTTTCCAACAGCATTAATTTCTGTTCTAAGCTTTGAGATTTCCAATGCCAAATCATCTACGGACTGATTGCGGTACTTTAAAATAACAGGTTTTCCAAGCAGATTTTTACGGGCATAATCACTAAGTTTTGGACAGAGTGATTTATTAAATCTGTCTTTTAAAAGTTTCATTTCGTCAGGTGTCAGACGCAGATGAATCCATTTGGTCCGGTTGGTGTTTTTCTCTTTCATTTTTTATCCTTTTCATTTCTAACACAGTTTTCATCCTTAAAAAGTCTCTGCCAGCGAGTTCCGAGCGAATAGGCAGCCAGATATCGGTTGTGATACAACCGGACATCTGGCCGACTGCACAAAAACGGCAGTCTTTATGATACTTAAAATAATTATGTAAACAGTTTTATTTAACTAACCTTTAAAACAGATAAAGACAATTTTTTTTTCAATTGCTTAGACGAAGTTAATAAAGGTAGAGCCAGCAGACAATCATCACCAGATTTTGAAGCGAATAATTTCAAAGGGACTTTTTATTTTTACAAAGTGTTAGTATTAATCAAAAACGCTGAAATTATGTTTACAAAAAATGATGTAGTAAGGATATTCGATACGGTATTGAGTAGTCCGGGAATGGGAGAAACGGTAAAGATAGATTTAAAGATTTCGCGAAAGAATGTTCTATTGCTTTCCCATGTTATTAAAGAAGGAATTGCTGCAGAAAAGGACGGCATAAGTCTTTTGTCAGGCACTTCTAAAGAGAGCCTTTCAGAGCTTGAAAACCTCTCAGAGGAATGTCTGCAAAAAGCAGGTCTGGTGGAGCTGAATGAAAAGCTTAACCTTCTAGGAGATACCTCTAAGCAATAAGAAACAATGTGTTAGAAAGAGAGCAGCTTAACAAATATCCGATATATCTGTTAAGCTGCTTTTTTGTATGAAAAATTGCCTGATTTTATAAAACTTTGGCTTGATTCTAATAACTGCTGTTTAAAAATCGCGTCCTAAATTTGCTGTATGTTAATCGTAAGAGTTTGATTTTTTTGAACTATATAAAATAAAGTAGCATGAAATCGGAATGTAGTATTAAAAATTTTTTTATTGAATTTGTCTGTATCGCACATGTCATACTTTTCGTTTATGCAGCAGTCAGTAAAATTATTGAATTGGAAAGCTTTGAAGTGCAGGTAGGCAAATCGCCATTGCTCAGCGCATTTGCATTTTGGATAGCCAGATTTGTTCCTGCAACAGAACTTTTAATTGCAGCTTTGCTGCTGCTGCCACGTTTAAAAAAAACAGGATTATATATGGCATTGAACCTTATGGTTATGTTCAGCGTCTACATTTTTATTATTCTACATTATAGTTCGTTCATTCCCTGTTCATGCGGAGGTGTATTAGAAAAAATGAGCTGGAATACTCATTTGGTTTTTAATATAATTTTTATCCTGCTTGCCTTAATTGCAATACTTGTTTTAGAGCAAAATACATATAAAAAGAATGTCCTCAAAATTATTATTCCTGTACTTTCCAGTACTGCTATTGTGGTGATTTTATATCTTCAGTCTGAGAGAATAATGCATTACGAAAATCCATTTACAAGAAGGTTTCCTAACCACCCGGCGGTATTTAAAAATTCGTATGACCTAAAATACAATTCCTATTATTTTGCGGGCAATTCTGGTAATAAATTGTATTTGGGAAATTACAGCACTCCGCTATATCTAAGTGAATTTGATGCAGAACTGAAATCTTCGAAGAAAATAAAAATAGTTTTCAATCCTAAAAAAAATGTGCTTTTTAATACCGTAAAAATTTTAGTGTGTGATTCTTTATTTTATCTGTCAGACGGGTCAATTGCAAAGCTTTATAAAGGAAAAACTATTGACTGGGAAATTACTAAGGAATATAAAAAAATGTCATATTTCACTACGTACGCACCAATGAATTCAGGCGGAATATTTTTACGGTCAAATGATCCTAAAACATTAGATAATATTCTGGGAATCTACACACAATCTGATAGTAAGATAAAATATTACAGAGAATTATTGCAGAAACAGATTGATGGGATTTTTGATACTGACGGTGTGTTGCTTTACAGCAGAAAAATGAACAAGGGAATATATCTTTATTATTACAGAAATGAATTTTTTATTATTAACCCAGATGGAAATCTCGAATCAAGAAATCATACAATAGATACAATTTCGAAAGTAAATTTAAAAGTGGCCTACACCAAGAATGGTTCTGTAAGGGAAATTTCATCACCTGCACAGGCTGTGAATGCCCATGCAGCTATAAATGGAAATCTTCTTTTTGTAAACTCGCAGGTTAAAGGAAAATATGAGAATGATGAACTCTGGAAGAAATCATTTATAATAGATGTTTACGATTTAGAAAAGAAAACCTATCTGATGAGTTTTCCCGTTTATAAAACAAAGTCTGATAAGTTGATTTATCTTCATGTATCGGCTAACTATTTATATGCAATAATAGGAACAGATCTGGTGGTTTACGAATTGCAGCCAATCCTTATAAAGGAACTTTAAGTTGAAAGAATATATTAAAAATATACCAGCGCAGGTAACAGGAGTGAGATCGAAAACCTGTAGAAAAGAGTAGATCATACAAACAAATTAATTATTACATTATGAAAGCAGTATTTTTAAACAAAACTGCCCGCGCCGGGGCAGTTGTTTTAGCAGTAGCAGGTGCATTCTTCACAACATCTATGCAGGAAGTATCTTCTGCAGCACCTAAAATTGGTTATCCAGCTGATAACAATAACGAGTGTACAGATGTTCAAGTTCAATGTAGTGACAATTTGAGCGCTTTTCTTTGCCGTGTAAACGGTACAAGTGGAGCTATTGCCTACGACAAAGACAGCGATAATAATTGTATTCAACCGCTGTATCGTCCTTAAATAAGGGCTCTCAAATTAGGAGAAAGAGCAGTGCAGTACAGATACTGCACTGCTTTTTTTATATGCCTTCTTTAATCCAGTTCGTTGAAATATCATCTTTTAAAAAGTAGTCAAACCACTGCATCATTTTAAGGGTAATATCTTTCTGGTTTTCAGGAATGGACAGCAGATGGTTTTCTTTCGGATACAAAAGCATAATACTTTTTTTTGATGCCCTTCTCAGGGCCAGATAAAATTCAATGCTTTGTTTTGGATCTACTATCTGGTCATCTTTCCCAGTCCATAAAAGTACAGGTGTCTGCACTTTGTCGGCAAATCTGATGGGTGAATTTTGATCATATTGTGTAGGAATTTCGTAAGGTGCTTTATCCATATTCCACTGGTAGGTTTTGAACCGCCACATATTTGGTTTTCCTGATTGTTGTCCCACAGTATAATAAAAACTGTTTAAATCAGTTATGGCTCCGCTTGCTACAACAGCTGCAAACATTGGTGTCTGGGTGACTATGAAGGAAGCTTCATAGCCCCCGAAAGAATGGCCTGCAAGTCCAATTTTGTCCTGTTTAACAATATTCATTGATTCTACTTTTTTAACAGCCGCAGTAACACAGTCTAGTGCCGAAATTCCAGGCCGCATTTTTTCGAGTTTAATATCAGGCAGAAGTACAAAATAGCCCTTTGATGTCAAAACAGAAGGATTAAAACCATTTAAATTAAATTCGGAAGGATTTTTATACCTGTGCACAAGATGCGACTGCTTTTCATAAATGTAAACAATCATGGGGTATTTTCGGGTGGCATCATAATTCGCCGGAAATAATAACACACTTTGAAGACGCTCTTTTTTAGAATTATAAAACTCTATAAGTTCAGACCTGCCCCAATGATATTTTTCAAAATGCGGATTGCTTTGAAAAACAATCTGTGCTTTTTTATTTCGGAAAGTTATCACACGGGGAGGAAGATTAAATTTCTCTTCACTGAAAAAGAAAATTTTTCCATCATCATTTGTCCTAAACTGATCTGTATAACTATCATTATAAAATAATTTCTCTTCACTTTTTTGAGTAGTCCAACTGTAAAATCCTGTTTTACCATCCTGACCTGCCGCAGTAAGATAAATATCTTTTGAAATTGATATAACTGATGAATTTAACCCGTCATAAAGGTTGTTTATTAAATACTTCGAAGATGAAGATGCGACACGGAAAACCGTACTTGACTCCCTGCCATGTGTTAGTCTCTTATAGTTTTTTCCAGAGGAATCAAAGAACCATAAATCATATTGGTCGTAAATAATTATTTCTTTATCGTCGGCTGTCCATCCGGCAATTCCACATGGAGATTCGGGCGCAAGAATAATCTCTTTTGCTTTAAATTTGACACCAGTTTTTTGAGTTAAATTAAGGTGAGTCTGTTTTGATATGTCATATATCCACCAGTTGTCATTCTTGAAGTAACTGATGTATTTTCCAGCTGGTGAAGGAATTACAACTGCATTTTCACCCTCCTGTTTTTTAAGAAAAAGTTTCTTTTCAAAGTTATTCAGATCCATAATAAAATAATCTCTGGGACCATTGTAGTCAAACTGTGGTTCATATTGTTCTGGATTTGAGAGCAATGCATAATCCTGTTTTCCGCTAATCATTATTTGGGGCAGTTCCTTGGACGTGAGCTGGCTAAAACGATTCTCCAGAGGCAGCCAGACAGCAAGCTGTGTCATGTACGCAAAACTGCCTTCTTTATTCTGCTGCGGATTAATCCATTTATCGTTTGCATTCCAAATTTCAACATTTTTTTTCTTATGATTTTCGATTACTACTTTATCCTTTTTTATTGCAAAGAATATTCTCTTTGAGTCCCTTGAAATTAGAATTTTTCGGAAATTATCTGCTGTTAGGCTAGTGTGTTCAGGAAACGATGAAAAAGCTGAAGGATTAAATTTTTTAAGAGCGCGGTTGTGCAGATTATAATAATAAAGTACATGAGGTGATCTATCGTCAGGTACAGTTATAAAAGTAAATGCATTATCGTCTTTCTGCCATGATGATTGAAAAGAAATGCTTTGATCTATTTCTAAAATTACATGATCCAGAGTAAGCTTCTTTAAATTTAAAAGCTTCAGATAACTGTGTTTTTGAAACGAAACACAATAAAGAAGATACTGTCCTTTTGGACTTAGTGCAAATTGGGTTATGTTTTCAATTTGACTAATTACTTGCCCTGAAAAAGATTTGATTAATAATATATTTTTTCCTTCAGCAGATTTCTGCAGAATTATTAATCTATTGCAGGTACGGCTGACTACATACTCAACTGCATCCTTTGTAATGTTGATATTTCCATTTCGAAGATTAAGCAGTTTAAGACTTCCTTCACTCGCACAGACAAAATATTTGTTGTTCAAAAAGGTGGTTTTATATCCTTTAGTAAAACTGTATGTTTTGCTATTCAAAACACTGCGTATGAATAATGTGTCTATATCCTGTTCATAATTTAATGAATAACTAATCCAATTACCGTCCTCGGAGGATTTTTGCAAATCCATTGTGCTCCACAGATGATAATCTTCGGATTTTAATTGTTTTTTCTGCCATTGCTGTCCCCATAGGGGACAGCCTACTAATGGCAAAATAAAAAATGAAAGCAAAAATCTGCCTCGGGATATAAAATGGTTGGAAATTGGCATTTTATTTTATTTTATTTAGTTTGATCGATTTATTATTAGTATCCCGGATTTTGATTTCCCAAATTAGGATTCGTGCTAAATTCTGTCTGTGGTATTGGAAATAATCTGTCATCAGTATTCCAGCCTTGTTTTAAGCTATTTAAGGTACTATCAAGTTTTCCGAGGCGTTTTAAATCCATAAAACGATGTCCGTATTCCGTAAATAGCTCCCAGCGTCTTTCTTCAAGTACTGCATTTATAATTTCGTCTTTAGATAGAGCGGGAGTATCAGATAGGCCGGCGCGTCTGCGGATCAGATTTAAGTCCTCTTTCGCACCTATTAAATCTCCTTGAAAAGCTCTTGCCTCAGATCGGATGAGATATTGTTCAGCCAGGCGCAGTAGAACAGCATATTCTTTTGAAGTGGAAGTGGCATTGTTTTCTTTGTATTTATATGCATGATACCATGTACCAGCAGAACTTGAGACAGCTTTAACCCATTTTGTTTTTCTAAGATCTCCAGTTGGAAATTTATTCACTAGGTCATTATTCAAAGAAACAAGCGGAGGCGGAGCACTAGAAAAAGTAAAAAAAGAAGCCTGCAGTGTATTTAGTCCAGCTGCCCCTGATTGCAGCTGCCAGATAGTTTCCTTTGAGGATATTAAAAATACATTTTCTATACTTTCAAGATTGTATGTTCCTGACTGGTTTAAAACTGCTGAAGCCATATTAGAAGCTTCGGGATACATGTTTCGGAAAAGATAAATTCGTGCAAGAAGTGCTTCTGCAGCAGTTTTATTAGGACGGACCTTCTGTGGGACGATCTGATTTACAGGCAGAAGACTTACCGCATTTTCCAGATCGGAGGTAATTTTTTGATATACATGCTCTACAGGCGTTCTAGACATCGTACTGTTTGTTTTGTAATCTGTAGTAATGATGTAGGGGATATCTCCGAATAGATTGACCAGATAAAAATGAAGCAGAGCACGAACGAAATATGATTCTCCTTTGAGCTGTTTTTTCTGAATATCTGTTAGAACTTTGCTTTTCTCACAACCTTCTAGGACAGCATTTGCAGAATATATCTGGTTGTATGTACCGTTCCATTGCGAAGCAATTGTTGTATTAGAAGGCAGAAGACTGTTGTTATAAAAAGGCAGACTGCTGTTGCTGGGGTTTTGGGTACTGGTAATCTCGTCGGCATAACAGCCTGCAGTATTTGAAATTCCGAAAGCAGAACCTGTCAGAATACCCTTGTCCCTAATGTTAGAATAGATATCTGTAAGTGCGGCGGTTGCCGTACTGTAATCTTCAAATACAGCACTACTTGGTAATTGTGATTGAGGCTGTTCTACCTCAACAAAAGAATCACAGGAAAATGCAAGACAGCTTGCAAAGAACAACAGCAGGGATTTATATGTATTAAATAATGTCTTCATAATCTGTTTTTTAAAAAGTTAGTTGTACTCCAGCAGAAATAACTCTCAAGGGAGGAAGAAAACCGTATGAGGTAAATTCGGGGTCACCATCTGGATATTTAGTAAAAGTCAGCAGGTTCTGTCCCTGCAGCAGTAATCTTATTCGGCTCTCTTTTAAATTTACCGGAAGATCATACATGAGCGAAACATTTTTAAGACGTATAAAAGAAGCGTCAGTAATGGATCCATTACTGTCTGTGTACAGATAATCGGCTGTTAAAGCATCATTATTATAACCTGTTGTGTAAATTTGGTATGGAACAGAATCACCCGGATTCATCCATGCATTACTTATTCGCTGCTGCTGATTGCTCATCATACCTGCAGGTCCCATTGGATAGGTTCTGTTTTTCTGTTTCACAAACTGAAATAAAAAGTCAAGGGTTAGGCGTTTATAAACCAATTGATTTTGCAAACCGCCATAATACTTCGGGTTAAGATCTGCTGTGTTTTGACGGTCTTCCGGATATGATATAATTCCGTCGTTATTAAGATCTTGAAAGTTGTAGACGCCAGTTTGAGGATTAACTCCATTTAGCTGGTAAAGCATTGCAATGTTAAGCGGTTTTCCTATTCTGTATATTTGACTGTAGGAAGAACTCTCAAGTCTGGGAAAACTGATTAATCTATTTTTGGAAGCGGTAAAATTTAAATTCGTAGTCCAGCTAAAATTTTTTGATTTTATATTGTCTGTCCGCAAAGTAAATTCAAATCCAGAATTTTCAACTGTTGCATCTAAATTCGCCTGCAGTACAGTAAATCCGGTTACACCCGAAATTGGTATACCAACAAGCTGATTTGAAGAGCGGTTTCGATACCATGCAGAGGTAACAAAAATTCGATCCTGAATAAACCCAAGTTCAAGAGCGGCTTCAAGTTTTTTATTGGTTTCCCAGCCAAAATCTTCATTAAAAAGACGTGAAGGCTTTAGACCAATAACACCATTGTATAAAACACCGGAGGTAGTGTAGGTATCTAAGAACTGATAATCTCCAATCTGGTCGTTACCCGTTGTTCCGTAACTGGCACGCAGTTTTCCAAAGCTCAGCCATGAAGCATCTTTTAAAAAATTTTCTTTGGAAAAAAGCCATGCAGCGCCTACAGCACCAAAATTTGCAAATTGGCGACCCGGACCAAAACGGCTTGAACCATCCCTTCGTGCAGTTAAATTGATAATATATTTTTGCTCCCAGTTGTAATTAAAACGGGCAAAAACTGCCTGATATTTATAGAGCGTTTCGTCATTTAAGAGCATGCGAACCGTTTTGGCGGCAGCCAGATTATAAATAAGACTATTTGAGCTAAATCCAGTTGCCGACTGCTGTAGTCTATTGGTTGTCTGACTTTGAAATGTCGAGCCTAGCAGGATTTCCATTTTCCCTATAGAGGTGTTATCACCCCAGCTTATCTGTGGTTCAATAATCCATGAACTGCGATCGGTATTATTTACAAATATTGATGAATTGGCACTAGTTGGATTAAAAGCAGGGTTTAATGTAGTAGATGGCACAACGCGTGTTTCCTTACTGCCTAAGTCTGTAAATCCAAAACTGCTTTTTAAAGTAAGATTTTTTAATACTTCGTAAGAGAGCAGAGCGCTAGCGGTAAGATCATTAGTTACTGACTCTAATTTAGTATTAAGATTTCGAAGCGGATTGTCAAAGGTGTTGTCTTCCCAGTTTAGATTACCTGCGGTATCATAGAGAGCAGGAGCATTAGGAGGAAGCGAACGTGCATCATAAGTAAAATCATAAGATGGCTGATTGTTATTTTGTGAATTATAAACAGCAGAAAAATTAAAGCGAAATTTCTGGTCGGCGGATTTGTGATTCATACTGATTTGTGCTCCTCCTTTTTTATACAGAAAGGTACCGGGAAAAACAGTTGATTCAGAATAATAGTTACCCCCCGCAAGGAATTGAGTGTTTTCTGAGCCTCCAGATACAGTCCCATTAACATTATTTATCATAGCTGTTCCTCCGAGGAGTTCTCTCTGCCAGTCTGTATATCGATTCTGGTCCCAAGTTCCATTAACATCATAGTCCCATGAATTATATTCAGTAATACCATCGTTAACAAAAGCCTGCTTGCGCATAGATATATATTGTTGGGTATTCATGAGTTTAAGAAACCTTGTTACCTTTCCAAATCCGGTACTAGCGGTTATATTGAATTCGGTTTTTCCCGTCCGACCTTTTTTGGTGGTTATAAGCACAACACCATTTGCTCCGCGAGAACCATAAATGGCTGTCGCATCAGCATCTTTAAGTACTTCAATACTTTCGATAGTATCTGGATTAATGCTGTTAAGGGGACTTACAGGCGAAGGAAAAGCGGTATTTGTTATATAAGATCCCACTGCTTCTGATGAAAACGGAACCCCGTCAATTATATACAACGGCGTATTAGCATCACTGCGAAGACTGTTTTGTCCCCTAATTTTAATGTCAAAACCGCCACCCGGAACTCCTGTTGACTGAACAACACTTACTCCAGCCATCCGTCCCTGCATGGTTGCGAGAACATTGGTGACAGGCTGGGATTCAATATCTTTAGATGTTATTCTGGCTATGCTTCCAGTGCGCTCACTTTCCTTTACAGAATAGTAACCTGCATTAACCCTTACTTCCTGTAGTGTTGTAGTATCATATTTTAGGACGACATCAATTTTAGATCGTCCATTTACTGGAATTAAAGTTTTTTTGAAACCGATAAAAGACACAACAAGAGTATCAGTTGGCGATGCAGAGATCTCGTATTGTCCGCTGTAATCTGTAACTGCTCCGGTTCCGCTTCTATTTTTGACGACAATAGTTACCCCGGGCAGAGGGCCAGAACCATCGGTCACAGTTCCTTTAATTTGATTCTGCTGCAATTTATTGGTATTTGACCGGACTGGATTTCCGGCATAAACTGATGAGAAACACAATGAGAGACCTATTAAAATAAGGCAATAAAGTGCTTTCCCATCCTTGTAAAATGAAAAATAATTCATAATATTGGGATTGGTTAGTTAAATATGGATTTGACTAGCTAAAAGCTCTCTATGTTAGTTTGGCGACGAGATAGAGAGCTATTTTTGTATGAAGCAAAATTGCTTAGTACATCAGTATTAAAGTATTGTTTAATTCAGTGGCTATGTTAATTAAAATGTTTGACTTAAAAGCGAATGTCAAATTAAACAAAGAAGAGGTGCTATGAATTTTAAGAAGAATCGTCGCTTAATAAAGTGACGTGGAACTCGACTTATTGTTTAGAAGGATTTACTGGACTACCTGCGCACAAATAAGTGAGCCCACGCACTTTTAAGCGTAGGCATTTGCACTTATCATCTTGCGCGCTAAAAAAGTGTCCAGTTTTTCTAAGCAAGATTCAAAGCGAATGCTTCAAATATTTTTTTATGAAGTATCGCAAAAATATGTATTTCATTACAAATATAACAAAATATTTTAAAATGCGCATTTTCGTACGCATTATTTTTTTTCTATTAGCTTTTCTTTGTTACTATGGGCGACACAAGTAAAATAATATGTAAGTATATTTATAAGAACTGGATTGAAACTTATAAGTCTCAGCGTGCCTTCGGATTAGATCATGGAATAGAAGAGAGCATCGTAAGAAAAATAAAAAATACCGCTCTAAACAATAATCAATTCAATTATAATATTCCCGTAAATACTTTAAGTAAAATTTGTGAAGCGAAAAATATTAAAATTTCGGAATTCTTTAAATTAATAGAAAAATAATCAGAGGAGATGCTTTAGCATCTTTTTTTTTAATCGCATAATGTACTTAGTTCAATGAATAATAATATTCTGTTTTTACGTAAAAGCGTAATTTAAAACAAGAATGATTATCTATGTTTGTAACAAAATTAATTTATGAGCAAATGTGACCTTTTTAAAAACATTTCTGAAATAATTTGGGATAAAATTTGTAGAAATCATTTGAGAGACAACAGGTTGAATGAGGAAGGTATCTCAAGAATTATAGTTTTGGATGAAATTCAAAACTACATTGAAAATAATATGACATTTACGGTATTTGCCCAGAAATCGCTAGATGAAGTTAATACGGGTAGTGATTTAGAGCTATATATAGACAATGGTCAATCACAGTTCTTCAGGGTCTTATTGCAAGCAAAAATGATGGAAATAGATTGTCGATTTATGCATCTTAATAGAGATTCTGGCAATACAGGTAGAAAACAATATGATACTTTAGATGAATTTTCTAGAACAGTTAAATGTGATGCTTATTATTTGATGTATAATGGCTGTCCCACCTATAAAAAAATAGATTATGATTGTGCCGGCCAATATGATGAAAAACAATTTGGTTGTGCAATTATGTCTATACAAGATATTAAAAATCATTGTGAAAGTTATAAAACTGGAACTTTAGGTACAGCCAATAATCCTAAGCCGTTCGGAAGACCATGGCGTTTTCTGTCATGTTGTAATTATCAGTATGTCAATGGTAGCAAATTATATAATTTAGATGAAATCGATATGGATAATCATTTTGAGAGTTTGTTTAACCCAGGTGGATTAACCGGCTTTATAACAGTAGAACAAATGAAAAATAGGCAAACTGTAGAAGATAGCAATGAAATAATACATAAAGACGGATGGAATCCATTTGCTAGAATAATTTTGAGTAAAAGTGAAATGAGAATCGGAGCTGACGGTTTTCTGAAAGTTTAAAACTTTTAAAATAGCCTAAATTATTAATCTATAAGACATAAAAGTATATAATTGCAATCGGTTTAAAATATGATACACTATAGTAAAATACCTCCTAAGTTACTGCTTCCAAAATATAAAAACCAAGATATTAGCATATTAATTGGAGAAAATGGAAGTGGTAAAAGTTCGTTATTAAATGATATCTCGTATTTTTATTTGTCGCAAAATATGCAAGTGATTGCAATCGCGAATAGTATTTATGACAAATTTTCTTCAAGAAATAAAAAGCAAAAAGCTTTGCGCGCATCATCAGGAAAGAATTTAGCTCAAAAGACACTGATAAATACATTGAAAGAGTTAAACCAAGACGATTCAAAGCGATTAAGAAACATAGGAATAACATTGGACTATATTGGTTATGATCCAATTGTAGGTTTTGGAATAAAAGGACTAGACTTGGAATTCCGAGAGAAGATTATTGCTTCAAATCTCGCACCAGATTTAAAGGAGATTTTTTTATTTTTCTTAAATAGATTTATTGATGAAAATTTTCATAATAGTAAAATTGTTCCTGTAAATTTCTATGTAAATAATTTTGATGATTTAACTAATTCTTTTTTAATTCAGATATTTTCATTCGAAAAAGAACTCAAGTCTTTAAAACTTATAAAAGGAATAGATGTATATCTTTCTAAGAAGGGAACCTTGATTCCACTGGCAGGTGCTAGTTCAGGTGAATTATCTTTGATTACTACACTTCTGTTTATTACTGCTACAATAGATGATACCACTGTGATATTAATTGACGAACCAGAAAACAGCCTACATCCTAAATGGCAAATTGAATATATAAGGAGGCTAGATGAATTGTTTTATTTTTTTGAACCTAAAATAGTTGTTGCAACTCATTCACCATTAATTATTAATGGTGCGGAATTACATGCAAAAGATATTAACATCTTTAAAGGTATTAATGGAGAATTTATTTTAAATAAGGAAGAGAAAGTCAATGTAGAGGAAATATATCAAGAATATTTTGATATAACAGCTCCACAAAATCGATATTTATCTGAGTATCTCGTTGAAAAACTAAATTTGTTAGCTTTAAAAAAAATTGGAATCGGACAATTTAGGAAGGAAGTTTTAGAGCTTATTGAAAGTTCATATGATAACGAACAAAAGAAAGCCTTACGCCAAGTCTTAGAGATGAGTGATCAAATATTAAAAGAAATATCATAAAATGCCTTTAGATTATACAGATGACGAACTAGTTGCGATTAATCAAGCGCTTTTACCAGGTGGAAAAGGTTGGGATGATGATCTAGTTGTAGGAATAAGAACTAAAATAAAGAATTATTATCTAGTTGGAGATTTTTATCAATGCTGTTATTGTGCATCAATTTTCAATGGAGTACATAGAATTAGTATAGACGTTGAGCATATATTGCCTAAGGGTAGATTTCGTAGTATTACTTTTGATGAATTAAATGTTAATGTTGCATGCAAAAAATGTAATTTAACTTCAAAAGGTCAAAAAACTGATTTCGTTGTCGATTTAGTTGCTATGGGTACTGATTATTATCGATCTGAACATTATAAATTTATTCATCCTAATTTAGATATTTATACTGACCATTTAGTGATTGTTACCAATAGAGTTGGAAACAAATATTTAAATAAATATGTCATTAAAACGCAAGATAAAGGTGCCTATACCTACAATTATTTTAAATTAAAGGATTTTGAGATTGATACTTTTAATAGAGCGCAAGGAATTTCTGAAAAAAGTGTTCTTTCAGAAAAGTTTTCAAATTATTTACGTCAAAGTTTATTGACTGTTTTATCAAAACTATAATAGATTACTAATATTACAAATTTTGAATTGAAAATAGTGAAGGTACTTTTGTCATAAAATATATATCAACATTCGTATCGATTAAAGAATTATTTTTTAATAACGAACTATATAATCTCCTTTCTGAGCTGCTCTATAAAAAAAGCTGTTGGCATTCCAGTCTTAGCTTTAAAAACATTTACAAAAAGCTGGGTACTGCTGAAACCAGCTTCATCAGCTAATGCTTTATTTGTAAATAGACGTGCTTGTTTGTCGGTTTGGAGAAGATCAATAATAAAATCGATTCTAAGATCATTAATGTACTCTGTAAAAGCTTTATCACGGTAGTGTCGTATAATATTCGATAAATACCTTGGATTTGAATTAAAGGCTGCTGATAGTTTTGTAAGATTCCAATCCTTTTCTATATATCTTTTTTCTTTTTCAAATTTTTCAAGTTGTTTTAAAATTGTTGATTCTGTTTCAGGACTAATATCCAAAATAGCAGGTTTTTCATTACGGGGTCTTGCTTTGTTTAGAAAGTCAGTTTTACTATTTTTCAGCATCAGTTCATCAAACTTTTTTTTGTATAACTTTCTATTTCTAATAGACCGATAAGAAAGAAAAAGAATACCAAGAAACAATATTAAAGTGAACACTACAAGAACTGAGTAATTTTGATCTTTCTTTGTAAGCTGGGCCTGTATGTTTTCTTTTTCAAAGAGTAGTTCCTGCGTTTGGTATTCTTTGTTTATTTTTCCAACTAAATATTTAAAGGTATCATTTAAGATGCGGTCAGCTTTCAATAGCTGGTCAATGTAATAGAGCTGCAGTTTTGGGTTTTCACTTGATTTGTAGTAATTGATAAGAAGCTCATACATTTCTCTGATGTCAGGACGAATGTAACCTTTAGTATTAAATAGATAATCCACTTTTTTAAAATAGGGTATAGCCAAGTCAAATTTTCTTAGTTCCCAGTAACTTTTTCCAATATAAAAGTACCCTGCTGACTCATTGCCAAAGTCTTTTTTTTCTTTCAGTTCTTTTATAGTAGATTGGATGTTTTTTATAGAGGATGTATAGTTTTTCTCGAAGTATTCATTAATCCCTTCTGAATGTATAAAATAAATTTCTACTTCTTTAATCCCCAAATCTTTTGATTCTTCTAATCCCAAGGCATTAGTTTCAGAACATAATCCGTAGTTACCTTTTCTATTATAACATAGACCTAATGAATGGAGTGAATTTAAATAGGGTCTTGGTTTGTCTTTTTTAAAGTAAAATATACATTCTTTCAATAAAGAGATAGCTTCGTCATAATATCCTAAATAGAGTTTTGTCAAAGCAATATGATACTTTAATTTATACTTTAAGTAATCGTTACTTGTTTTTGAAATAAAGCTATTTGCAATTATATAATTGTCTAAAGCTGAATTATGTCTCTTCAAACTATAGTACACGATACCTTTAGTTAAAAAAGAAGAACCAATTAGAATGTCACTTCCAGATTTTTTAGCTGCGTATATCATGCTGTCGGCATAAACAGTTCGTAATTTTTCGGACGACGCATGCAGTAAGTTTTGATAACCTGTTACTTCTTCTTCACAGTTTTTTTCGCTTTTGGCTTTTCTCAAATAAGTATGTAAATAAATAAAGGCTTTTGAGCTGTCTTTCGCAAACTCATCAATTTTTTCATCAAGATACTTGTAATTCTTATTTTTTAAAGAATCGGGAATTTGAAAACCTTTTTTTTGGGCTTGTAAACATTGAGAAAAGAATAATAAAAATAAAAGTAATTGATAGCACTTCATACATAAGGAGTTTTGGAGAATAATTAATTAACAACTACCGTAGGAGAATAATTACTATAGCGATATTATCTTACAATATCTTAACTCAAATATAATATAAAGTATTGAAGTTTAATGTATTAAAATTCGTAAAAGTATGTATGGATTTTCGGAAAATCCATACATACTTTTCGGAAAATCCATACATAACAAGTTGCGGGAAATTTTTCAACAGAATAGATTTGCCATGAATTCAAAAGCAAAATGTTCAGTATCGTGCTGAAAAAAGTTCTGCTTATCCGGATGAAATGGACTGAGAAGAAATTCTCATTCAACCTTCAAACAAATCCTATCATGAAAAATTTTTTATTTCTTACTGCAATTTTATGCCTTTTAGCATCGTGTTCTAATGATTCTGATTTCGATCCACTTTTAATCGAAAACTCTGATGAGACAGTACCAAATCTCAAAATGAATCCAGAAAATCAAAGAAATTATTTTGACTTCAAAGGAAAAGCATATTATGATGTTCTGGTAGATTATCAAAGTAATAATCAATTTCCAAATTCAATAGATCAAATGTCTTTGCAAATACGCTATCTTAAATCGCATATTGAGAAGAAAAATACTCAAAAAAGCAAAATTATATTTAACGACTCAATTGTAGAATCAATAATGGCTGATCCCGATAACTGTATGATCAATATTGTACAGAATAGCCAGCTAACAAGTACTGCAAAAGGTACTCTCATTAATTTCCTTCAAGGTTTAATCAATCATAGACAATTAGATTTTACGACATCCTACAATTATATTGTTGGATACGAAGAAACTATTATTGACAGCAGCTCTTTTGACGAGGATGAATCGGAAACTATACTGACAATAACTTCAATTTCCAGATATTCGTTATATTCTGAGGCTGAACGGAAAGATAAAGACTGGGATCTATCCGCAGGAAATAAACCTGCAAGAAAATTCTTTTCGACAAATGATGCATCGATTATTTCCATAATCGCGCTATTGCAGAACTTAATTTAGCTTTCCTCTTGATTAACATTTATAACAATTTTATGAAACCAAGAATTATTTTGTATACACTGTTGATCATATTTAATCTTGTGAGCCTTTATTTCATCATAACGCTTTTTGGTTATGATGAAATAGTTGGCTACATAATTAAAGGTGGCAGAAAAGTTATAGACCCTAGAAAATTAGCCTATTTATTATTTCTGACCTGTCTTTTGAACTTGTACTTTCTTTCAATAATTCTGATGGAAAACTCATTTAAAAATGAGCGGTAAATATACAACGTATTAATCTATTGAATTCCGAACTCGAACTGCTTATGCTTAAAGATTTAATTAATATTGATTTAAATGAAGTGCCACATGATGGATTGGATATTCATGTTATAAAAAAATATATAGTAAGAACAGCTAGTGAAGAAACATTCACCACTAAAAATTTATCAATTCTTTTAATAAAATCAGGCAACTTTAAAATTCAGTTAATGGAGGGGATTCAAGATTTATGTCCATGGGATCTCTTAGTGATTCCTAAAAACTCTAATTTCACTCTGATTGAAATACAAAAAAAGCTTCAATTTTATCTAATTTCTTTTTCATCCGAATTTGCAATCAAAAACTGCCTGAAAAAAGAGCTTGTTGAGTCGTTCTATTTCTTTATTAGAAATACTTCGATAAGATTTCCTCTTGAAGAGAAAGAGTTTTTGGTTTTATCTCTGATATACAGACTCATTTATTTTGTTAACAAGGATAAAAAAAATAATGGTTTTGATTACGAACTGCAAAGAATCAGTTTTAATTTATTTCTATATGAATTGAAGCTAATTTTTTCAAAATATACATCAGATTCAGCATTAAACTTTTCAAGAAAAGAAAGTTTGATGATTCAATTTCTAGCCTTATTATCAATTCACTCAAAAAAACAACATTATGTCAATTATTATGCTGGAATAATGTTTGTTACCCCAGGACACTTAAATAAAATAGTTAAACAACTAACAGGTAAAACTGCAAAAGAACTTATTGCAGAGACAATTATTATCGAGGCCAAAAACCTACTAGAGGACTCACATCTAAGTGTAAGTAAAATTTCTGAGGAATTAGAATTTCACAGTATTTCAAGCTTCAGCTTTTTTTTCAAAAATCACACATCTTTAACCCCAACTGAGTATCGTTCGAATTCTATCGAGAGATTCAAGCATCGTTAGTTTTCGTTGTATTAATTTTTTAAATTAAACAATACTATGATGAACAAAATATATCCTCTAGAATGGTTTGACTCATTGATAACACAAACATTAAATATAAATAATCCGTTACTTAAAAAATTTTCTAAGCAGGACTTTATAATTATTTCAGAACATATAGAAAAAGAATCAAAGAATATACAAAACGCGTTGAAAAAGGAAATTTTTCTCCTGCGCAAAAAAAGAGAGGTTCGTCTGCAGGTGCGAAAATATCACTCGACAATTGTATATCTACTCGATACAGTTATTGAAAACCAGAAAACAATTTTTCAGGACACTTCTGAATTGTCGATTGTCTTTAATCTACTCCGGTCTAAATTGGAAGAAATTCTGTCACTGGTCGAAAATAGATTCCTTAGTTATTTAAGCCTTGATGAAAGAGTGCCGATTACTTATTTGATGCTATCAAGAAATGAACTTGAAATGAAATTAAGGAAACTTTCAACAAAAGCTTCGGAAAGCAGCATCATTTTGAAAATTATTATTAGAAACTTATCCCAGTTTTTGAAGTCATTTTCAGGAAAAAAGATAACTTATCGTCAGCTTTTGTACCAAAAGGAGCTACTGAAGGGGATTAAAAATATTGGATGTATTAATGACGAAATTATATTTTCAGAAATTGATAAAGTCTTAATTGAGAAGAATTTTAACAGCGCAGAGTATGTTGACTATATTATTGAACAAATAAATAGTGAATTAGAAACTGAACCTTTAGCACATCGCATTACGAAATTGCTTTTCTTTCAAAAAGAATTTGACAGAATTTATTCCAACGAAAAAGTGTCATTTGACCCCAACAGGAGTAACATAAAAAATGTAGTAGAAAACTGGTTTGTGCAAGAAATTAATTATTTGAACAAAAAGTTAGATATTGAACTTAAAGTTGAACAGGAAGACGTTGCTAGTATTAAGTTTTCGGGTGACTCAACAGACAATAAACTAGAATGTGATTTATCTGCAGATCAGATTGCCTTGATACTTAGAGCTGCTGATGAGTCAAGAATAGTTAAAGCACGTTCTATGAATCATTTTTTTAAGATGATCGTTCCTTATTTATCAACTCCTTTTAAGAGAGAGCTTTCTTATCAATCTGTTAGAAGCAAATCATATAATGCAGAGGAACGTGACAAGGATATAGCTGTACAAACGCTGGAAAGGCTTATTAAAAAAATAAATTCATATTAGTGAATGATTTTAAAAAGAAATAATTCTCAATTGAGAAAACAATAAATTGAGTAACAAATTTTATTATTTACGACACATTATAAAACCTTAGTAGCATGACCTTAATAGCCATATTTTTTCCGTGTATTTCCTTTGTTCTCAGAGGAAAGATTCTGACTGCACTGTTGTGCCTTATTTTGCAGATTACTTTAATCGGCTGGATACCTGCAGCGATTTGGGCGGTTGTTTCACTGCAAAATTCGAGAGCGGAAAGACGCAATAATAAATTAATTAAAGCTATGAGAAAGTAGCACAAAACTTTTTCAGTTATAGAATACCCTGTAGAAATAATAAATTTTATTATTTCTACAGGGTATTTTTTCAGCAATAACCCCTGTGTTTACTGGGGGTACAAAAAGGTACAACAAAAGTTGTACTTGTACAAGCTTCTTTGTAATCGTTCCTTTGACCTGTAAATAAATCGGAAAATCTCTTATGCAGATTTATTACAAGAGTTGATGTATAACGATAAATGAAAATGATTATGCTTTCAAATATTTCATGGAGTAACTATGCGCTTATAGTTATCGTAGTATTAGTTTTTTGGTACATTTTTATAATACTTAAATTTTATTCTGGTCCGCTCAAAGAATTGCTAAATGGTAAGCAAAAAATTAAGCTGTTTAAAAATTATTCCAAAATGGAGAACAATCTGAGTAACGATATGTTTTCAGAATTTAAAGAACCGTTCGATACTCTGGAAGATGCCAGGGAGCTTTTTGCTAAACTGGAAAAAGCAGTTGCAGAGTCGAGTCAAAACAATCTTTCGTTAACTGAATTCAAAAACTATATAAGATTTATACTTGAAGGATATCCATATGTTAAGAAATCTTCTCTTCGAGAAAAAATCAATTCTCTTATGGTCTCAGAATGCGAAAAGCACCCACAGCTGATTATTACTTACCCGGAAATGGATGGGTTGTGGGATGAGGCCATTTAATAAAAATTTACAGAGGAATATTCCCCGTCCGCGCTTGTGCGGTATGGTAAAATGTGACAATGAGAAGAGCTGATGTGACGGCGGTATTCCTCTGTTATATTATAAAATATAACCTTTAAATGATGGATGATGAAAAAGTGGAGATGGAAATTAAAGAGTTTTTTAGAGAAGAAAAAAGTACTAGCTGCTTCTTTTCTTATGGGATTGCTGATAAATGGAAACGGATTTGCCCAAGACGGAGTAGCCGGAATAAATGAGGCTAATCAAAAGGTTAGAAGTTATTTTGATGCGGGTACAGAATTGATGTATGCAGTTGGCGCGATTCTCGGGTTAATAGGAGCTGTAAAAGTTTATCAGAAGTGGAACGCCGGAGATCCTGATACCGGTAAAGTAGCCGCTGCATGGTTTGGCAGCTGTGTGTTTTTAGTAGTGGTGGCGACTGTTATCAAATCTTTTTTTGGGGTATAATGTCGGTAAGTGTCTACCAAATCAACAAAGGAATCAATCAGAGTATTGAATTTAAAGGGCTCAAAGCACAGTACATCTGGTATTTGGGCGGAGGGGTTGTATTCCTTATGATTGTTTTCGCCGTGCTCTACATTATTGGTATTCCATCCATAATCTGTATTGGATTTGTTGGAATTTCAGGAACCATATTAGTTGTTAAGATCTATAAGATGAGCAATACTTACGGTGAACATGGTATGATGAAAGCATTGGCAAAGAAACAGCTCCCAAAGAATATCAAAGTAAACAGCAGGCGTGTTTTTATAATGTGATAGTTATAGAGCGTTAAAATATAAAATAATGTGTAATGGATAAGATGATAGAGGAAATTTTACCGATACTGGATGTTGAGCACAACTGTATTTTATCAAAACAAGGAGATGTTACAATAGTATTTAAAGCGGAACTTCCTGAGATTTTTACAATGTCTGATCAGGAGTATGAGGCTTTTCATCATTCATGGATTAAAGCGGTAAAGATTCTGCCGAAATTCTGTGTCTTTCATAAGCAGGATTGGTTTTTGGAAAATGGTTACAAGGCTGATTTTACAAACGATGACACCAGTTTTTTAAGCAGGAGCAGTGAAAGATTCTTTAATGAACGATCATTTTTAGATCACAACTGTTATATTATGCTGACTAAAAAGCCGGCAGGGAGAAAGAATTCCAGTTCCTTGTTTTCGACGCTAATTAGAAATTCTCTAGTGCCTGAGGAAACTTTAAAACCGCAGTTACTTCAGGATTTTCTGGATTCGGCAGGACAGTTCAAAAGAATTTTGGAGGATAGCGGATTTGTAAAGCTGACTCAGTTGAAAAAAGAAGAGCTTAAAAGCCAGAGTAGGAAAAAGGGGCTTATAGAGCAGTACTGTTTTTTGTCGGAGAAGAAAAATGAATTTATATTTAATGATGTTTCTTTTAAAGACGGACTGAGAATAGGGGACAAGCACTGCCAGCTTTTTACCATTGGTGATGCGGCTGATCTACCGGGACTCTGCGGATCAAGAATTGATTTTGACCGTTATTCAACCGATAAGACAAAGTTTAGTATCGGTTTTGCTTCAACACTCGGACAGCTTTTATCTTGTAACCACATTTACAATCAGTATATTTTTATCGAGGATTCTCAGAAGACAATCCAGAAGCTGGAAAGTAAAAGACTCAGGCTGCAGTCCCTATCGGCTTACAGCAGGGAAAATATGATTGCCCGTGATGCAACAAATGATTTTTTGAATGAAGCCATTGCTCAGCAGAGACTTCCTGTAAAAGCGCATTTTAATGTATTGGCATGGACACATAATGAGGAGAGTCTGAAAGAAGTAAAAAACAAAGTTTCCTCAGCCCTGGCCCAGATGGATGCGGCAGCCAAACAGGAAACAGTGGGAGCACCTCAGATATACTGGGCGGGAATGCCTGGTAATGCGGCTGATTTTCCAATGAATGATACGTTTGACACTTTCACGGAACAAGCAGTCTGTTTTTTAAATATGGAAACGGGATATCGATCCTCTTTGAGCCCTATGGGAATCAGGTTAGGAGACCGATTGACAGGAAAACCCGTTCATGTGGATATCAGTGATGAACCGGTCAAAATGGGAATCTGCACCAACCGGAACAAATTTATTCTGGGACCCTCTGGAAGCGGCAAATCCTTTTTCACTAACCACATGGTCAGAAGTTATTATGAACAAGGGACACATGTAGTTTTGGTGGATGTAGGCCACAGCTATAAAGGATTATGCGATATGGTGAAGGGATATTATTTCACTTATGATGAGAAGAACCCTATCCGTTTTAATCCATTTTATATTTCAGAAGGGGATAGTCTTGACACCGAGAAAAAAGAAAGTATCAAAACCCTTCTCTTAGCACTGTGGAAAAAAGATGATGAAACATTTAATAGAAGTGAGTATGTGGCGCTTTCCAATTCATTGCAGTTATACTACGATAAACTGGATAGAGAAAGTGAAATCTTTCCCTGTTTTGACAGCTTCTACGATTTCCTAAAAGATGAGTTTGTCAGGATTCTGGAGGGTGATAAGGTAAAGGAAAAAGATTTTGACATTACCAATTTTCTTTATGTATTAAGACCTTACTACAAAGGAGGTGAGTTTGATTATCTGCTCAATGCGACAGAGAATCTGGAGCTTTTAAAAGAACGTTTTATTGTATTTGAACTGGACAATATCAAAGATCACCCGATACTTTTTCCAGTGGTCACAATCATAATTATGGAGGTATTTATCAGCAAAATGAGAAAGCTGAAAGGTATTCGCAAAATGATTTTAATTGAGGAGGCGTGGAAAGCCATTGCAAAAGAAGGCATGGCAGAATATATTAAGTATTTATTTAAGACCGTGAGAAAGTTCTTTGGAGAGGCTATTGTAGTAACTCAGGAAGTGGAAGATATTATTTCATCGCCTGTTGTAAAGCAGGCGATTATCAATAATAGTGACTGCAAAATTCTTTTGGATCAAAGCAAATACCAGAACAAATTTGACCAGATCCAAGAGCTTCTTGGGCTTACGGAAAAGGAGAAAGCACTGGTATTATCGGTAAACAAAGCCAATGATCCCTCAAAGAAATACAAAGAGGTGTTTATTTCTCTGGGAGGAATGTCTTCAAAAGTATTTCGCACAGAAGTTTCACTTGAAGAGTATCTGGCTTATACAACTGAAGAAAGTGAGAAGGTAAAAGTAAACCAGTATGCTGCAAAGTTCGGAGGCGACATCAGAAAAGGAATTTCAGCACTGGCAAATGAGATTAGAAACGGCAATTAAACTTTAGAGAAATGAAAACAAAAATCATTACCTGCATAATCTGTCTTCTGCTAATAAGTACACCGGCAAGACCCGCAAAGAAAGCAGCTGTACTGCCGATACTTGAAATTGTAAAAGCAGTAACTAAGAAAGTAATCAAAGCAATTGACCTTAGGATTCAGAAACTGCAGAACAAAACCATCTGGCTTCAGAATGCACAGAAAAAAGTTGAAAATGTATTATCCAAATTAAAACTCGATGAAATATCCGACTGGACAAAGAAACAGAAAGAACTCTACAAAGGTTATTATGATGAGCTTACTAAGGTAAAAACAATAATTACGTACTACCAGAGAATAAAGGAGATCACGAAGAAACAGACCAGACTGGTTCAGGAATATGAAAGGGCGTGGAATCTTTTTCAGCAGGATTCTCATTTTAAAGAAAGCGAAATACACTACATGAAAAGTGTTTACGATGGTATTTTGGAAGAAACTATAAAAAATATTGACCAGATATTTTTGATTTTAGACTCTTTTACTACGCAAATGAGTGATCTAAAAAGACTTGAAATCATTAATAAAGCGGCCGATGAAATTGACTCCAATTATGATGACCTTATCCTTTTTAACCAGCAGAATATAATGCTCAGTCTTCAGAGAGCTAAAACAGAGGCTGATGTAAATCAGGTAAAACAATTTTACGGAATTCCATAATTAAGCAAAATAATTATGAAAAAAATCATTTTATTATTAGCAGCTGTGCTAATTTTTCCTAATGGAATGAAGGCTCAGGCAAAACAAAGAAAGGAGCTACTGCTCCAGATAGCAGCACTTCAAGTCTATATAGATTATGCAAAAAAGGGATACTCTGCCGTTTCGAAAGGTCTGAATTTTATTGGTGATGTAAAGAAAGGAGAAGTAAATCTTCACGCAGATTATTTTGCCTCACTTCTGAAAGTTAATCCCAAAGTGAAGAACTATTATAAAACTGCAGAAATTATTTCAATCCAGTTTAAGATTATGAAAATCTGCAGAAAAACCACCAGCAGTTTTAAGGCCGCTGAACTATTGCATGGGAATGAACTCGATTATATAGAGAGATCCTTTAAACGGCTTCTTGAAAACTGCGGCGACACTTTGGACCAGCTTATAGTCCTTACAACTGATTCAAAACTTGAACTCACCGATGACCAGCGCATAGAGCGTATAGATGAACTTCATAAGACGATGCTGGATGATTATAATTTCTGTGTTTCATTCAGTAAAGAGGCTGAGATTTTATCTTTATCAAAAGCAAAAATCAAAAAAGATGCAGCCACAGTGCGTAAAATGTATGACCTATAAAATATAGAATCATGAAAAAAATATTCATTTCAGTAGTTATCGCAGTGACATTGTTTCTGCCGTACAAGGCAGGAGCGCAATCAGCAGAAATCCAGCAGCTGATCTTGAATATCGAAAAACTTTCCCAGTTCAAAAAGATTTTAAGTGATATGAAAAAAGGATATGAGCTGCTGTCCAGAGGATACAAGACAGTAAAAGATATGTCAGAGGGAAATTTCAACCTTCATAAAACTTTTTTAGATGCCCTGATGCAGGTCAGCCCTGCAGTCAAGAATTATAAAAGGGTAGGGGATATCGTAAATCTGCAAGTTCTTTTAGTGAAGGAAAGTAAAAAAGGATTGGAGCGGTTTATAAAAAGCGGCAGTTTCAGCCAGAAAGAACTCGGTTATTTTGAAAAAGTGTATGGAAATCTGCTAAACCAGAGCCTGAGAAATCTGGATGAACTGACCATAGTTATAACAGCGGACAAGCTTAGGATGTCAGATGACGAAAGACTTACTGCGGTGGATAATGTTTATCTGGAAATGCAGGATAAGTTATCCTTCCTTAGAAATTTTAATGCCTCATCAAATTTACTGCTGCTGCAACGAATCAGAGAATCAAAGGATGTTTATGCTACTAAAGAACTTCATGAATTAAAAAACTAAAATAATGAATGTTTTAAGAACCTGTAAAAATCTGTTTTTTATAATTGTTATATGGTGTATACCATGCGCTGTTAAGGCGCAGGGACTGGGAGATGATATGCAGAGCCTGCACTCGGTATTAGACCAGCTTTATGATGAGATGATGCCCTTATGCAGTAATTTAATTGCTGTAGGGCAGGGGATTGCAGGATTTGGTGCTATCTGGTATATAGCATCGCGTGTGTGGCGCCATATTGCAAATGCGGATCCAATAGATTTTTATCCTCTTTTCAGGCCTTTTGTAATCGGATTCTGCATTATGATTTTCCCGTCAGTCCTCTCCCTTATTAATGGTGTAATGAAACCTACTGTAACTGCTACCGCTGCAATGGTCTCGGGTTCGAATAATGCTGTTGCAGTCCTTTTAAAAGAAAAGGAAAAAGCAATTAAGGAAACCGATCCGTGGAAAATGTATGTTGGTGCTACAGGTACCGGCGACAGGGACAAGTGGTACAAATATACACACGATGAAGATCCATCTGATGAGAGCATGCTGGCCGGAATTGGCAACGATGTAAAATTTGCGATGGAAAAAGCATCTTACAACTTTAGAAATTCTATTAAGGAATGGATGAGCGAGGTACTTAGGGTACTTTTTGAAGCGGCAGCACTCTGCATCGATACGCTCAGAACATTTCAATTGGTTGTATTGTCGATCCTTGGACCACTTGTATTTGGAATTGCAGTTTTTGACGGCTTTCAGCATACCCTTACAGTATGGCTGGCGCGATATATTAATATTTATCTCTGGCTTCCTGTCGCCAATATTTTCGGCAGTATCATTGGAAAGATTCAGGAGCTAATGCTAAAGCTTGATCTCTCTCAAGTACAGTCCACAGGAGATACTTTTTTCAGCAGGACCGATATGGCTTACCTCATATTTATGATCATCGGCATTATAGGATACTTTACGGTTCCCTCAGTAGCTAATTATATTGTACATGCGGCAGGAGGTGGCGCTTTAGGGCAAAAAGTTACAAGTTTATTCGGAAGTTCATCAAGCACGATGGTAACCAGAACAACGCAGGGAGCTGGAATGGTTCTCGATGCAATGGGTGATGCTGATACCAGAATGACCAGAAGTATGTCATCTTCGGCTGGAAGCAGTCCTTATTTTGTGGAGAAAGGAAATTATATGAGCGACAAGCTTAAAGGAAATTCATAATAAACTTAAAAGAACCGCTCATGTTTACTAAAATGAAAAATATAGATACAGCATTTCGATATGTTAGAGGATTTACAATGCTGGTAATTGTGGTGTGCATCATTGTTTGCTGTTACACACTGTATAAGAGCTTTGAATCTGTTGCAATGATGCAGGACAAAGTATATATTCTGGCCAACGGAAAAGCCCTTGAAGCGTATTCTTCGGATCGAAAAGATAATGTGCCAGTGGAAGCGAGGGATCATGTCAAAACATTTCATATGTTTTTCTTCACGCTTGATCCTGATGATAAAGTAATTAAAACAAACATTACAAAAGCGCTTTACCTGGCTGATGACAGTGCAAAAAGGATTTATGACGATTTGAAAGAAAATGGTTTCTATTCCGGAATTATTTCGGGGAATATCAGCCAGACCATCCGAATTGACAGTATTACAATAGAAGTCAAGGAATATCCTTACCGTTTTAAATGTTATGCAAAGCAAAATATTATCAGAACCACCAGTATTTTGAAAAGAAACCTTATCACCCAAGGAAGTCTGCGTAATGTATCGAGAAGTGATAATAATCCACACGGCTTTTTAATCGAACGGTGGGAAACCATTGAAAACAGAGACATCGGTGTTGAAAACAGAAAACGATAAACGATGAAAGCGATCTTTAAAAAACGAGATGAGCCTTACATCTACCCAGAATATTATATGCAACTTCAGAAATGGTGGGTTGAACAAATGACCAATCTTACGGCTGGTCTGTCAAAGACAAAACTGATCATTTTTCTTATTCTGTTTGTGTTTCTGGCAGTTAGTTATCTGACTTATAATATCTGTACAGTAGTTTCAGGGGATACTTCCTCAATTAAAAATACATCTGTAATTTCTAAGGTAAAACCAATTAATGAAACAAATAATTGAACTATGGAAACAAAAACAATATCAGTTAAAGAATCAAAAAAGCGAAAAATGCTTCTTGTTCTGCCTTTAATAACACTTCCTTTTATCACTATTCTATTTTATATTTTGGGTGGAGGCAGTATAGAAGCGGAAACTGCTGAAAATAATCAAAAAAAAGGTTTCAATTTTAATCTTCCAATACCAAAATTTAAGGAAGATTCCACTCTTAATAAAATGAGCTATTATGATCAGGCTGCATCGGACTCATTAAAACTGCTGGAACAGATAAAAAAAGATCCCAATTACATAAATGGTGATAAGACTGCGGAGTTTGACCAGGTATTTAATGAGGAAGATTTTGAAAGAAAGATTTTTCCAAACGGAAGGTCGGCGTTAAATTCAGACCCACTTCAGCAGGGAAATGAAAAGAAGGTCTATGAAAAAATAAAAGCGCTGCAAGAGATAATAAATAAACCCAATACCAATGATAGGTATGGTCAGGACATGAGCGAATTTGAAAATTATGGTGCATCAAATGAAACTTCAAAACAAATAAAAACCTTAGAGCAGATGATGTCTTCAATGGCAACTGCTCAGGAGCCTGACCCAGAACTTCAACAACTTGGAGGTATGCTTGAGAATATATTGGATATCCAACATCCAAGCCGCGTAGAGGAAAGATTAAAACAGTCTTCTGACAATAGAAAAGGGAAAATTTATAGTGTTAACAGAAAAAAAGAAATCAATATTACAACGTCCCTAGAGCAGAAGATAGGTACTGCAACCAATTTAAAAGGGAATTCATTCTATGGAGTAGATGAAACGTTAGAATCTGAAAGCCAGCCCAATTCAATTGAGGCGGTAATTCATGAAACTCAGACCATTGTAAATGGATCTATTGTAAAGTTGCGGCTCCGTGTTGATGTTATGCTGCAGGGTACATTAATTCCTAAAAATACATTTCTGTATGGGACCGCATCTTTGAAAGGCGAAAGGCTTGAGGTGAAAATCAATAATATCCAATATAGAAACTCCATTTTTCCGGTTGAACTATCGGCGTATGATATTGACGGCATCGATGGAATTTATATTCCGGGCGCGATAAACAGAGATGTTGCGAAAGCTTCTGCAGATCGTTCCATCCAAACATTGGGATTGACAGGAGTTACGGATTCCTGGGGCGCTCAGGCTGCAGGCATGGGCATTGAAGCGGCAAAAAGCCTTATGAGTAAAAAGGTTAAGCTGATAAAAGTTGTGGTTAAAGCTGGTTATCAGGTACTGCTTTATGATGAGAAACAAAAGAATTTGAAATAACTAAAAAATATAAAATGAAAAATAGAAATTGGATTTACTTGCTGTGTTTTTTGATTACGGCGGTATCGGGATTTGCACAGTCAGTTGGTAGAAAAACGAACTATAATGCGGATAATCTTAAGAATCTTCAAATTGCTTATTCAAAAACGACTAGCATCGTTTTTCCCTATCCTATTAAGAGCATGGACAAAGGAAGTGCAGATGTTCTAATGCAGAAAGCTAAAGGTGTTGAAAATATTCTATTACTTAAGGCAGGAAAACAGAATTTCGCACAGACTAATCTTACTGTAGTTACAGCTGATAACAGACTTTATGTATTTGTACTAAACTTTGATGAAGAGTGTCCTGATTTAAATATAAGTGCTGATAATCTGGCGGTAGTTAATGATGATATACTCTTTTCAATGGAAAACGAGAACCAAAGGAAAATTGAACAGTTTGCTGGGCTAGCATTGTCTAAGAAGAAAAAGATAAGTGGAATTCAGCGATCAAAATTTGAGATGAAGATGACTGTCAATGCTATTTTTATTCATGACGATATAATGTACTTCAGGCTCATACTAGAAAATACTTCAAAAATTGGTTATGAGATTGACCAGCTTCGCTTTTTTATTCGTGATCAGAAAAAATCAAAACGCACAGCATCACAGGAAATTGAAATAATTCCTCTTTATTCTACAAATAATGCAAGTGCTATTGCTGATAAATCAGAAATGACCGCTGTTTATGCTTTATCAAAGTTTACAATTCCGGAGAAAAAATACCTTACTATCCAGCTGATAGAAAAGAACGGCGGCAGGCAGCTCGAAGTTAATATTAGGAATAACATGATTTATAAAATAATTCGACTATAGGCATTAGGAAATAGTGCCTTTAAATTCCATAATTCTATCATGACAATAAATATAAATGATGTTGAAATTCTGCTGAGTTTGGCTGAGGAATTTGCAGAAGCGGGCTATGTCTATAGTGCCTTTGAAATGGATCGAATTTGTGATGCTGAAAATATCGAGTTTTTTAGAAACACTTGGGACGCGCAAGAATACTGTTTTATTATGACTAATGATGCAGACTATTTTAAGAGTGTAACTACAGAGTCACTTATAAATGATTTAAGGGTTGTTCTGCAGAGCGGAATCGATATTTCGCAGAATGAGGCATTTGATCTTACCGAATTTGCCAATCGGGAAAGGGAAAGAAAAGAATTGTTAGAAAATAACTTAAATATAAATATTATGAATCAGAAAAATTTAGAATACCTGAAAGACCAGTTGAAATATACTGGATTTGGAGAGACGTTCGATCAGGTCCTGAAAGAAAAGATTATGCAGGGTGAGAAGGAATTTAAGATTATGAGAGAAGGAGTATACGGTTCAGATTCTATGAATACGGTCCTGAATTTTAAAAAGTCAGATCAGAGTGATATGTATTTTTTTAATTCGTATCATGTAAATCTTCAAAAAGAAAATTCAAAAGAATCTTTAGAACAAACCTTTTATATTAACGGTAGCGGTGGTAATATTACGCTCAAAGAGGCTTACAACTTAATGGAAGGCCGTTCTGTAAATAAAGATCTAAAAAATAAGGACGGAGAACTTTATAATTGTTGGATTCAAATAGACTTTAAAAATAGTGATGACGGCGGCAACTTCAAATTTAATCACTATCATCAAAATTACGGCTACGACTTAGAAGCTAGTGTTGCTAAGCACTCAATCAAGGAATTGGAAACCCCCAAGTATAAAGAGGATTTGCTGAATTCTCTTAAGAAAGGAAATCTTCAATCAGTGACTTTTGTAGTCGGTGGCGCTGAAAGCAAGATGTATATCGAAGCAAATCCACAATTTAAGACTGTAAAAGTTTTTGATGAAAACATGCAGAGAATTAATCACCGTGAAAGTAAAGAAGAGAAGAAATCAATACTTGAAAATCAATCTGTTTCAAAAGAACAAAAAAAAAATCTTGATACTGATTCAGACTCGTCGGAATCTGATAATAAAAAGAACAGTAAAAAAAGTAAATCTCATTCAATATAAGAGTTATGGAAAGCTTAAAGCCATTGTATAATTTCTTTACTGCGATCGAAAATGATTTTCGTGTCAGTCCAACGCATATAGCAATTTTTGCGGCTTTATTACAATTCAGAAACAGTAATGGTTTTGCAAATCCAATTGAAGCATACAGATATGAAATCACTCCAGTTGCTAAAGTATTATCAGCTTATACATATCATAAATGTATTCGAGAATTGAGTGAGTATGGTTATTTGAAATATGAGCCGTCATCAAAAAAGACTTTTAGAAGTAAAATTTACTTTTTCGATTAAACTAAAATGAATCAAAAGCCCAGTAAGGGCTTTTTTTATTAAATGAAATGAAATGGATAATGAAGATGAAATTAATAGAGGAAAAATTACTCCAGAGAAAGCAATGCAAATGTTAAACTCTGAGGGTATGAATGTTACGATTGAGGAAGCAACTGAAATTTTGTTATTTTTACGAAAAATCGCGCATGCGGTTGTATCTAAATTTTTAGAATCATGAGTATTATTGCAGATTTATACATACGCGTAAGCACAGATGAGCAGGCTGAGAAAGGTTATTCCCAAAGAAATCAAGAAGAAGTTCTTCGTAAATATTGCTCGATAAATTATATCGAGGTTCGAAATGTTATTTATGAGGATCATTCTGCTAAGACTTTTAATAGACCACAGTGGAATAAGATTTTAATTAAATTAAAAAAGGAAAAAAATAAGACGGATCTTATCTTGTTTACAAAATGGGATCGTTTCAGCAGAAACGCGGGTGACGCATATCAAATGATAAGCACTTTAAGAAAGTTAGGAGTGGAACCTCAGGCAATTGAACAGCCTCTTGACTTATCAGTTCCAGAAAATAAAATGATGCTTGCTTTTTATCTTGCAGTTCCTGAAGTTGAAAACGATAGAAGGGCGCTTAATACCTTTCATGGAATGAGAAGAGCAAAGAAAGAAGGAAGATATATGGGTACTGCACCATTTGGATATGCCAATAAGTCAAAAGAAGATGGCACAAAATATATTGCATTGGTTGAACCCGAAGCTTCTGTTATGCGTTGGATATTTGAGGAGATTGCTAAGGGGATCTTCAATACTGAACAAATATTTCATATGGCTAAGAGGAGAGGATTTAAAAGAACTAAAGCTAATATGTGGGGCTTGATACGAAATCCAATATACTACGGTAAAATTTTTGTTCCGAAATATAAGGACGAAGAAAGCATGTTGGTTAAGGGACTTCATGAACCGCTTATTTCTGAGGGATTATTTTATAATGTTCAGGATGTTTTAGATGGCAGAACACGTATTTATAGGCCTAAAATTAAAACCGTTATAGATTTTCCTCTAAGAGGGTTTTTTATCTGTCCAAAGTGCCAGAAAAAACTACAGGGAAGTAAATGCAAAGGGCGACACAAGCACTATCACTATTATCATTGCGAGGCTATCTGTAAATTCAGAATAAACTCTGAAAAAGCAAATAATATGTTTGTTGAAAATCTTAAAAAGTATCAGACATTCCCTGAAATTAGAAAGCTTTATAGTTCAATTTTGTACGAAACCCATCGGGAACTAGCTGATAATGCAGGTGAGCAGAAAAGAAGGCTTTTAGAACAAATTAAGGACTATGAATTACGATTAAGCAATGCGAGAGATTTTTTGCTAACATCAAAAATTGACCCAGATGATTACAAGCTTATAAAAGAGGACTACGGTTTACGAATTACAAACCTTGAGAGAGAATTATCATCAGTAACAAAAGATAAACATAGTATCGAAGAGCTTTTAAATAAAGGAATTGACAATTTAATTAAGATGAACCAAGCATATGTAGACATGGATTTGTCAGAGGCTCGCAGCCTAATTGGTTTAGTTTATCCCGAAAATTTTACAATTCAAGAAAATAAAATACAAACCGCCAGAGTCAACTCAATTGTGGAGTCTATTTACTTGATTAATAAGGATTTGGAAGATAAAAAAAATGGGACAAAAGATGATTTTTATCTTTTGTCCCGTAGAGTGACCTCGACTGGATTCAAACCAGTAACCTCTTGAGCCGTAATCAAGTGCGCTATTCAGTTGCGCCACGAGGCCTTTTTTGTTTGCGATAAGCTTATTTTTTGTAGCTTTGTTGAGCACTTATTGCGGGTGCAAAGATAGGAATAAATGTGAGATATCCAAGCATAAAATAACATAAAAATGAAAAAAAATGAAGATTGAAAATTATATACGTGATATTCAGGGTTTTCCTAAAGAAGGAATTTTGTTTAAAGATATCACTCCGCTATTAAATGACCCAATTGCGAGGAAAAAATGTCTTTCAATTCTGGTTGAATCTTTAAACGGACAAAAAATAGATAAAGTAGTAGGAGCAGAAAGCCGTGGTTTTTTCTTCGGGATATTATTGGCTCAGGAATTAAATGCAGGTTTTGTTCCGGTAAGAAAGCCTAAAAAACTGCCTTACGAGATAATCTCAGCTTCTTATGAATTAGAATATGGTTTAGACAGCTTAGAAATACACACAGACGCAATTAAAAAAGGCGACAGGGTTTTGATTCATGATGATGTTTTAGCAACAGGAGGGACCGCTAAAGCAGTTTGTGAATTAGTAGAGAAATTAGGAGGCGAAATTGTACAATGCAACTTTCTAATGGAACTGACTTTTTTAAACGGACGGGAGAAGATAAAGAATAATCCTATATTTGCTGCTATAACTTATTAATATGTCTTATCATCAAGACAAACAGCAGAAATATATATTAATCATGAAACTATTTTATTCGCTAGCTTTAATTACATTGTTGATTTCCTGTAAAGAAAACAAGGAAATAGCCGCCAAAGCAAATCCTGCTTCTCAAAAGACAAATTCAAACTCAGATGATGCAATTTCCCAATCAATACCCAAAGAGTTTGAAAGTGAAATACGTCCGAATGAAAAATTAAAACTGCAGCAAGTATATACTGATGTAGCCGAATATATGGGATTTAATGAAGGTGGAGATTATTCTTATGTAGAGATTAAAAAGAATAATAAAATAATCTCATTGACTTCTAACTTAATGGGAGACGAAAGACCTGATTATACAATGGGGGATATCTATGAGTTTAAATGGAATATCGACAGTGTATTTATTGCAGGAGACGGAGAAAGACGTGATTTTACGGAATGGTTTATCAGTGCTAAAAAAGTAAAGGACGGAAGTGTCAGTTTATTTAGAAAAAAACATCCTAAGCCAATGAAATATAACTGGTCAGGGGAAAATGCCTATTCAACAGAATTTAAAGACTATCTGTATACTCAGGTGGAGTATTATTTGGCCAATTCTAAAAGCGAACTGGTAAAGGCAGATTTAGAGGATCCTAATATAAATTTGGTTTACTCAATCGAAGAGAGAGCGTTTAAAGGGCGTTCATATATTGTTTTAGGTGTCGCCAAGGAATTTGAAAACCGTACAAGTATAATGCAATGGCTGTACATCGATAATGAAACAAGAATCTTATACGAATATGATTTACCAAATGAAAAATTAGTAGAATTCAAATAATAATAAAAATCAAAAAAAATCCGCCAGGAAGAATACGTATTCTCTGGCGGATTTTATATTTAATACACTTTTTGTTTATCTCAAACTTGCTCCAAGTTCTGTCTCGAAAGTTTGCTGCAATTTAGACATGATCTTGTCTATTTGAGCATCTGTAAGCGTTTTTGTATTGTCCTGAATGGTAAAACTCAAAGCATACGATTTTTTGCCGGCAGGAAGATTTTCTCCTTCGTAAACATCAAATAAATTGACATCTTTCAAAAGTGACTTTTCAGTTTGCTTCGCCAGATTAAAAATACTTTCATAAGTAGTGCTTTTGTCAATCAGCAAAGCAAGATCCCTGCGAACTTCAGGATACTTAGGAATTTCAGTATATTTAATTTTTCCTGTGATGATTTTCAATACCAAATCCCAATTGAAATCAGCAAAATATACATCTTGTTTGATTCCGAAATGTTTTAATATTGATTTTTTTACAACACCCATTTCTACTAATGTGTCATTGTTGTAGCAAATCGCCGTTCCTTCAGAAAAAATATCCGTTTGCACAGGCGCATTCGAAATTTTATCAATTCCCAAACGTGTCAAAATTCCTTTTACATATCCTTTTAACAAAAAGAAATCAGTAGTTTTTTGCGGGTTTGTCCAGCTTTCTTTGTTTCTGTTTCCGGAAACCAATAAAGTCAGGTGTTTGTGCTCTTCGTATCCGTTAAGGTATTTGTGATATGATTTTCCGTATTCGAATAACTTTAAATCTGAATTTCTTCTGTTGATATTATATGAAATAGCTTCTAAGCCGGAAAACAATAAAGACTGGCGCATGGTTGCTAAATCACTGCTCAACGGATTCAGCATCGTAACATTATGTTCTTCTTTTAAGGCAGTTGATAATTTAGCATAAGCTGCTGTGGTCAAAGAATTGGCCATCATTTCATGAAACCCTTGAGAGTTCAATTGAGATGCAATTACATTTTGTACTTTATAATCTTCAGTTCTTGGTGAATTAGAAACAGTCGCATTGAATTTTTTAGAGAAATTAATGTTGTTATAACCATAAACTCTCAGAATTTCTTCGATAACGTCAATTTCGCGTTGTACATCGACACGGTAAGCCGGTATTGTTAAACCTAAACCTGAATCAGAAACACTGTTTACCTTAATATCTAAAGAAACCAGGATCTTTTTAATAGTATCTTTTGGAATTTCCTGTCCGATAATTTTAGAAACGTGACTGAAATTCAGTAAAACAGAAACGTCTTCTGCTTTTTTAGGATATACTTCTACAACATCAGAAGTTAATTTTCCGCCGGCTACTTCTAAAATCAGCAGCGCTGCGCGTTTCAATGCATATTCTGTTATAGTAGGATCAATTCCTCTTTCAAATCTAAAAGAAGCATCTGTATTCAATTGATGTCTTTTTGCTGTTTTACGAATACTTACAGCATCAAAATAAGCACTTTCTAAGAATATAGAGGTAGTCCCTTCAGTTACACCTGATTTTTTTCCGCCAAAAACACCCGCAATACAAAGCGGACCTTTTTCGTCGCAAATCATTAAGTCTTCTTTATGCAATGTTCTTTCAACATCATCTAAAGTGACAAATTTTGTACCTTCCGGAAGTGTTTTTACGATTATTTTTCCGTTAATTTTTGCGGCATCAAATGCGTGAAGCGGCTGTCCTAATTCGTGTAAAACATAATTAGTAACGTCAACAACGTTATTCTTTGGAGTTAAACCGATAGCTTTCAGACGATCCTGTAACCATGCAGGAGATTCCTGAACAGAAATTCCTGAAATTGTTACACCGCAATATCTTGGTGCTAATAATGGCTCTTCAACATTTACATCAATTTTTAAAGTACGCATGTCAACTCTGAAATTACTCACAGACGGAGTAATCAATTCGATGTTTACACCACGTTGCAACATTCCCGCTCTTAAATCACGTGCTGTTCCAAAATGACTCATCGCATCAGCGCGATTAGGAGTTAATCCTATTTCGAAAACTTCATCATTTACTACCTGAAAAACTTCTGAAACTGCTGTTCCGGGTGCCAATGCAGCATCCAGAACCATGATTCCGTCGTGGCTTGTACCCAATCCCAACTCATCTTCAGCACAGATCATTCCGTGGCTTTCCTGTCCGCGGATTTTTCCTTTTTTAATGGTAAATTCAACACCGTCTTTATCATATAAAACGGTGCCGATAGTCGCTACTGGTACCTTTTGTCCTGCTGCAACATTAGCCGCTCCGCAAACAATTTGTACAGGAGATTCTAAACCAATATTTACAGTAGTAATTTTTAATCTGTCTGCATCAGGATGTTTTTCGCAAGTAAGTACGTGCCCTACAACAACCCCTATTAAACCGCCTTTAACCGATTGGTATTTTTCGACTACTTCTACTTCAAGACCTAAATCTGTTAGCAGTTCTGAAGTTTGCTCAGAAGTCCAGTCTGTTTTAATAAATTGTTTTAACCAGTTATAAGATATTTTCATGTTAACTTTTTTATTCTTTGTATAAGGATACAAATATAAGGATTGCGTGCGGTAGTAAGAAACAATTTATTTGGTTTTTTCAAGCAGTTTTTATTTCATATTCAAATCATTGTTGTTGAGTATATTTCATTTTTAATGCTAATATTTTACTAATTAATTATTAAATGTTAGTTATAAAAACGAATGTGAAATATTTGTGCTACTATGTGAATGAAAAGTGCTATTCTGTTTAGGAGTATGAAAGTAAATTTGAAATGAATCAAAAAAATATTATTATGAGCAATACCATCCAAAGACCTGAATTTAAGGCAAAGTACGATAATTACATTAACGGAAAATTTACTGCACCGGTAAAAGGAGAATACTTTGATGTTCTTTCTCCAATTGATGGAAAAGTATTTACAAAAGCAGCACATTCAGGCAAAGAAGATTTAGAATTAGCCGTAGACGCTGCTTACGAGGCATTTAAAACCTGGGGTAAAACATCTGTTACAGAACGTAGCATTTTACTCAATAAGATTGCACAAAAGATAGAAGATAATCTGGAGTATATTGCTACTGTAGAAACTATTGATAACGGAAAACCAATTCGCGAAACGCTGGCAGCAGATATTCCGCTGGCAATTGATCACTTTAGATATTTTGCAGGCGTAATTCGTGCTGAAGAAAGTTCAATCGCAGAACTGGATTCTCAAACGGTTTCTATAGCTTTAAGTGAACCTTTAGGAGTTGTCGCTCAGATTATTCCATGGAATTTCCCGATTTTAATGGCTGTCTGGAAAATCGCTCCGGCATTGGCAGCGGGAAACACAATCGTTTTGAAACCTGCGGAAAGTACACCAATTTCTATTTTAGTATTAATGGAATTAATAGGAGATATTCTGCCTCCGGGAGTTTTGAATATTGTGAACGGTTTTGGTGCTGAATTGGGCCGTCCGTTAGTAACGAATAAAAAAGTGGCTAAAGCTGCCTTTACAGGCTCTACTACAACGGGACGTCTGGTAATGCAATACGCAACAGAAAATATTATTCCGGTGACACTGGAACTTGGTGGTAAATCTCCAAATATCTTCTTTCCGTCAGTGGCAGATCATGACGATGATTTCTTTGATAAAGCCATCGAAGGCGCTGTTTTATTTGCCTTAAATCAGGGTGAAATATGTACGTGTCCGTCAAGATTGTTAATTCATGAGGATATCTACGAGAAGTTTATTGCGAGAGTTATCGAAAGAACCGAAGCTATTATTGCCGGGAATCCGCTGGATAAATCGACTATGATTGGTGCGCAGACTTCATTAGTGCAAAAAGAAAAAATCATGTCGTATATCAAACTTGGTAAAGAAGAAGGCGCAGAATTGCTAACCGGAGGTGATGAAAATCATTTAGGAGGAGATCTTGAAGGTGGTTATTATATCAAACCTACTTTGTTTAAAGGACATAACAAAATGCGAATTTTTCAGGAAGAGATCTTTGGGCCCGTTCTGGCAGTAACTACTTTTAAAACTACCGAGGAAGCTATTGAAATAGCCAATGATACCATGTACGGTTTGGGAGCGGGAGTATGGACACGTGATGCGCATGAAATTTATCAGGTTCCAAGAGCGATTCAGTCAGGTCGTGTCTGGATCAATCAATATCATTCTTACCCTGCAGGAGCGCCTTTTGGAGGTTACAAACAATCCGGAATTGGTCGTGAAAACCACAAAATGATGTTAGGGCAATACCGCCAGACTAAAAATATGCTAATTTCTTATGATAAAAAGAAATTAGGTTTCTTCTAAGAATAAATTACAACCCTTATATAAACCTGAGAATAGTAGGTTCAACAAACGTACTATTCTCACTAATCAATCAAGTATATGCTACCGAAAACTATGAAAGCCGCCGTTATTAGAGAATTTGGTTCTCTTTTGAAAATTGAAGAAGTTGAAGTTAAACGCCCGGGAAGAAATGAAATTCTCGTAAAAGTAATTGCAAGTGGAGTTTGTCATACTGATTTACACGCAGTAGAAGGAGATTGGCCTGTAAAACCAAAAATGCCCTTAATTCCTGGCCATGAAGCCGTAGGATATGTGGTTGCTGTAGGGCAGGAGGTAAAAAATGTAAAAGAAGGTGATGCAGTTGGTGTGCCATGGCTTTATAGTGCGTGCGGTGGTTGTGATCAGTGCATTACCGGTTGGGAAACATTATGCGATACACAGCAAAATGGAGGTTACAGTGTAGATGGGGGATTTGCTGAATATGTGATTGCAGATGCAAGATATGTTGGTCTTTTGCCATCAAATGTGAATTTTATGGAGATGGCGCCAATCCTTTGTGCCGGAGTAACAGTTTATAAAGGACTTAAGGAAACGGAAGTTAAACCCGGAGAATGGGTTGCGATTTCAGGAATCGGAGGTCTTGGACACGTTGCGGTACAATATGCCAAAGCAATGGGAATGCATGTTGCGGCAATAGATGTAGCAGATGATAAACTGGATCTAGCCAAAAAACTTGGAGCAGATTTAGTAGTAAACGCAAAAAATCAAAATCCTGGAGAATTCTTAAAGAAAGAAGTCGGTGGAATGCATGGGGCATTGATTACTGCAGTTTCTCCTATTGCTTTTAAGCAAGGTCTCGAAACATTAAGGAGAAAAGGTACAATGGCACTCAACGGACTTCCTCCGGGTAATTTTGATTTGTCAATTTTTGATACCGTTTTAAACAGAATTACAATTCGCGGTTCGATTGTAGGAACACGTAAAGACATGAAAGAAGCAATTGAATTTGCAGTTGAAGGAAAAGTAAAAGCTACTGTTACTCCGGCAAAACTGGAGAATATTAACGAAGTTTTTGACAAAATGAAGAAAGGGCAAATCGAAGGACGAGTCGTTCTTGAAATTGCAAAAGCATAGCTAAAAACCAAAAAAGTAACAAACTTGTACTCTTATAAGTTTGTTACTTTTTTTTAATTATTATTATCATGATAAAAAGACTTGACGCCACGGATAAAGCCATTGATTTGATAAAAATCCTAAAAGAAAAACACGGAGAACTGATGTTTTATCAGGCCGGAGGCTGCTGTGAAGGCACCCAGCCACAATGTTTTGAAAAAGGAGGATATTATCAGCGTACGGGAGATGTTTGTATAGGAACGATCGAAGATACTGAATTTTGGGTCGACAAGGATTTATTCGAATACTGGAAACATGCGCATTTTACCTTAAAAGTAATTGATGCCTTTGGTGTTGGAGGTTTTTCATTGGAAACCCCTCTCAAAAAAACATTCCAAATTGAATATAGAATTTTTACTGAAGAAGAAGAGAAAGATCTGGAACCTGTTACTTTTATTGAGTAAGTTTTTTAAATTCAAAGACATAAGACAGGAAGGGAAAAGGTTACGCAGCTAAGAAAAAACCTTAGCAACTCAGCATCTCAGTACCTTAATTAATATACAGTAACTGATATTGCTTAGGAGTAATTCCTTCGTGTTTTTTAAACAATCGGATAAAATAATTAGCATCTTCAAAACCGGATAAATAACACACTTCGTTAATCTGGATTCCGGGATTTCTGAGTAATTTTTTGGCTTGCTTTATTTTTTCATTCAAAATATACTCAATCGGACTCATGCCTAATTCTCTTTTAAAAAAGCGATAGAACGATGCAGTGCTCATGCAGGCTTTTTCGCTAAGACTTTTAAGGTTTATATTCTCTTTTAAATTGAGTTTAATAAATTCCGTTACTTCAAAAATCGGATTATTAGATTGAATTGCAACTCCATCATCAATTGATTTTATCGTCTGCGTTTGTATAATGCGGATTAATAATTCCTGCAAAGTCAGGTCAGCCAAAGCATCTTTGGTAATCGAAGTGCCCATACATTCCTTAATCAGCTTATTGATGGTTGAGGCAAGATCTACATTATTATAAAAGAAATAGTTTTGATAATTCAACTGCCAGTACGCATCAGCACCATCTTTTGGGTAACGTTCGTTCAGAAAATTTAATGTTTCTGTGATTTTAGGTTTGTCTATTGCAAGTGCCAGACATTGCGTTGGATTTTCTCTTGAAGCTTCAGGAAAATCAATTTTCATTTCTACATTGGAGGGAATCACAACGGTTTCTCCCGGCAGATAATCAAATCCGGGTTCATCAAAAAGATGCATTACTTTTTTGCCGCGAAGCATACTCGTTACTACAAAATCATTAAATTTTAGAGGAACCAGAGTCGAAGATTCATACGTTTCGAAAATATTGAGCTCACAATGATTTAAAGTATAAACCGTCCTGTTTTCGACAAGTGTTTTTAATGATTTTTCGTTCGATAAATGCGGAGGATGAATTAAAGCACGTTGGTTATTCATTGTGGTTAAATTTTAAGTAAAGTCTTTAAATTTAATCAAAATTTGAATATAAAAATCACATTTAACGTTTAATTAAATTAGTTCTTCAACGTGCTTTTTGATGTTTTCTGCTATTTTTTTTGTGGGTAAATCATTTTCATCGTCTCCAAACGGATCTTCAATTTCTTCGGCAATAAGTTCTAAACTCGCCAGTACGTAAAAAATAAAAACAACGACCGGAGCTACAAAATACCCAAGACTAATAGAATAACCAAAGGGCAGCGTCATGGTGTAAATAAAAATGAATTTTTTTATAAAAGCGCTGTAAGAGTAGGGAATAGGCGTGTTTTTGATTCTCTCACAGGCACCGCATATATCCGTAAAAGCTTGTAATTCCTGGTTTAGAATAATGAGTTGATCTCCTGTAATCTTTTTTGAATCATACAGGTCATTCATTTTATGAAACATCATTCTTTTTACCTGATTCGGTTTGTGCTTATGATGATCAATTTCAAGATCTACATCGTCAAAAAGCTGTTTACTCGTTTCAGAATCATGCAGGTGTTTGTGTAAAATTTCAGCATAAGTAGGAATGAATTTTCTGAAAAACTTTCGATCATTCTCATCTTTAAGCATTGCAGAAAGCTTGATCGCCAGATTACGGCTATTATTTACAAGACCTCCCCATAATTTTCGCCCTTCCCACCAACGATCGTAGGCTGTATTGGTTCTGAAAACAAGCAGTAACGAAATCACAAAACCCAACATACCGTGCATAATCGGGATGTTATGGATATAATCGTTTTTACCTACTTTAAAATAAGCAATTTCGAGATATCCAATAATAGAAGAGTAGATTCCGATCGCGATCATTACAGGAAATAACTTTCTAACGGTATCTGATTTATGAATATGAAAAATAAAAGTAAACCAGTCTTTAGTATTATATGAGATCATTTATGTTCGTTTTGAAATCAAATTTACTTTAAAAATTAATATTTCCGGCTAATTCTTTCAATGCAATTTCAGATAATTTTGCCTCATATTGTGCGTTGCTGTAACGTACTTTTGCGTTTACATAATTCAATTGCGCCGTTCTGAAATCAAGGGTTGTAATGGTTCCTATTCTGAATTTATCAAGCGTAATATCTAAGTTTTGTTTGGCAATTGCTTGATTATCTTCTTCTAAGTCTATTAGTTCTAAGTTGGTTAAATAGGTTTGAAAAGCCGTGCTCAATTGCGTATTCAAAATCATACTTTGTTGCTCAATGGCAATTTGAGAGTTTTCAATTTGCAGTTTGGCTACTTTTTCATTTCGATGCTGATTCAATCCATCAAAAATATTCAGCGAAGCATTAAAACCATAATTAAAACCTTTTGAAGAGTTTTCGCTTGTAAATCCAAGACTCGACTGGCTTTCAGAAAAATTATAACCTGAAGTTAGATTTACGGTTGGATATCGGCTTGCTTTTACTTGTTTAAGTTGTAATTCTGCAATACGTTTATTGATAACCTGCGCTTCTAAAGCCGGATTCTGTTTTTTTGCCAGATCCATTAAATCTATCAAAACCAGTTTATTATCTACAGTGACCAAATCAGTTACTGTAAAATCGATTTGTGGATCACGTGCTAAATACTGATTCAGTAAAATTTTGGCATTTTTATAGGATTCTTTTTGTCTTAATAAAGCAACCTGATCGGTGTTTAAATCAACCTGCGCATTTAAAACTTCTAATTTTGAAGCTTTACCAATCGTGAAACGGTTTTGCGCCAATTGAACTCTTTGTTTAGAAATTACAATTGTAGTATCTAAAGCTGATAACTGCTGTTGTTGCTGCACTAAATCATAATAAGCTGAATTTACCTGACCAATTTTCATTAAAACCGTTCTTTTTAGTTCGGCATCGCCTAATTTTTGAAGCTCTTTTAACTGATCGTATCTGGCAAACATTCTCATTCCGTCAAAAACAGTCCAGCCTAAACTAACTCCATACGTTAAACTGTTGTTTTTTGCATTATTTAATGTAGTAGATGTTCCGTCCTGACGTACCTGTGTTGAGTTGGTAACGCTGTTATTATCTACAATATTAGCTGTTGCAGTTGGCAGAAGACCAGCATTTCCAATAGTTACGTTGGTTTCGCTTATTGTTGAATTATTTTTAGCAATCTTAATTTCGAAGTTATTTTCTAAAGCTATTTTCATAGCGTCTTCGATAGTCAGGATTTCCTGTGCGCTGCTTTTTGCTACACAAAACAAAAATAAAACGAGACTTATTAATGTTATTTTAGTTTTCATATGATGAATGGTTAGCTGCGAATGGACATTTTAAAAACGAAATTCACAGCTGCTATATTATTTCAAATTTTAATATCTATTTATGGCTCTCTCTTTCGTATTCTTCGATATGATCAAATTCAGGATAATGTTTTCTGGCTTTAGACCACATCAAATAAATTGCCGGAATTACAAAAAGTGTCAGTGCCAATGAGAAAATTGTTCCTCCAACAATAACAACTCCCATCCCAATTCTACTGGTAGACGCTGCTCCAAGTGACATTGCGATTGGTAATGCACCTAAGGCAATGGCCAAACTGGTCATTAAAATTGGGCGTAAACGTGCTTCTGATGCTTCAAGGATTGCTTCCATTTTTGGTTTTCCCTGTTCTCGCAGCTGATTGGCAAACTCCACAATCAAAATACCATTTTTAGTTACCAGACCAATAAGCATTACGGTACCAATCTGACTGAAAATATTCCAGGTTTGATTGAATAGCCATAAGGAGAATAAAGCTCCTGCAACGGCCATTGGCACGGTGAGAATAATAATCAACGGATCGATAAAACTCTCGAATTGTGCTGCAAGAATCAAAAAGATTAATAACAAAGCCAATCCAAAAGCAAAAGAAGTATTCGAACTGCTTTCGACAAAATCTCGTGATTCTCCACTTAAATCGGTGGTAAAACTCTGATCTAAAACTTTAGCTTTAATTCGATCCATTTCTTTTATACCGTCGCTGATACTTTTGCCCGGCGCCAAACCTGCAGAAACTGTTGCTGACATGTATCTGTTATTATGATACAATTGTGGCGGGTTACTTTGCTCTTCGACTTTTACGACATTATCCATCTGAATCAACTGACCGGATTTGTTTCTAACAAACATTGAAGTTAAATCCAATGGTTTCGAACGGTCTTTTTGATCAAACTGACCAATAACCTGATATTGTTTTCCGTTTTTAATGAAATATCCAAAACGCTGCCCGCTTAAAGAAAGCTGCAAAGTCTGAGCGATATCCATAATTGATATTCCTAAACTCTCGGCCTTTTCGCGATCGATACTTACGTTGATTTCAGGTTTATTAAATTTTAAATTGACATCTGAAGTCGAGAAAACATCACTTTTACCCACTTCACTCATGAAAAGAGGAATTTTTTCTCTTAGTTTTTCAAAATTAGGAGCCTGAATAATGTACTGAATCGGAAGTCCGCCACGTCGGTTTACGGCAATGGTAGGCTGCTGAATTACAGATGTTTTAGCATCCGGGTATTTTTTAGTCCATTTGGTTAACTGATCCGCAATTTCTTTTTGAGACTTGTTTCTTTCGTTTGGTTCTTTTAGTGAAAGTCTGATAAAACCTGAATTTGTGGCTGAACCTCCGGAACCTCCAGCGGTAATAACTAAACTTACTTTTTTCTCCGGGATAGAATCATCAACCAATCTTGACATTTCCTGCATAAAACGGTTGGTATAATCATAAGATGAACCTTCAGGAGTTGTCATACGCATCGTTACCGAACTACGGTCATCATAAGGTGCAGTTTCTTTTGGGAGTATGGTAAAAAATAAATAAATCAATCCAAAACAAGCAATAAGAATAGGGAAGGAGATCCATTTTTTTTCCATGAATCGGGCTAGAGATTCAGCATATCCGCTATTTAATTTTTCGAAAAATGGTTCGGTTTTTATGTAGAATTTCGATTTTTTCTGTTCTCCGCCTTTCATTAAATAAGCATTCAGCATTGGCGTTAAAGTCAACGATACAAAAGCCGAAATTAATACCGCGGCGCCAATCACGACCCCAAATTCCCGAAAGAGTCGGCCTACGAAACCTTCTAAGAAAATTACAGGCAGGAATACTGCAGCAAGTGTAACGGAAATTGAAATTACGGCATAGAAAATTTCGTTAGAACCTTTTATAGCTGCTTCGATAGGCGACATTCCTTCTTCGACTTTTTTGAAGATATTTTCGGTTACTACAATTCCGTCATCAACTACCAGACCGGTTGCCAATACAATTGCCAATAAGGTTAATACGTTGATTGAGAATCCAAAAAGCCACATAATAAAAAACGTAGCAATTAAAGACACCGGAATATCAATTAAAGGCCTGAATGCAATGGCCCAATCCCTAAAAAACAAATAGATAATGATGATTACCAGAATAATCGAAATCCCCAAAGTTTCGGCTACTTCATGTACCGATTTTTTTACGAAAAGGGTATTGTCAAGTGCGATATTTAGTTTAATATCCTTTGGAAGATCCTTTTTTAAAGCATCATATTTTTTGTAAAATTCTTTCGAAATATCAAGGTAATTGGCTCCCGGCATTGGCACAATGGCCATACCAATCATAGGAAGCCCTGAGGATGTTAAAGATGTTTCGATATTTTCAGGGCCTAGTTCAGCACCGCCAACATCGCTCAAACGGACAATTTTATCCCCGTCTGTCCGGATGATAATATTATTAAATTCTTCCGGTTTCGAAAGATTTCCAATGGTCTTTACCGTTAATTCTGTATTGTTTCCGGTTAATTTTCCAGATGGTAATTCTACGTTTTGTGCGTTTAAGGCATTTCGAACATCAGAAACCGTGCAGTTATAAGCGTTTAATTTTATAGGATCAATCCACAAACGCATTGCGTAACGTTTTTGTCCCCAAATTTGAACACCACTTACTCCGGGAATCGTTTCTAAACGCTGCGAAATAACATTTTCGGCATAATCACTTAATTCCAAAGAACTTCGGCTGTCACTCTGTACAGTCATCGAAATAATAGATTCACTGTCAGCATCGGCTTTAGAAACTACAGGCGGCGCATCAATATCCTGAGGCAGGCTTCGAACAGCTTGCGAAACCTTGTCACGAACATCATTTGCTGCTTCTTCAAGATTTTTATCCAGATTAAATTCGATGGTAATATTACTGCTTCCCTGATTACTGGATGATGTGATGTTTCGAATCCCATCAATTGCATTTACAGCTTTTTCAAGAGGTTCTGTGATTTGTGATTCTATAATGTCAGAATTGGCTCCTGTATAATTGGTTCTAATGGAAACCTGTGCAGGGTCGATCGAAGGAAATTCGCGAACACCCAAAAACGTATAACCAATGAAACCGAATAGAATAATCAAAAGATTCAGTACAATGGTTAAAACAGGTCTTTTTATACTAGTAGTAGATAAACTCATGTGAGATTTTGGATTTTAGAGTTCAGATTTTAGATTTTAGAAAATAGAATAAAGAAAATAGAAATAAGACTTGAAGCTTAAAACCTATAACTCAGATCTAACTCATAACCCATAACTCTTAACTTAAAATTATTTTTTTACTTTAACTTTTATAGATGCCTCATTTTTTAATGACATTACGCCACTGGTAATCAAGGTGTCTCCGGCTTTTAATCCTGATAAAATCAAAATCGAAGAATCGGTTCTTGTAGTAGCATCAACCATCACTTCTTTGGCTTTCCCCATATTGGCTACATACACTTTTTTACCGCTCTGAACAGGTACAATTGCTTCTGAAGGTACCACTATGGCATCTTTAATGGTGTTTAAAGGTAGTTTTACATCAGCAAAAGTTCCAGGAAAAAGTTTTCCGTCGATATTATCTGCAATAGCGCGAATTTTTAAAGTACGTGTTGCTACTTCAACTTCCGGTTCAATCGCATAAATCTTTGCATTATACACTTTATCTGATCCTGAAACCGAGAAATCGATTGTTGAACCCGATTTTATTTGCGAAGCATATTTTTCAGGAACAGAAAATGTAATTTTTAATTTTCCTGTATTTACTAATTTGGCCACCAAAACGGTTGGCGTAATATAAGTTCCAGGTGATATAGAACGCAAACCAATTTTACCTGAGAAAGGTGCTTTTACAGCCGTTTTTGCAATTTGTGCTCTTATTAATTGTGTTTGTGCTTTCATCGAAGCATAATCAGCATTGGCAACATCAAATTCTTCCTGACTAATAGCCTCTTTCTGAAGCAATAATTTGGCTCTTCTTTCGTTTTCACCAGCCAGACCTTCTTTGGTTACAGCCTGTCTTAATTGAGCTTTAAGTTCGATATCATTTACCTTAAACAGAACCTGGCCTTTATTTACAAAACTACCCTCAGTAAAATAAATCCCTTCAACAATTCCCGAAACTTCACTATGAATTTCTATTTGTTCATTTGCTTCAATAGATCCTGACAGGGATAAGTTATTATCGAAAGTGGCAGTTTTTACTATAATTCCCGTTACTGTGGTTGGTTTGTCTTTGTCTCCAAAATTTTTAGATTCGTCATTTTTCTTTTTATTCGAAACTATTCTATAGGTGATAAATCCTCCGATGCATATAATCAGCAGGGCATAAATAAGGTTTTTTACTTTCATAAAATTGAGGTAAATGTTTTTTTGGTATGTGTTTTTAGTAAGCCAACAAAATTAACTTTTTGAAATGAAAACGAAAGATGTTGTGTTTTATTTAACACTTGTATAATGTTAATTTTAAATGTCTTTTAACAGCTTTGTTCGCTTCTTTTTTGTAATTAGATATGCTTTGCGGAAAAAGGTTTAATAAGGTTGAATTTATTTTTACTGTTTTAATTTTGGGATTAGATAATCCGTTCCTGATTTTAACAAAGTTTGTAGAATTCTTATATAAAAAACTGCTTCATATTGAAGGTTTTAGGTCTTGAAACAGGAGAAAGTTTTTAGAAATCCCAATTTTTAAAATTCCAAATTCTAAATGTTTGTTCTAAAAAAAACTTAGAATCTTAGCGTCTCAGCCTCTTAGTGTCTTTACTTAACACTCCAAGCCTTTGTCCCTTTGTTCCTTTGCCACTTTGAACCTTTCCTAACTAATATAATTCCAGATATTTTTCTTTTTTGTCAATTCTATAAAAACGGCTTTTAACACAGCGTGTTCCGGTTTTTGTAAAGGTGCGTCTTCTTTAAGAATCTTCATGGCGTAGTTTCGGGCAAGACCCAAAATATCCCTGTCACGTACAATATCAGCAATCTGAAGGTTTAAAACACCGCTTTGCTGTGTGCCCATTAAGTCACCTGGACCCCGAAGTTTAAGATCGACTTCGGCAATTTCGAAACCATCATTTGTCTGAACCATAGTTTCCATTCTGGTTTTACTGTCAGAACTTAGTTTAAAGCTTGTCATTAGAATACAATAACTTTGTTCAGCTCCACGACCTACACGACCGCGCAGCTGATGCAATTGTGATAAACCGAAACGTTCTGCGCTTTCGATGATCATTACACTCGCATTTGGTACATTTACACCAACTTCAATTACAGTTGTTGCTACCATTATATTGGTTTTGCCTTCAGAAAAGCGTTTCATTTCGGCATCTTTATCTGCAGGTTTCATTTTACCGTGTAATATCGAAATCGAATATTGCGGGAGCGGAAAATCACGTGAAATACTTTCGTAACCGTCCATTAGATCTTTGAAATCCATTTTCTCAGATTCCTGGATCAGCGGGTAAACAATATAAATTTGTCTTCCCAAGGCGATTTCATCCCTTAAAAATTTCCAGACTTTCAGACGATTGCTGTCAAATCTGTGTACGGTTTGAATTGGTTTTCTGCCCGGTGGCAATTCATCAATTACTGAAATATCCAAATCACCATACAAACTCATCGCCAACGTTCTTGGAATAGGAGTTGCGGTCATTACTAAAACATGTGGCGGAATTTCATTCTTTTTCCACAATTTAGATCTTTGCTCTACTCCAAAACGATGCTGCTCATCGATAACTGCCAAGCCTAGATTTTGAAATTTTACTTTATCTTCAAGCAAAGCATGAGTACCGATAATGATATGTAAACTTCCGTTTTCAAGCTCTTCATGAATGATTCTTCTTGCGGCGATTTTAGTAGAACCGGTTAGTATTTTTATATTAAGATTTAAGGTTTCAGCCAACTCAGACAATCCAATAAAATGCTGATTGGCCAGAATTTCAGTTGGCGCCATCAAACAAGCCTGAAAACCATTGTCTATTGCCAAAAGCATACTCAAAAAAGCCACAATAGTTTTTCCTGAACCCACGTCACCTTGCAGTAATCGGTTCATTTGGGCGTTACTTCCCATATCTGAACGAATTTCTTTGACTACTCTTTTCTGCGCATTGGTAAGCTGAAAAGGAAGATGGTTCTGGTAAAAATCATTAAAAAGTTCGCCCACTTTTGTAAACGGATGTCCTTTTATTTTATGTTTCCGAATCAGGTTTTTAGTAATCAACTGCAATTGAATAAAGAATAATTCTTCAAACTTCAGTCGAAATTGGGCTTTTGCCAAAGCATCAGTACTTTTGGGAAAATGGATGTTGAATAAAGCGGCTCTTTTTGAAATCAGTTTTAACTCTTCGATTAAGTAAGGCGGAAAAGTCTCGGTAAATAAAGCCTGTGTTTCAATAAACAACTGCTCCATCATTTTATTGATCGTTCTGTTCGAAACACCTCTATTGGTAAGGGTTTCGGTCGAAGGATAAACGGCTTGCATGGCAGAGCGAAGGCTTTTTTCATGATCGCTTAACAGCTCGATTTCCGGATGCGCCATGCTAAACTGGCTTCCGTAAACAGAACATTTTCCAAAAATTACGCAAACTTCATTGAGTTTCAGACTTTCCCTTATCCATTTATGTCCCTGAAACCAATTGAGATCAATTTGCCCCGTATCATCCACGAAAGTGGCAACCAGACGTTTCTTGTTTTTGGCAAATTCAACTGTTTTTATATTAATGATTTTTCCAATAATCTGAACCTCTGCACCTGTGTTTTGAAGTTCATTAATCTTATAATAACGTGTTCTGTCAATATATCTGTTCGGAAAAAAATTGACTAAATCCCGATATTTATGAATGCCCAATTCCTTACGAAGTAATTGGCCACGATTGGGACCAACACCTTTTAAGTATTCAATTGGGGTTTCAAGGAGATTATTAGACATTTTATTTCAGATGGTTAGACTTTTGATCTTTAGATTTTAGAAAATAGAATAAAGAAAAGAGAATGCTGTTTTGCTTTCTTTACTTTTTTGAAAAGCGAAGATAGATTTAAATTGGGAAATTTAAAAGTCTTATCGGGTTTCAAAATTAAGCATATGAAAATTATATTGCTGATTTTTCAGTCGGTTTGTTCGTTTTGTTCTTTGTGAAAAACCGAGATTGTTAAGGCATAGAAGAATCAATTATTATTTTTATGCTGTTTAGTCGTAAAATGAAGCAACCATTTAACAGAATAAGAATCTATTAAATATACAAAGTCTTAAAAATCAAAATAAATGAAAAAAATAGGGATTGCATTCGTTCTAATTTTACTTTTCATTTCTTGTTCAAATGAAAAAGCTAAATCACCAAATCCCTCTGATTATCACGGAAAATGGACGTTAATTGAAGTAACGGGTTTTAAACCGGCCAATATTATCTTTGACAAATTGGGCTGGCAGGAATCTTATATTTTTAATATGGATAAAACATTTGTAAAAACAAGAATAAAAGATAATAAAACGACTACTGTGACTGGTAAATTTGTAATGACAAAGATTGATAATGAACTAAATTTTGAGTTGACTTATGACGAAAACAATGACATAATTGGTACCTGCAGCGGAAATTTGACTGAAAATCTGTCTATCAATAAAGAAGGATTACTGGTAAATTCCTGGCAAATGTGTGATGGCCCTGGTTTGATATATAAAAAGTCGAAATAAAAAGCTGTAAGTTTGCAGTGATAAAAAGTATTCAATTCTTGAAGTTGAATACTTTTTGTTTTTAAAACCCATAAATATGACAACACATTTAGCACTTTTAAGAGGAATCAACGTTTCCGGTCACAATATGATGAAAATGGAGGCTTTGAAAACGATGTTAGAAAATATCGGGTTTCAGAACGTACGCACTTATTTGCAATCAGGAAATGTTTTTATTGATTCTGATGAAGAAAGCGCTTCGAAAGTGGGCTTTATGATCAAACAGGAGATTTTTAAAGTTTTCGGACACGAAGTTCCAACAATCGTTATCACCAAAGAAGATCTGGAATTGTGTTTTAAAAACAGCCCTTTTTTAAAAGAAAAAGAAATAGACACTAAAAAACTTTATGTCGCATTTGTTTCTGTAGCTTTGAAGAGTGAGAATATAAATGATCTGAAGATCAGCCAATTCAAACCAGATGAAGCGAGTATTGATGGCAACAGAGTTTTTATTAAATATGCGGTTGGAGCCGGAAAAACAAGATTTGATCAAAAATATATTGAGAAAAAACTAAACGTCACAGCAACCATAAGAAACTGGAATACGGTGACGAATTTGCTGAATATGTTTAATGAATAATTAGAAAATCAGGTAGCTTTAAAAATAATTAGCTTATTCTATAATTGCTTAATTATCAAAGGTATTCTTCTTAAAAAAATGGTGTCGGCATTATGAAGGGCCCCTTTTCTGATTCCACCTCCAAACGGGTTGAATAACGCTATAGATTTCTTTTGGTAACCTTCTTTATAAATTGTTTCGTTTACCATTAGTGGTGGTGCTTCATAACCCATAAAAGTAAACTCAGAATAGCGTAATTCTTTTAATTGAAAATAACCTTTAGCATCAGTCGTGTTTTCTCCAACTTTACAGTTTTCAATGGGTTTTTTGGTAATAGAATCATAAACATAACCAATAATCTGAGGTCTTTTGCATCTGCTTACCAAACAACTTTGACAGGTAAATATGATGGTGGCTATCAGTATTATTAGGATAAAAGGTTTTCTGAGGTTGGCGTTTTTCATTTTTTTAAATTAAATCACAATACCAGAATCCAAAATCAAAAGCATCATTAGTATCGGTATCGCAGGATTTATTAGAAGAATCTTGTTCTTTAGGTTTCTCATATTTGCGATAAACGATTTCTCCAACTTCAAAATCGATAGGTTCAGAGAAAATAGGCCCGTCAAAAGTAAAAGTATGGAATTCACCATTTTCGCCGCAAACATCTACATTATCCGGTAAATCATTGATGAAGTTCTGATCGATAATTCGTCCAACAAAACTTTTATCTAAGTAGCGTTCATTGACGCAAACTATAATTGTTTTGAAACCAAGTGTTATAAATTCCTGAATTAATTGGTTTGTCGGGATTTTCCAAAGCGGAAAAACTCCTTGAAAACCAATTTTAGCCAATTGATCTTCGCGGTATTTACGCAGGTCTTCCAGAAAGATATCGCCAAAAACGGAATGTGTAATTCCCTCATCTTTTAATTCGTTTAAAGCTTCAGTCATCACATTTTCATAAACCTCCATCGTAGGCATTTCCGGAATTTGCAGGATCTTTAATGGTAACCCGATACTTTTTGCCTGAGCCTGAAGTAGATCAACACGAACGCCATGCATAGAAACACGTTGGAATTCCTGATTGACACTTGTTACTAAACATTCAATTTCAAAATCAGGGTTTTGTACTATTTTGTATAAAGCCAAAGCAGAATCTTTTCCGCTGCTCCAGTTAAATAAGGCTTTTTTGGGTGTAGACACGTCGTTATAATTTTCTATGGTAAACATACAAATTTCCTTCGATTTGTTAGTGAAACCTTTGTAACTTTGGGATTTTGCCTTCAAATTGATTTCAATGAAATACATCTTTCTTTTTATTACCAGTTTCGTTTTTGCACAGCAAACCCAATACGTCGATTTTAAATCGGTTAACGGACAATTGAAACTAAACGCCGTCGAAAAATCAGTTTCCGGAACAGTCGATTATAAGTTTGAAGTTTTAAAAGCTATTGATACGATTAAAATCGATGCCAAAAACATGGAGTTTTCTGATGTTCAGATTGATAATAAAGATGTTTTATTTGTTAATACCGGCAAAGAATTACAAATTCTGAATAAGTTCCGGAAAGCAGAAAACCATTTAACTTTCAAATATTCGGTAAAACCCAAGCAAGCTCTTTATTTTGTAAATATTGAAAATGCTGAAGTACAGATTTGGACACAAGGTCAGGGAAGGTATACCAGCAATTGGTTTCCGAGTTTTGATGATGTGAACGAAAAAGTTATTTTTAGTCTGGAAATCACTTATGATAAAGAATATCAGGTAGTTTCTAACGGAATCTTAAAAGAAAAGAAAACAAGCGGAAATGTGATTTATTGGCAATATCAAATGGAAAACCCGATGAGCTCTTATTTGCTGATGCTTGCAATTGGAAAATTTGATAAGAAAGAGTTTAGGGCAAAATCTAAGATTCCGTTAGAATATTATCTTGAAAATAAAGACACCAATCGTTTTGAACCAACGTATCGCTATTCGAAACATATTTTTGATTTTCTAGAGAAAGAAATAGGGGTGAAGTATCCCTGGCAAATTTACAGAGAAATTCCGGTTCGTGATTTCTTGTATGCCGGAATGGAAAACACAACTACCACACTTTTTGCAACACGTTATGTAGTCGATTCAATAGGTTTTGAAGATCGAAATTATACCAATGTTGATGCTCATGAATTGGCGCATCACTGGTTTGGCGATTTAATTACAGCAGAAAGCAGTACACATCACTGGCTTCAGGAAGGTTTTGCAACGTATTACGCCGCATTGGCCGAAAGAGAGATTTATGGTGACGATTTTTTCTACTCGAAATTATATCAGACAGCACAACAGATCAAATTTGCTTCACGAACAGATACAATTCCCGTTTTGAATGCTAAGGCGAGTTCATTGACCTTTTACGAAAAAGGAGCCTGGGCACTGTTTGTTTTACATGAGTCTATTGGGGATAAAGCTTTCAAAAAAGCGATAAAAAGTTATCTTAAAAAGTATGCTTTCCAAAATGTAAACACACAAAATTTCTTTGACGAGATTAAAAAAGCAGCCAATTTCGATTTAGATAAATTTCAGAAAACCTGGTTAGAATCTACAGCTTTTGATACACCCGCGGCAAACGCTTTATTAAGTAAAAACAAAGCGATTCAGGTTCGCCTGGAAGTAGATAAGCTAAAGAAAACTCCATTAGCTGAGAAACAGGATTTCTTAAGAAAGACTTTAGAATCGAATGTTTATGAAGCTGTAAAAGAAGCGATTGTCGGCCAGGTAGAGACGGAGAAATATGAGGATAAAAAGGAATTATTACAGATTGCTTTAAAAACAAATAACATACAAGTTCGTCAGGCTGTCGCAGCTTCTTTAAGTAGAATTCCGGAGGACTTTAGAGCTGATTACGAAACTTTGCTAAATGACAAATCATACCAGACACAAGAAGTCGCCCTGTATTATCTCTGGAAAAACTTTCCTGATCATCGCACGGAATATTTGGAGAGGTCAAAAAACTGGATCGGTTTTAACGATTTTAATCTTAGAACTTTATGGCTTTCACTAGCTTTATCAACACCCAATTACAGTGACAATCCAGAAGTTTTAGCTTCTGAATTAATTGCTTTTTCATCAATAAAATACGAAGCTACAACGCGACAAAATGCGCTTGAGAAATTGCTTTCGTTTAAGATTATAAACGATCAGGTACTATCGAATCTGGTCAATGCAACTACACATCATATGTGGCAGTTTTCTAAATTTGGAAGAGACTCCATTAGATTTTTATTGAAAAATTCCGAAATGCGTGCTTCGTTTGAAAGAATTTTGCCTAATTTGAACCCCGATGAACAGTTTCAATTAAATCGTTTGTTGAAAGAATAGAATAAAGAGAATAGAAGCAAGAGTATAGAAGCAAGAGTATAGAGTATAGAGAATATGGAGGATAAAATAAAGAGTAGAGATTAAAAGCGAATAGAAAAGTCTTTCTTCTTGCCTCTTTCCTCTTCGCTCTGTGTTCTAAATAAATAGAAAACCTACAATATATTTATGAAAGCATTGGTTATTTCTGGTGGAGGAAGTAAAGGAGCGTTTGCCGGTGGCGTAGCGCAGTATTTAATAGAAGAAAAAAAACACGAATATGATTTGTTTATAGGAACTTCTACCGGAAGCCTGCTCATTCCGCATTTGGCCTTGGGTCAGATCAAAAAAATTCATTCTGTTTACACCAATGTTACTATGAGTGGAATCTTTAATATTTGCCCATTTGTGGTTAAAGTTAAGGATGGAGTAGATATCGTTACAATTAATCACTTCAATGTCTTACGTCAGTTTTTTAAAGGAAAAAGAACCTTTGGAGAAAGCAAAGGCCTGCAGAAATACATTAAAGCAAACTTTTCGTTATCCGATTTTAATAAACTGAAAAAACAGCATTGTGATGTTGTGATTACAGTGACTAATTTTACTAAGAATGAGTCGGAGTATAAGTCTATAAAAGATTGTACATACGAAGAGTTTTGTGATTGGTCATGGATTTCCAGTAACTATGTTCCGTTTATGAGCCTGGTAGAAAAAAATAATTACGAATATGGCGATGGTGGATTTTCGAGTTTGGTTCCTATTCGCGAAGCTATCAATCGCGGTGCAACAGAAATAGATGTCATTATTCTGGAAACCGAAGTCAATATGGATAAAACGGTTATTGGCAAAAATCCTTTTTCACTAATGATTGATTTGTTCCGAATTGCCTTAGATCAGGTTGAAAAACATGATATTGCTATAGGAAAACTGATGGCAAATAATAAAAATGTAAAACTTAACTTATATTATACGCCAACTAAACTAACAAACAATGCTCTTATTTTTAATAAAGAAGTAATGAAAGAATGGTGGGAACAAGGTTATGAATATGCTCAGAATAAATCTGAGATTATGAGTGACAACAGGTAATATAGCTAATTATAAAAATAACCAGATTTAAAAAAATGAGTGAATTCAGATATAGCATTTGTGAACCCACAAATCCCAAAATTATTGAAATGGGAAAGATTGATTCTTCAGAGATAATAAATACATTTCAAAATTTTCCCTGGAAAGCACATTTACAAGAGATGAAGAATGCAAGGAACATATTTCACTCACCATCGCTTGAGTTCGAAAATTCAGGTAATAAAAATGCTTTGTCAATATCTGTTGTTGGTAAACCTGATAAATATGAATTTTATGTCTTTTTTAAAAGAGCTAAAATTCAAAAAACCTGGTTTGGTTTAAGTGAAAAACTTAATAATAATTTTATTTCAGAATTGACGGATCAGAACGAAGAAAAAACGGCAGAAATTTTAAAAGCTTTGGTTGATAATGATCTTGCTTTTTTAGAGCGTACATTTCAATAGTGTTTGATTTTAAAGCATCTGATTTTATAATTCAAATTCTATAAGTTCTTTTTAGTCTATTCTAACGGAATTTTTTCCGTAGATTCTTTTTCTCAATATTGACTTAATGTTTTTTATGAAAACTATAATTTTATTCTTTTCCTTTCTTTTTTCTTTAAATGGATTCTGTCAGGCAAGTTTATGCAGAACTTCTATCTGGGATAAATCTGAAGTATTTCAAAAAAATGAAGTGAATAAATATGCTGATTATGACTTTTCAGTTTTATGGAATACAACTGAAAATAATGCTGTTTATGGCATTATTGGGGATAACTACCAGCGAATGCGAATAAAATTTATTTCGATTAAAAGAAATCAAAAAAATAAAAACGAATACCTTGTTCATGGCAAATCTCAGGTCAAATCAAATACTTGTGATTTTACAGGTACGATAACTATTTTAAACATAAAAGAACTTAAAAAAGCAAAATTCGGACTTGATGATGAGTACAAAAATGCAGGTATAAAAAGTCAGGGATTATTAGCGGCCAGCTATAAGTTTATCGAAGATAAAAAACAAAAGAATACGGGTGAGTTTCAGGGAAAGTTAGAAACTATATTTTATGTTGCTAAAAATAACGCTGTAAAGTATCACGATATTGAAAGTTACAGAGATGGTTATTTTAATAATGCGTTTACCGGCACATGGAAATCTAATAATTCCGTCCAGGAAAAGATATGCAACTGGGGAGATTACCGAATTCCTAATATAAATTGTGACTTTGATATAGGAGCGGGAGAATTAAGCGTATCTAAAAAATACCTGAAAAATGGATGGCTGGACAAGCCCAATGAAAAATGGTGGAAATAAAAAAGTTGACAAGATGAATTAAATTATAATTGATCTTGTCAGAGTAAATTTTACCACAATCCTGCCACTTCGTTTTTAATATATCCGAGAGCGGCATTGCTAGGTGATTGTTTCTCTAATAAATCATTCAAAATTTTCTCACGCAACTTATCAGCGCTGTCTACGCGATCGCTCATTGCAGCTTTACGGATGATTTGTATCGTTGAGTTTTTTGCTGTAGTAATAATTGTCCAACATTCGTCAGACATATATATTTGCTGCGTTAGATTGTGCTCAAATTCCTGTTCAATCTGATCGATTACAAAGTTTTCATAATCGTGCTTTTCGTTAGAAATGGGCGCAATTCTGATCAATAATTTAGTCAGGTTAATACGCTCTAAAAATAATGTCATACGTTCGTAAGCCTGGAGGCGTATTGGCAAAGATTCTTTATGAGCTTCTCTGTTCAATAAAAAATTACGTTTTTTATCATTGTTCTTTATGTGTAATTCAAAAAAACTGTAAGCGACAAATCCGGTAACAATTGCAGGTAAAGTATAACTGGCCAATTCTATAATCCTTGTAAAATCCATTTGGTTCAAATTTTCAACAAAAATATAATTTTTAGGGAGAAATCCACTTTAAAATAATTGTAATAAATAAAATGGAAGTCTACTTTTGTATATTCTTCTAAAACTGCCTGAAATACACTATTTAATGGATTCATACATCATAATTTTTCTTTGTTTAGTAGCATTTGCAGCCGGATTTATTGATGCAATTGTTGGTGGCGGCGGATTGATCCAAACACCAATGGGATTGATTTTGTTGCCCTATTTACCAGTTTCAACAGTAATCGGAACATTAAAAATCCCGGCTTTTAGCGGAACTGCTTTTGCGGCTTTTCAATACATGAAAAAAGTAGTAATTCAGTGGAAGCTGCTAATAATCATGATGTGTCTGGCTGTGCCTTCAGCATTTTTAGGATCCACTTTGCTTACTATGGTGAGTAATGACTTTATGAAACCGCTTTTGCTGGTAGTCTTGTCTTTATTGTTTGTATACACGTATGCAAAGAAAAATTTCGGGCAGCATGTTGTAAAAGACCATTCTCCTGCAACACAAATAATTTATGCAGTGCTCATTAGTGTCATCGTTGGTTTTTATGATGGATTTATTGGCCCGGGAACCGGTAGTTTTTTTGTAGTGGCTTTTATTGCTCTTTTAGGTTTCGACTTTTTACATGCTTCTGCGAATGCCAAAATGGTAAATCTGGCAACCAATTTCGGATCTATTTGTTTGTTCGCCATAAAAGGAAAGATTATTTGGTCAATCGCAATTCCTATGGCGATTAGCAATGGGCTTGGCGGATGGCTTGGCGCAAAACTGGCGATTAATAAAGGAAATGGTTTTATCAGGATTTTCTTTTTGATTGTGGTTGTAGGTACGTTGATTCGATTTGCTTATGATGTATTTTATAAATGAAGTTTCTGAGGTTCTAAGTTTTGCTAATACTTACAATGAAAACTTTATAAATTATTTGTCTTCTAAATTAAATTCCTAAAAAAAACTTAGCATCTTAGAATCTTTGTAAGTCAGCAACTTTCTTAAATAAGCCAATTGTTTCTAATCTAGCCCCGATAGAGGCCTACCGTCTGGACACATCTTGGAATAGTTGCCATCCTTGCATAATTGAGGTGAATTTTTGCACTCCAATCCAAAATGTAGTTATTCCAGGTTTTCGTTCTGAAGCATAACCTTT
>FQWG01000013.1 GCA_900129595.1 Flavobacterium frigidimaris | reverse complement strand
CCACCTTTATTTACATTTACAAGACTTTTCATTATATAATTTCAATGTTTTTCGAAACTTTTTCTTAACACTCTGATAACACCAATATTAGAGTATCATCATTTTTTATCTTTTAAGGAATTTTCTGAAGTCTATTGTGTTTTCAGCAATACCAGCCATGCAAGACAGTCGGCTTTTATAGACTTCACAGCTTTTTGGGTGGTTTTTCGATTACTTTGTAACAATACTTCATAACAGTTTTTATACCTTTAGCCGGTTTTGCCACCAAGACGCTAAAGCACAAAGTTTCATTTTGATTGGTTTGATTAGTTTGATTGCTTTTGAGCAGTCAGTAAGACACAAAGTTTCTTTTCCTACTATATATAGATATACTTCTTATAAAAACAACCGCCATATCCCTGATGGAAGCGAAAATCCTTTTGTGCCGGTCCCGATAGCTATCGGGAGAAACAAAAGATTGCAGCGCACAGCAGGAAATAGCTCCTCATTCAAATCCGCAAATTCCAAATCCCAAGAATACACTAAATAAGCTTCCCCGAAGCCTCGAGCCATCAACTAAACAAGCCACTCCTTATATATAGGAATCTTAAAAAAAACTACCAGGCTACAGAACCAAAAACCCTTCCTTATATATAAGAGAAAAAACACACTCCATATTCATACCCACATTACCCTTATCCCCAAATCTCAAACAATAACAAATCAAATATTAAAACCAATCATACACTAACTTTTTGGCTAATCCCCAAGCTTTGCGTTTGATCCTAACTTTTTTTTTAGCCGCTCTTTATTTTACCAAAAAATAAACGCACAAAAAAAGCCTTGAATTTCTTCAAGGCTTTAAAAATCCTGGGTGGCTGACCGGGTTCGAACCGGCGACCCTCGGCACCACAAACCAATACTCTAACCAGCTGAGCTACAACCACCATTTTCTTTGCGGGTGCAAATATACAACAAAGGTTTTCTTTTACAAAGAAAAAAGGACTCAAAACCGGAGATATTAAGCAATAAAATACTTTTAATCAAATAAAATGATTTACAAACAAACTGTAATAACCAACAAACCATCACTTAAACATTGTAGATGTTAGATTTACAGAAAATCACATATCTTATAGATTTGAAATCAAAACATATTAACTGAAGCAAAACCCACAATGCTTATATTCTTAACCTTTTTTCAATATTAAGTTTTTTTTTTCTAAACCTGGCATTATTTTTTTCCGTAGTGATCTACCAATGTTTAGGACTTAAATTACAAACACAAAAAAAGCCTTGAATTTCTTCAAGGCTTTAAAATCCTGGGTGGCTGACCGGGTTCGAACCGGCGACCCTCGGCACCACAAACCAATACTCTAACCAGCTGAGCTACAACCACCATTTTTCTTTGCGGTTGCAAATATACAACAAAGGTTTACTTCTCCAAAGAAAAAAATGAAAAAATTTTACTAAAACTACATCAAACTTTCTAAACTATTGACTGCCAAACACCTTTCAACAGTGAATCCTTCTGCAAAATCTTTACCAACTAACCTACCTAAGTCCTGCGCACGATAATTTACACTTTCAAAAAAGTTTTTACTTGTAATTGGCGTTACAGGTTCTGTTGAGTTTGGATCATAAAATTGAGTTTTATACGCCATGATCGCCGCTACCTTTTTATCTTCGAAACCTGTAATATCTACTACAAAGTCTGGCTGGATATTTTTCCACTGAATATAATGATACACTACTTTTGGTCTCCAGGCTTCCTGGCTCTGTCCGTCAATCGAAGTTTCAATTTTCATTAAACCTGATAAAAAGCACGCATCAGAAACTAATTTACTTCCTTTTCCATGATCAATATGACGATCGTCAATCGCATTACACAACACAATCTCTGGCTTGTATTTTCGGATCATCTTAATAACTTCTAACTGATGCTTTTCGTCATTAGCAAAAAAACCATCTCTCATCTCTAAATTTTCACGAACCAAAACACCTAATACATTAGCTGCGTCTTTTGCTTCCTGATCTCTGGTTTCAGCTGTACCACGCGTTCCCAACTCGCCACGCGTTAAATCAACAATACCTACTTTCTTGCCAAGAGATATTTCTTTTAAAATTGTTCCCGCACAACCCAATTCTACATCGTCCGGATGTGCACCAAAGGCTAATATATCTAACTTCATACTTTATAATGTCAATGTCAAAAATCAATTTCAATCTAAAAACTAAAATTGACTTTTTATTATCTATTCTCTTTATTCTATTCTCTTCTTATTTTGAGTTCAACACTCTTTTCATCGTCATTGATTTATTGACGCTTTCCTCCCATTCATGTTCCGGAATACTCTCTTTTGTTATTCCACATCCCATATACAAGATAGCTTTACGATCCTGAATTTGCATACTTCGTAAATTTACAAATAAATCAGAACTAATATCGCTGCCAGCGAAACTACTATTCAATTCACCCAAAAATCCGGTATAAAAAGTTCTGTCGTAGTTTTCATTTTCTATGATAAATGCTTTTGCTTTTTTCTTTGGCAAACCACAAACAGCAGGAGTTGGATGCAAGGTATCTATCACTTCTTCAAGGGTCGAATTATCCTTTAAAACTCCCGAGATATCCGTTTTAATATGCCAGATAGATCCTGCCCTCAGACTGTAAGGCTCCGTAACATTAACCGAAGCAGCAACCTCACGCAATCTTTTTACAATAAAATCTGTTACATATTGTTGTTCATCTTTCTCTTTTTGCTGCCAGAGAATTTCAGTTTCTAAATTTGCTTTTTGAGTTCCTGCCAAAGCTGTGGTTTCAAAAACATTTCCGTTTGCTTTCAGTAATTGTTCCGGCGTTGCGCCCATCCAGAATCCAATTTGAGGATGAAAAAAGCAATATGAGAAAGTCGTTGGGTACAATTGAGTCAAATGCTGAAAGGTGGTTATAAAGTCAAATTCAGCTAAATCAACTTTTTCGCTTCTTGACAGAACAACCTTCTTGAATTCCTCTTTTTTAATCGCCTCCATTCCTTTAGCAACTAAATCTTCATACTGAATTTTAGCAGCTTCATCAAAAACTGAATCTTCGATTTCGATAGTTTCAAAAGAAAGTTCCTCTTGTTCTGTCGTTATAATTTCAGCTTCATTTTCCGGAATCAAAACAAGTTGTTTTTCATCAAAAGAAGCAAAAACAAAACCCTTTTCTTTATAATTTGAGATTTTATATAACGCATCATTTTGTTGTAAAAGTCCAAAAACACTTGCAGAATTAGGCTTAGAATACATCACAAAAGGCAAATGCTTTTCGTAATGTTTTTTTATTTTAGAAAAAAAGTCATTCATGTTCTATTCTGTTTTCTTTTTCTCCAAAACCATATTCGTCAGTTTGCAAAGCGAAATCAAATTTCCGGCTTCATCAGTAATTTTAATTTCCCAAAGATGAATACTTCTTCCTTTATGTATGATTCGCGCTGTCCCGAAAACCCAGCCTTCACGAATACTTTTTAAGTGATTGGCCGAAATTTCGATGCCGCGTACTTCCTGTTCTTTTGGGTTGATGAAAAAAAATGACGCTGCACTACCTACACTTTCTGCCAAAGCTACAGAAGCTCCTCCGTGCAAAAGTCCCATGGGTTGGTGAACGGAAGGATTTATTGGCATTTTTGCAGTTAAAAAATCCTCGCCAGCATCTATATATTCTATTTTTAGCGTTTCCATTAGCGTGTTTTTAGAAAATTCGTTGCAACGCGCTAAAATCTGCTCTTTTGTGTAATTCATTAAAATGGAATTTAAAATCGTAAAATTAAAGAAAAGAAGAGATACAAATTCGAAAATGCAATTCTAAATTAAAAATCGACTTCAAACATGTAAGTTTTTTGTTATTTTTACCAAAACAATCAATATTGATCTGAGGCCGAAAATTCATTTATTTTGCCACAGATTGCACAGATTATCACAGATTAAAAATTTTATAAAATTCCTTTTAATCTTTTAAATCAGTGGCAAAAACAGAAACAAATGCGTCAATACTTTATACTTTTTATTTTTGGACTACTTACAACTTTCAGCTCTTGCCGAACTGATTTTGATACTGTTGCCAGTTCCGGAAATTTAAAGTTCTCAAAAGACACCGTTTATTTAGATACCGTTTTTAAAAATATTGGCTCAGGCACGTACCAGCTTAAAGTTTACAATACCAGTAAAGACGACATTTCGATTCCAACGATTCAACTTAAAAATGGCCTGAATTCAAAATACCGAATGACGGTTGACGGAATGAGCGGAAACAATGGTAAAATCTTTAATAAAGTTACTCTTTTAGCCAAAGACAGTTTGTATATTTTTATAGAAACGACTGCAGATATTACAGATGCTGATCCTACGGATTTTTTATATACCGATCAAATTCAGTTTGACAGCGGCGCCAATCTTCAGGAAGTAGCTTTGGTAACCCTGATTCAGGATGCTGTTTTTCTTTATCCGAAACAAAATGCCGACGGAACAAAAGAGAAAATCACAATTGACAACAAACCTGTCGATGGTTTTTATTTGGATGAAAATGATCCTGTTAACGGAAATGAATTACTGTTTACCAACCAAAAACCTTATGTTATTTATGGATTTGCAGGTGTTCCCGAAAATAAAACCGTCTCTTTTCAAGCCGGAGCCAGAGTATTTTTCCATGCTAATTCCGGTCTTTATGTAGACAACAAAGCATCGCTGCAAATTAACGGAGCTGTGTCTGCCACCGGGAAATTAGAAAACGAAGTTATCTTTGAAGGAGATCGACTGGAATCGCTTTACGATAATATTCCGGGACAATGGAATTCTGTTATTCTGGCTAACGGAAGCATAAATCATTCGATCAATCATCTTACTTTAAAAAATGCCATTACAGGTTTAAGCATAAAAAGTCCTGATAACACCACAATTCAAATCAAGAATACACAAATTTACAATTGTGCTGAATACGGAATCTTAGCTCAAAACGCCAATATTAACGGAGAAAACATTGTAATTAACTACGCTGGCTTAGCGGGTTTGTCCTGTGTTTATGGCGGGAATTATGTTTTTACTCATTCCACCTTCAACAACAATTGGCAAAATACGTCTCGTTTCGCTGTCAGCTTAAGCAATACTTTAGCCGGTATGAGTCCTGTTTCGAATGATCTTGTACAGGCCACTTTCAACAATTGCATTATTTACGGATCAAGTACGAACGAATTCAATTTAAACAAAAGCACTAACGCTGCATTTGTTTATCAGCTGAATAATTGTTTATTGAAGTTTAACAGCTCAACCACCAATCCCGATTACCAGTTTAAAACGGATGCTTTACATTATAACCAGATTATTCTAAATGAAAATCCTAAATTTTATAATGTTTCACAGAACAAGTTTAATATTGACAATACTTCTGCCGCTTTTGCGAAAGGCAATCAGTCCTATAATATTCCCCAAGATATTATTGGAAAAACCCGAACTTCTCCCCCGGATCTGGGTGCATACCAGAGTGCGGTTTTTGCTAAGTAAAAATTTACTAATAAGTTACTATGTTTTAAAAACTGACTCACTATATGAAAAGAAGTTTCCTGACAATACTCTGCTTGTTATGCTTCATCAGCTTGTTTGCTCAAAAAACAACTGTTGTTGAATGTGATTCTATTTATAAAAACAAAGGAATTTCTATAAAAATTAAAAATTTTGAAGCCGAAAGTGAAGGTTATGATGGCGAAAAAAATTCGATTCTAATCATCAATCAAAAACTAAATGGCAAAAATTCTGTTTTAGTAAAAGATTCTATTTTTAGTCTTGTACAGAAAATTGAGTTTCAGGATTTCAACAATGATAAAATAAAAGATATTCTGGTTCAAAATATTTCTGACGTAAGAAGCAATTGGACTTACAATTTGTATTTATACCATCCAAAAACGAATAGTTTCAGTAAAGTAATTGGTTTCAACGAAATAAAAAATCCGAGTTACAATTCAAAATACAATCTTATTGAGAGTCATGTGAATTCCGGCACCAATTGGGCTGCATTTTATAAAATCAAAAACAATAAAGTACATAATTATCATATTGAAATAACGGATGATGGCAGTGCCAAATCTGAAAAAGACTACCAAAGAGCTCTAAAAAAGATAACAGAAAAAAAATAAACTTTGCGTCCTTGAGATCTTAAACAATTCGATATTGTTATTCATAATTCTAAAATGAACTTATGTAGCTTACAGGGTTCAAAAAAAATCATCTAACTTTTTCAAAAGAGTTCGTTTTCAAATTTGCGCTTGCTATTTATTTACACTAAATTTGCACCTCAATACAACAAACTACACAAAACAATGATCCATTTCTTTGAAAACCAAAGCAAAACTGTTTTTGCCGTACAAACGCAAAACGAAATTTCGGCTCAAGACATTTCAAAACTAAACTGGCTTTTTGCCAACTCCAATAAGATCGAAAAATCCGCCTTGACGGATTTTTTTGTTGGTCCTCGTGCCACAATGATCACACCCTGGAGTACAAATGCTGTAGAAATCACCCAAAACATGGGTATTCCGGGCATTATCAGAATTGAGGAATTTCATCCTGCAACGGAAGATTTTACTGATTTTGATCCGATGCTTTCACAAAAATTCAATCAATTAGATCAGAAGATTTTTACGATCAACGTTCAGCCAGAACCGATTTTAGAAATCGATGATATCGCCACTTATAACAAAGTAGAAGGTTTGGCTCTAAGCCAGGAAGAAGTAGATTATTTAGACAATCTTGCTTTAAAATTAGGAAGAAAACTAACTGATTCTGAAATCTTTGCTTTCTCACAAGCCAACTCTGAACACTGTCGTCATAAAATTTTCAACGGAACTTTTGTCATCGATGGTGAAGAAAAAGAGACTTCTCTTTTTAAATTAATCAAAAAAACATCACAGGAAAATCCTAACGATATAGTATCTGCTTACAAAGACAACGTTGCTTTTGTAAAAGGACCAAAAGTGCAGCAGTTTGCACCAAAATCAGCGGACAAACCTGATTATTACGAAATAAAAGAATTTGATTCGGTTTTATCTTTAAAAGCAGAGACACACAATTTCCCCACTACTGTAGAGCCTTTCAACGGAGCTGCAACAGGTTCTGGAGGAGAAATTCGTGACCGTCTTGCAGGTGGTCAAGGTTCGTTGCCATTGGCAGGAACTGCGGTTTACATGACTTCATATTCTCGTTTGAATGATAACAGAAAATGGGAAAATGCTGTTGAAGAAAGAAAATGGCTGTACCAAACACCAATGGACATTTTGATCAAAGCTTCAAACGGAGCTTCTGATTTTGGAAATAAATTTGGTCAACCGCTTATTACAGGTTCGGTTTTGACTTTCGAACATTCAGAAAACGACCGTAAAATTGGTTACGATAAAGTAATCATGCAAGCGGGCGGAATTGGTTACGGAAAATTAGATCAGGCGATAAAAAAGAAACCACAAGAAGGTGATAAAATTGTAATCTTAGGTGGAGAAAATTATAGAATCGGAATGGGTGGAGCTGCGGTTTCCTCTGCAGATACAGGGGCTTTTGGTTCAGGAATTGAATTAAATGCAATCCAGCGTTCAAACCCGGAAATGCAAAAACGTGCTGCCAATGCCATTCGTGGTTTGGTAGAAAGCGATCATAACCCAATTGTTTCTATTCACGATCACGGTGCTGGAGGACACTTAAACTGTCTTTCGGAATTAGTGGAAGAAACGGGTGGATTAATCGATTTGGATAAATTACCGGTTGGAGATCCAACACTTTCCGCAAAAGAAATTATTGGTAACGAATCTCAGGAAAGAATGGGATTGGTTATTGGTCAGAAAGATATCGATATTTTGCAAAGAATTGCTGACAGAGAGCGTTCGCCAATGTATCAGGTTGGAGATGTAACGGGAGATCACCGTTTTACTTTCGAATCAAAATCAAATGGTTCAAAACCGATGGATTATGCTTTAGAAGATTTCTTTGGAAGTTCTCCTAAAACGGTTATGAATGACAAAACTATTGACAGAAAATATGCTGATGTTTCTTATGACAAGGCAGATTTCGAAAAATATTTACAAGATGTTTTACGTCTTGAAGCTGTTGCCTCAAAAGACTGGTTGACTAATAAAGTGGACCGTTGCGTGGGTGGAAAAGTAGCCAAACAACAAAATGCAGGACCGCTTCAATTACCATTGAATAATGTTGGAGTTATGGCTCTGGATTATTTAGGTAAAGAAGGAATCGCAACTTCTATTGGCCACGCTCCTATTGCGGCTTTAATTGATCCTGTTGCAGGAAGCAGAAATGCTATTGCAGAATCGTTATCAAACATTGTTTGGGCGCCAATAAAAGATGGTTTAAAAGGAATTTCATTATCAGCAAACTGGATGTGGGCTTGTAAAAACGAAGGTGAAGACGCTCGTTTGTACGCTGCTGTTGAAGGTTGTTCTGAATTTGCAATCGAATTAGGAATCAATATTCCGACAGGAAAAGATTCACTTTCGATGAAACAAAAATATCCAAACGACGAAGTAATCGCACCGGGAACGGTTATTATTTCTGCCGGAGGAAACTGTACAGATATTAGAAAAGTAGTGGAACCTGTTTTACAGAAAAACGGAGATTCTATTTATTATATTAATTTGTCTCAGGATAATTTCAAATTAGGAGGTTCGTCTTTTGCACAAATCAGAAACACTATCGGGAAAGAAACTTCTACTATAAAAGATGCTTCTTTCTTCAAAAATGCTTTTAATACCATTCAGCAATTAATCGGCGAAAACCAAATATTAGCAGGTCACGATATCGGAAGCGGTGGTTTAATCACAACTTTACTAGAATTGTGTTTTGCAGATGTAAATCTTGGAGCAAAAATTGATTTTAGTGCTTTCGCAGAAAAAGATCTATTGAAAATCCTTTTCTCAGAAAACATCGGAATCGTTTTCCAGGCTAAATCTGATGCAGCTGTTGAAGCTAAATTAAAAGCTAATAATATCGAATTTTTCAAATTAGGAAAAGCGACAACTACTGAAACTTTAGACCTTGGACTTTGGACTTTAGACATTAAAAAATACAGAGATATCTGGTTTGAAACTTCTTATTTATTAGATCAAAAACAATCTAAAAACGGAAGAGCTCAGGCACGTTTCGAAAACTATAAAAATCAGGTTTTACAATATACTTTCCCGGCACACTTTACAGGAAAAAAACCTATAATCGACGCTTCGAAACCAAAACCTAAGGCAGCTATTATTCGTGAAAAAGGAAGTAATTCTGAACGCGAAATGGCAAATGCAATGTACTTAGCCGGATTTGATGTAAAAGACGTTCACATGACCGATTTAATTTCCGGTCGTGAAACGCTTGAAGATATTCAGTTTATTGGTGCTGTTGGAGGATTCTCTAATTCAGATGTTTTAGGTTCTGCCAAAGGTTGGGCCGGAGCTTTCTTATACAACGAAAAAGCAAAAACAGCTTTAGATAATTTCTTTAAAAGAGAAGATACTTTATCTGTTGGAATCTGTAACGGATGTCAATTATTCATGGAATTGGAAGTGATAAATCCGGAGCATGAAGTTCACGGAAAAATGCTGCATAACGAAAGCCAGAAACACGAAAGTATCTTTACGTCTGTAAAGGTTCAGGAGAATAATTCGGTTATGTTATCGACATTGGCCGGAAGTACTTTGGGAGTTTGGGTTTCTCACGGAGAAGGAAAATTCAATTTGCCTCTTGCCGAAGAAAACTACAACATTGTTTCTAAATATGCTTACGAAGGTTATCCAGCAAACCCTAACGGATCTGATTATAACGCGGCAATGATGTGTGACAAAACCGGAAGACATTTGGTAATGATGCCTCATATTGAGCGTTCGACTTTCCAATGGAACTGGGCGAATTATCCAAAAGACAGAAACGATGAAGTTTCGCCTTGGCATGAAGCTTTTGTAAACGCAAGAAAATGGATTGAGAAAATCTAAAAATATATTTTTATTACTAAAACGCCCGATGATTCGGGCGTTTTTTTTTGACAAAAAATTCACGAATTATCGCTAATTATTAATCTGTATTTTTTTTCAAAGCCACAGATTAAAGAACTAAAATGATTTAAAAAAGTGCTTAATTATTTGCATTAAGTAAACAAGTACAATAATTAATTCGCGAAATTGGTGGCAAAAAAAATCTCAGCAAAAAACCTTTACTTAATAGACTCTAAGACTAATTTAATGATATCTTAAGGTACTTTAAGAAGCTCTGTTTACTGCTATAAATATCTTTGTCTCATGAAAAAATGGAGACAAAATTTATCACTTTTAATTACCTTATTTACACTAAGCCAATTTTCATTTGGACAAAATTCTTCTATAAAAGGAGTTGTTTCTGACGGAAAACTTGCAGTTGAATTTGTCGATGTTATTTTAAAGACCACAACAGATTCTGTGAAAGTTGCGGCATATTCAGTTACAGACGCTGCAGGAAATTTTGTTTTAGACAATATTATTTCAGGTGAGTATCAATTGCAATTCAAATTAATTGGTTTTAAAACTTATACTCAAAAAATAAAACTTGCTGGTTCTCCAATCACTATTGGAACGATAACTTTACAAAGCGATACTAATTTACTGAATGCCGTTGTGGTGAATTCTCAAAAGAAACAAATCCGAAAAACAGACGAAGGTTTTGTTTTTAATGCGGTTTCAAATATTTCACAATCGGGAGGAACTGCAACAGATATGCTAAAAAGTATTCCGACTGTTGCCGTTGATGCTGACGGAGGAATAACGCTGAGAGGAAAATCTCCGATGATTTTAATTAACGGAAAAAATTCTGCCATTACTAATATGGATCAGATTGTGGCAAGCAGTATCGAAAGCATTGAGGTTATCAGTAATCCTACCGCTAAGTATGATGCCAATGCTGAAAGCGGAATTATCAATATCAAACTCAAAAAAAACAATCAAAGCGGAATTAATGGTGCTGTAGTTTTTGGCAGCGGATTTGGAGCGAAAGGAAGACTGAACAGTTCGGTTCTGCTGAATCAGAAAACGGATAAATGGAATTTTGGTTTGGGATATGACAATCGTTTTGCCGGCCGAACAAAAAAAATAAAAGGCGAAAGAACCAATAATTTTATTGATGATGAACATTTTATCAATCAAAACAGAAATGATGAGCGAACTGAAGGTTTACAAAATCTAAAACTCAATATTGATTTTTCGCCCAACGAACGAAACAGCTTTTCATTTGAAGCTTTAGGCAATATAGAAAGTCAGGATAATGATGAGACTTTGCATACTCTGGTAAACACCATTACAAATCAGTTTTTCTCTGATAACATCAGGCATTCATTAGAATTAGAGCGTTCAAAAGTTGGTGAACTGGCTTTTAGTTACGACAGAAAATTTGCCGATGATCGAAAAAGCCTGAACGCAAGTATTACTTCTTCTTTTAATAAACACAAAGAAAATACAGATATCGATACTTATAATTATGATCAGTATAATGCACAAATTGGTGATGCTACTCTACAGAGAACGCACAATTACGAGCATGAAAACATATCCAACGCCATTGTAAATTATGCGATTCCTGTTGCTGAAAAATCAATTATTGAAACCGGTTATAAAGGAACATTTCGTTTTTTTAATTCTGATTTTCAAAGTGCCGATAAAACGAATGATAAGTATGTTATCAATCCTTTAGCCAGTAACGGTTTTGAATATAACGAACAAATCAATGCTGTTTACGGAATGCTGAATTCGTTTACAGGCGAAAAAGAAAATCCCAAATGGAAATACAATCTGGGGCTGCGCGCAGAACAGGTTTCAAACAATGGCAAAACGCAAAATAACAGTGACAATTTTTCTAATCATTATTTAAAAATTTTCCCATCGGGATCGTTACAATTGAATTTGGCATCAGATGAATTCGTAAAAATGGGTTACAGCAAACGTATCAATCGCCCGGATTTAGATGATTTAAACCCTTTTATAGATATTACCGATGCATTAAATCCTCATGGCGGAAATCCGTATCTAAAACCTGAAATTATTCATATCGCCGAAATGAGTTATAATAAAGAATGGTCTGCCTATTCTTTTTCTGCCAATGCTTTTTACAGAAATGCCACTGATGCCATCAGACAATATGCAGAACTACAAGACAATGGAGTTATTTTCCTGCAGCCCCGAAATATAGGAAGTACTGTAACGTATGGTTTAGAAACTATTTTTAGTCTGAAGCCTGTTGGTTTCTATGACGCCAATATCAGCATCACGGCTTTTCAGCAGCATGTTGATGCCTCGAATCTAGTGCAGAACACCGTAAATAACGCCTTTAGCTGGTACGGAAAAATCATTAATAATTTTGTTCCCTGGAAAGGCGGGAAATTGCAGGTAATTGGCAATTACAATTCGGAATTGGCGACGGCACAGGGAAAAAGAATACCGATTTATAATGTCGATATGGGGTTTCAGCAAAAATTAGGCAAAGGAAATGCCCGTTTAGGATTGGTTGTTACTGATATGTTCAATACCTTAGAAAGCGGTTATAAAAACAATACTTTACTTTTTAGCAATAACCGGACTTCTAAGTCTGATACACGTGCATTGATGCTTACTTTTGCCTATACTTTTAAATCTGATTTTAAAGAAAAACTATTAGAAAATCAGTTTTCAACAGAGTAATATTTCGGCAAAAATAAAAACAGTAAAAAAACTCATTCTTGTTATTTGGATTCATTTTTCAATGGAAATTTTGAACTATATTCGCCAAAAAAATCAGCCCGGATTTTTTTAGCTCCCAAAATAATTAAACCTACATAGAATGAAAACTGCACATTTATTACTTATTACACTATTTTTTGTTTTTACATCCTCCCATTCTCAAGTTCACGTAGATCAGATTACATATAACGGCCGTGATCATTTTATCACTACCACTATTGGTTACCCTGTTCCCGGAACCTACGTCCTTACAGGGCAAAAAGCGCCTGTTACAATTTTAAATCCTGATGGTACCGGTGTTATCCAGGCAGATGATTTAAGCAAAACCAAGATCAACTGGGGAATTGAATGTACAGAGGAAGGAATTCCGGTTTTTAAAGAAGGATTCAATAGTGCTTCGTACACATTTTGGTTCAGAACAAACGATAGCGAGGCCTGGACTTATTCCCAGTTTTCTATTCATTTTGCCAAGAAAAAAATGTTTTTAATGGGGGAAAGAGTAAAAGATTATGTTGATTATAACATTCAATAGTTTATCTGAATTTTCTATCATAAAATAAATTTTTCTCTATATTTGAAAGAATTTCTATAAAAAAGAAAACGTTTTCGTAAATTTTCTGTAGTAGTTATAATTTTTCCCATAAAATTTCATAAATTTAAAAATCATACCTTATTTTTATTTAATTTGCAATAAAATTCAATATATTAAACATGGTTCCAATCACACGCCTTTTTGATTTTCCCTATTATCAACAGGAAACTTACAATCTTCAAGTTGCCTTAGCAACCAAAAAAAATGGAGTCTGGGAAAAAACATCTAGCCAGGAATATATTGCAAAAGCTAATGCTATTTCGAGAGCATTATTACGTTTGGGCATTCAGAAAGATGATAAAATTGCCCTGATCACATCGAACAATCGTACAGAATGGAATATCATGGATATTGGTATTTTACAAACCGGTGCGCAAAATGTTCCTGTGTATCCAACAATTGCGGAAGAAGATTACGAATATATATTAAATCATAGCGGCAGTATGTACTGCTTTGTTTCTGACCGCGAAGTACTTGACAAAGTAAATGCCATAAAAGCAAATGTACCTAGCTTAAAAGAAGTTTATTCTTTTGATGAAATCGAAGGCTGTAAACATTGGACTGATTTATTGGCACTTGGTGAAGACGAAAGTAATCAGAATGAAGTTGAAGCCAGAAAAGACAGTATTCATACCGACGATTTGGCTACTATTATTTATACTTCAGGAACCACTGGAAGACCAAAAGGGGTTATGCTTTCGCACAAAAATATTGTGTCGAATGTTTTAGACAGTGCACCAAGAATTCCGTTTGATCCGGGAAAAAGTACTGCATTGAGCTTCCTGCCTATTTGCCATATTTTTGAAAGAATGATTTTGTACATCTATCAATTTTATGGTGTTTCTGTGTATTTTGGTGAATCAATTGATAAAATTAGCGACAACCTAAAAGAAGTTCGTCCTACAGTGATTACAGCTGTACCAAGACTTTTAGAAAAAGTATACGATAAAATTTATGCCAAAGGTGGTGAACTAACCGGAATCAAGAAAAAATTATTTTTCTGGGCTATCGATTTAGGTTTAAAATATGAGCCTTACGGAGCTAATGGTTTCTGGTATGAATTTCAGTTAAAAATCGCCCGCAAACTTATCTTTAGTAAATGGAAAGAAGGTTTGGGAGGAAATTTAGAATTAATGGTTTCAGGAAGTGCCGCTTTACAGCCACGTTTAACAAGAGTTTTTGCTGCTGCCGAAATTCCGGTTATGGAAGGTTACGGTTTGTCTGAAACATCTCCGGTAATTGCTGTAAACGACCAAAGAAATAAAGGTTTCAAGATTGGAACTGTTGGTAAACCAATCCGCAACGTTGAAGTTAAAATTGCTCAGGACGGAGAAATTCTTTGTAAAGGACCAAACGTAATGCTGGGTTATTTTAAAGATCCTGAAAAAACTGCCGAAGCTTTAATAGACGGATATTTCCATACTGGGGATATTGGAGAAATTGACAGTGAAGGTTTCCTGAAAATTACAGATCGTAAAAAAGAAATGTTCAAGACTTCAGGAGGAAAATACATTGCACCTCAACTAATTGAAAATGCAATGAAACAATCTCGTTTTATTGAGCAGATCATGGTAATTGGCGATGGAGAAAAAATGCCAGCTGCTTTTATCCAGCCTAATTTTGAATTTGTAAAAGAATGGGCAAAACTGCATAAAGTAACTTTAGGAAGCACAGATGCTGAAATTAGTGCAAATACAGATGTCATTAAACGTATTGACGAAGAAGTAGAAAAAATCAATGAGAAATTTGGTCACTGGGAAAAAATCAAACGTTTTGAATTAACTCCTGATGTCTGGTCTATCGATGGCGGACAATTGACTCCTACCCTAAAACTAAAACGTAAAATCATTAAAGAAATTTATAAAGATCTTTATCTTAAAATCTACGATCATAATTAAATCAAAATAATATAACCAAACGAAAACGGCTGTCTCACAAGACAGCCGTTTTTTATTTCACGAAGATTTCCTTCAATTGACAAATGAGTATCTAACCACTCGAGAAACGGATTGTTTTTTCCGGATAGCTCTTCTGATCTCCTCTTTTAGCGAACAGAGTGGCGAAATTTGAAAAAAGACGTTTTTTCCCAGAATATTCTCCTGACTTTTCATTTTCTGCAAAACCAGCTCTTTTTCTGATCTTTTTCTCTGCTTCAACAACTGCTTTAGCATTGTAGCTGTTTTCAACTTGTATTGCATCTTCCATTCTACATACTTTATTAAAGTTTTTAAAAGGACGCGGTTGAAAATCAACCATAATCGCAGCCAGATTTATTGCATCAATATTCGTAGGATCTGTTTCTCCTTTCAAGAAGGTTTCGATAGGTCTGAACTTGTCTTTTTGATCCTTAAATTTCTTCTTTTTCGTGTAATCAAAATCTATAGAAAATAAATTTCTAAAAACATTTAAGTCATCCTGAGTTACTCCATTCTCGAAAATAAGCCAACAGAAATCACGTAGTTTTCCACGAGACGGACTGTACAAATAATCAAAGTACTCGCCTTCTTTTTCTATCTCGTATTTTTTTCTAATCGCTTTTTTGTATCTATCTAATGTATTGTTGTTCATGGTATATATTTTTTTATTTTATTAATTTTTAATTTGCCACTAAGGCGCTAAGGCACAAAGCTTTATTTTTTACTTGCCACTAAGGCTCAAAGACACTAAGTTTTTTACTTCTTTAATACTTTCTCTGCCTCTCGCAAAAACGCGAAATCTTTGATTCAATTCTTTTCTTTATAAAGAATCTTTGTGCCTTTGCGCCTTAGTGGCAAACTTTACTTTTTAGGCATAAAAAAAGCACCCGATTAAAGGTGCTTCATGAGATTTGAGTAAGACATATGTATCCTACTGCCATTCATGCACCTGTATTGTAAAACATCCCGAAACGAATCCTGGGGCTTGTAATGCTGCGCTATATGTTTTATATTTAAAATCCATCTTATTTGTTGTATTGTATTTTTAAATCATTGTTGTTTGAAATTCTATCTTCAAATTTCTTCGACAAAGATATAGTTGAAAAGATCAATTATCCAAATCATTTTTAATATTTATTTTACTGATTGTCAGTTATTTAAATCTTTAAAAAGCATAGAAATGGCTGTCCGCATACTGGTGCAGATTCTTATTTTTATCAATTGACTGTCTATCATCAAATTACTTTTCAAGAGTATAATTCCTTAATTAGTCGTATCATGTAACATTTCATCTATTATTATTTTATTTTTTTTTAGTTAAAAGTTATTTTTTATCATTTCCTGTCCTACTAAGTAATCTAAATTATCATTCTGAACGATTCCGCCCCTGTCGGAAAAGTGTCGTATTTCGACTTATCTCAGTGTGAAAAAACAAAAAAAGCGCCCCGAAAAGGACGCTTTTATATATTTATGTTGAGTTTGTAACTACAATTTACACTTCAATTCATTAAAATACATATTACATCCTGAACCTTCAGCCGAGATAAATCCGGCTAAACGATCACTATATTGTCTTACTGACAGATTGATATATATGTGTTTTGTTTCCATTTCAGGATCAAATGTACAATATATTTTAACATTTGCATAGTATTCGCACTGAAATATTTATCAGACAGCGATCAATTTTAACCTAAATTTTCCGTTAAAAAAGCCTATAAACACTAATAATTTTATATTTTTGAGAATATACGCACACATTATTTTTTATCAAATTCAGTCTTTAAAAAACTATGAAAAAATATTTAAAATACATAGACGGAAATTCTGATAAGTTTTGGCAAATTGAAGTTACAGGATTAGAATACACTGTGACTTACGGCAAAAACGGAACATCGGGAACTTCTCAAACCAAATCATTTTCTACAGACGAAGAATGTCTGAAATCAGCAGAAAAAATACTGGCCGAAAAAGTAAAAAAAGGATATTCAGAAACTGGTGATGTTGCTGTAGCTTCAAAACCTAAAACCGCTAAAAGCGCAAAATCTGATGAAGTTCTGGAAGAATACGACGCAATTGTAAAATCTAAAAATATAGATTTGCTATTGCCTTTCCTGAAAGAAAAATCAAAGGGGAATATTGAAGCTCTAAAAAAACTGATCAAGAAAAGTAAACGTTATTTTATGACCTATACTGATCTTACCAAAGATCCGGGTTATGTAAAAAAAGACAAACACGATTATGGCTGGGGAACCCGCGGCGATAAAAAACAAAGTGATATTATTACCCTAAGTGCAATCGCCTTATTTGATAAAGCAGATATCAATTCCTGGGATGAAGCTTTGAGCTTGCTGAACGAAATTGATGAAAAACCTCAGGTGATGGAGGTTTTATTATGGGCAAAACCCAATTGGCTTGATACTTTTATTTTAGACAAAGTAAAAAGGCAAGATTGGGTAGGATTTAATTATCATACAATGCGCCAACTCGAAGAGCAGCATTTATTAGCATTTAATCCTGAATTATATGCATTGACTCTTGCCGCAACAAATGAATGGCGTTCGAAGATGAAGACCAGAAGATTCATTAATAATTCATTAAATGATCAACTAACCTGGAAAAGAGATATTCCGGAATTGTTTAATTATGAAACCATTCTGCACAACAGTTTCTTTAGGGAGAATGACAAACAGAAACATGATGAATTCCAGACCTGGGCTGTTATTTATAAATCCTTATTAGAGGAGAAAAAGATGGAACGTGCGTTTTTTATCGAAAATGCCATCCAGATTCAAACCAAAGAATGGAACAATAACCTGAAATCTTTCTTTAGAAAAAGAATCGAAGAATTTAATGTTACTGCCGATGAACTAATCGTGTTGCAGGAAAATATATTCTCTTTTCTACACAATCCATATCCGCCCATAACGAGTTACGGAATTGAATTGATTAAGAAAATTTACGATCATCCAAAATTCAAAACCAAATCATTTCTCGAATGGCTTGAACCTTTAATGATGCGCAGCGATTGTAAAGCAGCTATTAAAAACGTTTTACCAATTCTCGAGAAAATAAATAAATCAAACCCAAAACTAAGCGCCACTATATCATCCATTATTGCCGATGTTTATGTGATTGCCGATCTTGCTTTACAGGAACGCGCTACCAAAATTATTACCAAAATTGCCAACGTAAAAGATAAAGTGCTTAAAGAGAAATTATCCTCATACGTAACGCTGATGCAGGGAAATATCAAATCAGGATTAACCCAGTTTTTAGACGAAGAAGCTTTAATTGTCGATGATGCTGCTCATGAAGAATACACATTCGAACCTCAACAAGAATTATTCCTTACAGAAGAAGTTCAGTTGCCGAAGGATTGGAACGATGTTGTTTTTCAGTTTGGAAATTTCATCAATTCAGAAGAAACAGTAGATTCAGAAATTTTACTGAACATTTATATCTCGCAGCGAGATTTGTTTCCGGCAGATTATAGCGCGCAATTGCAGCCTTATGAAAAGCAATTGCAGAAACATTATTTTGAAGCAACTCACAAAAATTTCGTGAAGGCATTTTTACAATCTAAAATCGCCAACATCGATAACAAATTCAATAGCAAAGTCAATCATTATTCAAAGATTATTACCACTTTGTTAATGCAGCCTTTACTCGAAAAAGTACAGCAAAAAATAGATTCAAATTCTACTTTGCCCCTGCTCTCTTTCCCGAGTCATAAACCGTATTGGGTTGCGCCAAAGGTTTTGTTAGAAAGGGTTATTGCGTATCAAAATACAAAAGAAGAAATTGATTATACCGATTTAGCTATTGCCATTGCCCGTATGCCCAGAGAAAATATCGAGGAAGCCATTCCGTTATTGGATAAAATTGAAGGTGAAATAAAACCGCTTTTAACGTTCTGTCTTGGTGTTGATGAAAAACTGAACTTAGATTCTACATCTTTATTTTCGAAACTATTGGCAACAATGGGAAAAACCACCAAAGAAACAGGGAACTTATCCCTTTGGGCGGTTGCAGCAAGAACATTTTATCCAAACGATACTTTCCCGGAATTCGAAAATACTTATCTAAAAGATATTCCGTTTGTGGTGGCTCCTTTTAAACCTCAGGTAGAGTTTAAGGAAAAATGGAACGAATGGACGAATTATCAAACCAAAGAAAAAGAACGAACGCCATCTTGGTACGAACTAAAATTCGACTTGCCGAATTATTCTAAAATTCCTAATTATTTACTGTACAGCCAGGATGTTTACAAGAGATCAAACACTTGGGATTATAACATCAATTATGCGGGAAATACTTATTTCTGGCACAGCCTTACTCCGCAAAACTCAGATGCACTCGCGTTGACTTTATTACACAATTGTAATATTGCCGATGGAGCAAAACCGGAATTAAAAGGTTTTCTGGACGTTATCAACAGACCTGAATTTCGATTCTCAGATATTAGCTTGCTTTTATATGCCTGCTGTTTCTTTCAGGAAAAGAAAGATTTACGATTAATGGCATCAGAAGTTTTGATGCATTTAATCGAAAAACAAGCGATAGATATTGAACTTTTTGCTCAGAAAATAGCGTATTTGACCACCGAAAAATATGGTGTATTTTTAAGATTAGCCGACGGATTAATTGCCATAAAAGATGTTTCTCCTTTACATAACAATGCTTTATTGAAGTTGCTAAACTCTTTCTTTGCTCATCTGGATTTAAAAGATAAATTGCCAACGAACTTCAAAAAAATAATAGAAAACTATCTTGATATTTTAACCAAAACCAATCAGAAACCATCTGCGGAAGCCATTGTTTTCTTCGAAAAATGGAAAGATAATGCATCGCTTAAATCATTGATTAAGCAAATTTTAAAATAAAGAAAAATGACAGATCTCGAATATAATTATAAAGGAATTTCCACTTACAGTAAAACCAAAGGCATCAACAATCTGGTCCTGGCGCACCAAACCGAAATTGAGGAAGTCAATAACATTCCGTGTTTTTTCTGGGGAAGCCTGACAGATCCTTATGTTACCGCAAAATGCTGGACTACGATTGCCAAAGTGGTTCGCTCCAGTTTTGGGCCTATTCCGCCAAGTTTGCGTGATCCTATCGTTTCGGCAGGATCTGAACGATTGCGTTTCGAAGGTTTTTCGTCTTGTAATGGTGTTTATGTACGACTGGATATGAAACCAGAAGCGATCGACGGAGAATTTATCGCCAACGGAACCACGAATGTCGATTTTAATGATCCGATGCTGAACGCTTTAAATGCGATTCAGAAAAACGAAAAAGTAACCCTTGCCGTGGGTCAGCAGGATGTTCAGGTAATTACCAGCAAAGCAAAAGTAACCGAGAAAAAAGTGACTTTGCCTATGCGCTGGATAAAAGGTTTAACGAGCGTTCAGTTGTATCTCGCAGATATGGATATTAAGTTTGAACTGAATAAAATCCAGACGATTCAGTTGTTTCAAAGTTTACCAAAAGGAACCGTAAAAGGTGATTTCTTCATCACCAAAAGAGCCGGTAAATTTATGTTTTCGACTTTGGCTACAGCCGATAGTGTTAGAATTGGCGGTGTGCAAAGATTGCGTTTGTTAGAAGGAATTCTGGCTATCGTAGACAAAATCTTCATTTACGAATCGGCAGACAAACAAACTTGTGCAATAGTCGCCGAATTTGGAAAAATGCAGCTTCTCATGGCTTTTTCTCCTGATTCGTACCGAGGATTTTCGGGCGAAGGAAATGTACTCGAAACCATGACCGAAAACTTACCTATAGAATGGGTTTACGGATTGAACAGTTTATTAAAATCGAATGAAACTTTTGACCCAACGATGCTTTCTATCGAAAATGATATCGATTTTGGCACTATGGACAATCTGACTTCGAATTTATCCTCGATGGGATTATTGGGCTATGATTTAAGCGAAAAAGCACATTTCTATCGTCGTCTGCCTTTTAAAACCGAACGTATTTTATCGCTCAACCCAAGACTTAAAAATGCCAAAAAACTATTAGCGAACGAAGACATCGAAATCGTCGAATGCAGAGCCGATTATATCGAAGCCAAAGTAAAAGGTTCTGGCGTTGTACACAAAGTCATTATCGACCATAATTCGCAAAGATGTACTTGCGACTGGTTTACGGCTTATAAGGGCAAAAGAGGGATTTGCAAGCATATTTTGGGAGTGAAGATGATGATTTCTTAGAATATATTTTTCAATCCTCTTGATAAAGTTGTTGAGCTTTATGAGCGTTTGGTTTTGGCTGAGAAGGAAAAGGTTGAGTATTTAGAGAAGTTGTTGGGAGGGAAATAATATTTCTTGAGAAGATTTTATATATGAAAAATGCGCAATGAGAATTGCGCATTTTTTTGTTTTATACAATTGGCTTGACGAAGTTTGAATACTTAAAGACACTTTTGTCATATCAAATACAAACCAATATCAATCTTACAAAAAAACATTAGACAACCCAATTTTCTATCTTTACTTCTGTAAAATATTTTTCTTTCAGTTCTTTCTTTTTAGTTTCTCCTATATGATCTATTTCATTAGGAATAGAAAGTAACCCACTTTTAATTTCATTTTTCAATCCTTTATTTTCATCAACTACGTTTTCAATTGCAATATATGAAAGGAAAAATCTAAAACTTTTATTTTCTTCAGTCAATATTTCTAAAAGGTCAACCTGTCTTTTTTCAATTAGCATTTTCATTACATAATCTGGAAAAAGATATTTATACAAATCCTTCAAAATTAGCTCTTTTCCTAAAATTTTTATAATATCAGGCTTTTGAGATGTTTGCTGCAAAGTTTCAATCTCGCTAGCAATAATTTTCATAAAAGTTTCATATTCATCTCTCTCTTTATAAGTATAGATAAGACCATTTATAATTTTTTTTGTTCCATTGATATAAATTGAACCTCTTGAAATATTATAAATAACAAGATATGTTAAGTAATTAAGATTTTTTGAATTCAAGCATATTTTTTGCCACAATAAAAAATTATCCGATCGATTTCCAAATATATTATGTCTAATAAATTCTTTCACACATATCTCAAAAAATGGTTCTACGTGATAAAATAATAGATAATTGATCATCTTCTTCCAAAAATCAGAAAGATAACTTGGTCTTAAATATTCAAGTTCATAAGGTTGAGAATAAATAATTTTCAAACAATCATTAATTAATTGCGCAGGCAATATTTCTAGTACTTTTACAGGTTTTAATGAATAAAGATTAATATCACCTACTATTTTAACTTCAATCTCTTTTGGAATTTCACATTGTGCCAAAACAGTAGCTTTAATCCATCTTAAATCTTCTCTGTTTGAATCTATTAAATTCAGAACTATATTCTTTTCATTAGTATTTAATTTATTCCAATATTTAATTGTTAATTTTAAATTGTATAAGCAGAAAATTGAATTATTATTTGATAATATCCTTTTAAATAATTCCTTTCTTATTTCAAAATCATTATCAGTAAATTCAAGCAATTCATCGCTAATCGCCATTTCATAGTCCGTTATCTCTATTTTATTTTGAATTCTCAATTCGATTCTATCTAACCATGTCTCAAATACTTTAATTCCATTGTTAAAAATTAGATATTTCATAGATGTTCTCATCGTATCGTAATATCTCCCATCATTTAAAAAAATATTAACTGGTAAACTTTTAAAAAAAATCGGAAAAATTTCTGCCCAAATATTCCAGAGTTCAGTAACATCTCTTTCCGAGAACTCTCTCCAACTAATAGATTCTGCAGAATAATCTATTGAAAAATTTGTAATTAAATTATTTGCTCTAATAGATATTTCTTGCTTAGAAAATAATTCTTTTAAAATATTAAAAATAAAATCTTTGATTTCACTAGAATGAATATTCCAATTAAGAAAACTACCCCAAATCCCATAGAAAACTACTGTTGGATGGTTATCTTTAAAAATTTTTTCAATTAAAAAAATTTCGTCTTCATTTATTTTCGATAAAAAAAATAATTTTGCAACATGTTTTCGTATAAATACTTCTTCATGGTATAGAAGTGAATTAATTAAATTAGCATTAAACTTATTATAAATTCGACTGTAAGCAACTAATTTATAATAATTAACAAAGCGCCAAACGTCATACAGCTTTACATCGACATTATTTAAAATTTTACTTTCAATTTCTTCTATTTCTATCTCAGATATTTTATCTCCAAAATAATGTTCTGCGTTATCTCCTTTGCAAAGAAATGGAATCTCTTTATTATGCCATCTTATTGAACTTGAATCAGTATTTCCACGGTTAATAATATTAATGATTTTTTCTTTTTCATTATCATTGTCAATATCATCAATTATACTAATTAAATTAATTGATGAGAAATCTTCAACTGCTGGAAAAATTGATCTATTTGACAAAAACATTAATTCTTTAATATTCTGTCTAAAGTTTAAATTTATTCTATTATAAACTAATACCAACTGCTTACACGAAAATAAAGAGGAGGTTGGATTAATACAAATAATTGATTTTTTTAAATATTCTATATTTAATTTCTGTTCTTCAAAACTCTTTCTAAAAAACAAGTTTTTCCCTACTTCATAGTAATTAGGATGAGAAAAATAATACTTATTATTATCATATTTTAAAAAACCTCTTTCTTCAAAATATGCTATACTTTCTTTAAATCTTTTTTTAATTTTGTTGGTTTTAGCATATTTAGGAAATTTAGTCTCATCGTTAAGAACTTCATAAAACTTAGTTTTTTTAAATATTGAATACTGATTATCATCATCTGATAAAATAAAACCTAAATCCTCAATATTAACTCCAATATTGTTATTACAACATATTGACATAATGCCCAAAATTTTTGACTGTTCAAAATTATCTTTTAATAAATTATTTGAAATATCATTAGCATTATGTCGAGCAATACTTATTAATTCAGTTAACGATTTAGAATTTAATTTATCTGAATCATATCTTGACAAATAGTGTAACTGACCTACTTGAATTTTATGCTCTGTTTCTTTTCTAATATAATCACTAACTTTTTCTACTATTAGTTTATCAACTTTTTGAGCGTCTGAAAATTTTACCCAAAAATTCAATATTAATTTATTATCGTCTTCTGTTAAATTAATTATATTTTCATGTATTTTTTCAGAAAAAGCCTCGTCTAAAATCTCAATTTTACTGGTAATAATTAATTTATGGTTTAATGATAATTTTTTTGATAAATCGATTATTTTGTTTTTGATATCATTTGATTCACTCTTTGGTTTTAAGTGACCAAAAGGATCTTCAAAAATTAAAATTTTATCTTCTTCCCTATTCTGATTAAAAAAGTTTTCAATTTGGAAAAATTCGCTCGAAACCGATACCTAATTGTATCCTATATCTATAAAATCATTTGCTATTTTTTTAGCTAATTCTGTTTTACCGCATTGTGATATTCCAGTTAATAATAACAAATTTGAATTATTTAAAATCTCAAAACATTCAACTTCTTCTTTTCGAGATATAAAATTTTCAGTAATGGTATATCTATTTATTTTTGATTTGAAAATTAAGTTCTTTAAAGTCGGAATAATATCTTTTTTTGAATCTCTACCTTTTTTTACAATTTCAAGTAATTTCAAGTACAGATCCTCTGAAAGTGATTGTGGTATTGAAATTTTTTTGTTTAAACAATTTAAAATCTCATCATCTACCTTTTCTTCTACTATTTGCTCCCAAATCAAAGTGTTTTTTATTAATACTTCGATGTCAGATTTATTTAATTTATTTGATAATTCATCGCAAAAAGCTTTTCTCTTGATATCTAATTTAGTATCCTTAAATTTCACTCCTTTTAATTCATTTTTAAATTTCAAAATATCTTGTCCTGAAATATTATTACTATTTGAATCAATTAAAGGAAACTCTTTTAAAAATATTAAAGCTTCGTCACTACATCTTGAACGAGTGACAAATAAACATTTTGTTTTTTTATCTTTAACTCTTAATAATAAATTATTACTACTGCTTCTTTCTTGAAAATGAGACAACCATTCAAGAATCTTTGTAAAACCAATATTACTTCTTTCTCTCTTAATTTGTATCTCAATACAATTTTGATTTTCATCGACAAAAGTAATATCTTCACTTCCAATCTTCTCAACATATAGTTCTGAATTAAAATCATTACAATGTAAAAGTGCAAATAAGACAGTTACTTTATACTTATATTCGCAACCTTTAACACCTTCGGTAGCTACACTCATCTCAATTGAATTTTAAAAATTATTGAAGCCTAATTAACAAATAAAAAACCACAAACCGGCAAAATAAATTTGCAAATCTATGGTTAACAAAAAGTAAATAAAAGTTTTAATCTAAATCCCAAAAAAGTTCTTCGCATTCCTCGCAGTTTCCTCCGCAACAACAATCCCCGAAACTCCTTTAAACTGCGCCACAGTTGCTGCAACAAAAGGCAGAAAAGCAGGTTCGCAACGGCGTTCGTAGTGTTTTTTCAGGAGATTATTGGGTACGTTTTTCGGCAGCATGAATGGCGCATCGGTTTCGATCATCATTCGGTCCAGCGGAACGTACTGAATCACTTCTTTTAAATGATCAAAACGTTTACTGTCTGAAATTGCTCCGGTAAAACCGAGATAAAATCCGTTATCGAGATAGGTTTTGGCTTCGGGCAAAGTTCCGGTAAAACAATGTACAACGGCTTTTGGCAATTGTGGCAAATAGTCTTTTGCAATGTCCATAAACTTTGTAAAAGCGGCTCTTTCATGCAAAAACAAAGGTTTCTGAACTTCAATCGCCAATTCTAATTGCGCTTTGTAACACGTTTCCTGAACATTTCTGGGCGAAAAGTCACGATCAAAATCGAGTCCGCACTCGCCTACCGAAACTACGTGTTTCTGTTTTAGTAAATTTCGCAGTTTCGAAATACTCTGCACATCAAAACTCTTCGCATCATGCGGGTGAATTCCGGCTGTAGCATATAATATTCCGGGATATTCTTTTGCTATTCTAGAGGATTCTTCACTGTTTCTTACGCTTGTTCCGGTGAGTATCATTTGCGATACGTCGGCATCTAAAGCGTTTTGTACGACATCGTCTATGTCGTTTTGGAATTGTTTATTGGTTAAATTAATTCCTATGTCTATGTATGTATTCATATTTTTTTTAAGTTTCTAAGATTCTGAGAGGCTAAGATTCTAAGTCTTTTTTCCTCTTTGGAACGTTTATTATTTTTTTATTTTGCCACTAAGGCGCTAAGACGCTAAGTTTTTGTTTGGTTTGTATTTTTAATCGCGCAATCCCGATAGCCATCGGGAGCAGAGTCGCAAAGTTTTTTACACAAAGTTGTCATTTCTAATATAAAATGAGGATAAACCTTTGTCCCTTTGCAACTCTGAACCTTTGAACCTTCTCTATCAATTTTCATAAAGCCATTTTTGGGCCATTACTATAACTTCTTGTTCGATAGTATCCAGACTAACATCTTTATAATACCAATTGACTTGGCCTGCTATCAAATCATCCCAAGCATCATCAAGAACAGAGAGATCGATTATGTCTTTGTCTACATCAAAGTCGCAATAGAGATGCAGCATTCTTTTCAGGTTACCTCTCACATCGTCATGTTTCGCTACTTTATTTAGAAAATATCTTATATGACTTTTTTGAGATTCCTCTTTGTTTTTTGCCGTTAGATTCAATTCCGAGAGAACGGCTTCGAGATAAGGCTGAACTTCATCAGAATCAATTGGTTTATAGAAACAAGCCAAGTTATAAATCGCTTCACTCTCATAACCTGAATTGATCAATTCGATTGCCCAGTCTTCGATTAGATCGATATTGAGGTATTTATAAAAATGAAAGGTCAGAATGTAATCTGTGAGTATTTCGAAGTCTTTGTTTACTAGTTCCATGCCTGTTTTTTTTTTGCCACTAAGGCGCTAGGACGCAAAGTTTTTTATTCTCTTTGTCTGGTTTTAATCTCGCAATCCCGATAGCTATCGGGAGCGAAGTCGCGAAGTTTTTGCCTTTGTCCCTTTGTTCCTCTGCACCTTTGAACCTCTCTTCTAGAAATCCCCGTAATACACCTGGAAGCAAGGTAATTTCAGATCGTTTCTCCAAGTGTCGACAACTTGGTTTCTGTCGTCCAGAACGAATTCTACAAAGTATTTATCTTTGATAAACTCATTATAGATTTCGGTTTTTATGATCGAATCTTTTCGGCTGTCTTTGGTTTTACGCATGATCAGGTTGTCGTATTCGATTTCGTGTTTTTCCAGGAATCGCAATGTTGGTTCTTTGTATCGGTCTTCTCTTCCCGAAACCAGCAATATTTCATATCCCAATTTCTTGTAATTTCGCAACACATTCGCCACCGGATTATTGATTTCATCTTCATCACATTTACTGGCATCAAAAGGATTCCTTCCGTTCATTAAAGCCAGCGTTCCGTCAAGGTCGCAGATAATAGCTTTTGGCAGATTTGGGTTTTGAGCGCAGTATTCCGGAGAATCTTTAAAAAATTGTCTGTGCATTTTTCTGATTACTTTTTCTCCAACCGGTTTTTCTCTCAACGCATCTCGTTCTAGACAAACCGCAACATCTGTATTAACTTCCATAACCTCAATTTCAACCTTTTCATTGAATTTTGTGTTATATTCCTGAACCAATTGAGAAACGCGTCTTAAATTTGTTTCAGATAAATTTGTATCATCAATCACAATGCTTTTTCCCTCTTCAAGAGCTTTTACTATTAATAAATCACGTACTTTTTTAACGAATTTTTCGTTTTTATCACTAGTATTTCCGTTATCAAACATCGCGCGCAAATCGTCTCTGTTGATTCGTTTATAGGTCTCAGGGTTTTCTGCAATTATCTTTTTTGCCAAAGTCGATTTTCCGCTTCCCGGCAATCCTTTCATTAAAATTACTTTTCTCATTTTATTCTTCTTCTCTATTAAACGGTTTTTCAAATGCGGGACGAATCATTTTCCAAATAATCTCCGAATAATTTTTGTTATTCAGCATTGCAAACAAAACTCCCGGATATTGACAAGTCATGAAATACAAAGCAGTTTCTTTGCGTGATTCCAAAACTTTAAAATCTGCCTTACATTGAACTTCTATTACCGAATATTTATTTTCTAAATCTCTTTTGGTTTGTTTTACCCACTCAAAAAATTCATCCGGAACACGTTCCAAAATTTCTTCCATTGATTGATTGGTTTTCAAATATTCCCAGATATTCAAATTCGAAACCTGAGTGATGATTCGGTGTAAACGAAGGTATTCATCAAATTTAATTTTTACCCGAAAGTTGTTCGTATATTTAATGATAAAACCTTCTTTATTATCGATATCCATTTCTTTCAAAGTCAGAATATCTTTGATTCCGTCGTATTTTTCAACTACAGGAAAACCAATATTTTCAAGCGGAAATTCCTCTCCGGATTGTGTATCGATAATGGCCAGTAAAACAAGTTCTTCTGCTGCTCCGTAATCTAAAACAATTCGGTTTTCAGGATAAATAATTTCAAACAAATAGGTTTTGTTTTTATCCAAAAGCGGCCATGAATTTCTGTATTTTCCGTGCAGCATTTCATTCGCCTTATCTGACTGATCACTTGCAAAAGAACCGCGGCTTGCCATAAACGGAACCTCATCGATCCAATACAAAATCCCCATCGAACCGTCCATTTTATCGTAAACCTCAAAAGTCGATTCAGGAAGAATTTGATTTTCCATTTCACCTAAATTAAAAAACTTAGGAAAAGGTTTTGCCACAACATTAAAATTTTCATCTAAAATCAAACCTCTGCACGCTAAAGTTACCTCATTCCAAATTCTCTCAAATTGAGCATTTTGGGTATAATTATAAATATATAAATCATGTTCAGGATGTTTGTTTACCCGCACATAATTTTTTGAAATCATTTCCTTTAAAAGCGTTGTATTCATTAGTTCTTATCTTTAAACAAAGATTCAAATTCAAGTGCGCACTTATTTCGCGTAGTATTTTTTTTAAAGGTACAAAGTTGCAAAGGTTCAGAGGGACAAAGGTTTTTACGCAGATTTCGCATTTTATGTCATTTCGACGCAAGGAGAAATGACAAACTGTACGTTTAATACTTTTATAAAAAACTTTGCAAGACGCACAGCAATACATCTCTACAAAAACCTTTGCCCCTTTGCAACTCTGAACCTTTGCCCCTTTTTTTAATCAATTAATAATTGCGTAACTGCCGCAGCATTTATCGCCCATTGTGCATTGTAAATCTCATCGGCATTTTGATCTTGGATGATTGTTAAACCCTGGGCTTCCGCTTTAAGTTGCAACAAGCTACCAATATTCAATTTGCTGCTTAGTTTTGCTAATAATGCCTGAACTCCTTTAAAATCCAAACCCTGAACAACTTGTCCTCCAAAAGTCATCTCTAACCAAATAATTTCTCTTTTGGCTACATCCAACACTCCGAAAACCAAACCTTTGGCAACATTTTGCGTTACACGAACCTGATGATCTACACAAGACGGGTCGTATGCCACTCCGGTTTTCTCAGAGATTTTCATCGGGTGTTTACTGTTCATCCAACCCACAACAAGATTTGGCGTGATACTTCCGTTGCTGAACGCATTACAGGTAAAAGTTACAAATTTGGCTTTGGCTTTCGCCAAATCATCAATGTTGATGTTAATATATTCAGCGGTTCCAATTTTAGCCGGAATACTTCTGATATCACCGCTATGTTTACAACCAACAGTTTCCAATCGGTGGTAAGAACAGATATCGGCTTTATCTTCATACGCAATATGACAGCTTAAATCCATATCCAGGTGTTGCGCTGGCAAACCTGCACCCCATTGCATGAACAATCGCACTTCGTTTCCTGCAATCGGGAAACGTGTTCCCATTAAAGCAACCGGTAAATCCTGAACATTTTCGCTTCTATCCCCAATCGAAACTGGCATATTAAACAATTGCGGATCAATATAGATCGTTTTGTTTTTGTTAGCAATTGCTGCAAATCGTTTTTTCATGGCCAAAACACACAATTCTTCGATCTGGTTTTTCATCGCTTCTAATTGATCATCATCGTACAATTTCAATAAACCGTTTGGCGCAATTCGTTTGTTGGTTCCGCCTAAAGGTTTTACGCTTCTTTGCATGTTTTTATCAAAATAATTTTGAGCATACATGTTCAAAGTAAATACCAATCTGGCAGGAACTTTATCTATAATTTCTTCGAAATGAGCAACGGTTTCGTCTGCACCAAACCATAGCATATTCGAGAATAACGAACGTGCAAACAATCCCGGACGTTGTTTTAATAATGCAAATGTTTTATCGGCATCAAATTTTAATCTTGAAGAGTTTACTTTACTTTGCCAAACGTCATATACCTGATTGTAAAACACATCCATTAAAAAAGCTAATTTTTCAAAACCTTTTCTTTTGCTGTACTCCGCCAAACGAAGCGCTCGGATAAAACGAACCCACATTCCTCTTTTTGGGTGCATCATTTCGCACATTGTTTCAACATCCATATCAAGATTATTCAACCAGGATGCAACCATCAAACATTCTTTTCTGGAATATTTAAGTTTCAAATCTTTTTGAGACGCAACTTTCGCCTGCGCACTTGTATCTAAAGGATTATAAAAATGAGTTGCGTTTTTAGATATTCGTTTGATGATGGTTTTTGGCTCAATAATTTGCAACAATCCTGTATTCTTGAACCATAAATATCTTAAGATATCTGTTGGCGATTTAAAATACTGACACGCATTTTCGGCTTTACCTTCTTCAATTAAAACATCGATTACCAACATCAAAGTTTCCTTCATTGCGATATCTACTTTTGGTAATGGCAAGTATTTCAACGCCATTTTTAAACTATCTGCCTGCGTAGCATCTAAAGCGGTTTTAGATTGCAATAATGATTTGTAGAAATCTTCCAATTCCTTTTCTGACCATAAATCCAAAACTTTTAATTTGCTTCCTTGTCCGTAATTTTCGATTTTTACAAATTCAAACGGAGTTCCGCAAAACGGACAACCATTGTATCTTTCTAAAGGAAAAGTATTGTTTGGGATAATATGTCCGCATTGCAAAGTTGTTCCGTTTTTTGTTTGAAAAAAATTGGCAAAAAAAGTCGCAACGTGATCTATGGCAGATTCTCCGGTTGGAATATTCCATTCTTTAACCAAAGGCGCCCAGTTTTTATCTGTTCCTAAAACTTCTCTCAGAACTTCTAAAACTTCTAATTTATAATTCGGTTTTACATTATTTAAAGCGTGTAATAAAGCTTCGGAAAACGTAAATCCGAGTTTTGAAACATTGGTCACAAAAACCGATGTTGATCCTGATAATTTTTTAATATCATTCGCAATCATTTCTGATGGAATGAAAATAGCGTTTTGACGCAAACTGATTTTTAATAATGCTGTTGTTTTCATTTTTTTAATTTTTAAAATTTAGATAATGGCGTTTCTGAGTTCTACCTAAAAGATTTTGAAGTAAGAAACACTTGACCTGAAATTCGAGTGTAATTGATGAACTGTTTTATCTGATGGGTTTCCCCGAGAAGTAAGTTCATCTTGACCCTCCTTTTTTATTAATGATGATTTTAAAACTTGTTCGGACTCGAACCGAAAGTTACCAATTGTCTGAAGTAAGTTTTAATTGACCATTAATTGTGAAACAGGTGGGATTCGAACCCACGACCCGGACATTAGAAGTGTACGAAGTAAGTTTTGATTGACCTTTGAAGGATAATTTCAAAACTACCTGCTCTAACCGCTGAGCTACTGCTTCATTTTAAATTGAATAAAAAGGTAATGGTAGAAGTGTGTACATTGGAAAGTGTTTTCGAAGTAACTCAAACTTGACCTGTTTTATTCTTTTTTATTTGTATGAACGTTTGTTTTTATTTTCTGAACAAAGATTTCTAAACTCTTGCGCAATTATTCTGCGTAGTAAAATTTTTGTTACCTTTTAAGAAATACTATTTGTTTTATTTCCTGAACAAAGATTTCAGAACTACTGCGCAATTATTTTGCGCAGTAGAAAAAGAATTTTATATTTGAGTAAAAAACAACATGAATTTAGACCGAATTTATTCTGAATTACTTTCAAATATTGGCTTTTCAGCAAATGAAATTCAGAAAAACTGGATGGATTTAGAAAAGGCATATTCCAAAAAATCAAGACATTATCATAATCTGACACATATAAAAGATATGATTGCGAGTTTTGATACCTATCATAATCAACTTGATAATCCAAATGAAATATTATTTTCTATTTTTTATCATGATGTTGTTTATTCGGCTTCCAAAAAAGATAACGAATTCAAAAGTGCTGAATATGCTTTGGCTATTTTGCCTGAAAATACAACACTAAATAAACAATTGGTTTTTGATGCCATTTGTGCTACACAACAACATCAGCATAATGAAGTTGAAGATATTAATTGGCTTATCGATTTTGATTTAAAGATTCTCGCCCGAGATTGGGACGATTATCAAATTTACTTTGAACAGATTAGAAAAGAATATAGTATTTATCCTGATTTTCTATACAAACCAGGAAGAGCTAAAGCTTTGAAACATTTTCTGGAGAATGAGTTTATTTTTCAGACTGAGGAATTCAGGAAATTGTATGAAGAGAAAGCAAGGAATAATATTGAAAAAGAGATAAGCATTTTAGAAAGCAAAAAATAATCTCGCAATCCCGATAGCTATCGGGAGCGAAGTCGCAAAGTTTTTGTTTCACGCAGATTTTTTAAGATTTAAGCAGATAAAGCAGATTATATTTTAAATTCAAATCTGCTTAAATCTATTTAAATCTGCGTGAAAAAATTCTACGGTTCTGTGAGAAAAATCAAGAAACTATGTCACAAAACAAAAATGCCTTAATACGGTACAAAACCATTGACAAATGTCTACAAAATAAATATAGGCAATGGACACTGGAGGATTTAATAGAATGCTGTTCTGAAGCTTTGTTTGAATATGAAGGTCGGGAGAACCCAATTAGCAAACGAACGATTCAGATGGATATTCAGTTGATGCGAAGTGAAAAACTGGGTTATAATGCGCCAATTATTGTTTATGATAAAAAATATTATAAATATGAAAACGAAGAATTTTCGATCACGGATATTCCGCTGACGGAAACAGATATGAATGTTTTGACCGAAACCGTTTCGATGTTGAAACAGTTTAAAGACTTCTCTTTGTTTAGCGATGTATCGGACATTCTGCAGCGTTTGGAAGATAAAATCTATGCCGAGAAATCGCACACGAAGCCCGTTATTTATCTGGATAAAAATGAAAAACTGAAAGGTTTGCATTATCTGGATGAAGTATATCAGGCTATTATCAAGAAGATTGTCTTGGTAATTACCTATAAATCTTTTAAATCGAGAGAGGAAAATAAATTTCATTTTCATCCTTTTATTTTGAAGGAATTTAATAACAGATGGTTTTTGGTAGGAAAGAAAAAAGGTTCTCAGCCTATTGCCAATTTGGCTTTGGATCGAATTATTTCGATTGATTACGATTTTAATCTTCCTTATTTAGAAGAAGATTTTGATGCCGATTTGTTTTATAAAAATGTAATTGGCGTTACGGTTAATACAGGATCACAACCCAGACGAATTGAACTTTGGATTGATCCAGTAAACGCCCCTTATGTTTTGACAAAACCGTTGCATTCTTCGCAGCGACTGATTAAACAAAATGAGGATCAAAGTATTATTGTTCATATATTCCTTACTCCTAACTATGAAATGGAACGCATTCTGTTAGGTTTTGGTGATGGTATCGAAGTGATCAAACCTGAAAATCTACGAAATCGTATGAAAAAGATCCTCGAAAAGGCAATTTCGCGCTATAGTACTGAAGATAAGACTAAATTAAACGCATGATTTTTTATAAAATGTAGAATTAAATCTTAATTTAAAACCATAAAACGATTTTTACAGCATTAAATTTGTTAAAACTTCAAAAAAGAATAGTATATTTCAATTAAAATTAAACCATAAACCACTCTAAATCAGAGTTATTTTTTTACTAACCAAAAATTTATCATAAATTAATATGCATGCATAGTATTTTTTGATTATATTTGAAATCGATATAGTTACATATGAAAGAGAAAACAATAGATTATATTTTGAGAGCTACATGGCAAGCTGTATCAAGAATGTACAACGAAGAAGCTGCAAAATACGATGCCACAATGGCGACCGGATTTGCACTTTTGAGTATTGACAAAGAAGAAGGAACTCCGTCTACTGCTTTAGGTCCAAGAATGGGAATGGAAGCTACGAGCCTGACCAGAACATTAAAATCGATGGAAGATAAAGGTTTGATTGTTCGAAAGAAAAACCCAACGGATGGTCGCGGTGTTTTGATCTACCTGACGGAATTTGGAAAAGAAAAAAGAGATTTATCTAAAAATACGGTGCTGAAATTTAATGAAACGGTTAGAAAACATGTTTCGGATGAAAAACTAAAGCATTTTATTGAAGTTTCTGAAATTATCAACGAATTGATTCAGGACAAAAATATATTTAATCAAACAGAAAAAATAGAAAATGAATAATACCACTTCATTCATAGTAATGAAAAGGTTTATCCCAAATTCAAAAAACAAAAACAAATTTTAACGACTTATGAAACGCACAATTAAAAAAGTTGCTGTAATTGGATCCGGAATTATGGGTTCAGGTATAGCTTGTCATTTTGCTAATATTGGTGTTGAAGTTTTACTTCTTGACATCGTACCTCGTGAACTGACAGAAGCTGAAGCTAAAAAAGGATTAACACTTGAAAGTAAAGCCGTTCGCAACCGTGTGGTAAACGAACATTTGGCGAATTCATTAAAATCGAAACCCTCTCCTATTTACAGTCAAAAATTTGCTAGCCGAATTACAACTGGAAATACGACTGATGATATGGCAAAAATTGCCAATGTTGAATGGATTATCGAAGTTGTTGTAGAACGTCTAGATATCAAAAAACTAGTTTTTGAACAAATCGAAAAATTCCGTAAACCGGGAACTTTGGTTACATCAAACACTTCTGGTATTCCGATTCATTTTATGAGCGAAGGAAGAAGCGAAGATTTTCAACAACACTTTTGTGGAACCCACTTTTTTAACCCTGCGCGTTACTTAAAATTATTTGAAATTATTCCTGGTCCAAAAACTTCTACTGAAGTATTGGATTTCTTAAACGAATACGGATCTAAATTTTTAGGAAAAACTTCGGTTGTTGCTAAAGATACTCCGGCGTTTATTGGAAACAGAATTGGTATTTACGGAATTCAGAGTTTATTCCATTTGGTAAAAGAAATGGGATTAACGATTGAGGAAGTTGATAAATTGACTGGTCCGGTAATTGGTCGTCCAAAATCGGCTACTTTCCGTACCGTTGACGTTGTTGGTTTGGATACTTTAGTACACGTTGCCAACGGTATTTATGAAAACTGCCCAACAGACGAACAGCACGAATTGTTTAAACTTCCTGATTTCGTCAACAAAATGATGGAAAATAAATGGTTAGGAAGCAAAACGGGTCAAGGGTTTTATAAAAAAGTAGATAAAGATATTTTGTCTTTAGACTTAGATACATTAGAATACCGTGCTGCTAAAAAAGCAAATTTTGCTACGCTTGAACTGACAAAAACTATTGATAAACCAATCAATCGTTTTAAAGTTTTAGTAAAAGGAAAAGACAAAGCAGGTGAATTCTACCGTAAGAGTTTCTCTGGAATGTTTGCTTATGTGTCAAACAGAATTCCTGAAATCTCAGACGAATTATACAAAATTGATGATGCGATGAAAGCCGGTTTTGGATGGGAAAACGGTCCATTCGAAATTTGGGATGCTATTGGTGTTGCCAACGGAATCGAAATCATGAAAGCAGAAGGTTTAGAGCCTGCTGCATGGGTTACTGAAATGTTGGCTTCCGGAAGCGAAAGTTTCTACTCTGTTAAAGAAGGAGCAACTTATTTCTATAATATTCCAACAAAATCACAAGTTAAAGTTCCTGGACAAGATTCATTTATTATTCTAAACAACATCCGCGAAAGCAAAAAAGTTTGGAGTAATAGTGGTGCAATCATTCAGGATCTTGGAGATGGAATTTTGAACTTAGAATTCCAATCTAAAATGAATACTATTGGTGGCGATGTACTTCAGGCTATCAATAAAGCAATCGACTTATCTGAAAAAGAATATCAAGGTTTAGTTATTGGTAACCAGGCAGCGAATTTCTCTGTTGGGGCTAATATCGGAATGATTTTCATGATGGCAGTTGAGCAGGAATATGATGAATTGAACATGGCAATCAAAATGTTTCAGGACACAATGATGCGCGTTCGCTACTCTTCTATTCCGGTTGTAGTAGCTCCTCACGGAATGACTTTTGGTGGTGGATGCGAAATGAGCTTACATGCTGATAAAGTGGTTGCTGCTGCAGAAACATACATGGGATTAGTTGAATTTGGTGTTGGTGTACTTCCTGGTGGTGGTGGATCTAAAGAAATGGCTTTGAGAGCTTCAGATTTATTCCGCAAAAATGATGTGGAATTGAACGTTCTTCAGGAGTATTTCTTAACGATCGCTATGGCTAAAGTTTCGACTTCTGGTTACGAAGCTTTCGACACTGGACTTCTTCAACATGGAAAAGATGTTATCGTAGTAAACAAAGATCGTCAGATTGCTGAAGCTAAGAAACATGCGTTATTAATGGCTGAAGCGGGTTATACACAACCTATCAGAAGAACTGATGTTAAGGTTTTAGGTAAACAAGCATTAGGAATGTTCTTAGTTGGAACTGACCAAATGGAAGCTGGAAAATACATTTCTGAGCACGATAAAAAAATCGCTAACAAACTGGCTTACGTAATGGCTGGTGGTGATTTATCTGAAGCGACTTTAGTATCTGAACAATATTTATTAGATATCGAACGTGAAGCTTTCCTGAGTTTATGTACTGAGAGAAAGACTTTAGAGAGAATTCAGTATATGTTAACTAAAGGAAAACCACTTCGTAATTAGAAAATAGAACAAAGAGAATAGAATATAGATTTCAGACTTTGCGAAGTCTATTTTCTATACTCTATCTTCTATAATCTTAAAAAATAGAACAAAGAGAATAGAATATAGATTTTGAGACAAAGTAAAAGTCTATTTTCTATGATCTATTTTCTATACTCTTAAAAAAAACAAAAACAAATGAAAACAGCATATATCGTAAAAGCTTACCGTACTGCGGTAGGAAAAGCACCAAAAGGGGTTTTTAGATTTAAAAGACCTGATGAATTAGCAGCAGAAACTATTCAGTTTATGATGGATGAACTGCCTGATTTTGACAAAAAACGTATTGATGACGTTATGGTAGGAAATGCCATGCCGGAAGCAGAACAAGGACTTAACGTTGGACGTTTGATCTCGTTAATGGGATTAAAAGTAGAAGACGTTCCTGGTGTAACTGTTAACCGCTATTGCGCTTCTGGATTAGAAACTATCGGAATGGCAACTGCTAAAATCCAATCAGGAATGGCAGATTGTATTATCGCTGGTGGAGCTGAAAGTATGAGTTTTATTCCGATGGGAGGTTACAAACCAACTCCGGATTATAAAGTTGCCGCTGCAGGTCACGAAGATTATTACTGGGGAATGGGTTTAACTGCGGAAGCGGTTGCAAACCAATACAAAATCTCAAGAGAAGATCAAGATGAGTTTGCTTACAACTCTCATATGAAAGCTTTGAAAGCGCAAGCTGAAGGGAAATTCGATAAACAAATCGTTCCGATTACTGTTGACCAGACTTTCATCAATGAAAATGGAAAAAAAGAAACTAAATCATACGTTGTAAAACAAGACGAAGGTCCAAGAGCGGGAACATCTGTTGCTGCTTTGGCTGGATTGAAACCAGTTTTTGCTGCCGACGGAAGCGTAACAGCGGGTAACTCATCACAAATGAGTGATGGTGCTGCTTTTGTTTTAATCATGAGTGAGGACATGGTTAAAGAATTAAATCTTGAGCCAATTGCCAGATTAGTAAATTTTGCTTCATCTGGCGTTGAGCCAAGAATTATGGGTATTGGTCCTGTAAAAGCTATTCCGAAAGCCTTAAAACAAGCTGGTTTAGAATTAAAAGATATTGAGTTGGTTGAATTAAACGAGGCTTTTGCTTCTCAGTCTTTGGCTGTAATTCGCGAGCTAGGTTTAAATCCTGATATCGTAAACGTAAACGGTGGAGCTATCGCTTTAGGTCACCCTCTTGGATGTACAGGAGCTAAACTTTCTGTTCAGTTATTTGACGAGATGAAACGCAGAGGTAGTAAATACGGAATTGTTTCGATGTGTGTGGGAACTGGGCAAGGTTCTGCGGGGATTTACGAGGTATTGTAAGCCCCCTAACCCCCAAAGGGGGAACTAATAAATGCATAAAAACAAATAAAAAAATAGTTTAACAATTTACACCCTACTTACCCCTAGTAGGAATTCCCCCTTTGGGGGTTAGGGGGCTGATATGAGCGATAAAACAAGAGGAGGTCAATTCCTAGTTAAAGAAACAAAGTGCGAAGATGTCTTTACACCAGAAGATTTTTCGGAAGAGCAGTTAATGATGCGTGACTCTGTTAAGGAGTTTGTGGACAAAGAAATTTGGCCTAACAAAAATCGTTTTGAGAAAAAAGATTACGCATTTACTGAGGAAAGCATGCGTAAAGCAGGCGAACTGGGACTTCTTGGAGTTGCAGTTCCTGAAGAATATGGCGGATTAGGAATGGGATTCGTATCTACAATGTTGGTTTGCGATTACATTTCTGGTGCAACGGGATCTTTCTCAACTGCTTTTGGTGCGCATACCGGAATTGGAACCATGCCAATTACGCTGTACGGTACTGAAGAACAAAAGAAAAAATACGTTCCTAAATTAGCTACAGGCGAATGGTTTGGAGCTTATTGCTTAACAGAACCAGGTGCAGGATCTGATGCTAACTCTGGAAAAACGAAAGCTGTTTTATCTGAAGACGGAAAATACTACTCTATCACAGGTCAAAAAATGTGGATTTCGAATGCAGGTTTCTGTAGCGTTTTCATCGTTTTTGCCCGTATTGGAGATGATAAAAATATTACTGGTTTCATCGTAGAAAATACTGCTGATAACGGAATTTCGATGAATGAAGAAGAGCATAAATTAGGAATCCGCGCTTCGTCTACACGTCAGGTTTTCTTTAATGATACTAAAGTTCCTGTTGAAAACATGTTGTCTGAAAGAGGAAACGGTTTCAAAATTGCAATGAACGCATTAAATGTTGGTCGTATCAAACTGGCTGCTGCCTGTCTTGATGCTCAGCGCAGAGTAACTTCAGGAGCTATAAAATATGCTAATGAGAGAATCCAATTTAATACACCAATTTCAAGCTTTGGAGCTATTCGTTATAAACTAGCAGAAATGGCAACTAGTGCTTATGCCGGTGAAAGTGCTTCTTACCGTGCTGCAAAAGATATCGAAGACAGAATTATCGCTCGTGAAGCTGAAGGAACAAGTCACCAGGAAGCTGAATTGAAAGGTGTTGAAGAATATGCTATCGAATGTTCTATCTTAAAAGTAGCAGTTTCTGAAGATGTCCAGAATTGTGCTGACGAAGGAATTCAAATCTTTGGTGGAATGGGATTCTCAGAAGACACGCCAATGGAAAGTGCCTGGAGAGATGCCCGTATCGCCCGTATTTATGAAGGAACAAACGAAATTAACAGAATGCTTTCTGTGGGAATGTTAATCAAAAAGGCTATGAAAGGTCACGTTGATTTACTAGGACCGGCAATGAAAGTTTCTGAAGAATTAATGGGAATTCCATCTTTTGATACTCCGGATTTTTCTGAATTATTTGCAGAAGAAAAAGGAATCGTTGCCAATCTGAAAAAAGTTTTCTTAATGGTTGCAGGAAGTGCAGTTCAAAAATACGGACCGGATTTAGATGCTCACCAACAATTATTAATGGCTGCTTCTGATATCTTAATCGAAATCTATATGGCGGAAAGTACTATTCTCAGAACTGAAAAATTAGCTAAAAATCAAGGTGAAGATAAAGTACAAGAGCAAATTGCAATGGCAAAATTATACTTGTACAAAGCAGTAGATATTGTAACTCAAAAAGGAAAAGAAGGAATTATTTCTTTTGCTGAAGGAGACGAACAACGTATGATGTTAATGGGATTACGTCGTTTTACAAAATATACAAACATGCCAAATGTTGTGGCATTAAGAGAAACAATTACCTCTAAATTAGTTGCAGAAAACGAATACTGCTTCTAATATAAAAATAGTTTTTAGCTTTTAATTTGTTTAAACCCGCACTCATCCATAACAGTGCGGGTTTATTTTTTTTTATCTTTTTTCACCATATAAGTTATATAAGCTCATTCAAACAATGCTGTTTATCTTTTATTAAGTCATTATATAATTTATATTACACTTAAAGAATACTACTTATATTTCTTACAGATATTATAAGTTGCGTAACTTTCTAAAACATCCTGCTTACATTATCTTATATAACTTACACGGTTTAAAACACCCATAGAGTTATACCTTTACAATTAACCATTTACAATTAATAATTAACTATTAGGTTTCATAATCAAATCGTGATCTCCCTCAGAACTTAGGTTCAGAAAACGTTCGTACTCTCTCAGAACATCTGAGATAATTCCGTCTTTACTCAAATATTGAATATCATATCCCTTACGATGATCACCAAAATAAGTAACAGGTTCAAAAACGAATTCTAAGTCAATATCCGGAGTGTTTTTTTCGTTCAGTAAAGTCTCTGAAACCGTTTGTTTCTGAGCCATAACACCATATTTGAAGTTTCGTAACTGATCGTATTTTATTTCCAGCTCAATGGCTTGTTGAGGCGAAGAGAAAGAATTTATATGTGCCTCAATATTATTTTTAGCCAATTCTACTACTAATTCTTCAAAAGCTTTTTTTACCGTTTCATTCAAAAATTTATGAATGTCTTTCTTTTTAGAAACTGTTACAATCTTTTCTAAATGTTCTTTCCAGTTATTATTGTTCCAGTTCAGACTTCCGTGCGAATATTTTTTAGCACTATATTCGCTGTCTACCACCAACGCTTTCCACAAATTATAACATAAAAGTGCCATAATAATTCCAAAAGGCAAAGCAGTAATCAATGTCATCGTCTGCAGAGAGGCCAAACCACCGGAGCGCAATAAACTCAATGCCAATAGAGACAACAGAACACCCCAAAATATACTTTGCCATTTTGGAGAAGTTACAGCTCCCTTTGATGCGATACCATTCATTATAAAAATTCCGGAATCAGCTGATGTGATAAAAAACACGCAAATTATAAGAATAGATAAAACATTTAAAAACGTAGTAAAAGGGAAATAAGTAAAGAAATTAAACAATAAGGTATCGGGATTTTTAGCAAATTCGCTCAAAGCCCCATGCGCAATATGCTCATCAATCCATACGGCACTGCTTCCAAAAACAGTCATCCATAAAAAATTAAAAAAGGCGGGAATAAATAATACTGCCAAAATAAACTCTCTTATAGTTCTTCCTTTAGAAATTTTAGCGATAAATAATCCAACATAAGGTGCCCATGAAATCCACCATGCCCAATATAAAATTGTCCACTTCGAAAACCATTCCTGGCTTCCTTTTTCATAAGCATACGTATTAAAAGTAAGCGAAATAAAATGACTGATATAATGGCCCAAACCTTCTGTAAAGGTGCTTAAAATATAGATAGTCGGTCCGAAAACCAAAATAAACAACATTAATAAAACGGCCATAATAATATTCAGCTCACTTAATTTCTTAACTCCTTTTCCTAAACCTGAAATGGCCGAAAGAACAGCTATTATCATAACTACCAAAACAATGATAATTTGATAACCGAAACTGGATTCCGGAATTAAATGAAGACTTACTAATCCGGCACTTAACTGTACAACTCCAAAACCAAGTGTCGTCGCAATTCCGAAAAAAGTACTGCACAAACCAAAAACATCTACGATATTTCCAAACATTCCGTGAATTCTATTTTTTAAGATTGGGTAAAATCCGCTTCGGATGGCAAGAGGCAAATTATGTCGATAAGCAAAATAGGCTAGTGAAAGCCCTACTACACCATATATCGACCATGCATGAAAACCCCAATGGAAAAAAGTATACAATTGCGCTTCTTTAGCCCGCAAATTTTCTGCCAAATTAGCATTTGCCGGCGTTGCGTAATGTGACATGGTTTCCCCTACTCCAAAATACATCAAACCAATTCCCATTCCGGCAGCAAAAAGCATTGCTATCCAGGAAAAAAAAGAATATTCAGGTTCAGAATCATCTGCACCCAGTTTGATCTTTCCGAATTTACTAATGGCCAATGTGATCAAAAACAGCACAAAAACAGTCACTAACAATACATAAAGCCAGCTTAAATTTTTAAAAATTATTGCTTTTACAACATTAAGAGCCTGCTCTGTATCCTTTGAAAAAAAAACACAAAATAATGATATTGCAATAATTATAGCTAAACTGGGTAATGCAACTGATTTTGTAAAATTGGTTTGAAAGGGACTTGAGCTTTTAGTTTTATTCATAGTAAAATTGTTTGTCACTTATTATCAAAAGTTGCTCTGAATCTTAGATTCAGATAAAGAAGTTGTTTTTATTATAAAAATAACTTTGATAATATATTTAGAGATGTATGGTAAATTTAGTCAAAAAGAAAAAAAAAACCTATTTAAACGCCATAAACTTGATTTTTTAAACAAGAAACGTAACAAATGAGCTCAATACTGTTTGCCTATTTAATTAGTATTTTACCTGAAAAGTTTTATATTTAGCATTCTAAAAACTTTAAAAAACATACAATGAAACAAATTAACCTGATTGCCCTGCTTTTATTGTGCAGCTTTACCACAAGTACATTTGCACAAAAAAACAAAAAGATCGACATCATTGCGTATTACACGGGCGATGACAAACTCATTAACGATTACGAAGTAAAGAAATTAGACCAGATTATCTTTAGTTTTTTACATCTGAAAGACGGGAAACTAAGCGTAGATTCTCCTAAAGATTCGACCACTATTAAGTATTTGGTTTCTTTAAAAGCAAGTAATCCGCAACTTAAAATTATTCTTTCACTTGGTGGCTGGGGAGGTTGTGAGCCTTGTTCTGCTGCATTTTCTACTGCTGAAGGAAGATTGACTTTTGCAAAATCAGTAAAAGAAGTGAGCGATTATTTTAAAGCTGACGGTTTAGATTTAGATTGGGAATATCCGGCAATTGAGGGACTGCCTGGACATTTATACCAGGCTGCTGACAAACCAAACTTTACAGAATTAATCAAAATTCTACGAGCTACATTAGGTAAAAAATACGAATTGAGTTTTGCAGCCGGAGGTTTTCAGAAATATCTGGATGAATCTATCGACTGGAAAACCGTAGCGCCGTTAGTAAACCGCATCAACATTATGAGTTATGATTTAGTAAACGGATATTCTACAGTAACAGGACATCACACACCATTGTACAGCACCAACCCTAAAGAGGAATCTACAGACAGAGCCGTTGAATTTTTATTGAAACAAGGAATTCCGGCTGAAAAATTGGTTATCGGCGGGGCATTTTATACCAGAACATGGAAAAATGTAGCCAACACAAACAATGGTTTGTATCAGGCAGGAGAGCACATTCAGGGTGTTCCTTTTAAAAGTTTCGGAGATACTTTTACAGAAGCAAATGGCTGGAAATATTTCTGGGATGACAAAGCAAAAGCTGCTTACTGGTACAATGAGAAAGAAAAAACTTTTGCTACAGGAGATAATTTAACTTCAATCAAAGCAAAAGCGGAATATGCTAAAGCGAAAAAACTTGGTGGAATCATGTTTTGGGAACTTCCTTTGGACGCTCCCCGTAACGGAATGGTAAATGCTATTTACGAAGTAAAAACCGCTAAATAAATCATTTTAAAACAATAAAAAAACGGCCGCTACAATTTGTAACGGCCGTTTTTCTGTTTATAGAGAAAGACGATTAAACTTTTGATTTATCTAATTCACCAATAAAAGGAATTGATTCGAGAATCTCAGCGCGAATTATGGTTTGCAGATATACTTCCAGCTGAAGAAATTTAGCTGCATTGATCGCTCCTACAGCTTTTTTAGCCTGATTATAGGTCTTAGAGTATAATTTTTCATAAGCCAAATGATTTTTTAAAGTTCCTTTTGCCAGTTCATCGGCTTTTTCATCTGTTAATGTTGCATAATTTGCAGCATAATCATTGATCAGTTGAAATTTTGTCTGACCAAGTGCTTTACGCTCTGTTTCGTAATTATCATATACTTTTGTAAAAGCGGCAGATTGCGTATCAGACAAATTCATGTACTGTTTTACAAGATCACTTTTCGATTTGCCATAAATACTTTGCAGCACATCTACATCTTCCTTAAACGAAGATTGTGCATAAGCTGAAAACGAGGCAATTGCCATAATAAGAATAAGACTTAATTTTTTCATAGTTTAAAATTTAATTTGTTTCTAAAAGATTTATGTACAATCAAATATAGTGATTTTTCCTGCAAAATAATTTTAAATTTAATGACAAATATTTATAGCACAATAACAAAGCCTACACCACAGGACTCAGTATTGAAAAAAAACTAAAATCCTTACTTTTTATCCGTGAGAGCTTTAGGCGCTTCAATTTCTCCATCATAAGAAATTGATGCCCTGTTATTACTATTGACGGAAAGTGACGCTCCTCCATCAAAAAAGATTGTAAAAATCAAATCATAGACATCATCTTTTCCTTTAACAGTAGCTCTGAAAGTATAATTTTTCTTCTTTTTTTCCACTTTTATATTTTCCGGAATACCTTCAAATTTTATTCCTCCGTCTCCTCCGTAAGGAACATTAAATGCACGCCCGAAAAAGGGTAAATCACAAGTTGTTTTTTCTGTATTGAAGTTTAAAAAATAACTATTGTTATTCAGAATAATAAACCTGCCTCCTTGCGGATTGACTTTTTGTGCTTCGAAAACAAAGTTTTTAGCATCAATCAAAGCTTCAATTTCTTTTTGTTTTTTCAGGGCGCTTTCTGCCTTTAATTCTTTCTTCGTTTTTTGCTGGGCAAAAACCGGAGCTGCCAAAAAGCATACTAATACTAATAAAAGTGATAATTTAGTTTTCATAATATATCTTTAATAGAGTATAAAGGGCAATTATTATTTTTTTGTAAACCGCATCATCGCAATATCTCCGGAAATAAAATTCAATGTTTTTCCGTTATCCGTAACATCGTATGAAGTAATTTTTTGCAAAGTACTCATAAAGACCTGTTCACCTTGCTGCGCATCCATGCACATCATTCTTGTCACGCCCAATCCTTGTGTAAAATCAATTTTGCTTTCGGTAACATTCAGTTTCCCCGTAAAAGAGTTACAGCTATTGTTTCCTGAGACCTGATTTTCTTTTACATTAAAAGTAATGCTTGGTTTTTTGTTTGGATATAAACCATCAAAAGCAATTCTTGGACCACTGATATAATTAAGTTCCCATGTTCCGTCAAGTTTTGAAACGGAATTGTTTTTTTGAGTTTTAGAAACGTTACATGAAATTAAGACCACACTTAAAAGAAGCAAAACTAAAATATTCTTTCTCATAATTTTATATATTAAATTAGAAAATAATAAACAGTATTTAGTAGGCTTTTAAATTTGAGGTTATACGAAATTACGCAATAATTCCTGGTTCTTTGCTTAAAGTGATATTAAATTGCCACTAATAGTTTTAGATTTTTTTAACTATCTTCAACAATCAATGTCGCGATTTTATGTTAAATTTACTTAATAATTAATTTAAAAGCCTCTCATATGAAAAAAATACTCGTTTCTTTCGCTATAATTACAGCCTTATTTGTTGGTTGTAAGACCAATACAAAATCAGGAGATGCCAAAACGCTGACTGTAGCCCTGGAACCAAAAAGCAATAGTACAGTTGCCGGAACTGCTACTTTTACAGAGAAAGATGGTAAAGTAACTTTTGTTGCAAAAATGACTGGTTTAACACCGGGAGTTCACGCCATACACATTCACGAAAAAGCTGATTGTAGTGCTGCTGACGGGAGTTCTGCTGGCGGACACTGGAATCCAACTTTCAAAAAACACGGAAAATGGGGTGTTGCAGAATACCACAAAGGTGATATCGGAAACTTCACTGCTGATGCAAAAGGTAATGGTTCTATAACACTAACTACTGATGAATGGTGTATTGGATGTGGTGATGAAACTAAAGACATTCTTGGAAAAGGTTTAATTGTACATCAGGGAACTGATGATTTCACGACTCAGCCTACCGGAAATGCCGGCGGAAGAGCAGCTTGTGCAGGAATCATAAAATAAAAACACAAATAACCACTATTTTTCACAAAAATCTAGTGGTTATTTCATTTAAAATATATCCTAAAACAAGAAAAAGATATAGCTTTGCAGCTATAAATAAAAGTTAATGATTAACCCATCAGCATCAGGTTGGATAGACAAGTTTTTTAGTGAACAAAAGTTCTCAGAAGCAATTCCTTTTGAAACTACGGATTCGTTTTACTATAAAGTCAGAGAAACCGGTTTTATCTATGGTCACATCATTACTATTGATTCCCGAATTCCGGTTCCTATAAAAGGCTGGTTTAAAACCGAAATTTCTAAAGTCGCCTTATTAAATACTTTATACGGCGTTTTTTGTTTAGAAAGAAGAACCTTTGAGCCGACCACTTTTATTGCTGAAGTATTAAAATTTTACAACGAAATGAATCCTGAAGGATTTAATTTGTTCAAGATTTTACTTCCAAAAGATACTCCCTCCCTATCTTTAGAAAACATCATCGATCAAAGAGTTCAGACCAATGATAGTATTATCAGTAAAAACTTTTCGCATTTAGTAACCAATGCCCTTTTGTTTATCGATGTTTTGGCTTTCAGACAGTATCTGGAACATGGTGCAATTCCTGAAAAGTATCTGAAACGAATCGAAGAAACAGTGCTTGGTATTGTAGCTTTGGCTTTAAAAACCAAAACGATCAAATCACAGCACGATGACTTATTAATAAAACTTTTTGAAGCTTCGATACGCTATTCAAAGTTTTCAAAAGTTACCGTTGATACGCTTGAAACTTTACAGCTTGATTATTTCAGTAACAAACTCGAACGCTATTATTTAATCGACATGGCCGGAATGGCTTTATGGAGTGATGGTGTAGTCGAAAACGAGGAATCTTACTTTTTATATTCGCTGGGTTCAATGATGAACGTTTCTGATGATTTTGTAACCAAAAGCATCGATACAACCAATAATTTTATTACCACTCATAAAAAGAAAATTCCTTATTTTAATTACTCTAATCCTGTAAAACATTTTTACGATCAAATGACGCATAGCGTTGTAAAACTGATTGTAAGAAACAAAAACAGACTGGTGAAGGAAATTATTCAGAGTAAAGAATTAATGATTCTCCTGGCTTATTCTACAACGAGGGATTTGGATGCCAAAGAAAAGAAGAAAGTAAAAAAACAACTTTTAGATATTTGCAAAACGATTCCGTCACTGACTATATTTTTACTGCCGGGCGGAAGTTTATTATTACCGATACTGATCAAGTTTATTCCAACCTTATTACCATCGGCTTTTAATGAAAATCTGGATGAAAACGAATAAGAACCTGTTTAATTTATAAAACAGTTCTAAAAAAAAAAATCGCCCTTTTGAGGCGATTTTAATTTTTTATAGATTACTTAGCTGATATACATCATCTAACTCTTCATTCGAAGCAATATTTACATTCAAATCAGTTACAAAACCTGAGTTTAATCCGTAAACCCATCCGTGAAGCATTAAATCCTGACCATTTTTCCAGGCGCTTTGTACGATTGATGTTTTAGCCAGGTTATACACTTGTTCTTTAGCATTGATTTCGACAAAAGCATTAAAACGCTCTGTTTCATCTTCAATAGAGTTTAAGTATTTATCATGCAAACGATATTCATCTTTAATGTGACGAATCCAGTTATCGATAATTCCAACAGACATATTACCCATAGCTGCTTTTACACCGCCACAACCGTAATGTCCGCAAACGATAACATGTTTTACTTTTAGAACATTTACTGCATAATCCAGGACACTCAGCATATTCATATCAGAGTGCACGACCATATTGGCAATATTACGGTGTACAAAAACTTCTCCCGGTTTAGCACCAATAATTTCATTTGCAGGAACACGACTATCAGAACATCCAATCCATAATAATGGTGGAGTTTGTCCTTTAGCCAAATCCGCAAAATAATTAGGATCTAATGCTAATGATTTTTCAACCCACTCCTTATTGTTTTCTAATAATTGCTTATAAAACTCTTTCATTTTTTTGTTTTTTGATTGGTATTTCTAAATGCTCAAACACATTAAAAATAACTTTACTGTAAAGTTATCTAATTTTTAATACTTCTCACACTAGAGAAATACCTTAATTAATATAATTTGTTTAAAAATCTCCTTTTACAGTTTCTTTTTGGACTAATGCTCTTTTTGCAACATCATAATAATGTTCTATAGAGACGTGATTGTTAATGTCAGGTGAGTTCTCAAGATCGTAAGCTTCTTTGAACCCTTTTAATTTCACTTTGATGTTCGCATCAATCGCTCTTGTTTCCTTAAACTCGCGAATCAAATCTAAAACATCATGTGCAATATACTCTGTATCCTGAGCATTAATTATTACTTTAGAATTTTCAGGAATTTCATTCAATGTTAATTTTATAGCCGCTTTGTTCAGGAATGAAACTTCCTGTGCTAAATCGATATGGATAACGTCTCCGTCTTCGTACTCTTCTTTTTTGAAGCTGTACGCTCTTTTTAAGTTTCCTCTCAATACAAAAATTACACTAATTACAATTCCTAAAGCAACTCCTTTAAGTAAATCTGTTGCTACCACAAATACAAGTGTGGCAACAAATGGTATGAATTGGTATTTTCCTTTTTCCCAGAAATGTTTGAATGTTGCAGGTTTCGCTAATTTATATCCCACTAATATTAAAACGGTTGCCAAAGTTGCCAACGGAATTTTGTTTAAAAGTGTTGGAATAGCCAGAACGCTCAACAACAAAAGCACTCCGTGAATAATCGCTGACATCTTAGATTTTGCACCTGCATTATTATTAGCAGATGATCTCACCACAACTGATGTCATTGGTAACCCCCCTAAAAGTGAACTCATAATATTACCAATACCTTGTGCTCTAAGCTCAACATTGGTGTTGGTATAACGTTTCTGAACATCCATTCTGTCAGCAGCTTCAATACAAAGTAATGTTTCAATAGAAGCAACAATGGCAATTGTGATAGCAACTACCCAAACTTGCGGATTTGTAACAGCAGCAAAATTTGGCGCAATCAAAATAGATTTAAATTCATCAAAAGACTTTGGAACTGGCAATGAAACCAAATGTTCTTTTGCAATTGCCAATGAGCTTCCTGTAGCTACAAAAAATTCATTTAAAGCTATCCCAATAATAACAGCAACAAGTGCTCCCGGAATTAATTTTAATTTCTTTAAAAAGGAAACTTTATCCCAGGAAATTAGTATAACTAGTGAAACAAGCGAAATGACTACCGCTCCTAAGTGAATGTGTTTCAGAACATCGAATAAAAACGAGAAAGAGTTACTTCCGTCGTTTTGTATAAAAGCCTGATCACCTTCAAAATCAGCATCGTAACCAAAAGCATGAGGCAATTGTTTCAGGATAATAATAATTCCGATCCCCGCTAGCATTCCCTCAATAACATTGGTTGGGAAATAATTTGAGATACTTCCGGCTTTTAGAAATCCTAATGCTAATTGAATTAATCCAGCAATAAAAACAGACATTAAAAACACATCAAAAGCACCAAAATCAGTAATAGCAGTCAAAATAATAGCTGTTAACCCAGCTGCTGGTCCCGATACACTAATGTGTGACTGGCTTAAATAGCCTACCACAATCCCACCAATAACACCCGAGATAATTCCAGAAAATAATGGCGCTCCGGAAGCCATTGCGATACCTAAACACAAAGGCAGAGCCACCAAGAAAACCACTAAACCTGACGCAAAATCAGATTTAAGGTTGGCAAAAAGATTGATTTTTTTTGTCATAATACAATACTAAAAAAATTATTCATTAAAGATTTACCACATTTAATCAAAAATGCAGTCTGTTCAAAATAATCGGAAGTATTATACTAAATTGGGAGGAGGAGCAAATATGCTCGGAGAAATATTATCTAATTTTACGATGTTTTCAGAAACAATCGTTTTCTTTTGAATATAAACAGGCAATACAACCTCGTGCTCTAAAATTGCAGGATGTACAACAGATTTAAGTTCTTTGTGAACTTCTTCCTCTGCACAGTTAAAAGATATAGCCGTATTAGTCCCTTTCTTTATCGCCTGAACAATTGTTGGGGTCGATAAGAAGGCGATAAATATGAATAATAATATGCGAGCGATTAATTTCATTGGAGCAAAAATAGTGTTAAACAAATAAAATCAAAGCGTCAGGCTAAAAATTTTATACAAATTTAACAGTCATAAAAAAACAGAATGACACTTTCGCATCATTCTGTTTCTATTTTACTCAAAAGCAAATCATTACAATTCTTCTTCTAACCAGGCTCTCATCATCCAGATTGTTTTTTCCTGCTCAGCGATGAAGTCACTCATCATAGAATTGGTTCCTTCATCATTTATTTCGTCTGATTGTTTCAGAATTTCCCTTTCGATTTTTAATAAATCTGATAAGGAGTTTACAATTAAGTGAACTGCTTTTTCATCGTTTGAAATATTCTTTCCAACAGTCAGTTTATTATTTTTGATATAATCTTCAAATGTATGCAAAGGAGTTCCTCCAATGGTTAACACTCTCTCTGCTATCATATCAATTTTTAATTGGGCATCTGTGTACAATTCTTCAAATTTTACATGTAAATCAAAAAAACGTTTACCACGAATATTCCAATGTATTCCCCTTAAATTTTGATAATACACCTGAAAATTTGATAACAGAATATTTAATTCCTTTACTAACAGTTCTGACTCTTTTACAGGTAATCCTAAAATATTTGTTTTCATAGTTTTTCGTTTTATAATATGTTTACTACAAATTTAATATAAGTTCTTCAAAAATGATATAAAAAAAAATTATATTTTCTTATTTTTGCATCACAAAATACTATCAAAATGACAATTACTCAATTACAATATGTGTTAGCAGTTGCGGAACATAAAAACTTTACACTTGCTGCCGAAAAATGTTTTGTTACTCAGCCTACATTAAGTATGCAGATTCAGAAAATTGAAGAAGAACTCAATATTTTAATTTTCGACAGAAGCAAAAAACCTATCCAGCTTACAGATATTGGTCAAAAAATTGTAAATCAGGCAAAGAATATTGTAAACGAAGCCGACAGGATAAAAGATATAGTAGAACAACAAAAAGGTTTTATTGGCGGAGAATTTCGTTTGGGAATCATCCCAACCATTATGCCTACTCTTTTACCGATGTTCTTAAACAACTTTATTAAGAAATACCCAAAAGTAAAACTCCTGATCGAGGAGCTGAATACGGATGAAATTATTTTGAAGTTAAAAAACGGCCATCTTGATGCTGCAATTGCTGCAACTCCGCTTGAGGATGAAAAAATAAAAGAGATCGTTTTATACTTTGAGCCTTTTGTGGCTTATATACCGGAACACCACGCCAGTTTTCAGAAGGATGAAATCGAAATTGCCGATTTAAACATTAATGAAATTTTGCTTTTGCAGGACGGACATTGTTTCAGGGACGGAATTTTGAATTTATGCAAAAACGGAACTGATATCGATCAGAATAATTTTCAGATACAAAGCGGAAGCTTTGAAACCCTTATAAAATTAGCTGATGAAGGTTTGGGCACAACGTTACTTCCGTACCTGCACACCTTAGACTTAAAAGATTCCGACAAACTGAAACTACGAAACTTTAAGGAACCAAAACCTGCCCGTGAGGTAAGTTTAATTTACCCGAAGAGCGAATTAAAAATGCAAATCATTGACGCTTTAAGATCGACAATCGCCGGAGTGGTCAAAGGAGCAATTGTTTTTCAGAACGTACAAATCATTAGTCCGCTACAACAAAAGAAATAAAATAGAAAAAGGAGCCAATTGGCTCCTTTTTCTTATACTTTGATTAGTAGTAAACTTTGTTTTAGTTCTGGTTTCTCAATAATAAAATTCATCAACCATTCTTGTAATTGTTCCATCTCGTATGGTAACAGTGTTTTGATGGCTTTTTCTAATTCTTTACAGAAAAGCATCGGATCGAAACTTACTCTCTCAAGTATTGATTTCGTGTAATCAAACATCATTTTTGACATAATAAAATAAGATTTTCGGGGGTTATCATTATTTTTAAACTCGCACAAATTTAATCAAATATCATTCATAAGCACTTCTTTTAACTTATTTTTTTAAAAACTTTGGCAACGAATACGTTTTCTTAATACACATAAATCAATATAGAACGATTCTAAACAACTCATTTAAACCTTTTTAAACGCCCGGAACATTTCTCTTTTTCCCGGAGGGCCTGCCAATTTTTCTACGGTAAACCCAACTTCGATCATGCTTCTTTTAACAACTCCGCGAGCGGCATAAGTCACAAGAACTCCATTTGGCTTTAAACTATTGTACATTTTCTGAAAAATCTCAGTACTCCACAACTCAGGCTGTACGCGATATCCGAAGGCATCAAAGTAAATCAAATCAAAAATTTCGAAGTCGTCTATTTCATCAAAAAATTGTTTTCTTTTAGTTAACGAAAAATCAGCACTAATTTCTACTTTTTGATTCCATTCGCATTGATGCATTTTTTCAAACACACCTTTATATTGATCTGCTTCCAATTCTGCAACGTAATTCATCTCTATCACTTCCTTTGCTTCCACCGGATAAGCCTCTACTCCAACATAATTAATGTGTTGTTGCTTTTGACCAGATTCTAAAAAAGTAATAAAAGCATTTAAGCCCGTTCCAAAACCAATTTCAAGAATACTAACCGGATTGTTCTCAAACAATGAAAGTCCGTTTTTTATAAATACATGCTTCGCTTCCTGAATCGCACCGTGCTTTGAATGGTAACATTCGTCCCATTCCTGCAAATGAATTGTCGTTGAGCCATCTAGCGTTTTTATTATTTCTCTTTTCACTTTTCTAAGAATTTACAATCTGATTGAACTGATATTCATGGTATTCAAGCTGCCAAAATTAGTCAAAACAAATGCGTAAAGCCTTAAAAAACGGCTGTTTTTTCATAAATTCTTTATAAAACTGTCTTAATTTTTTCACTTTATTATAAGATAAATAAATCTCAGTTAAAAGGCATAAATAATGCAGTTTTACTAAGTAAATTACATATTTTTACTTAATTTTGCATTCAACAAATTCTATTTTACACCAAATCATTACTTTAGAATTTTTCTGATGGGATGAGAATTACATAAAAAACTTTACATAATTATGAGTACAACTCAAACAAGCAAAATTGAAATCAGAAAAGCCACTTCGTCAAAAATAAGCGGAGTAGACTTTCAAAACTTAAGCTTTGGTGCTGTTTTTACAGACCATTTATTCGAATGTGATTTTAAAGATGGAGAGTGGCAAAATCCTGTCATTAAGCCTTATGCTCCAATTTTAATGGATCCTTCTTCAAAAGTCTTTCATTATGGGCAAGCTATTTTTGAAGGTATGAAAGCTTACAAAGATGACAATAATGATGTTTGGTTGTTCAGACCTGACGAAAACTTCAAACGTTTTAATAATTCAGCTGTTCGTATGGCAATGCCGGAAGTTCCGGAAGCTATTTTTATGGATGGTTTGAATGAATTATTGAAAATCGATCAGGAATGGGTTCAAAAAGGAAACGGAAGCAGTATGTACATCCGTCCTTTTATGATTGCTACCGGCGCTGGTGTTGTGGCAAATCCTTCTGACGAATATAAATTCATGATTTTACTTTCTCCTGCACAATCGTATTATGCCGGTGAAGTAAAAGTAATCATAGCTGAACATTATAGTAGAGCTGCAAATGGTGGAATTGGAGCTGCAAAAGCTGCAGGAAACTACGCGGCACAGTTTTACCCAACTAATTTAGCAAACAAAGACGGCTTTCAACAAGTGATCTGGACAGATGATGCAACGCACACAAAACTGGAAGAAGCGGGAACAATGAACGTTTTCTTCAGAATTAACGATACTTTATTGACTGCTCCAACAAGCGAAAGAATCTTAGATGGTATTACCAGAAAAAGTTTGCTTGCAATGGCAGAAAAAGAAGGTCTTAAAGTAGAAGTTCGTCCGGTTATTGTTTCAGAATTAGTAGAAGCTGCTAAAAACGGATCTCTAAAAGAAATTTTCGGTGCCGGAACTGCTGCAGTGATCAGCGTAATCAAAGGTTTCTCTTACCAGGATGTTTATTATGAAATGACTCCTGTAGAGAATTCATACGCTTCTCTTTTAAAAGAAAAACTAACAAATCTTCAAAATAAACTTTCTGAAGACACTTTTGGATGGACTGTAAAAGTGCAATAAGCAAAAGATTGTTTTGTTTTAAATATAAAAACCCGACAAATTCTAAAATTTGTCGGGTTACTTTTTTCTACAATCTTGTCATTTCGACGAAGGAGAAATCCTCGTCAGAAGCTCGACAAAGATTGGATTTTCATTGCGGAGTTACTTGCAAGGATTTCTCCTTCGTCGAAATGACAAAAATTGCGCAAAACTTTGCGAACTTTTTATTTTTATCTTACAGGGACTACCCAAAAAACCTTTGCGGTCTTTGCGGTTAAACCTCTTTACAACAATTTAGAAAAATCAGGCTTAAAATAATTTGGCCCCTTCATTACCTTTCCGTCTTCTCTGTAAATAGGCTTTCCGTCTTCGCCCAATTTACTCATATTACTACGCTGAATTTCATCAAAAACAGCTTCAATTTTGTCCTGCAGACCGTGTTCAATAATGGTTCCGCATAAAATATACATCATATCACCAAGAGCGTCAGCGATTTCGACCAAATCATTATTCTGAACCGCTTCAAGATACTCTTCATTCTCTTCCTTCATCAAATTATAACGAAGTATTTTTTTACTTTCACCCAAATCAGCAATTGGTGTTTGACTGTGACCTATTTTAAAAGCAGTATGAAACTCAGTAACTGCATCAAGTTGTTTCTTCATTATTTTATTTCCTTAAATGAAATGCCAAATTAGCAACTATTCATATACAATTCTCTAAATTTGTAAAAAAATAATTTTTTACTATGTTTAGTCAAGGACAATTAATATTCGCACTCTGTTTTTTTATTGCATTTGTAATCGTAATGATATTCGCTTATCGAAAAGACCTCGCATTACACAAAATTTTCTACAAAGGAAATTATAAAGTATTAATTGTATTCCTGATTTTTATCGCTCTTTTATTTGTGATCAAATTTTACTTTAAAAGATAGTTTCGAAAAATTTTTCTATATTTAGAATAAATAACGCTGAAAGCTGCATAATTAAAATTCATTAAAAACGTTTTATCTGAAGCTTTTTTTTGATCAAAATAATTTCATAAAGTTTACTTTTATTATTGTAGCATTCATGTGACTAGTAATAAAATTTATAACTTTACGACACAAAATAAACGACTCCAATGAAGATTCTAAAATACATATTCCTACTATTATTATTAAGTTTAGTTGCGCTAACCGTTTTTGTTGCTACCCAAAAAGGGATTTTCACTGTTGAAAGAAGCAAAGTCATCAATTCGCCAAAAGCAACGGTTTACAATTACATCAATGATTTTAGAAATTATGAAGATTTTGAATCCTGGTCTGTAGCAGATCCTTCAATAAAAATGACTTTCCCCAATAAAACAGCCGGAAATGGTGCTTCGTACTACTGGACAGGATCCGAAGGAAATGGAAATGCGATCACACTAAAAACCAAAGAAGGAGAAAGTATTCAGCAAAAAATGAAATACGACGGAACAGAGGCTGATGTCAACTGGACGTTTAAAGATACTCTGGGCGGAAAAACGAAAGTTACCTGGAAAGCATCCGGAACTATGAGTTTCTTGTTTAAAGTTTACACTGCCCTTAACGGAGGTTCTGATAAGGTTATTGGAACTATTTACGAAAAAAGCCTTGCAAACATTGATAAAAATCTGGATTACGAAACCAGAACTTTTGCCGTTGAAGTAAATGGAGTGGTAAAGAAAACCGAAACTCCTTATATCGGACAAACATTTACAAGCGAAATACAAAAAATAAGCAAAAATGCCCGAATTGTAATTCCTAAACTTATCGAGTTCAGCCAAAACAATGGTTTGTCTGCCAACGGAAATCCTTTTATTATTTACCACACCTATAACACAGCAACAGGATTAGCTAAAATTTCTATTTGTTTGCCTACAAATAAAGAAATTATGACAACTTCCGGAAGTGATATTCTGGGCGGAACTCTAAAGGGTTTCGAAGCTGTAAAAACAACGCTAAAAGGAGATTACTCCCATATTAACGACGCAATTACAAAAACTACTGCCTTTATCAATAAAGAAAAAATTACACCGGATTTAAGCTGGTCTCATCTTGAAATATTGACGGTTAGCAAACTGGATGTTAAAAGTCCTTCTAAGCTGGTGACCGAAGTGTATTATCCGGTACAACCTAAAATAGTTCCTGTGGCTAAAACCCCTGTTTACAGAACAGATACTGAACCAACCTATACGGAGCCAACAGAAACAGATCCTGCAGAAGCACCAAAAGCGGCGCCAAAACCAGCTCCAAAAACAAAGCCTACTCCTAAACCGGCTCCAAAAACAACAGAAGAAGAGCAGTCTGAATTCTAAGATAATGATAAAGATTAAACCTTTTGTTTAAATTTCATTCTAATAAGATAAATCTAAAAATTTGACAGACGAGAAGGAATTTATACAAGAACTATTAAATCCTAAAACGCAAAATACAGCGTTTCAAAAACTCCTGTCTGATTATCAGAAACCCTTGTATTCTCATATTCGAAACATCGTTTTGAATCATGATGATGCAGATGATGTTTTGCAGAATACTTTCGTGAAAGTTTTTCAGTATTTAAAAAACTTCAAAGGAGAGAGTAAACTTTTTTCGTGGATGTACCGAATTGCCACTAACGAAGCTTTGACCTTTTTAAATCAAAAAGCAAAACTAAGCGGCGTGACTTCTGAAGCATTACAAAATAAAACCATCGACAATTTGAAAGCTGATGTTTATTTTGACGGAGATGAAATCCAGATCAAACTTCAAAAAGCCATCGTGACCCTGCCGGAAAAACAACGATTGGTTTTTAAAATGAAATATTTTGAAGAATTAAAATATGAAGAAATTGCTGAAATCCTGGGGACTTCAGTTGGCGCATTGAAAGCATCTTATCATCATGCCGTAAAAAAAATTGAAATATATGTTACATCCAATTAAACCTTTTGCAACTAAAACTATCTTATAGATATTATGAAAGCATTTAAACTAGAAAACGAACCGAAGAGAACAACCGGATTTAAAACTCCTGAGCATTATTTTGATGATTTTTCGGCAAGAGTTTTACAACAGGTAAACGACAAACAAGAAGTAAAAGTAATTCCGATTTACAAGCGTAAAAGAGTTCTTTCACTATTTGCCGCGGCTGTAATGGTTATCGGATTAATGATTCCTATAGTAAACAACTATACGAACACTTCTAAAGATCTTGACGAAGATACTTTAGAGACTTATTTGTCTTATCAGTCGAATCTAAATCAATATGATTTAATTAAGGAACTGGACACTAAAGATATCGATAAACTTAACAAAGGTGTTGCCCTGGAACAGGAAACACTGGAAGACATTTTGGCTTCAAACCCAAATATTGAAAATTTAATTTCAGAATAAAACAAAAATATCAAAAGATGAAAATTAAAAATATACTACCGATAATTCTATTCTTTGTTACTTTCTCATTTTATGCACAAAGTGATAAAACAGATGAGAAGCGAGAAAAAATTAAGGCATATAAAGTTTCTTTTTTAACTACAGAACTAGAACTAACCTCTACAGAAGCGGAAAAATTCTGGCCTATTTACAATGCATATGACGACAAACAATACGAACTGCGTCATGAAAAAATGAAAACCTATCTGCGCAAATTAGACGACGACAACATCAGTTCAATGTCAGAGAAAGAGGCAGCGTCGCTCCTGTCACAAATAGAAAGCACTGATAAAGAATTATATCTTTTGCGCGACAGGTACAATACCAATTTAAAAAAGATCCTATCGGCTAAGAAAATACTAAAGCTTAAAAAATCAGAAGATGATTTTAACCGCAAATTACTGAAACAATACCGTGACAAAGCGAGCAAAAGCTAATATTAAAAAGAACAACAGCGACAGGGACCCTATATAATAATACTTACTTTATTATTTAGGGTTCTTGTTATTTAAAACGAATTCGGATTACTTTATTATGACCTGCAGCAATTGCCGTATTCCTGTTTACAAAACGAATCGTAAAAAGTTTTGAATCTGTTGATAACTGAGTCCAGTTTTCGCCCCCGTTCTGAGAATACTGAATCCCTTCAGAACCTACGCAGATAATTTCTTTACCATTTCCTCCCGGAACATACTGCACGCATGATGCGTATCCAAAACCCATTTCCTGACCTATTAATTTCCAGGTATTTCCACCATCAGTCGTAAAAGCTTTATTATCTGTTTTTTTGTTTGGAAGCTCATAATCACCACCTGCAATAAATCCGTGTTTGGCATCATAAAAATCAGCAGTAAAAATACCTGTCATTGCTTTTCCCTGAACAATTGGCGTTTCAATTACTTTCCATGTTTTCGCTTTATCAGGAGAATAAAAAACACGTGCTTTTTTTCCACCTGAAACCAGCCATGTATCATTTCCTTTTATAACAATATTCGAGTTACTTGCAGCAAAAGCCGCTTCGCCCTCAGCATTTGTAGGTAATTTATCTGAGAGTATTTTTGTCCATGTTTCGCCTCCGTCACGTGTTACAATAATTGAGAAAGTATCTTCTGTTGGATCCCCTATTGCAATTCCCTCCTTATCATTCCAAAATTGCATACTATCATAAAACACCTTTTCGTGAACTTCTTTATAAACTAATTTTACTTTTTGTGTTTTTTTAGATACCTGATAAAGTAGTGCAGGATTTCCTACGCTTAACAAAAAAACACTCTGAGAATTTTGAGCAATGCTTCTAAATTCCAAGTTCAAAGTATCACGATAAATACGGTCTTCAAACTTCTCTTTTTTATCTAAATCATAATAGCCAAATCGGGAATTATCAGCTCCGTACCAAATTTTATTCTTATCAATTACAATCGCCCTAATACTAATTTTATCCTGAAACAAAGTATCTATCTGTATGGAAGTAAAACCACCCCAAAACGACTTTTTATCATTATGATTCAGCGCTTTAAAAGACATTAATAAAATCAAAGCACCAAAAAACAATATTACTTTTCTCATATAAATTAGATTTTTTTGATGCTAAAATACAATTATTTATAACATATAAAATAAGTTCTGTTCTTTTTTCTGGCACAGTAATTGGATATCTCAGAATATCAATCTTAATATGATTTAAAATGAAAACTAAACTACTTTTTATAGCCCTGCTGACATTAGGTTTTAGTTCTGTACAAGTACAAAGCCAAACTACTGTTTATGCAAAAAACTCAGATATAAGCGATAACTTAGACTTAAGAGCTGTGGCCTCTATGTTTGGGGAATCAGCAAACCTTCAGGATTTTGAAAGACGTTTGAACGATCCTAAATATCAAATATCCAATCTTGACTTAAATGGCGACGACCAGGTTGATTATTTACGTGTCATCGAATCTGTAGAAAACAGAACGCACGTTGTCATTATTCAGGCTGTTTTAGATCGTGATGTGTATCAGGATATTGCTACGATCGATGTAGAAAGAGACAATTATAATAAAGTTAGCGTGCAGGTTGTAGGTAATACCTATTTATACGGAGCCAACTACATTTATGAGCCGGTTTACAGTATAACTCCAGTGATCTATAGTTCATTTTGGGTCACCAATTACAGACCTTATTACTCCACCTGGACCTGGAATGTCTACCCTACCTATTATGCAGCATGGAGACCTTACCCTATTTACAGATACAGAAACAATATTAATGTTTGTATCAACGTAAACAATCATTACAATTATGTAAATACAAGAAGAAGTTACAGAGCTCCGGTTTTATATGAATCAAGACGTACCTATGGCTACGAAACAAGACGTCCTGACTATAGTTTTGCGCAAAGACATGCCAATGTATCGAACAGATACGATCTGGATCAAAGACGTGTAGCAAGCAGAGATTATAACAGAACTCAAAATACGTATAATACTAACAGAACAAGTACAGGAAGAGTTTCTACTGCGGACAACAGAACTTCAGGCAGAAATTACGCTGACAACAGAAACAATACTGACAACAGAAACAACACAGACAGAAGCTACAATACCAACCGAACATCTTCTGTAAGCAGAGACAATTCAGCAAACGTAAATAATCCTGTAAGAGTAGAAAATACCACAAGAACAGAAAACAGAAGAAATTACGGTCAAAATAATGCAAATGTTTCCAGAGAAAGTGCACCAAATATGAATACCAACAGAACTTCTGCCACTCAAAGAACAGAAACTCCCAGAAATTATTCAGAAAACAGAGGCGGTTCTGAAAACAGAGGAAGCTCAGCAAGAACTCAAAACACACAACGTTCCGAGTCTCCAAGAGGAAGTCAGGAATCAAGAAGCAGCCAGCCACAAAGAGAAAGCGGATCCGGTTCAAGAGGTGGCGGAGGAAGAAGAGGCTAATATTAAATTCGCATTTCTAAATAATAAACTAAAGCACAATTTAACGATTGTGCTTTTTTTTATCTTTTTAATTATAATTGACGCTAATTTGTTTTAAAACAGTAAATTTGCAACCGTCTTTTATAAAAACATACATGAGCGCATCGCATAAAAACTTACATAGTAAGTTGTCTATAGGGGGTTTATTGATAACATTAGGAATTATTTATGGAGATATTGGTACTTCTCCGTTATATGTAATGAAAGCCATACTTGGTGATTACGCCATAAATGCTGACATTGTTCTGGGTGGAATTTCATGTGTTTTTTGGACCCTGACCTTACAAACTACCATAAAGTATGTTCTTATTACTTTAAGTGCTGATAACCATGGCGAAGGCGGTATTTTTGCCTTGTATGCACTGGTTAAAAAAACAAAAATTCAATGGCTTATTGTCCCCGCAATTATTGGAGGCAGCGCTTTACTTGCTGACGGAATTATAACCCCGCCTATCTCAATATCCTCTGCTGTAGAAGGAATTAGAGCGTTTTATCCTACAATGAAAACGCAGACCATTGTTTACATTGTTATCGGAATTCTGTTTATTTTATTTACCATACAACAATTTGGAACCAAGCTGGTTGGGAAATTTTTTGCTCCAATGATGCTTATCTGGTTTGCCATGCTGGGAACTCTGGGGACGATTCAGATCATCAGCCATCCAGAGGTTATAAAAGCGATTAACCCTTACTACGCTTACCATTTACTTTCTATACATCCTGACGGTTTCTTTGTACTTGGATTTGTATTTTTATGTACAACAGGTGCTGAAGCATTGTACTCAGACATGGGACACTGCGGAAGAAAAAACATTAGAATAAGCTGGATTTTTGTAAAAACTACTTTAGTACTAAACTACTTTGGACAGGCAGCTTATCTGATTCATCATGAAGGAAGTACATTACAGCAACTAGGCGGAGAAAACGGAAATCCTTTCTATTTAATTATGCCTCACTGGTTTCTTCCATTTGGGATTGTAGTGGCGACTTTGGCAGCTGTTATTGCTTCTCAGGCACTTATCAGTGGTTCATTTACACTGATCAACGAAGCGATGCGTTTGAATTTCTGGCCAAAAGTAAAAATCAAATATCCTACTGAGGTAAAAGGACAATTGTATATTCCGTCAATCAACTGGCTGCTGTTTTTTGGTTGTGTTGGAATCGTTTTACACTTCGAAAAATCAGGAAACATGGAGCATGCCTACGGTCTTGCTATCATTTTATGTATGATTATGACGACTATTTTACTTAATTATTATTTGATAATGAAAAGAGTAAAATTGTATTTAATGGTACCTCTTATCACGGTTTATTTATTGATAGAATTTAGTTTTCTAATTGCCAACATTACAAAATTTGCAGAAGGTGGTTATGTAACGTTAATCATTGCAGCAGTTCTGATTTCGATTATGACGATTTGGTACCTGGCGAAAAGAATTAATAAAAGCTACACTAAAATCATCAAAATTGACGATTATAAGAAAGTTTTAATGGAGCTGAGCGAAGACTTATCTATTCCTAAATATGCCACACACCTCGTTTATATGACCAATGCAAATCGTGTGGATGAACTTGAAGAAAAAGTAATTTACTCTATTTTACAAAAACGTCCTAAAAGAGCTGACATTTATTGGTTTGTACACGTAAACATTTTAACTGAACCGTACAAAACACAATATAAAGTTACTGAAATTGCCAAAGACGATATCTACCGAATCGATTTCAACTTAGGATTCAGAGAACCTACAAAGATCAATTTGATGTTCAGGGAAGTAATTCGTGATATGGTAAAACGTGGCGAAGTAGATATTACAAGCCGTTATGAATCATTGAACAAAAACAATATTATTGGTGACTTTAAATTTGTACTGTCTGAAAAATTCTTGTCAAATGACAATGATTTAAGATGGCACGAAAATATTATCATGAACTCTTATTTCTTTATCAAGAAACTGAGTTTATCTGAAGAAAGAGCATTTGGTTTAGACAGCAGTTCGGTGAAAATAGAAAAATTCCCAATGGTGCTTCACGCTCCGGAAAATATTGGATTGACCCGAATTATAAAATAAATCATTTATAAAATACTTTAGAAAAAACACTCTTTTAAACTTTATCAGAGTGTTTTTTTCTTTTTAGAGGAAGTTAAAACAACATTCATAATTAAAAATTTAACTTTCAATCAATTAATAGTACCTTTGCAACTCAAATAATTAAAATGAGATTACACAGAAATTTAGTTTATACTACCATCGATTCTTTAAATGCAATTTTCAATGAAGGAGAATATGCAGACAAAGTGGTAGCAAGAGCATTAAAAAAAGACAAACGTTGGGGAAGTTCTGACAGGAAGTTTGTTGCTGAAACGATATACGAAATTGTTCGTTGGAAACGATTATACGCAGAAATTGCCGAAGTAAAAGAGCCTTTCGACAGAGAGAATTTATGGAGAATGTTTGCTGTTTGGGCAGTTTTAAGAGGATATCCAATTCCGGATTGGAAACAACTGGAAGGAACACCTGAAAGAAAAATTAAAGGACGTTTTGACGAACTTTCTAAAGTTAGAGCATTAAAAGAATCTATTCCGGACTGGATGGATGAATTGGGTGTAAAAGAACTTGGAGAAAAAGTTTGGGCTACAGAAATTGCAGCTCAGAACCAGCCGGCAAAAGTTATTTTAAGAACTAACACACTTAAAGGAACAAAAGAAAGTTTGAGAAACACCTTGATGGATTTGAATATTGAAACAGAATATTTAAAAGATCAACCTGAAGCTTTAGTTTTAAAAGAAAGAGCCAATGTATTTTTGACAGACGCTTTTAAACAAGGACTCTTTGAGGTTCAGGATGCCAACTCACAATTGGTAGCCGGTTTTCTGGATGTAAAACCAGGAATGCGTGTGGTGGATACTTGCGCAGGTGCCGGAGGAAAAACATTGCACATTGCTTCTTTAATGGAAAACAAAGGACAATTGATTGCAATGGATTTGTATGAAAGCAAGCTAAAACAATTGAAATTGAGAGCGAAAAGAAATGGCGCTTTTAATATTGAATATCGTATTATTGACACTACAAAAGTGATCAAAAAATTACACGAAAAAGCGGATCGTGTTTTAATCGATGCGCCATGCAGCGGTTTGGGAGTCCTTAAAAGAAATCCTGACGCCAAATGGAAACTGAAACCGGAATTTATTGATAACATTCGCAAAGTTCAGGCTGAAGTTTTAGAAAGCTATTCTAAAATCGTAAAACCGGGCGGAAAATTAGTGTATGCAACTTGTTCTGTATTACCATCAGAAAATCAGGAACAGGTGGAGAAATTTCTAAAAACTGAAATTGGTAAACAATTTACTTTTATAAAAGATCGTAAAATCCTAGCTTCAGAATCAGGTTTCGACGGATTTTATATGGCATTACTAGAGCGCAAAAATGCGGTAATTGCTGAATAAAAATAAATCGTAATTTAAAAAATTCCAAATTCCAATTTTACAGTTGGAATTTGGAATTTTTATTTTGGGATTTATTTAAACCAAACTAGGTTTACGCAACAACTTCCCGTTTTCGTTTTCTTTGAATTTCGGAACAAAAACAATTTCTTTAGGCTTTTCATATTTTTCCAGAACATTAAAAAAGTCCGGAGCAAATTCTTGTTTTTCTCCTTCGATAACCAGAATAAGCTTTTCTCCTAAAGCCGTGTCCGGAACTCCTGTAACAAAAAATCTATTTGTTAGCTTACTAATTAATTTTGCTTCAATCTGTTCGGGAATCAGCTTTACTCCTCCACTATTAATTACATTGTCTATCCTTCCTAAAAAGATAAATTGATTCTCTCTAATCAATTCTACCAGGTCATTTGTAACGATAGGTTCTTCTGAAATCGTAGCAACAGTAATAACCAAACAACCGCGATCATCCTGCGCAATTTTCACATTAGGTAAAATAGTAAAAACCGTCTCCCCTACTTTTTTGGCAGCAATATGCGTGATAGTTTCCGTCATACCATAAGTTTCGTAAACTTCTGTTTTTAATGGTAAAACTTTTTCCTCGAGGGCAGCATCCATTTTTGCGCCTCCAATAATTAATTTCTTTACATTTTTTAAATCAGCTATTGAATTCTGAACCTGCAACGGAACCATTGCAACAAAATCATATACTTTATCATTAAGCACCAATGGCTGTGTGCTTGGTGCTGTAATATCTAACTCAAGCCCCAAAATAATACTGCGGACCAGCATCATTTTACCGGCTATAAATCGTACAGGCAAACAAAGCAAAGCTTTATTACCAGGTTCTAATTTAAAAAAATCTCCTGTCGCCAATGCAGACTGAATCATGGCCTGTTTTTCTAATCGCACCAATTTAGGAAGTCCCGTTGTTCCGGAAGTTCTCATTTCGATATAGTCCTTATCATCGAACCAATCGAGTAAAAATTCTCCTATCGCCTGCTCGTTGCCATCACCTTCTTTTATATAATCATAAGCAACACGGCGCACCTCGTCTGCGTTTAAATGAAATCCATCTATTTTAAAATAATTATGGACATTTTTGTGTGTTAATTTTGACATATTATTATTGATTTGAAATTTCTACAACATTTATTTTACCCGTTAATTTTTCCTTCCAGTCATTCCACTTGTATTTTTTACTAAAAATAAAAAGCAAAACAGGATAAATCACAACAACTGGCAGTATTACGTCCAGACCTGCTGATGGCTCTGACGTATCTTTGAAAAGGGAATGCGTCTGAAAAACAGACCAGTCTGAAGTAACCAATAAAGCACCAATCAAATTATTGGCAGCATGAAACCCTAACGCCAATTCCATTCCTTCATCCATAAGAGTTATGACTCCTAAAAACAATCCGGTTCCTATATAATAAACCATTATAACATACCCCATTTTAGCCACCTCAGGATTAAAAACATGCATCGAACCAAATATCAGCGATGTCATCATTAACGGAAACCATTTGTTATGTGCCAAATTAGCAAATCCCTGCATCAGATATCCTCTAAAAACATATTCCTCAGTACTGGTTTGTATGGGTATCAATATCGATCCTAAAACAACCAAAATCAAAAACGGTACTGGCTTAAAATTCCAAATAAAATTTTCCGGAGATTTAAAATATACTGCCAGAAAACTTAAAACAGAAAAGAAAGACCATAAAATGAAGGAAAACCTAATGCGTTTCCAATCTATTTTTTTTCGGGATGTGGTAACAGATAAAAAAGTCTGGCGATGCAGATACTTTACCACAAAATAAATTCCGACAAGTGCAAAAGCAAAAGAAATCATAATCAGAAACAAGGTAATGTTAGGCTCGAACATGTTCATAATAGCAGCGTTGTCTGAAGGAAAAGCCTCTTTTTTGACAAAACTTCTATAGAATACTGCAATCGAAAAAGGAATCTGACCAATAAATGATGCTATAATGATTAAAACTGATCCTATAAGATACAGCCAGAATTTATTCTGAGGTTTAATTCCTTGCTCTAGAAACATATTTGTAATAATTTAAAAAAATGAGAATCTGATTTGATAAGTAAATCTTATTTTTGGTCTTGCTAAAATACCTAATTTTAGTTTAATTATCTTACAGCACATTTAAATATATCAAAATGATACAAATTTATCACAATCCACGTTGCGGGAAATCCAGAAACTGTCTGGCTTTCATAGAAAAAACCAATCAGGAATATCAAATAATTCCTTACCTCACAGAAACCCCAAATTTTAATGAGCTAAAAGAACTTCTTAAAAAGCTGAATCTTGACCCCATCGAATTAGTCCGAACCAAAGAAAAAATCTGGATTGAAAATTACAAAGGCAAGGAATTGACAAACGATCAGATTATTCAGGCCATGATTGACAATCCAATCCTGATCGAGCGCCCTATAGTAGTAAAAGACGGAAAAGCCATTATTGGTAGAGACCCTGATCTGGTTGCGGCTTTTTTAGACTGATTATAAAGAATCAAATTAACATATTTTTGTGATTTCCTTCTTTAAACCAAAAGCTACATTTACGGTCTAAAATGAAAAGAAACCAAAAATATACAATGAAAAAAATCAAATTTGCTGTAATGCTTGTATCCTTTCTTACAAGTTTTTACAATTATGCACAACAAGGACCACCTGCTAAAAACACTGTAAAAGTCACGGGGAAAGTTTTCGAAAAAATAAGCAAACAACCTCTTGAATATGCCACAATTTCTATCACTGCTCCAAATAGCACCAAGGTTATTGCAGGCGGAATCACCAATCCAAAAGGTGAATTTGATGTCGCTGTTGCTCCGGGAACTTACGACATAAAAGTGGAGTTTATTTCGTTTAAACCAACTGAAATAAAAGGAAAAAGTGTTCAGGGCGATACCAATCTAGGCGTTGTTAACCTGTCTGAGGATGCGGCACAATTGAATGAAGTTGTGGTTCGTGCCGAAAAATCAACGGTAGAAATAAAACTGGATAAAAAAGTATATAATGTTGGCCAGGATATGATGGTAAAAGGAGGAACAGTAAGTGACGTTTTAGATAACGTTCCGTCTGTTTCTGTTGATACTGAAGGAAATGTAAGTTTAAGAGGAAGTGACAACATCAGAATTTTAATTGACGGAAGACCTTCAAACGCTATAAATGTTGCTGAAGCTTTGCGTCAACTTCCTGCTGATGCCATAGATAAAGTAGAAGTAATCACCAACCCATCAGCTCGTTATGATGCAGAAGGTGGTTCAGGATTGATCAATATTATACTGAAAAAAGGTAAAAATCAGGGTTTCAACGGAACTTTTATTGCCTCAACAGGTATTCCTGAAACGTATGGCGTAAGCGGTAATTTAAATTACAAAACCGAGAAATTAAATTACTTCACTACTGCAGGTTACAACTACAGAACAAACGAAGGCGGTGGATTGACCAATACCGAGTATCTTAATGCTGACGGAACTCCTAAAGGTTTTTTAAATGAAGATCGTGATACTAAAAGAACGAACGAAGGATTTAACGGAAGAGCCGGTGTAGAATGGACGGTTGCGCCAAATACTTTTTGGACAAATGCCATTAATTACCAAAAAAATAGTGGCGACACGAGAGACTTGATCAATTATTATAATTACGATGCTGCTCAAGCTTTTACCGGAACAACATTTAGATTAAACAATGGAGTTACAGGAAGCGAAAACGTAGAATATACGTCTAATTTAATCAAAAATTTCAACGACAAAGGACATAAACTTACTGCTGATTTATCAGTTTCAAGAAATACAGATGACAGCAACAGTATCATTACGGCTTCACCTAATTTCAACAGCACCTTAAACGACCAGGTTCAAAAACAAGTACAGGTTCAGGCTGATTATGTTTTACCATTAGGTGAAGGAAGTCAGTTCGAAGCCGGATACAAAGGTAGTTTTGGCGACCTGAACAACGAATATCTAATAACTGACGGTGCAGGTGTCAAAGATGATAATTTATCTAACACCCTGGAATACAAAGAAAATATAAACGCGATTTATACACAGTATGGTTTCAAATTAAATAAGTTTTCTTATTTATTTGGATTACGCTGGGAAGACACCAACATTCAGGTTAACTTATTAGATACTAATGAATTCAACACTAAAAAGTACAACAACTTATTTCCTAGTGCCTTTATTAGTTACGAAATTTCAGACCAGAGCAACTTTACTGCAAGCTACAGTAAACGTTTAACAAGACCTAGAGGCCGTTTCATGAATCCTGCAACAAATTACGCCAGTAATATCAATATTTTTCAGGGAAATCCGGATCTGGATCCATCCTTAACTGATAAATATGATATTGGATATATCAAACGCTGGGACAAATTAACTTTTAATACTTCGGCTTATTTCGAAAACACGAAAGACGTTTTTAGTTTCGTAAGAACTCCAAACGGCGACACAGTAGATGGAATTCCGGTGATTCTAAGCAGACCAATTAATCTGGGAAGAGAGCAAAAATATGGTTTCGAATTTACATTGAATTATACACCGTTTAAAAAATGGAGAATAAACAGTAATTTCAACCTCTATAATGTAAAAACAACAGGAGAAAATACGTATACTGATACCAACGGAAATCTGGTGGTACAAAATCTAAACAATCAGGCCAATACCTGGTTTGCCAGAATCAACTCGAAATTAACTTTACCATACAAAATCGACTGGCAATTAAGCGGAGTTTATAATGGTGAACAAAAAACGGCTCAGGGTAAAAACCTTGGACAATTTGCGATGAATACCGCTTTCAGCAAAGATGTCTTAAAAGACAAAGCTACTATTGCATTTAATATTAGTGACATTTTCAACTCAAGAATCATGAAGTCGTATACTTACCTTCAAAACGATACAACACTTGAGAGTCAAACTTCGTACAGCGAAATGCAATTCCGTAAACGTCAATTCAATTTATCTTTCACATATCGTTTCAACAAGCCTAAAACGGAAAGAGAGAAACCCGGAGCGCCTAAAAATGATGGTGATGGCGGGAGCGAATTCCCGGGATAGTTAAGTTAAATTCCAAAATAAAAAAATCCAAATTCCAATTACTCAGTAATAAATTGGAATTTGGATTTTTTCTTGCAATTTGATTAGATCTTTTGCATAAAAAAAGGACTCGTAAACGAGTCCTTTTTTATTGAAATCAATTAATTAATATTTAACTGATTGTTCTTGTCTTTTCTTTGCTCTTTTCTCTTTGATAAGTTCCCAGCTAGCTCCCGTAACCCAATAAGATACGAAACCAACTAAGAAAAACATCAACCAAAACCCTATAGTTAGTATGGTCAAGAAAAGTAAAAAACCTAAGTACTGTGAAAATTCAAACATGTTTTCCGGAATTTTTGAATGTAATGACAAATGTAAGTCTTATATTTTTCCTTACCAATAAAATCCAAATCAATTTTCATAAAATCACAATAATCCGTATATTTAAACTCATTTTAAATAAGGGACTTTTCCGATTATTATTTAACTAGCTAAATTATAAGAACATGAGTATTTTTAGGAGCTATTTCCCGCTATTCGCTGCAATCTTTTATTTTTCTAAAGAAAAAAAATAAAAGATTTTCGCTACTATCGGGGCTAAAAACCAGTTTTCATAAGAAGCATTCGTTTTTAGCTATACGTTAAGTTTTCAGCTTTCATTATAATACTACTCGCAGAAACAACAAACAACAAACAACAAACACATATACATCATGAAATACAGAATAGAGAAAGACACTATGGGCGAAGTACAAGTCCCGGCAGACAAATACTGGGGCGCACAAACAGAGCGTTCGAGAAACAATTTTAAAATTGGAGCTTCAGCCTCTATGCCACAAGAAATCATTGAAGGCTTTGCTTATCTAAAAAAAGCAGCCGCTTATGCCAATGCAGACTTAGGCATTCTTCCTGCCGAAAAACGCGATGCGATTGCAGCAGTTTGCGACGAAATTCTTGCCGGACAATTAAAGAATGAATTTCCATTAGTGATTTGGCAAACAGGATCAGGAACACAAAGCAATATGAACGTGAACGAAGTTGTTGCCAATCGCGCACAAGTTTTAAAAGGCTTCAATATTGGCGAAGGCGAACCTTTTATCAAAGCCAATGATGATGTCAACAAATCACAATCATCAAACGATACTTTTCCAACAGCGATGCACATTGCAGCTTACAAAATGGTTATTGAAACTACTATTCCGGGAGTAGAAAAACTACACGCCACTTTAGCAGCAAAAGCAGCCGAATTTAAAGACGTGGTAAAAATTGGACGTACACATCTCATGGATGCAACTCCTCTAACTCTTGGACAGGAAATTTCAGGATATGCCGCTCAATTGTCTTTTGGACTAAAAGCACTTAAAAACACTTTAGCCCATTTATCCGAAATTGCTCTTGGCGGAACCGCAGTAGGAACCGGGCTAAACACTCCAAAAGGATACGACGTAAAAGTTGCTGAGTACATCGCAAAATTCACCAACTTGCCTTTCGTTACCGCAGAAAATAAATTTGAAGCATTAGCAGCACACGATGCTATTGTAGAAACTCACGGTGCTTTGAAACAATTGGCCGTTTCGCTTAATAAGATAGCAAACGATATTAGAATGCTGGCTTCAGGTCCTCGTTCCGGAATTGGTGAAATTCACATTCCTGAAAACGAACCGGGATCATCCATCATGCCGGGAAAAGTAAACCCTACACAATGTGAGGCCTTAACAATGGTTTGCGCACAAGTTATCGGAAACGACATGGCAATTGCCGTTGGCGGAATGCAAGGGCATTATGAATTAAACGTTTTTAAACCTGTAATGGCTGCAAATTTCCTTCAATCAGCAAGGTTACTAGGAGATGCCTGCGTTTCATTCGACGAACATTGCGCTCAGGGAATCGAGCCCAACTATAAACGCATCAAAGAATTGGTAGACAATTCCCTGATGTTAGTTACCGCTTTAAACACAAAAATTGGCTATTATAAAGCCGCCGAAATTGCTCAAACCGCACACAAAAACGGAACAACTCTTAAAGACGAAGCCGTTCGTTTAGGATATGTATCGCCCGAAGACTTTGATGCATGGGTAAAACCGGAGGAAATGGTTTAAAAAAAAAGTTATGAGTTATAAGTTATGAGTTAAAGTAAAAAAGCAGAAGATTAAAAAAATCTTCTGCTTTTTTATTATTTCTAAAAGTTACAATTCATAACTCATAACTTCCTCCTATTTCCCGTCTACGTAATCTTGTAAATAACTGAATCTTTCAGTTAATTTTCCTTTATCCGTTATTTTGGCACGTTGCAGGATTCCGTCTTTATCTCCATTGAAGAAAGCTGGAATTACGTGCTCCATAAATTGTTCCCCAAAACCTTCACTGGCGTCTTTTGGGATTTCGCATGGCAAATTATCAACCGCCATGACTACAACTGCTGCAGGATGAAATACCTCAACCTCTCTGTCTTCTAAAGGAAAATAGCCATAGATAGGTTCCTCAATTGTCGAAGAACGAACGGTACATGCAATCGGGCCATTTACATCACAAGAGATATCAGCAACAACTTTTAGTTTGCAGTCACTTGCATTCAGCATTTCTCTCGTTAAAATCATCGGGGCACCAGCACCATAAAAATGTCCGGCAAAATAAATATCCGATACTTTAGTAAACTTTTCAAAATCAGAAACGTATTCGTCAGGATGTGCCAGAAAATCTCTAAAATCGATCACTTTACCATCAATTCGTTTATTGTACTCTAAAACATCCAACTGAACATAAACGGGCTGGGTATAATTTTTAGTTAAATAATTCTCGACCGTAATTTCTTTTACTTTAATAGCATCCAGAATTTCTTTGGCTCCGCTACCTACTTTTCCTGTTCCGGTTACTACAAATTTTAGAGCCGGCAAATTAATACGCTTCAAATGCATGATTAACGCATCTTTACCCGCAAGAGTTTCTGCTTTTGGCAGTTTAAACAATTCAAACTTTATTCCAAACGCACGAATTCCGTTATACACACCAACCATTCCTGCATATTTCCCAAAACCAATTAAACGGCGATTCTGATCGTCGACAATCGTTTCATGATCATATAAGTCGATATTTTTTTCTAAAATTGCTTTTAACAATTTCTGATTATAAGGCTGTTTTTTTATCGTATGAGAAAAAAAGAAATACGCTTTCTCGGGAATCAGATTTTCTACAGGAACTTCTTTCACTCCAAATAAAACATCACAATCAGAGACATCATCTGCAACAGTGATTCCCATACTTTGATATTGAACATCCGAAAAAATCCTAATATCTGAACTTTCTACCACAACGGCAGCATCATGATACGTTTGCTTGAGTTTAGTAAGTTCATTTGGTGAAAATACAACACGTCTGTCCGGTGGATTTTTTCTTTCCTTAATAATTCCAAATTTCATTTATATGCAGATTAAAATATTATTAATATAACTTTTAAGACTCATTTTGTTTCAAATATAACAAATTTAGTTAAATTTTTGTTGTTAAAATACAATTCAGAATGTTTCAAAATCATTACTAGCTGACTAACAAACAACTAATTAAACAAAGTCTTAATTTTTTGTTAAAACAAGCTTTGCAATGACTAAAAAAAGGCAAAACATAAATATTGAATTCTATATATTTGTTTTTAAAGAATGATGAAAATGAGCTTCCTTAAAAAGACAAATATACCACAAATACTTTTCCTAATTTTAGTTTTAGGGTCATGTGGAAAAGATAAAAACACAACAAATAAAGAAGAGGCTGCAATAGAAGACACCTTACCTAAGATGAAGCCTTTAGGTCCTGAAAAAAGACTTAGTCAAGCTTACATAAATTCAGTAACCGGAAGAATAAATCATTTTTATAATAAAACCTGGCCAAACAACACGATGAATGGCGGATTTTTAGTCGCTAGAAATGGTCAGATTATTTTTGAAAGATATAATGGTTATGCCAACAAAAATGAAGGCACAACAATTACTGCCAATACTCCGCTTCATATTGCGTCAGTAAGTAAGGTTCTAACTGCAACGGCTGTTTTAAAATTGGTGAATGCCGGCAAATTGGATTTGGATCAAAAAGTAAATACGATCCTGAAAACTTTTCCTTACCCGGATTGTACCGTAAGAATGCTGCTTAGCCACCGCAGTGGAATGCGTAATTACGCTTATTTTACCGATCGTGATAAATCAGTTTGGGACAGACACAATCAATTGACCAATAAAGATATTCTCAATATCCTTGCCACTAAAGATATTGGTCTGGAATCAAGAACAGGTACTCGTTTTAGCTATTGCAATACCAATTATGCAATGCTGGCACTTATTATCGAGAAGATAACGGGACTGACTTATAAAGAAGCGATGACGCAAATGATTTTCAAACCTTTAGGAATGTCCAATACTTTTGTTTTGGATACTGAAAAAGACAGAAAAAAAATTGTTCCGTCTTATAAAGGCAATGGTGTCGAAATTGGTTTTGATTATCTGGATTGTGTTTATGGTGACAAAAACATCTACTCTACTCCTCGTGATTTATTAAAATTTGACAGGGCAAGAAATGCTCCGGGTTTTCTGAAACCGGAACTTCTAAAACAAGTTTATACGGGTTATAGTAATGAGAGAAAGGGAACAAAAAATTACGGCTTAGGAATCAGAATGATCAATTGGGAAACCGGACAGAATTTTTATTTTCACAATGGCTGGTGGCATGGAAATACCTCATCTTATATTCCGCTGCAAAAAGAAAATGTTACCATAATTGCTTTATCAAATAAAATGACGAGAAATACGTATGCGGTTCGTAAACTGGCTCCCATCTTTGGTGATTATCCGTTTAATTTTAAAGATGAAGAATAATATTATTTTTCTCTAAAATTTATTACAAAACTAACTTCAAATAGTATAAATTTGCAAACTCATTTTTGGGGTCGACTGGTTTTGACAGCAAGTCGAATTGGAAAGTAAGCACGTCGAGCATTGAGACCTTGCTCGTAAATATAAGATCTTACAATTTTACACGGCGAAAATAACTACGCTTTAGCTGCATAATCCGAATTATAGTAAGATTAAGCCACGTTCCTATCAGATAGGAAAGCTGGATTCTCCTTGAAAGCCTTGGTTTGTGGCGGTCAGTCCAGGAGAACCGTAAAAATAAACCTAGATTTCCATGAGCTTCGGGTGGAGATCGAAATTAAGAAGATAAGTGTTGAGTGGTTGTTCCTGACCTAGCTCAACAACGAAAATCCAATCAGGAAATAAACGTGTAGAAAGCTCTTTAGTTGCTTGTTTGGACCCGGGTTCGATTCCCGGCGACTCCACAAAAAAGCCTGTAAACTCAATGTTTACAGGCTTTTTGTTTTTTAGTTGCCGTTTTCGTTGCCGTTTATTATTTGCTGATAACTTTTTTCAGGATAAGAAATAAAATATAAAAGCCCGCCAAATGCGAGCTTTATAATTTATGATTGGTAAATAGAAATATTTTTTTTCTATAATTTTATTGCCATTATCTCTAATATTCAAATCCGTTGCAGTAGCTATGGTGGTTGACATTACATCAAATACGCCTTTAAAATAACTTCTTTTTGTTTTGGCATTAAGCTAATTTGTTTTTCTAAATCAGTTATTTTATCTTCAATTTTGTCAACTTGAGTAACAATAGCTTGCTGTTCAGCTAAACAAGGTAGAGCTATTCTATAATCCATAATGTGTTGCTTGTCACCTCTTGGCATTTTCAAACCTTTGGGTTTTTGCATTTCATAGTCAAAAAACTCATCTTGTTTTAAAGTATAATAGATGTATTTCGAATCAATATTTTCAGATGCTGCTTGGAATACTAACACATCATTTGAACTACCTCCATCATTATCTGCAAACCATATCTTTTTTAAATACGGTCTAATATTAGACAATAAAACATCTCCAATGTTATACGCTGTTGACGTTCCAGCATCTGGTACAAAATTAGAATCAATTTTACCTGCCATATTTTGTAACATATTATCAACTCCAATATAATTTTTTGAAGTTAATAACGAGGAACTAATCCTTTTACTAGAAAAATCACATAAATCACGCAGTTTTTTACTATCTCCCTTAACTGCACCAATTATGTTTTTAATATTTTCTCTTAATTCTGAGATTCTTTCATTCGCTTTTTGCTCTTGCATTTCCAACACTTCAATTTCAGAAACTATTTTTTCTTGAATTTTAAGCGGTGGTACTGGAATTTTAAAATCCAATAAATCAGTTTTTGATATGTTATATTGAACACTTCCAAAACCTAATCGTTTAAGCTGTTCTCGACTAATACTTGATTTTAAAATTATATTTAAATAATTGGGAGAGATAACCTTTAAATCAAAATTAATAAACTTACCTACTCGCTGGTTTAATAAAAAACTATTACCTGTATTATTTTTAAAAACCGTAGGTATTGCAAGTAAATTTAATTCACTATTCATATCGGTCATTGCTATAATCACATCATTATCACATAAAAGGTAGTCTTTATATTTTCTTTGAAAATCATCGGGAAGAAATGTTTTTTTATATTCTAAATCTAAAACACCTCCAAGTCTAATATTCGCTTGTCTAAAATTCAATGTGTCTGATTTTTCAATATAATCAGAACTTTTAAAAGCAAATCCATTTTGAAGATCAACAAATTCTTTAAGAGATCTCACATCCCATTTACTTTCAATTTTTACTTTTTTTTTAACGGACAGCGAAATATTTTTTTCAAAGTCCACACGGTCAAACGTAAACATATCTACCAAATTATGATAGCTAAGATTTTTTTGTAAATTTTCTGGAAACTGTAAATCAAACTCCCCTAAAAACGCTTTATAAATATAAGTGCTCGCTTTTTCGGCATTAGTAAAACTATCGGCATCAAACAATTGAGTACATTCATCTATACTTTTACTTCGCTGTATGGCGTGAATACCTTCACTACCTCTACGGTTACTAAATTCGTAACCGAGAAATCGTTTTTCTTCGTTTTTTTCGCCTGTTTTTACTAATACTAATTTTTGAGGATAAGCCAAAATAAAATAAAGCAATTTATCTTGCTCGATAGCTAAAATAGCAGTCCAAAGTTCCTGTTCGTTTTTGGCTTTTATTTTCTTGATATATTCCTTATAAATTTCGTGTTGCTCGACGTTCTTATTAGGCGATCTATGCAACAGTGTTTTATAATCTTCGAATGAAATGGAGTCCCAAACGTGAGCTACATATTTTTTAAGCGGTTTTTCAATGCCGTTTATAGTTACATCTTGCAAGTTTACAAAACACTTTTTAATCGCTTCTTCTATATTATATGCATCTGCATTATTTCTGCGTCTTAAAAACAACGTTACGGTATTTGTTCCTGTAGCCATAAAAGTATTGGAACCTAATTCGGCAATACCTAATATTTCAAAATACTTTAAAAGGATTTCTCTTGTCTGGGTATAAATACCAGTATTACTCAAAATACTACTTGGCAAAATGATTCCTGCAACACCTCCGTCTTTTAATAGTTGTTTGGTACGTTCAATAAACAAACATTCTATTTCAGAACTTTGATCGGTTAATCTATTGTATAAATCAAATGCAAGCCTAGATTTTTCTTCATCCATCAAACCCTTGAAAGCAGAAACTGAATAAGGTGGATTTGAGATTATAACATCAAATTGCTTGTTGTCTTGCGGATAGGTTTTGTCGGTCTCCTTCAATAAATCCTTAAACTCTTTTGAAGTTCCAAAATCACCCAAACCATCTCCGTGAATGACTTTAGCCAAACCATCTCCGTGTAAATAACAACTTACTTTTGCTGTTTTTACAAGTCGATAATCTTTTTCAATACCATAAACGTAAGACTCCGCCCAATCAAATTGGTCAACTTTCCATTTTTCAATAGCTCTTTTGGTAGTAGGACTAAAAGAACTTTCATCTAGGCCGTCAATGTAATTTTGAACTACTTCCATTGACTCTGTGATAAAATGACCACTTCCTGCCGCATAATCAATTATTGTCGGTAGCAAGTCATTTTTATTTCCAACCTCAATTTTTTGAGCTGTAATTTCTTGAAACGGCAAACTTTTAATTATAAATCGAGCAATAGGAACTGGTGTAAAAAACTGCCCAGATTCTTGTTTCAATCCTGTCGTCAAAAGTAATTCAAAAAAGTCACTTAAAAACTGTTGGCGGTAATTATAGCGTATTTGATATACTTGAAGTAGTTCCACCACTTCTTTTACTACCTTTGCATTTTCCTCAAAAGAAGCATCATCATATACTTCCTTAATTGCAAATTCATTGTTCTTTTTAAGACGTATTTCAGTTAAAATTTCTTTGAATTTATCTTTGTATTGAGATTCAACTTGTAAAAATTGCTTATCAAATTCGCTGTCACTTACATCCGTAACCTTCTTTTCCAAAAGCTCAAGCATTCCTCTATTATACAGATCAGTTAGTCTTTTTTGAAATGAAATATGATCATCTTCTCCTTCAAGCCACTGGAAATGCAATTGATCACTTGTATTTCTGTTTTCATCAACAATTTTACAGAGGAAAAGTGTAAATATTTTATTGAAAGCGTTAGGCTTATCAGAAACGACATTATGTCTTAATATTTCCAAGAAACGATTGAAAATAAAACTACTGTCTTCTTGCCTTAATACTTTTAAATCATTTTTGGTTAATGCCTTACTTTGAAATTCATAAGGCGATACCCAACTATCAAAAACGCCATTTGTCTTTGGTAGTTTATTCCAACGCTCAAAGAAATCTTTCACATTTCCCGCTTGGCGATAATCTTCTTCAATTTTTACAATTGTATTTTTATACTCAACCTTTTTACCGTCTAATTTTGAAGCATATAGCATTAGAACATCAGCATTTTTGTCTTGTTGAAAATAAGTAAATAGTTGACCTCCGTTTTTTTCTAAATTTTTAAGCTCTTTCTCAAACTCAGCTCCCCAAGTCTTGCATTCAATCATTAAATAGGCAGAATTATCCTCTTTAGAAATCAAAATATCTAATCTTCCACTTGTACCGTGTCCAGTTTTCCAAGTTTTTTCTAAAGTAATATTTTGAGGCTGATATCCCTTTTCCAGTAATCTGTCCACACATTCTACAACAACCCAGTTTTCAGCTTGAGAGAAATTTTGAGTAGTTTTACTTTCTCCTTTTATTTTATTACCAAAATTGATAATTTCTTTTTCAAAATCAATTTCAATAGCATAATTATTTGAGTTAGAGTATTTTTTTCGAAAAATCCCAACGGTATTTTCTTTAGGTGTAAATCCTAATGAGAGTATAAGTTTCTTATTATCCATATTTATTAGAATTTTAGTTCACCTTGTTTAACATTCTTATTTTTTAAATATTTTGATTGGTTTTCTGCTACAGCAAAAACAGCATCTGAACAGTTGTATTTATGAGCTTCTTCAACCAACTTGTCAGCAACATATAAATTTTTTAACTCTAAATAGTCTTTCTCTAAAAATTCAGCAAGTGATTCAAGACTTGCAAACGGAAATTTTTTCTTTCCTGTTTCTATTTTAGAAATCTCAGTCATAATAATACCGAAAGACTGTCCAAATTCACTTTGATTCAATCCTCTCTTATTTCTCTCCCCTCTCAAAAACTCTCCAAATGTTGCCATAATTAATACTTGCTAAAATTACACTTGCCAATATATGGCAAATATAGTTAAGATTTTGAACGCTACAATTTTTTTTATCTTAAAGTACAAGTGCAAATGTGCAAGTTTTAATTTTCACGTTATTTTTAATTGGCCAGCTGTAAGCGCTTTTTCTGTTTTCACGTTATTTTGCATTTCTGCAGCTCATTCCTGGTTCTCGTTTTCACGTTATTTTGTACTTCTGAAGAAAAGATCCGGAACGGCTTTTCACGTTATTTACTTATCTACGTAAACAATTCTTTCCATAATACTCTAGAAAAGAAGCCACATCGTACTTAAACTCAAAAGTTGCTTCGATAAACTCTTTCCCCTTTTCATTGTAAAATTCTTTCATTTCCTTATATGAATTAAAAAAATCTTCTATAGCTTCTTTTATAGTTTTCCCAGTTCCATGAATTCCGTAATTTAATGTACTATTTTCAATATACACGCCATAAGTTCCATCATTACCTATTTCAATAAATGCAATGTTTGGTTTTATTTTATTATACATTGTTTGAGGTGTACCAATAATAAGATGTACGTCTTCGTAACTCTTAACTATACTAGAAACTTTATCCAATTCTAAATCTTCATCAGGGGTTAAAAAAGCAAAACCACCTTTTTGGGTAGCTATGTTTAATATCTCATTCATTCTTTTTTCAGCTACTTCAAATTCTTTATTTAACATCTTTTTCAGTTTTTAAGGATTGCACAGTTTCATAACTCATTCAAAAAATCTTTAGCAGGAGTAGTTTTCAAATTACCTTTTTTAGATTGTTTCATTTCCTCCAATCCCTTTTTAATATTTTCTAGAACATCTAATTCAAGTATTAGATAATGTCTGTCTTCATAATCTTTAATTAATAAACATAAAATTCCTAGTTCATCATCTTCAGGTGTATTTGGTTCAGCGTGAAAAATCTCAATAGCTCGTATTACAGCTTTATTGTAATCTTCTTCGGTTTCTATTGCTTCCCATTTCATAAATGATTCTTTTAATTACTTTAAAAATTAGTAGTTCAAGCAAAAAAATCCTACCGAAGCAGGACTTTAAATTTTATTTTAATAAAATGGCAATAAATAAACCAAATATCATTAATGAAACGATAATAAATATGCCTAGCATCCATCTTAATCGTTTTTCTAATTCTTTCTTAGTTACTAAGTCGCTCCTATTTTGCTCTACTTCTTTGTCTATTTTTCGTTCAATGTAAGAAGTCAAACTTAAAGCTGTTTCTTTCCCTACTTTTTCAGACAATAAAGAGTAAAGTTCTGTTAATGTGATACTACTCATTGTTTTATTTTTTTAATTATTTTTTTCAATGTCTAAAGTGCCAATAATTTAAGACCTAAAGATTACAAGAATATTACAATATTCAGAGAATCCGTCTCTTTTATAACCGCTTAAATTCTACGCCTAGTTTTTTTAAAAAAGCTTGTACAATATGCCGTTTATCTTCAAACTCCCAAGTAATGAAAGTCTTTCCGTGAAAGAAGTCAACAAAATTGTCATATAAATATACTGTTTCTCCTTTTTTTATCATTTCTAGTTCCTCTTTTGATAAATTAAAAATATCACCTTTTATTACCAATCTCTCTTTGTCAGATTGTTGTTTTTGTATAGTTTTTTCTATTTTCTGACTTTCTTTATCTAGATTAAAATCTATTGAATTGAGGAACTTTTTTGGCAGAGTGCGAATCATATTCAAATCTATTTTATTTTCAAACTGAATTTTTTTATGAAAAAATTCTACAAGCCCTTTGTATTCAAACCACTCTCCTTTGATTTGATAGTCCTTGAACAACACTTTTAAGGTGCTTTCAAATTGACCAGAATCATGAAAAATATTTGAATAAATCTGATTATCAGGATAGCCTCCAGCATTTTGAATAGTCACTATTCTTTTTTTTGCATTCTCTGAAATGCCAACTTTTATTTTTTGTTGGTCTAATATTTTTACAAAGTATAAATCCATGTTTTTAATTGTTTATGTTCGTTTACTTATTCAGATACAAGATAGTACGTTACTATTCTGTTAGTATAACGTTCGTCGTAGAAACTAAATTTAAGTGTTTGTCTTCCGTCCTTGTAGCTGACAAAAACATCAGTAAGTTCTAAAAGCTCACTTTCTTTTTCTCCTTTGTGAAATATTTCCATAGAAATAGTTTTTTTTGCCTTGTCATAGATGTAATTAAAATAATCGTCAGAAGGCTCTAAGGCATTGCTACAAATATCAGAACCATCAGCCCAAATTCCTTTGTTACCATTGTTAAATGAAAAAGTATCATCAAAACGACAATAGCCACGGTCTTTTTCTTTACTCATATCTGTATTAGCAACTCCATCGTTGTCTAAATCAACAGGTAAATCTGTTATAATTGATTCAATTTTGTAAGAGCCTGCTAGTTTTGGCTCTAAAACATCTACTTCTTTGGTGCAAGCCATTAAAGAAAATATTATCATTAACATTCCGATTTTTCTAATATTTTTTTTCATCTTTATTATATATAATTATATTGTTTATTTAATCTATTTAATTGGTATAATATCTAAGTCCAATTCCTGCAAACGGAACAAATTTTCCCAAATCGGAATTAGCGTGATAATACTCGTTTACTTTTATAAAAAACGTTGTTCTATCATTAATAAGGTAGTCAAAGTCTAATCCCGCATAAGCCCCATAAATGAATTTTGATTCATCCAAAATCAAACTTCCATTGCTTAAATTCAAGTCTTTATTATCGTTGACTATTTCGTAGCCAAGTACTACACCGCTCCCTAAGACAATCCCGAATTTTCTGTTTTGAGTAAGATACAAGGGGACAGAATATCCCAAATTAAGAGTAATGTCGTTGTAACCTATTTTATCTTCTCCGATTTTGTATTTAGCATCTGTTGCAAGAATAGAAGCCGAAATTGAGTTGTCTCCGTGAATAAAGAAATTATGACTTAACATTACACCATAACCGTCCTGTGTTGCCCCAATGCTAACACCAAAAGCATTTTTGTAGGTTTGGGAATAGCCTTTCGTAAAAGCTGATAGTAATAATACCCCAAGAAATAATTTAGTTTTTTTCATTTGTAATTGATTTTAATTTATAAAAATTGATTTTGAATAATTGTTTTTAACTTGATATAATTTCTTTGCATTCTGCAATGATTTTATAGTAGTTCTCTTGCATCATGCTATCGCTTATTGGTAGCTTCTGATTGATATATTTCCCTTGTATCTCGTCTCTTAAAAATTGAGTTTTTAAAAATTCTCGTGGACTTCCTTCAGCTATAATACCGTAGAACTCTCCTTGTGCTAAATTGACTATATCACTAATCTTTACACGATTTCGTTCCTGTATGTTTTCGCTAGTTCCTGAACTGGTATTACTTCCTAGGTGTATAAACTTTCCACTTGTACCATCACCTGTACTCTTAGATGTAAATGCTTCATCCTTTTTACTGAATAGATTTTGAACCATTTCAGCAGTTTTGTAATTCGTAGTTCTTCCGAAGAATTGATTCCCTAAGTTTGAAATAATAACCTGTGCTTTTCCCTCACCATATTTATCAGCCAATTGAGCATAATCTTGAACTCCAAATATTGTAGCGATTTTATTGCTCCTTGCAGTAGCAGGAATTTGTTCAATATTTGGGATAAAAATTGTTGGAGCTTCGTCTAATAAGACAACTGATTTTTGCTGATTCGGTTGATTCATTTGCCTAAGGGCTACGGAAATAATTAGTGAGATTGCTGGTGTATAAATAGTTGGGAGTGTACTGTCATTTCCTAAACATAAGAATGTTAAATTGTCTTTATTATTCAAATGCAAATCAACATCGTTGCTTGACATGAGCCAAAAGATATCAGGAGCATTAAGAATAGATAAAGCATTTTGAAGGGTTGCAAGCATTCCCGCAATTGTACGGTCTGCATTTCTATCAATAGATTCTTGTAATGCAGCTAACATACCTCTTGCTTCAGGGTCTTCCGATATCTTTTGTACTAAAACATCAAATGGGGTTTGTACTATAAATGATATCACATGTGGAAGCGTACATATATCGGGATGCTTTTGTCTTAACCACCAAATGACAGATACTAAAATATTCTTGGCACTACCAAGCCAAAAATCCATTTTCTTAATTGATTCAGGCAAAAGATTGTTGACAATGACCTGACTGTACTCATTTGCTATCGCAATTTTGGTCAAATATTTTGGATGTATAGGATTTACTCTGTCACTCAATAAAGGATGCTTAAAATCAATATTCTTTACTTTAATTGAAGTGTTTTCAAAACTCAAATAAACTTTATCGGTCAATTCTGGGCTTTTGAAATCGTATAGTATTCCTGTAAATCCTTTTTCTCCAATCTGTTGAATAATTGGCTCGAAAATACTCGCTGATTTTCCTGAACCTGCTCCGCCTTGAATATAGATTCCCCTGTACGGATTATCTAAGGTTATCAAGCCTTGATTTGTTTTAAACGTGAAAGAATCTTCTTTTTCGGACTTTTTTATTTTATCAAATTTCTCGGTTTGATTCTGTTTGGTTCTATTCTTAAATTTTAGTAGATAAACCGTATATAGAATAGGAGTTAGACAGATTATTGCTCCAAAATTTCCAATAAGTGTGCTTAATAATTTTCCTAATAAAGCAATTAAAAAGACTATTAAAATGTTATTGATTAAAGTGCTAATAATTATTCTAGGAAATCGCTTTTGTTTCGCATGATAAAATGAAACATAAACGATCGAGGGAATGCATAATATCACTCCAAAGTTTGCCAAATATGGCATCTTACTAGCTACAAATTTTGAAAACAGATACAAGAAGTTATTATATCCATTTGCAAAGTAATTTGGCTTTAATTCCTTTAATTGAAAATTATAAGAATCAGTCCACAAATTAGTTACGGAAAACACAAGCAGATGAGTTTCTAAAAGTATTACTGTTGATATTATAGTAAAAAGTAAGATGAATTTTAAAATACGGAGAAGAATACCAATTTCAGTATTCATTTCTCCAACGGTTGGTCCATGACTCATAATTATATTCTTTTAAATGTTAATAGTAGTAGTATTGAAATCAGTAAGATTATTGTCAAAATCAGTAAAATGTATGTTCCTAATCTTTGCTTTTTGTTTTCCTCCCTCTGAGTGTTTTGCAACTCTTGAATTTGATTCTTTTGCCGTGTGAATAATAGATTCCAGTGTGCGATAACCTCCTCTAAGCGTTCGGTTTTTGGCTGAATTTCCATTTCTAATGCCTTTTCCATGCAGATTGAAAACTCCTTAACTAAATTTGACTGCTCAGAAACCAGTTTTTCTAGTTTTTTTGTTTCATCTGCGATAATTTCTGCCACTATTTCTATATTTTTCATCGATCTAATTCTAATTTTAAATTGTTGTTTGGTTTTATTATTTCAGCATCTTCAATTTTTTGAAGATTTTTTGCATATTCAATGTCTTTTGAAATTGACTCTAAACGTTCTTTCTCAGTATTTTTTAGTTCAATTTCTGCCATTGGTTTAAGAACTGTTTTCAGGTATTTAAATTCTTGTTTCGTTATTTTTTGCTTTCCTAATACCTGAGCAACTGATTTAGTTCCATTTCTGCTTAATTGATTTACTTGGTTTTTAATTTCTTTCGGAATTGTGTTGGCTAAGTTTTTATTGGAATGGCTTTTTGATATCTGCTTACCCTGTGTACGTTTCAGAGTAGTATCGAGATTATGATTTAAGTCGTTTCTTAGACCGCTTTTTATTAAATTGCTACCTGACATAGAGCGATGTATTTCGCTTGCTTTAAAATCCTTTTGTGTCTCCTTATCTGTAATCCTGAAACCTTGAATCTGCCCTTGTCTATTTATGGTTGGTTTTACTTCTAATCCTTTCAAATCCATTTGTTTGATATAATCTTGAAAGCTTTGAGGATTTTGCTTTAAAACTTCCTGATGCTTTTTATAGATTTCCGCTTTGATTTCTTTTAGCTCATTTCTGTTTTTTTCAATGTTTTGAAACATCTTGTCCCTTGCTGAAATCAATCCTTTTTCTTTCGCTATTTCATTAGCTTTTTGAGAAGTCTTTTTCCCGATAAAGGAGTCATTATAGGCATTGCCTTTGTTGTCAATTCGGTTTACATATATATGTAAATGGTTGTGGTCTCTATCTTTATGAACGTAGGCAATATGCTGGTGCTCTTTTAAATTCATCTTTTCAAGATAACTTTCGGTGATTTGCTTAAAATCTTCGTTTGTTAATTTTTTTCCGTCTTCAGGCTCTGGACTTAGTACAACTGAGATAGTATTTAGTCTCGTATTAGAATTTAGATTTTGATATACCTTAAACTCATTTTCAATTTCTAATCCAGTACTACCAATTACATTGTGCCTAGTGATTTCTTCGGCATTCAATTTGTCTTTTCCATAGTCAATTGCATTTGATGTGTGTCCGATGCTTTTAGCTTTGCCTACCATCACTAAAAATTTTTAAAACTGAATCAGTTTGTTTAACCGTTTTCATTACTTCAGAGGCAAACAAAGAATCTTTATCTTTTAGAAGGTTATTAATTTTGACAAAACCATTTCGTATGTAATGCAGATTCTCAAAAGCTTTTAATTCTTCCTCAGTAAAAACAGATTTATTTTTACGTTCTAAGGCTACCATTCTGCAAAAACTAGCGGTATTCATTTTTCTACCTTTCGCTTTTTTTTCAATGATTTTTTTCTCAATGGTTGTAGTCCTAAACATTATAATTTTTGTTCTTGCTTGGCTCATAATCATAATTTTTAATTGTTGTGTTTTTCATTGGCGACCATCGGGAGAGAATGCAAGAATGTTTGTAGCGCTAGCGGAAAACACATCTTGAAATTCTAAACTTTGCGTATATCACTATGCGCGTATAAATTGGGTTAAATCTTTGAAACAGTTTGGTTAACTTCCATGCCGTAGGCTGTGAACCATTCGTTGTAATCCTTAAAATTGCTATAGACTTGGGAAGAATCCTTCGCATTTGGAAACGTTTCTAAAATTGATTTTGTAGCTCTGAAACCAGCATTGTCTCTGTCAAAAAAGACCTTGATTTCATTATAGCCTTTTAACTCTAATTTTGCTTTTTCTAATAAAGCGATTGAGTTTAAAACCAATATGTTTTCCTCAAATTTTGGATTCATTTCGGCATAGCTTAAAAAGTCCATAAAGCCTTCAAACAGCAAAATGATATCTGATTTATTAGGAGATTTTATCAGAGTTATATCTTTCTTTAAAATAGACCCTTTATAGAAGCTATTGCGTAGTTCAAACCCCTTTGATTGATTCTCGAATCCGATAGCATATAAATGTTTTGTGTCGATTGTAAATTTTACTTCTTTTAGGTAATTCCAATTTTTACTCGAAATACCACGCCCTATTAAGTACTTTTTTAAATTGTAATTTTTCAAATCACTTATTTCTGTTATTCCTATATTTCTTTCATTACAACTGACTTTATTTTGTTCATTATTTTGCTTTTGAAATAAAAAAGGAGAAACTAAATTAAAATCACTTAAATAAGTTAAAGCATCACTAACAGTACAGCGTGAATGTTTTATGACAAAATCAAGGGTATTGCCTCCAAAACCGCTTGAATGACAATACCATCTATTCTTTATGGTATCAATCTTAAATGATGGCGTACGCTCTTTACTAAATGGGCTTAAAAACCAAACTTGTGAACCGTTTGTTTTTTGTGGATGAATTCCCATTCGGTATAATACTTTTTCTATTGATATTTCTTTTGCTTGAGTAGTGTTCATAGCTTTAATTTTTCTAGGTTTAAAAATCTTTCAAAAAGTGATGAATTGATGACAAACAGTCCTTAACCTTTATGTACTCTAGGAATATTGAATCATCATTTTATCATCAATTCATCATTGTTTATAATGTTTCATCATTTACTTGTCATCACTATTTTTTTTGATGACAAACTGATGACAATGTAAAAGGTTACGAATAAGGGGTTAATCTCCCTTTGTCATCAAATCATCGAAATCTTTCAATAGAAATTCTCTAGAAACAGTATAGTATCTTCCTTTACTCGAATTTTGATAAAAATCTAAATCATTAGTAATAGTGATTTTTTGATATTGATTTGAATTAGATTGTTGCTGTAGCTTCCAGTCATTGCGAATGATTTTTTTTATTTCATTAGCATCGTGTTTGATTTTGAACTTGTTTAGAAAATTCAATAAATCAGAAAAGCAGAATTGTATGATTTCAACATCTAGGCTATCCATCGTATTAATCAAAACATTTGCTAATTCAATTTCTATTTTATTAGAATTGAATTTCACTAATTTCTCTAATGCTTTAGTTTTTATCTGTTGTGGAGTAAACCACATTCTCGAGTTATTTCCAGTAGAAATTTTTCGATTTGATATGAAGTGTAGAAAAGCAGGGATTTCGCTCATTAGCTTGCTTAAAAAATCAACATCTTCTTTTTCGTGTTTTTCAATTTTTCTTACCCAAAACCTTGTTTCTTCCTTATCTACCTTTATGAATGAGCTTTCATTATTAGAACACAGTATAAATTTCCCAAAGAAATTAGCCTCTCTTTTATCTTTTCCCTTAGCCTCAGTTTTATGAGTATTAGTAGTAGACAAGTATTTTATTCTCTCTGTCAGCTCATCAGTTTTAAACAATACCTCGTCAACTGCAATAATTAACCGATTTGTCCAATCACTGTTAAATTGTGAGGTAAAATCACTATTGGTTAAAAAGGTCATATTGTATTCGAAAATTTCTTTAAGCCATTTTAGCATCGTACTCTTGCCGGTTTCTCTCTCTATACTAACAAGACAGAGTATGGGCAAAAACTGTGTAGGATTGAGATATAGAAGCTGTAAATAATCAATTCCTAGTTCTTTTTGTTCTCCGAAAATATGTTCTATAAAATTTAAGGTATTACTTATGTCTCCTTCAACAGGTTTTTTGCTAATTGCATGATATGTGTTGTAATAATCTTGAACTCTTTTCTTAAAGAATTCATGACGATTTTCAGGAATACAGATGAAACCATCATATATTTCAATCTCTGAAAGGATATTTTTTCCAAAATCTTGTCTTAAAAGTTCAGGACTCCATGGAATGAGTATTTCAATACTATCTCCTGAAAGGGTAGGAAAAAGAGATTTTTTGAAATAAGTTGTTCCAACCCTGATGTATTTGTCTTTCATATACAATGAGTTTTTTTGTATATTTGTGGTATACAATGAGTTATTGAAGCGTTACAATTTGGCAGAATTGTGATGCTTTTTTTTTACTATTTTTCTTGAAGATTATTGGTTATTGCCTTGGAATAGAAAAGAATAACTAGACTATTTAATATCATTACTAAAGATTTTATTAACGGGTAAGTCGAATAGCTGAACAAGAAAACTTGGTATAGAGCAAGAATCGAAAAGATGATTAGTAAAATAACTAATCGGTTGTTTTTATTTTCCATAAAAAATGATTTTAGATTAAACAAAAAAAGACAAGCTTAGAAATCACAGTTTCTATGCTTGTCTTTTATATTTTAAAGATTTGATTTGATTCAGAGAATCATACAATTCATGGTGAGGAATCAAAATGCGAGTGCGCGCACCTATTTGTTCGGCTTTTATGTTCCCTTTTTTAATATAGTTACTAATCGTTTGAGTATCTACATTAAAGAGTGCAGCTGCTTGTTTTAAAGTATACTTTTTTTGAGATAAGTCTTCTTTAGGTTCAGTAAGTAGCTGAGTAACTAAACCTTTTAATTCCTTCAATTCTAATTGAATTGTTTCGAACGGATTTTGCATAATGTTGTCGTTTAATATTCGATTAATACTCGATTAATATTTCGACAATGTTATGGCTTATTATAGTTGAGTTTACTTTATAAAGTATAATAAAGTAAGATAAAGTGGCTATCTGCTAATATGTTATATATCTTTAGTTATGAGAATTTTTAAAAAATCATTATACAGTTGATAGTATTGTGAATTCTGGTTCAATCGAAGAATATTATTATTCATTTTATCAAATTCGAAAAGATCTTTTTTTATACTTGAAAAAAAAGATTCTGTAAAGTCAATTTTATCTTTGAATTCTTTATCTCCTAATGAAAATCCATTTTTAAAATTTTCTTTAAACGTCAGTAAAAATTTATTTTGTGGTAGATTAGAGAACTTATGTTTATGAGAATCAAATTTTATAACACACAATATTACTGCCAATTGTGTTTTACTCTCAAAGCTATAACGTTCTAATCCAAAATTTCCTTTTCCTTTTTTATAAATTTCCTTTTCAGAAAATATCTCAAAAAGCTCCATCATTAGATTGTCCTGATGACTACAATTTTGATTTGGTAAAGTCTTAATTTCATCATCTACAATATTATTTTTCTTTTCAAAATTTTGAAATAAAAGCTCAAGAAATTTTAATCCTAAAATTGAAGCAGGAATTATAATAATAAGTGAACTATATTTCGTAATTCCTTTTGTATTAGCAAAATAATTTTCGTAAAAGAAAAGAGCTGTTGAAAACTGTACAGCAATTATAATCATTATCATTCCCATTCTAAAAGCATCTTCATCAGATTTTTTTTTGAAAGTCATTAAATTAATCATTTTTGATTGTAGTTTATTGTAAAGTTTTGTGTTTCTCATTATTATACAATTTTCATTTTTAATTCAACATTGAAAACTTCATCCATTGCTTCTTTTTTTTCATCATCATTAACCTGATAATATTGATTTAAAGTTTTCATATCATTATGTCCCGTTATAGAAGCAATAAGCTTATCACTTTTACCTTGTCTTTTCATCATAGTAATAAATGTTCGACGAGCTGTATGTGTACTTATTCTATCATAAAAAAACATATCTTCTTTGATATTCTCTTTTCCTTTCGTTGTTACTTTTTGCACCATGTTAGTGTATTTCATTTCTTGAAAACAATCTTTAATATACTTGTTCTGCTTTTGGTTCGCAATAAGAGGCAATTTATAGTCATATTTCAGCAAAATATATCTCGATATATTTGTTAATGGTATTTCCCTTGCTTCCTTTGTTTCATCTTTATCTTCTTTAAGCATAATGCATTTTTCTGAAACATTACTTTTTGAAATTAAAGACAATTCTCCAAAGCGCATTCCTGTAACACAAGCAAAAACAAAAACATCCCTAACTCGCTCCAAACTTTCTGTTTTAAACTTATGTTGCATTAAGTTGTTAAGATCTTCAATAGTCAATGCAATTTGATTAGTGATAACTTTTGGAACTTTCTTAAATCCTATAAATGCATTGTTGAATGTGTATTTCTTTTCAAATGACCAATACATAAAGGACTTAAACAAAGTCAAATTTCTTGCGTAAGTATTATTGATATGCTTCAAATCTCCCATACAATAGGAAGTAAACTCGTCATGAAACGTTTTGTTTATCCTGCTGTAAGTAAGCTTGTATTTCCTGACTTTCTCAAAGTTTTTGAGTATGTTCTTGATATTATCATATCTCTTTACTGTCGCTTTCGCCCATGCTTGTTGCTTTTTCTTTTCTGCCATAAATTCATCGAAAGCATCAAAAAAAACATTCTTTCCAGAAACTGTCTTTTTAAACTCCTCGTCGAATACTTTTTTTAAAATAGTTGAAGTCAAAGTCTCTCCAATTCTTTTATAAAGACTGTAAGTTTCAAGAAGCAAATCAGAATAGCGGTTTAATTGCCGTTTGATGGTCTCAGCTGTCTTTCCCTTTTTACTCCCCGAAATAAACGGAAATTTATTTTCCTTATCCCAATACTTTGGGAGTATAGATTCTCCAGTTGAGTAAACGAACTTTTTATTCTCCTCTTTAAAACTACAAGTAAACAGGATTAATGTTTCTTTCTCTGAATTGGGTTCTTTAAGTTTAAAAGTGTACTTCATTTTGAGGAGGATTTGAGGTCAAAATCGTTGCCGTTTTCGTTGCCATTTTTGTCAAAAAATGACCAGTTGCCGTTTTCGTTGCCGTTTTTGTTATAATTCGTTATAATTACTTTATCATAACAAATATAAACATTCCATTGTTTACAAGGCATTTATAGAGATAAATATTAATTAACAGCAAAATATATCATAATAAGTTCAAGAACCGGCGACTCCACAAAAAAGCCTGTAAACTTATTGTTTACAGGCTTTTTTTATTAATCCCTTTTGCACAAACAATACCTTCACAACCTCAAGAAATTTTATAGTACACAAAAATAGAATTGATATCGTCTTCGTTTAAAAAATCACTATTTTTGAATAAACCATCATCACTTCCTATGACTGATAAATCACAACTCCGCGGTTCTATTTTTAGACATCTCGATGGATTAGCTGTTGCTCCAGTAGCAATCGCATTGAAAAACAATGGTGTTTTAGATTTTATTCTAAGCAAAAAACAATTTGAATTAGCGGAGCTTACAACTGTTTTTAAAGCCAATGAAGGTTACCTGAATGTTGGCTTGAGGATCTTAGCCTCTCAGGGATTTCTGGATTACGAAGTCAATAACAGTACACAGGAAATTGTGATCTCAGTAAATGAGAGGACAGAAACAGCTTTTTCAATGTTTTATCTGTATGAAGATGTCGTTGATTTACTCCATTTTTCTACTCAGTTTCATCCGCGCCTTTTTGAGGATGCACCTTTTGAAAAGCTCAATCTTATTTTTGAAAAATATAAAAAAAATTACGGAATTGAGCGCTCTGCAGATCCTCTAAAAAGTAGTATTCAAGATCAGATTTTAAAACATATCGAGGGTTATTTGATTGGACCAACGATCGTGCATCTGGCAATGAACGGTATGTTTCATAAATATTTCATGGAGACTTCTTTCAAACCTGAAGAGTTTCATAAATCTCCTGAACAATTTAAAAAAATACTGGATTTCTTTGTCCACCTTGGATGGTTCCTGAAGAAAAATGGTAATTATCAATTTACTGAGACTGGTTTATTTTATGCAAAAAGAGCCAGTGCTTATGGAGTTACAGTTTCTTATTTGCCCACCTTTGCCAAAATTGAAGAATTAATTTTTGGCGATCCGGCTATTCTAAGAATGATTACCAATGGTGAAAACGAAATTCATGTTGATCGTGAGATGAATGTCTGGGGAAGCGGCGGTGCGCACGATACTTATTTTAAAATTGTAGACGAAATTATCGTGAGGCTCTTTAGCCTGCCCATTGAAGAACAACCCAAAGGAATTCTGGATATGGGTTGTGGTAATGGGGCTTTCCTACAGCATATTTTTGAAGTAATCGACAGGCAAACTTTAAGAGGAAAAATGCTAGATGAATATCCTTTGTTTCTGGTTGGTGCAGATTATAATCAAGCTGCTTTAAAAGTAACGAGAGCTAACCTCATCAAGGCCGATATTTGGGCAAAGGTAATCTGGGGAGATATCGGACGTCCTGATGTACTTTCAGACGACCTGAAAGAAAATTATAATATTGACCTGAAAGATTTGCTTAACGTTAGGACCTTTCTGGATCACAATAGAATTTGGGAAGAACCCAAACGTATCAATAAAAATAGAATTAGTAAATCTACCGGTGCATTTGCCTATCGGGGAGAACGAATCAGCAACAATCTGGTAGAAGATAATCTATTAGAACATTTACTAAAATGGTCGCCATATGTGTCTAAGTTTGGTTTGCTGTTGATTGAATTGCATACTGTAGATCCAAAACTTACAGCGCATAATTTGGGAAAAACTGCCGCAACGGCTTATGACGCAACTCATGGTTTTTCTGATCAGTATATTGTTGAAATAGATGTCTTTAATAGTATTGCTGCAGAAGCGGGGCTATTTCCGGATCCATCGATTTTTAGACGATTTCCAGATGCTGATATTGCTACAGTAAGTATTAATTTATTGAAAGGAAACTAACTTATAGTTCAGTTAAGAAATGAAGATCCCAATTTAAGCTTTACAAAAAGATAAATATAAAAAAACATTTTATACGAAAGTGACTTTTCGCTGAAAGTAAAACAACTCTGATTTTTAGTATTTAACTGTTTATTCAGGAAATAGTATAGTTGTATTTATTTTAGGATTACAATCAATTTTCATGGACAAAATTAATAACATTTTCATGAATTTATTTTTCTGCGAAAACATTATCCGCAGCAACGTTCCTAAGAAATATATTCGCAACAGGAAGTTCTCTTTTGCGCTAAAATTCTTGAAATAAATTTCACGTTTTATTATTTGTAAGGATATAAAAATCAAATTACTTATTGCATTCTAAAAAAAAATCTAACGTTTGAAAACTATCAAACGTCAGATTACAAAAAACCACTTTTGTCTTAAACAAACTTATAAAAACTTAAACAACTTATTTTTAAAAGCCACTCCGCTATTTGCATTTAATACATTGCAATAGCATCAGGCAATATAATTTCGTTCACTAAAACCACTTTACAAATCGATTGGTAATTTCAAAACCGGAAGACTTCTTTCCTACCAATCAATTTCGTTCTCGGATAACTCTTCATCAATTTTAGATTATTTCAGAGATTATTTGGTTTTGTAAAATAATCGAATGTAAAAAAGAAAACTATCCTGTACTATCCTTTATGATTTCTCATTATTAGATCAAAAGTCAAAGATTCTTTTAATAAAAGGGCTTAAAAAACAAAACAACCCTAAAAAAACACCTCACCATAACTGATTTAACAATTATTAAATTGTCATTAAATATTGATCATAAAAAACAAAAATTAATAATTTTAACATCATAGTACAGGATACTATATCAAAATTGAACCTTTAGATTTGAATATCAAATCAGTTAAAAATTAGTAAATTGGTAAAAATCAGAACATTATTATTGTGTTTATGCATGCCGGCTTTCCTATTGGCCATGCCTGAAAACAATCCTTTAAAAGACCTGCGAAAAGTATCAAAACTAAATGCGGTTAACACCAATGACACAAAATCATTACTGTTTCAGTTTGGTTCTTTACTGCGCTCTTCAAAAGGAACAAGAATTAATAATGCGTTGATTTATGATTCAAACCGGGGATATGGTTTTGATTTTAATTCGGCTTCGAATGTGAAAATGAACTCCACCTCTTTTTTCATATCAAAACCAACGTACTTTTCGATAAAGGTTCCTGAAGGAAATTATCAAATTGAGGTAGTTATGGGAAGTGTTGACAAACCATCGAATATTACTATAAAAGCGGAATCCCGAAGATTGATGATCAATCAGCTTTCTATCATAAAAGGAAAACCGATCACAACAACTTTCAATCTTAATGTGAGAACTCCTAAAATAAATGACAACCTCAACGTTACTCTTAAGGACAGGGAAAAAGATATTCTTGATTGGGATGACAAACTGACTCTTGAATTTTTAGGCGAAGTTACTGTTCAAAGTATAAAAATCACTTTAAAAAACAATCTAACAGTCGTTTATCTCGCCGGAGATTCAACGGTTACTAATCAGGATGTAGAACCCTGGGCTTCCTGGGGACAGTTTATTACGAACTATTTTGACGACAGCGTTGTTGTTGCCAATTATGCCTATTCTGGTGCTGCCCTGAGTTCGTTTAAAGCCGGAAATCGTTTAAAAAAGACACTTTCTCAAATCAAAAAAGGGGATTATTTGTTTGTGGAATTTGGACACAATGACGAGAAAATAAAAGGTGCCGGAAATGGTCCGTGGGAGTCATATTCGGCTTTATTGACAGAATTTGTACAATCTGCAAGAGATAAAGGTGCAATTGCTGTTTTGGTGACGCCTACACAACGCCGATTCTTCAATGAAGATGGCACTTTGAAGGAAACACACGGCGAATTTCCTGATGCAATGCGCACAGTAGCACAAAAAAACAATATTGCGCTGATCGATATTACAAAAATGACAACGGAATTATATGAGGCGTGGGGCGATGAAACTTCGCGAAAAGCTTTTGTGCAATATCCAGCCCATACTTTTCCGGGACAGGAAAAGGCGCTGGACGACAATACTCATTTTAATAGTTTTGGCGCTAACGAAATTGCACTTTGTATTCTTAAAGGAATTCGCGAGCTTGACATTCCGTTAAAAAAACAGATCAAAAAAGAAACTGCCAATTACGCCCCAAAGCAACCCAATTTTATTTCGAGCTGGACGCTGCCTATGAGTGACCGTTTTGAAATCACTAAACCAGACGGCAACTAACCATCAAAGAATCTTATTTATTATGATGCTCAGAAACACCATTCAAAATCTCACTATTGCTGCATTTTCACTTTTTATAACCCAAACCAGCGAGGCACAGCAAACGGACAAGATCTATCTTTCAGGAAAGGATTTTGAACATCCTGTACAATGGGATTTTTATTGTACCAGCGGAAATAACAGTAAAACCTGGTCTAAAATAAATGTTCCCTCACAATGGGAACTCGAAGGTTTTGGCGAATATACGTATGGACGCTGGTACAAAGAACTCAATCAGAAAGAACCAAGTAAAGAAGAGGGTTTGTACAAATATGAATTTGAAGTGCCCGCCTCTTATAAGGACAAAGATATTCTGATTGCATTTGGCGGTGCTATGACAGATACTGAGGTAAAAATAAACGGAAAACTTGCCGGAGCAATTCATCAGGGTGGTTTTTACGAGTTCAAATACGATATCTCATCTTTATTAAAATTTGGTTCTAAAAATATTCTGGAAGTTCATGTTTGGAAACATTCAGCTAATAAATCTGTAAATGCGGCCGAAAGAAGAGCTGACTGGTGGCTTTTTGGCGGTATTTATCGTCCGGTATGGTTAGAAGTTTCGCCTAAAACGCATATTCGTACTATTGCTGTAAATCCTAAAATGGACGGTTCAATTACGGTTGATCTTAATCTGAAAAACATTCAAAAAAATACCACCTTAGAAACTTCTCTTAAAGGTTGGAATGGGGAAAACTTTCAAACTTTTACTTTTCCCATTAAATCAAAAAGTACCTCAGCAACTATTGCAGCACAATGGAAAAACATAAAACCCTGGAATCCGGAAACGCCTAATTTATATGAACTGGATTTGGTTTTAAAACAAAACGGAACTGTAATTCATGGATATAACAAGAAGATTGGCTTCAGAACTTTAGAGTTTAAAAAGCAAGATGGTATCTATGTAAACGGTACCAAAATTATAATGAAGGGAATCAACCGCCATTCGTTCTGGCCTGAAGGCGGCAGAAGTACAAGTAAACGCATCAGTGAATTAGACGGCAAATTACTGAAGGATATGAACATGAATGCGGTTCGTGGGCATTATCCGCCTGACGATCACTTTTTACAGGTTTGTGACTCTTTGGGACTTTTTGTTTTGAATGAACTGGCGGGCTGGCAAAACTCGTACGATACTGAAACGGGAACAAAATTAGTAACAGAGATGGTAACCCGTGATGTCAATCATCCTTCTGTAATTATTTGGGATAATGGTAATGAAGGCGGATGGAATTATGATGTTGATACAATTTTTGAAGCCAATGATCCTCAAAAAAGAATCGTAATTCATCCGTGGGCCGATTTTAATGGCTGGGACACCCACCACTATCCTACTTACTTAACAGGAATGCACCGTTTTAATGCGGGTGAAAATGTATTTTTTCCGACTGAATTTATGCACGGAACTTATGATAACGGTCACGGCGCCGCACTGGAAGATTTCTGGAGCCGCTATAAAGAAAGTCCGTTGTTTGCCGGAGGATTTATGTGGGCGATGCTCGACGAGGCTGTAAAACGCTCTGACTGGACGGGAGATGTAAAATTTGATTCGAAAGGTTCGCTTGCCGCCGATGGAATTCTGGGACCTCATCGGGAGAGAGAAGGAAGTTATTATACCGTAAAAGAGGTTTGGGCACCAATTCAGTTTCAGCCTAAACAGGTAAATTCTGATTTTGACGGATCGTTTTTGATTGAGAATGATTACCTTTTTAGTAATTTGAATTCCTGTAAAATGGAATTTAAAGTGCTGAAATCGGATAATGATGTGCTTTATACCAATGGCGTTCCTAAAGAAATAAGTTCCGGAAAAATAGAGCTTCCGAGTATTGATCCGGGAGAAATCCGTAAAATTCAGTTTGCTGTTCCAAATAATTTTGCAGAAGGTGATATTTTGTCGATCTCGGCTTTTGATCAGTTTAATAAAGAAATTTATACCTGGACATGGCCCATTCATAAGGCTAAATTTTATGCTGAAAAGTTTTTAGCGGTTCAAAATACTAAAGCAAAAGCATCGGGAACAAAAACAGGAAATGAAATTACACTAAAAGGAAGTGACGTTACAGTTACTTTTGATGCTGCAACGGGAGAAATTTCGTCAATTAAAAATGCAAAAAATATAATTCCGCTCACAAATGGCCCGCGCCCAATTGGGATGAAAGCGAAACTAAAAGACATTCAGCTGTCACAAGAAGGTGACAAAGCCGTTTGCAAAGTCAATTATTCAGGTGGATTGTCCTCTATAAAATGGATTATGGAACCGGACGGAAGATTTAAAATGGAATTAATCGCCTTAAAAAACGCTTCTGGCGGAGAAGGTTTTGATGGTGCTTTTTTTGAAGATAAAATCAGCTCATTCGGTATTACATTCAGTTTTCCCGAAAAAGAAGTTACCGGCATAAAATGGTTTGGAAGAGGTCCGTATCATGTTTGGAAAAACAGAATTAAAGGAACGACTTACGGCATTTGGGAGAAAGAGTATAACAATACGATTACAGGCGAAAGTTTCGAAAATCTGATCTATCCTGAGTTCAAAGGATATCACGCCAATTTATTGGGAGCAAATCTAAAAGCGGGAGCTTCATCCTTTAAAGTTTTCAGCGAATCTGATAATTTATTCCTGAGATTGTTTACACCGGATTTACCTAAAAACAGTTTCCCGGGAAGTTATCCGCAACCGGCATTTCCGGAAGGCGATATCTCTTTTATGTATGAAATTCCGGCCATGAGAGATTTTAAACCTCTGGAACAGCAAGGACCACAAAGTCAGCCAACGAATATCCGTATCAAAAGCGGAGATGACGGAATTAAAATGAATTTGTGGTTTGATTTTAGAAGTTAAATTCTTGTTTCAGGTTTTCTTTGTTTCAGGTTGAAATGAGAGTTTAACCGTAAATTTCATAAAGCTTATATACCATAAACTTTGCGGCGCTGTGTGTTTGTGTGAAATGATAAAAAGTTAATTATTATATAAATTAACAAAATACCATTTCAACATCTGACTTCTTCCATTTAACTTCTAACTTATTTTTATTTTACCTGATTGTTTTTTCCGGGTATTTTCAATTGTATAGAGCTGTCATTTATCTCAAACTGGCTTTCTTTCAAAAGTAAAATTACTTCGGCACCCGCCAGTAAAACGGGACCATAACCGTGAGCAGCGAAAACGTTGACAGGACGATGGTAATAGAATGCGGGATCAAAAGCCATTCCGGTTCCAACGCAGGTTCCTTCTACCTGGCCTTTATCATTTACTTTTGACGCTACGGCATTCCAGGCCAACAGTACAGCCGGAGCATAGGTCATCTTATTCACATAACCGCGATTGATGGCTCTGGCAATCGAATAGGCATAAATGGCGGTTGCCGAAGTTTCTAAATAAGAATCATTTCGATCTAATAACTGATGCCAAAAACCAGTTCCGTCCTGATACTGCATTAATCCGGCAATATGCTTTTGTAATTGTGACAAAACCTGAGGATATCCGGGATGATTTTTTGGTAACACTTCTAATAACTCGACCATGGTCATAAGAGCCCACCCATTTGCTCTTGCCCAATGAAACTGAGGATGAACCTGCATAGACTCGACCCAGCCGTGCATATAAACTCCTTTCTGGCTGTTGAACATTCGCTCAGAAAACTGATCGACTTGTTTTACAGCATCGTCAAAGTATTTTACATCTCCGGTATAACTTCCCATTTGTGCCAATGCGGGAACACTCATAAACATATCGTCTAACCAAAGCGTATTGTCCTGAGGTCTGTTTCTTGCTAATGTTCCGTCCTTTAGCCTAAATTGTTTGTTGCTGATAAAGTCGATATAATTGTTGACCAAAGGATCAATATTGGCTTTTAATCCTTCTTTTTTGGCCTTAATAAATGCAGCACAAAGAGCACCTGCAAAATCTAGTGCTTCCGGATGAAGCGTTTTAACCATATCGACATCTTTGATATTTTTCTCCTTATAATTGGCAGCGATATCTGTTATTAATTGTATTCTTTTATTGGAATAATCAGCAAAATATTTTTCGCCTGTAGCGTTTGCCGCTAAAAGCATTCCTGCATAGGTTACTCCCCATTCGTAACTTGTGAGTCTAAAAGCACCGGGTTCGAAAATGATATCCTGATTGCTTTTTTTATAATCCGTAATTACCGCTTTAGTATTGGCATCTACAATCTTAGAAGCTGAATTTTTATCTAAAAAATTATAAACTCTGTCTAATACTGCTTTTATATTTTCCTTTTGAGGGATCACATAGGGCGTTGGATAATCCGGCTGTGTTAGATGCAGTGGCGCTGTGGCATCTGTTTTCTGGGCATTAACCATAGTACATAATCCTAAGGCAAATACTGTTATAATTCTGGTTGGTTTATAGTTCATGGTTAGTTTGTTAGTTTAGCAAAATACAAATTGATTCTTAAATATTTTATCCTTAATCTAAATGAAAAACTTCTTTTAGCGAAGTAGCAACTGGCGAATTATCAGGATTTGTTTCCATGATATCGCTCATATACGCCCACCATTTTTTGACAATGGGATGATTTGGCAGTAACTTATGGTCAAAGTCTGCACTTATTTTTTGAACGGCGAAAAGTATCAGTGTTTCTTCGTCCAGAAAAATACTGTAATCCTGTATTCCTGTGTTTGAAAGTAAACTGGCAAGTTCCGGCCAGATTTCGTCGTGCCGTTTTTTATATTCTGTCTCAAAACCCGGTTTTAATTTCATTTTGAAAGCATTTCGAAGGATTGTATTATTTTGCATCTTTCAATGTTTCAGATTGACTTTAATCACTACTATTCAACATGTTAAACTTAACAAATTAATTCATCTTAAACTTTAAATTTAAAATACTAATCCTGTATTGGTATCCTGTGCTTCCCTGTTTAAAGAATTAAAAATATTCTATCTAAAGAAATAACTTCTTTTAAGACAGCTTTAAAAACAAAAAACTACCTGTTTAAAAGGTAGTTTTTGTTTAATTATTCATCTCCTATTTCAGGAAAGCATTCTACTTTTTCTTTCTTTAAATCTATTTCTACAATTTTCTCATTTATTAAATCGAATTTATATGCTTTTAATACTTTTTCATATTTTCCTGATGAATTTATTTTATCTATTACAACACCAAAATATTGATTATGCTTACTATTATAACAGTCAAAAGATAAATATTGATTTCCTTCCATTTTATATTGATACTCATCCATATTTATTGTTTTACCAATATCTAATATATCTATCACTTTCCATTTATCTGCTTTCTCTTTTTTTAAGAATATCGTTAAAAGAGTTCCTTTATGATTAATATTTAGCAAACCAAAATCTCTGATTTTAATTACGTTTTGATCATTAGTCTTTTCATTGTTTAAAGATAATATTTTTTGATATTTTTCTTCTTCAGTTATGGTCGAGTCAATTAAAAAATCGGGATATTCTTTTTCAAATTTATATTTACCATTGCTATAATTCACATATATACCAACAACGTTAAAATCAGAATCTTTATATATTTTACCAATTTTAAAATCTTCCTTCTTTTTGTTAGTTACTTCTAAAGAATCTATTGAACTATTTTTTTTTAAGGTGTCATACTCATTTGATGTTTTATTGATTTCGTTCTGACTTTTTTTTCCACAGGAAAACAATAAAACCACAATCAATAAAAATATTTTTTTCATAATCACATTATTTATTTACGAATATACCAAAATAATATTTTTCCCAGTTAGATTTATTTTAGAAAAACTTTATTATCCATTTTGGTTTTCTTTTGAAGGATTTATATTAACATTCTTATTTAAATCACTTATTTCTTCCAAAGGTTTTAATGCCGCACCTCGATTTTCTCTTGAATTTCTAACCTCGAAATGCAAATGATTAAATCTTGCCGGCTGACCCTCTGCCTCACCTGTTTGCCCTGTATAACCAATAAGAGTTCCCGCTTTAACTTTTTGAAAATTTTTAACTTTTATTTCACTTAAATGGGCATAGAAAAAATTATATTTTTTTTCATTATAATAGCCTTCTATTCTAACATGTAGACCAAAAGTTTCTGAATAAGCAGGAGACAAAATTAATGCCATACCATCGATACATGCATAAACTGGAGTACCAATTGGTGCATAAAGATCCAGTCCTAAATGCTTACCTTTATTTCTTTTCGTTGTTTTTAATAAATAATCACTTTCATTAGGTGACCAACCGGATTTATACCAACCTCTTAACTCCATTCTATCAAGAGGCTTCTTCCAGATGTTTCTACCAAATTTACCCCCCTCTACACTAACATAATACTCATCAATTAATTCTTTTATTTGTATACCATTTTTTGTTTTATCTACATCTAAACTAGCATTTTCATTATAATTTGTTGTACCTAATTCATATATTGTCTTATCTAATCCTTGTCCTACATAAGCAGGCGCAAAAACAGCCATATAGATCTCTTCCGGTATAGTTGGCAAAACTGCTACAGTATTCATATATTTTTCAATTTTAACTAATTGCTCTAATTGAGTCATATTTGCAAACCTAAGTTTTACTTCATTAAGTTTGTCAAGACCTCCTCCGGTATATTCCCCCATATCGGTAAGGGGTTTTTGAGTAAATTGAATTAACCCTACCGCCCTTGAAAGTTTATTACCATTTTTATCAATCTTAATAAAAGAGTCTTTAGTCAGCTGATCTTTTGGAATTAATTTTTTACCTTCAATTTGGTATGGAGCAAAAGTACCACCTGTTTCTCTATTCATTACGGCCATAAGTCCATTTGCCATTTCCAATGTATTTTTAGGCCAAAGTCTTTTACAAATTTGTACCACTTTTACTCTAAATTCCTTACTAACTTTAGCCCCCCAAATCAATTGTGGATCATTTTCATCAAGTATTTCTTCATTATCTTTATTCGTACCAACCCCCATAACCATAGTCAACAATTTATCTGTCAAATGCTTCGTAGAATATCCTTCAATACCAACATAGTACTTTATTTTTGTCCCCTTTTTCAATTTCTTATTAAGGTTTTTCAAAATAAAACTGGTTATTGCTACTCCTTCAGAATTTATTATTACTGCGTTGCTATAAGTTGGTTTCTCTCCCACTTTATGGGCTGTTAACACAATTTCTTTTCCAACCATATTTTGCGTTTTAGCTATAATGGTTACAACTGCTCCATTTTCGCCAAACGGGATTTCATCTTGTGTTGTTACTCTATTGCTATCATACATAAAATAGGCATCAAGAATTTTTGTATCTGTTGTAACAGACAAAAGAGTATCTGAATCATAATTAGCTGGTACCTTAAATGGACATGGTTTCCCATTCTGAATTCCTAATAATTTAAATCCAATTTTGGCATTTTTACCGTTTTCAAATCCGATGAGTTTCCTGAAATCAGAATCAAATTTTATTTCTTTAAAAATTGTACCCTCTTCACTGGTCTTTACATCTAAATAATGTTTTGTTTTTTTGTTATTGAGATAAAAATATATTCTGACAGTTTGATTACTGTAATACGGAATTGCAGCTTTGATCCAATTACTTTCACCTGAAAAACCTGAGGTTACTTTTTTGCTTCCACCGCTCCATACCCAATAAGCTGCTGTAACTTGTGGCTGTTTTACTTCTATTTTAAAAATAGAATTCGATTTACTGCCTTTCTGAATGTCACTATAAGCTTCTACTGTATAATTTCCCACTTTTTGAGGAATCGGAACATCGTAGAAACCCCATTGGTGAAAATATCCTTTTTTAGGATTTTTATCTTTATTCATTATTGCTGTACCTGGTGACAAGTAGGGTTTATTATTAGCATCATAAATCATCCATTTTACATCTTCTTTTTCTTCATCTGTAGGAGGATTTATTTTAAACGTTTTGGCTTCTAAAGTCAACTTTCTGTTTGGGTCACCTAATAAAAACACAGCTGTAGCTGATGCATCTTTTACGTAACCAATACTCGTCACTTCATTTTTAATTACTGAGATTTTAGATTCCTTACTTAATGCATATTGATCTTTACTGGTTACTTTAATTTTATATTCGCCCAATTCAGGCAAGGCTATTTTGATGATACCTCCTGCATCTAATTCCAGTTCTTCTGAAATTTCAGTTACTTTATTGGCTGTTTTCGTTTCTAACTGATAATAAAGTTTTAACGGGTTTAATGTTTTTACTTTGGTATTTTTCAGGTTTACCTTAAATAATTGTTGTTTTACCGAAGCTCTTGTGAAACTGTCTTTAAATGGAGATTTAATCTCAATTTGCTGGGCAACTATTTCTAATTCTATAAAAGTAGATGTCCCGGCATTTTTGCTGCCTTTTATTGTAGGTTTGTAACCATAGGCATCAATTCTGTAAACGCCAGCTGTATCAAAATTATAACTAAATGAAGTTCCCTCATTTACAAAAACAATTCCTTCATCTTTTTTGTTTTGAACATTACGAACAATCCAATTGATATCTTCTTTTTTATACAGGTTTTGGTTTATAAATTTTTCATCAAGGAAAAATTCCAGGCTTTCTCCAATAATAAATGACTTTGCCGTAGTGTTTTTAATTTTTACCGCACCTTTATCTACTGCACTTCCCCGAATTTCTTCGTTGTTTACTTCTCTCAAAAATACATAAACATCTTCTCTTCCTATCAAAGCGTATAATTTGTCGGCACTTAAATTAGGATATATCTTTGTTTTAGTAGTTATTGTGATCGTATTGGGTAATGCACTCAATCCTTCTACTTCTTTCAGCAGTAAAAACAGTTCGTCGTATTGTTCAAAAAGATTAGCAACATTGATTTTATCATCTCCTAATTGTTTTTTGATTGTTTCCCAACGTATTTTATTTTTTACGGAAATTGTTCCATTTAATATGTTAGCATCAATTGCTTCAATCATTTTTTCCCGAACGGTTTCCCAGTTAATGTTTTGGTTTTCTACAGCAATTGTAGCAGACTGTTTTAGCATGTCATACATTTGAGTAAATAGCATATCATTTGGTTTACCAACAAAATCTTTGGAAGTTGCTCCTTCATCAAAAGCTTTTGAAATATTTCTCCAATACGCTGTTTCGACAGTATTATTTGCTGCGATTGCAGCCTCTAATCTCTTTTTTATTTCCGCTTTAACAACTTCTGTTTTTGGTTCATTGTTATTTGTCTGAAATGCCTGAGGAACCGTTAACATTTGTTGTGCGGCGACACTTGCATACGTCTGTGTTGTTATTCCGCTGCTAAAATTGAGCGTATTATTTTCTGCCCCTGCTGTCGAAGGAGTAGTGCTGTCTGATACAACAGAACTCATTGTTGTTCTGTCAGCGGTATCGACAGCACCTCCTCCGATTAGAGCACTTGAAGTTGATGTTGTCGATAAAGAAATAGCAGCCGATGAAACATCCAGGTTTGACATTCCCTCAGTATCCAAAGGAGTATTGCCAATCGATAGCGCTGTTTCTTTGATCTCAGCTTTGGTATCGATGGCGCCTCCTTCGGTTGAGGCAATAGAATTGTTGGCAAAAGCAGCAGCATTTTGTTTTTTTTGCTCCTGCCATTGCTGCACTATATCTTTTTGCTGGCCCATTTCTTTCGAAACTTTGGCCAGCTCTTTTATGATGGTTTTGGTTAAATCTTCTGAGCTTTTTATATCAGCACTATTTTGTATGGAAAGATTGAAATTATGGATTGCATTTTTACTCATCGTTAGGTGTTTTTCTGAGTGTAAAAGTAGTATCTATGTTTGCGATTTCTAAATTTCAAGACGCTTGTATTCAGTAGTTTCAGCAAGTTCTTCTTTTACTGAAACTACTGAATTCACCAGACTTTTTTTAGTTCATTTTGTATTCTTCTGTCCTACTTTTACACCCTCAAAAATTAAATAGTGAGATTCCTTTTATCGAATAATAATTCAAAAAGGCTTCTCCTGTTTTCAAAAAAAATAATCACCACACTATATATTAATCACACTAAATCAGCAGCCATTATGGATTATGTATTATCAACAGGCATGGTAAAAATGCCTAAAATCCCAGACAAGAGTAATTCACAACTTTTCTTAATCACACATTTAGAAAAAAGATTCCAAACAGGGAATTTAATCCTGCCCTAAATTGAAGACGAACACAACCACAAGATCTGTTATTCGTCTCCATACTTAAGAAGGTTCGATTTATCAAAATCAAATAATTACATCATTTAAAAAGAAAAAAATATGGCTTTACAAACATTAAATACCATAAAACAATGGTTTAAAACGGGTTTAAAACCAACACAAACTCAATTTTGGGATACCTGGGATTCCTTCCGACATAAATTTGATAAAATCCCTGTAAAAGAGGTCGAGGGACTTGACGAATTGCTTTTATCCAAAGCTGACAAAACCGTTCTAGACCATCACCTTGCCGATAAAAATGTTCATGCACCACAAGTAAATACGGACTGGAATAGTGAGTCCGGTTTTAGTCAATTACTTAACAAACCTGAATTTAAAACTATCAATGGAGAGCCATTGACAGGTGATGGAGATATAATTATTGAAGCAGGCGGATCCCAGAATTTACAAACCACTTTAGCCAATGGTAATGAAACCACAAACGGCATAATGTTTAACGATGACTATTATAATTGGTTAAAAACAAGCATAGATTCGAGATCTATACGTTTAACGGATAGTAATTCAGATATGTTAGTAGCTATTGATTCTGCCGGTGTTGTTACACGAGATGATAGTCAGCATGTTTCGCTAAATCCTCAAGGGATATTTTTTAATAGAGATACTGCTGATACTGCTGAATCGTATTTACGAATTAATGAATCTTCTACAGGCATTAGCACAGTAAATTTACCTGTAACCAAAGGTAAAGAAATAACATTAGCCGCTACAGACGATTTTAAAACAATCAACGGAGAATCTATTGTTGGAGAAGGAAATTTAGACATTGAACCTCAAGGTCTAAAGTCCGTTTTAGATGCAGATCCTACTGCTTCTTATGGCCAAAGCAAAGCAACCTTAATGGGCGATTACGCTAGTTCGAAATATAACGAGATTATCGTTTCTGATGAAACCGAAAAAACAGGTATCTATCAATTAAAAAACCAATTATCATTTGATCATACTGTATTAGATTCTAATGACATAGGAAATATAACCCTTTCAGAAGGCAATGTTATATTAACAAGGGATAAATCGAATAATCAGACGGTTGTCGATATATCTGATCCCGTTGCCAATACGCAATTAAGATTTCCTGCAAAATCAGAAGAAGGTAAAACATATACGATAGCTACTACAGAAGATTTTAAAACCATTAACGGAGAATCTATTGTAGGTTCAGGTGATATTTCTGTAAGCGGAGGTGCCGGAGACATCCCTACTCTGCAACAAGTATTAGATAAAGACAGAAATGCTACAAATGCAAGTATAAATCTCCTATCAGAGGACGGAGAATCACAAACAACGGTACATGAAGGTGGTCTTAATATTTCTGAAAAAACAGGGACAGGTTTCCTTATTACGGATATTAATAAACTGGGAGTTTCTGTAAGTAAAGATGAAGAAACTACTTTCGCAAATATATCAGCTGATGAACTATCTTTAAATAAAAATCTATCCGGAAATCCGGTTAAGCAAGGCATTGTATTAAATGAAGATAGCGCCGGAACGTCTACTATTAAACTGCCTCTGACTTCAGATGGGGATGTAAAAACCTTGGCTACAACAGAAGATTTCAAAACAATTAATGGAGAATCTATTGTTGGAAGTGGTAATATTATAATAGGAGGTGAAACTGCTACAGATGCAACTGCTACAGCAAAAGGTATTGTTAAACTTGCTGGCGATTTAGGAGGTACGGCAGACTTCCCTACAACACCTACAGCGTTACATAAAACAGGGAACGAAAGCTGGTCAGGTCAAAAAACGGCAAGTAACTTTACGACTTCACTCCCTACCGTTTTAAACTTAATAAACAATTATACTGCATCTGCAAGCGGTAGAACTTTCCAGCTCATATCTGCACCGGGTTCGAGTTCTGTTCTTATGGGTATGGAACTGCAAAGTGCATCAGGTGGTAAGGCGTTGGAGATAATAAGCACATCGACGAGCACCGTAAAACCTGTATCTATAATGAACGCAAATACTGAGGTACTTTCTATAGATAAACTGGGCGCCATAGTAACTACCGCGAATGTAACAGCGGCAACTCCAACTTTATCTGGTCATTTAGTTACCAAAGCCTATGCTGATAGCTTAGTTGTTGGCTTACTGGACGACAGAGGTAGCTATAACGCTTCGGTTAACTCATTTCCTACAACCGGCGGAAGTGGACCAGGTGGCGCAATATTAAAGGGCGATATTTGGTATGTTTCTGTACCTGGAACTTTAGGAGGTAAAACCGTATTAGTTGGCGATTCATTCAGAGCTCTAACGGACAGTCCGGCACAATTAAATGCCAGTTGGAGCATATTAAGCACTAACATCGGATTTGTACCGGCAAACGACGCGAACATGGTTCACAAAACCGGAAATGTAACCGAGGATATAGACGGCGTCAAAACATTTACTGGGATTCTTTTCTCTACGCCAGTCAATACAAACGCTCCCGCTTTTATAGGGACATCGACAAACTCTATATGCATTTCGGGAAAATCAGCTAACCATTACGGGGTAAGTGGAGTCTCCACCTCTGGCGGAGGGGTACACGGCCTTTCTCAGACTGGCACAGGGGCACAAGGTACGTCAGGATCCGGTATCGGAACGATTGGTCTATCAGACTCAGGTATTGGTTTGGTAGCTTCGACCCGAATAGGGGCAAAAATAGCCAGTTTTATGGTAAACGGATTTGAGAAATCGTATATAGACAATGTCGGCCGATATATAGGGGGCGCAATAGATATTAATAATACAATAGCCAATTTAAAATATAGAATAACCAGCACTAATACAGGGGGGCACTTAGTGTTTGAAAATAACGAAGGTGCAGAAACTGTTCGGGTATTCCAAAACGGTAACGTGGGGATTGGGACAGCATCATCAACATACACTGGAGCTAAACTTCAAGTTAATGGAACTATTTCTACGGCAGGGATAGTAATGAATACTGGATCAGATATAAATGTATTGTTTGACACTGTACCAAATTTAAGTCAAATTAATTCGAGTACTGGATTAATAGATATAGGTTTTGGGGAAGGTTTAACTGTTCTTGAATCATTCAAACAATCTTCTAACGATTACGGAATGCAGAGAATAACTTACACCACGGGATCTCTTAAGGGAAAAGTCTATGTAAGAGTTAAAGACGCAGGTACTTGGTCTGCATGGACAGAGAAATAAAAACTAATAATTAAAATATTATAAAACAACCTCAAATTAATATCATATGAATAAACCAAAAATTACAGTAATCGTTAGCCTTTTAATTGTTTTGACTGGCTTAGTTGACACAAAATTCGATCTTTTGCAAGATGCAGGATTATTATTGGTAACCATCAACAGAATCAAATTAATCGGTTTGATGTTGTCAGCAGCGTTACCAAGTATTACTTCGTTATTTTCGACCGTAGAAAGGTAGAAAACTCCAAGGGCAGGAATAAAAAATTGCTCTAACAATCAGCAATAACCCCTTACCTCTATTTAAACTGAAACATCCAGGATAAAAAGAAAAAATAAATCTTTTGATAATCCTGGGTGTTTTAAGCTTTAAACACCAAATAGAAAAATCGTTTAAGGCGCTATAAAGTTGACAATTTAAAATCATAAAACCGATCACATAACGACTTAAAATCGTTCTTTTTTTCTACTGAAATTACAGAAAACGCTCATCTTATTTTTCTTTTTTATGCGTCTTTCTATACTACTTTTACGCGCTCCAAAGCCGAATAATAGTGTTACTCTAAACACGTCAATTTGCAAATTTCCAGGATGTTTTTATAAAAATATCCTCCTCTCCTACGCAGACAAAACGATGCTACCTGAATGAAACATTAATAAAAACAAATAACAATCAAACACAAAAATCATAAGAAAGATGCCTAAAATGCCCCATAAAAACAATCTAAAAAATAGATTAAACCATCATTAAAAAAATTAATACAAGAACTGAATTCATCAAAATCTAAAACTACATAATTTAAAGAAAAAACATGGCTTTACAAACATTAAACACCATAAAACAATGGTTCAGAACGGGTTTAAAACCAACACAAGCTCAATTCTGGGATACCTGGGATTCCTTCCGACATAAATTTGAAAAAATTCCCGTAAAAGATATCGACGGAATTGACGAATTGCTTTTATCGAAAGCTGACAAAACCGTTCTGGAGAATCACCTCGCCGATAAAAATGCTCATGCCCCGCAAGTAAATACCGACTGGAATAGTGAGTCCGGTTTTAGTCAATTGCTTAATAAACCTGAATTTAGAACTGTTAATGGGCAAACTATTGTTGGAACCGGGGATATAGCTATCACTACTGAACCTGCAGATTTACAATCCGTTTTAGATACAAATCCGATAGCGAAGTACGGAAATAGTTCTGCGGCTATAATGGGGAACTATGGTGATTCTAAATACAATAATTTGATTGTTGGAAATGACACAGACAGATCTTCGATGTTACAACTAACAAATCAGGTTGGTTTTCAGTATTCTAAAGTAGGAATTAATACTGAAAGCAATATAACAGTTTCAGAATCTGGTGTGAATATAAAAAGATCTCTTAACGGAAAAACTACTGATATCGTGTTAGAAGATCCAACGGTTAACACCTTATTAAAGATTCCGGCAAAATCAAAAGAAGGGAATACTTATACCATTGCGACTACAGACGATTTTAAAACAATCAACGGAGAATCTATTGTTGGAGAAGGAAATTTAGACATCGAACCTCAAGGTCTAAAATCTGTTTTAGATGCAGATCCTACTGCTTCATATGGAGAAAGTAAAGCAACCTTAATGGGCGATTACGGTACTTCGAAATTTAACGAGATTATCGTTTCTGATGAAACCGAAAAAACAGGTATCTATCAATTAAAAAATCAATTATCATTTGATCATACTGTATTAGATTCTAATGACATAGGAAATATAACGCTTTCACAAGGCAATGTTATATTAACAAGGGATAAATCTAATAATCAGACTGTTGTTGACATATCTGATCCTGTCGCTAATACTCAATTAAGATTTCCTGCAAAATCAGAAGAAGGTAAAACATATACTATAGCTACTACAGAAGATTTTAAAACCATTAACGGAGAATCTATTGTAGGTTCAGGTGATATTTATGTAAGCGGAGGTGCCGGAGACATCCCTACTCTGCAACAAGTATTAGATAAAGACAGAAATGCGACAAATGCAAGTATAAATTTACTATCAGAGGAGGGAGAATCACAAACTACTGTACATGAAGGAGGTCTTAACATATCTGAAAAAACAGGGACAGGTTTCCTGATTACAGATATCAATAAACTGGGAGTTTCTGTAAGTAAAGATGAAGAAACTACTTTCGTAAATGTATTAGCTGATGAACTTTCATTAAATAAAAATTTAGCAGGAAATTCCGTTAAGCAAGGCATTGTATTAAATGAGGATAGTGCCGGAGCGTCTACAATCAAGCTGCCGCTGACTTCAGATGGGGATGTAAAAACCTTAGCTACAACAAAAGATTTTAAAACCATCAATGGAGAATCGATAGTTGGAGAGGGAGATATTACCATAGAAGGCGGAACTACTCCAGATGCAACTACTGCAGAAAAAGGGATTGTGAAACTTACCGGAGATTTAGGAGGTACAGCCGATGCACCAACAACGCCTACAGCAGTTCACAAAACAGGGAATGAGAGTATTTTAGGTCTAAAATCTATAAATAATTCTTTGAGTAATTCAGCTAGGTTTACATTTAATACTTTTAATGATGCAACTAACTCAACGTTAGATGCAACTACGACTTCGAGCACTATTCCTGCTATGACTATTAGAGCAAATACATCTAATTCTACTGGATTACTAGTTAGTGCTTTTAACTCTAATTATATTGGAGTTAAAATAGAGCCAACACAAAACTCACCACAAGTGGGTAAAATGTTAGTTTTATCTAACGCTAAAGCGGTAAATAATGTGGTAGATATAGCCACCCCTTTAACTGTTTTACGCGATGGGGCTACAGTCTCCAGCATCAGCGATTTAGGTAATATTACAGGAAACTCTTTCGTAAAGACAGGAGGCTTACCAACTCAATTTTTAAAAGCTGATGGTTCTATTGATAGTAATGTTTATTCAATTGATTCAAATGTAATACACAAAACAGGAGCCGAATCTAAAGACGGGAGATTAAATGTTTCAGCGACGGGAGGTTTTGAGACTTTATCAGGTACATCAGACATAGGAACAGGTGTTGCCGGAAGAGCAACAGGTGTTTCTGGAATAGGCGTAGCAGGTATATCTTCAGGCGGAACGGGGGTTCAAGCAGTTTCTGTAAGTTCAGCAGGGTTATATGCCTCAACTTCAACTGGTAATCAAATTGCACAGTTTTATGGTGCCAATAGGCAGAAATCATATATTCTAGCAAGTAATGGAGCATTAGGATTAGTGGGAGGTACAGCATCGCAATTTTTAAAAGCAGATGGATCTGTAGATTCAAATGTTTATACTAATGACGCAAACGTAATTCATAAAACGGGTGATGAATCTAAAAGCGGATTTTTAACGCTTAATACAGGTTTGAAATTGGATAGTTCTTTTATATCCTGGCTTGGAAGCCCCGCTAAACCAACAGGTTCAGGAGCAGCAACAATAACTGCCATAGGGAATGATATAGCTATAGCGTCTGGATCATCTTCACGACAATTTGCGATGTTTAAAACTAGTCTGCTTAGTACTGCGCAAACTTATAGTTTCCCAAATAATAGTGGAGTAATAGCTTTGTTATCGGATATACCTACAGCCGCCGAGGCAGGAACTTCAGGAAGTTATACCGCAACAGTCTCAGAAATAACTAATGTATCTATAAACGGGATAGGCAGAATGTCCAATTATATAAAAGTAGGGAATATCGTTTCTGTTCAGGCTAACGTTAATTTGAACATAACCGCAAGCTCTACTTTATCGAGATTTAGAATATCATTACCCATAAATATTGCGGGATCTGCAACTAATTTCTATTGTGGTCAAGGTATCGTATTCACTACTACCGCCGGAACTGCTGCATATCCGTGTCAAGTATATTTAAATGGAGGTACTGAAGCTATTGTACAGTTTAACTCCGAAATAGGAACGGGGCCAAGAGATGTATCTTTCAATTTTCAGTACGATATAACTAAATCCAATTAAATATTATTCTTTTTATTGTATTTCAAAGTACAAATTAAAAAATTAGCGAATATTCAAAAACAAGCTCACATTAATTTTTAAACCCACTCACCCAAAATCGTCGGAGGATTTTTATCTCTAATGATTTTGGGTGTTTTTGTCTGCGAATATTTGAGTGTGAAATTTATTCAAAAAGTGTAGCTGCAGGATTTCTTTTTTCATGAATAACAATTCTAAAAAAAAGAACAAAATAAAACCACAAACACCTACATAACAACATATTAAACAAAAATCACATTTTACTGAAACTACTGAAAACGGTCATTCAATTATTCGTTTTTCACGCACTTCTGCCCTATTTTTACATCCTCTAATAACCACTATTAGCATCCCAAAAGACATAATAATCCACTTTATTTTCAATTTTTTTTGAGAATGGATACCTCATCTGTAGACAATACCTTCAACAATCATATTAACCATTAAACATTCACCCATCATGGATTATACACCAAGAGACTTAGGAGAAACGCCTAAAATACCTGACATGAGCAATTTCAAAAATCCCTTGGGACAAGCCACAGAGGGAAACATTTTTATAGAAAGTTTTACCATCGCGCCTTTAAGCGTTTCCGAAAAAAATGAAAGTCTCACCGAAGTCCTAAAAAAAGAAAGCAGAGACAGCAACATTTAATCTCACAATCTCTAAAACCATAAAAATGCCAGACCAAGCAACATTGCAAAAACTAAAAGAAAAATACGGTACAGTATTAAAGCTGACCTCTGATGATCAAATAATTACTGCTTATTGCAAAAAGCCAACTTTCACTACATTTCTTAATTATCAAAATAAATACAAGGACAATCCGCATGAAGCGATTCTGTTTTTATTTCAGGAATGTGTCCTGGATGAAGAAAATTACGATGATGAATTCATGCTTTCCGCAGGAAATTCTATTGTGGCCATGATCAAAAATGATAGTGAGTTCTCTATCGATGCAACACCGCAAAAAGACGAGTTCAAAAAGTCCGCGGCACTTATTCGGTATGCGTTTCATGTCGATCCGTATCAATTAGCAATGGATGAGTTTTATAAACTGCTTGAAGAAGCTTTGTGGTTACAAAAACACAATGAGAAAAGAATGGAAAACACATTCATGACCGCCTTTGCTCAAACATTTTCAAATTAAAAACAAAAAAATAAATCATTATGAAATTCAATTTTAATGTAAACGAAATTTTAGCCACCAAAGAAACCGAATATACAGGCATTAACTATAATGAATCTGAATCAAAAGATTTTATTATCGATAAAACCGGCGGCGAATTTAACCTGAGAGTTTTTGCTCCTTTGGTTTTTGAACCTCTGGTAAAAAAAGACTTTAATTTACCCAGTTTACGAATAGATGCTGTTACGGTTAACCTAAATCGTTCGAAAGTCATCAAAAAAGAAGGAATCGAAGGACGCGATTCTACCATCAAGGAACATATTACAAATGGTGATTTTAGTATTTCGATAGACGGGCTAATCGCGAATGAAACCGGAGATGAATACCCAAAAGAAAAGCTTTTTTTACTGAAACAATTCCTAAATACCCCTTATGCTCTAAGAGTAACGCATGCCATTTTAAACCGATTTGGAATTTACGAATTAGTGATCGACTCCTACTCTATTCCTTCGATTTCCGGAACAAAAAATATTCAAAAATTTACGGCCAGTGCTACATCAGATGAAACCGTTGAACTAATAATCAGAGACAATGCTTAACCTAAATGCTAAAATCAGAGTCTACGAAACGGTACGACTCATCCCCACTCCCAAATATTATGAATTTACTTATGTCAAAAATGTAGACATCAGCAGTTCATACAAAACCCTTACCGATACAGCTACTATTGTAATGCCGCAAAAAGTATATACGGATACCAAAGGATTTGACCAAAACTTGTTTAAAGATGCAGATGGAAAAGAAAAATCAATTTATGATTTTTTTAAGCTCGAAAATTTTATCGAAATATTTTTAGGATACGATGGCGATTACAAACCGGCTTTCAGAGGGTATATCACAGGAGTACAAACAGATATCAATGCTGTCATCACCTGCGAAGATGCGATGTATGCTTTTAAAAAAGTAAAAGCCGTAAAAGACGATGATGTTCAGGATAAAAGTGACGTTCTGAATGTTGTATCAACCAACCCGACCACAAATGTTGAAAGTTTTAATCCTAAAACCTTCTTCGAAAAAAGAATCAAAGAACTAAAATTACCTTTTAAAGTAAATGCTCTCGATGAGGAATTGGGCAATGTAATGATTAACAGAAATCAAAGTTTGGCCCAGGTTTTTGAGATGCTAAAAGACAAAGGAATCTATACCTATTTCAAAACCGAAGATTTAGCTCCGGTTCTTACTATTACGAATAATCCGCAGCAACATACAACAGCCGAATTAGCCGGTTTTATTGATCGAAATTTCATTAAAAGTCCGTTAGCAGGAGCATTGGTCAAAAAATTAATCAATCAGGGACTTAGCCTCTTAGGTTCCCAATTAAACAAAATAGCGCAATCTGTTTCAGGTGGTTTTTTAGGAAAAGCACGTTTTAGGTTTCGTTATAATATTATCGAAGATCAATTGGTCGTGGTCAACGAAACGACAAAAAATACCCGTATGCGGGTTGAGAAATACTTTAAAAATTCGAATACGCCAATTTATATTGAATTAGGTGATCCGAATGGGCAATTAGTAAAAACCCATGTTATGCATAATGACAACGATGATTTGCCTAATGATCCTGCGGCATTCAAAAAAGCAACAACAGAAGTTGCTGCAGAATTGTATCAATATGCCGCTTCAAGAGCCATGCAATCGAAACCCAGCGGATTTGAAGGCTATTTCCTGACTTTTGGTGAACCATTTGTACGCCCCACCGACAAGGTGATTCTGGAAAACGCCAAGGACGAAGAAAAAAACGGGACTTTTCAGGTCGAAAAAGTAGAACGAAGCTATGGCGAAAACGGCTACAGACAAAAAATTTATATAGGACGAAGAGTAGAAACAGTATAAAAAATACAAAATGGGAAATATAACAGATCTAATAAAAGATGTCGCCAATAAAAATCAAATTATTGAAACTTTTGCAGCAAAAGTCATCGAAATAAATAATGAGACAGAATCAGCTCATAATACAAAGGACGCTTATACTGTAAATATTATGCGTGCTGATGGCGCCATACTTAAAAATGTACGATTGAAAGCTTCAATCCTTGATGTAGAACAAGGAATTATTACCATTCCTAAAAAAGACAGCTGGGTTTTGGCTACCATTATAGATGGTGTAGAAACGAGAGCATTTGTTTCGCAGTTTTCAGAAATTGAACGTTCTTTTATTCGATTCAAAAATGATGAAAATCAATATCTGGAAATCAATACTGAAGTAGGTAAACTTCAAATGTTATTCAAACAATCTAGCGAAAGTGCATCATCAACTGCAAAGCCTACTTACAAAAACATCGCTCAAATAGAATTTAGCAGCAAAAAAGATTCAAATATTACCACCTCTTTCTATGATGAAAATGGTAAAGAAATTTCGAAGAACATCTTTAATGGAAATCAGCAGCAAACTATTTTAAGTACTGTTAATGGTGAAGATATTAAAGAGCGTTTAAAATTCACACTTACTTCAGGAGAAAATTCAAATGCAGCAATGCAATTTTTCGATAAAGAAGGTACTGAAAAACAAAAAATAACTTTTGATGAATTACATACCGAAATTAATCTCAATAAAGGAAATACAATCTTTAATTTAAAAGATAAAGAAGCAAAAGTCACCATTAAAGACGGCTTTGAAGCTACAATTTCAGATACTAAAACTTCATTTACAAAAGGCGATTTAACACTGGAAATGGATGGTCAATTTAAAATAGATGTAGGCGGAAAAAGTTTAAAATCTAAACTTGAAGAACTAATAGATGAAATAGGAAAAATTACAGTTCCCACGCCCATGGGACCATCAGGGCCACCAATTAATTTACCTCAACTTACAATACTAAAAGGAAAATTAACAGAACTATTAAAATAATATCATTATGGCTTTAAACAAATCAGGTTTAGAAGGATCAATAAAAGCTCTTTTAAACGAGGAAAAAGGAAAAACAGATAACGCATCGTCTATCGATAACCTTGCCGCAAAATTAGCAACTGCAATCGAAGCATTCGTTAAATCAGGAACCGTAACCACCACAGTTACTACAACAGGATCTGCATCAGCTCAAACCGGAACCGGGACAGGAAGTATTTCTTAAAAGTTCTTCTTTTAAAATAAAAAAAGCACCTCTTACATTTAAACGTAAGAGGTGCTTTTTTTATTTCAAAAACCTCAAATTCAAACATTTGAAAGTTTCATTTTATTTAGAAAAATATTAATTTAGTTTCTTCCTCAAAGTCTCTTCCATTTCATAAAATTTACTTTCGAGATCATGAATCTTTTCATAAATATTGATAGGATCCGGCATTTGTTTAGAGGCGTACATACTCGCGTACCAAACCTCCAGAATATCCTCGGCATAAATAGAATACATCGGGTAATTTCCGTCTCTATTATCCGATTTCAGGATTAATTTTCCGCTTTCCCTGATTCTATTCAGAACCCTTTTTACCACTACTCCATCATTTTTACTGATAATAACATAAATTCTCCCGTCGAGAATATCATCAAAATTATCAACGTATTTTCCAAAAAGGTAATCGCCGTCATGAATCGTAGTCGACATCGAGTTTCCTTTTATTTCAAAACATCTATAGGTTCCGTTTTTTAGCATTGGCATACTAAATGACGGAAGACTTTCCATATATTCCGGATCAGCATAACCGTCTAAATAACCTGCTCTTGCTTTTACTCCGACAAAATTAATATTCTCCTCCCCGTCTTCATTTACCGTTATAATCTTAGGTAAATTCAGCCCCACTTCACCAGTGGTTTTATTGGCAAAAATTTCATCACTGTTTCCAAAAAAATAGTCCGGGTTTACATTACAATGTGTAATGATACTTTGCAGCAAATCAAAACCTGGCTTTGTCCTTTTTCTTTCTCCGTCAGACTGCAATCTTCCAATAGTGATACTATCTATTGTAGTACTGGTTACTCCTATTAACTTTGCAAACGAGTTATTGTTTAACTTCAGCTCGTCTATAATACGTTTTATCTTAGTATGTATTTCCATGTTGTTGCATTTGTTTTAATTATGTAATATGTTTCAAAAAATAACACATATTCCACTATATGTTGCAAAACTAAAAAATATATCATAAATAATAGCATTCTTTTCTGTTTATTTTACGTAACATCTGAATTTAAAGCATTTTAAAGGCTTTTTCTTACTGTATTACTCTAATAGTCAATATAAAAAACCAAATCATATTACTGAAATTACTGCATTTTTCATCGTAATATGTTGCAATAATCAAAACATATGTTGTATATTTGTCAAAAATAATCCACCATATGATCCTAAAAGACTTTTATACCGAAAAAAAGAACGCAATCGAAACAGAGTTTAATTCTAATGCGCCAACAGTGCAACTTTATAGTGATGCCATTTTTAAAGATTCTATTGAGACACCGGTAGTAATGTTTAAATACGATACTGTAGACTGGGAAACATCTTCTGAAAAAAACTACAAGGCAGATGTATCATTTTGCCTCTATATTATACTACCCGTAGCAACTATTTCTTCAACAAGTTACGCAAATGCATTTGATATTGCCCAACGAATAGACAAAGCGGTATTGTCTAATAGCAACAGTAATGCTGCTATAGACACTAATTCAACATTTAAAATAAGAGAAAAACAATGTACGAATGAACACACGTACTGGAATAAAAATGATTATTTTATTTGGGAGATCACCTATAAAACCACCTTGATAGAAAATATCTTAAAAAAGAAATACATTCTTTTTAATAATGGTTTAAGTAATGAAGAACTGGAAGAGTTAGGCTATGACTTAGAATCCGGAATCATCGGAATAAACCCTAATCAGGTCGAAGGAAATATTGATTTAAAAACCACTACTTAATCTCAATAAACAATCAAATAAAATTACATGGCATAAAAATACCGCAGTACACGAAGCCAAATCATAAATAAAATCAACCCATCTTTTTTAAAAACCCAAAACATGAAGAGAAGCAGAACACTATTAGACAAAAGGAGAGAGTATGTGATCAACTATCTAAATAGAAATCAAGCTAAACAAATGAAAGTTGTAGTATCTGAACTTTCGGATACTTTGTTCCTTACAGAGCGCACTATTTATACTATTATAAATGAAGGACTCGCTACAGAGGCCAGAGCTTAAACCGCTGAAACTACTGGTTTTGACTATCTAAATAATTGGAAAAAGCAACCCTGAGCCTTAAATTTGTACCCGACATCACAAGCAAGTTTATCTCCTGGCCAAGAGTAAAATTCAATTGAAAAACCCGTTTTTATACACCGTCCAAAAATACTATTTCTACTTTTGGATTCCTGATTACGAATATCATTTTTAACATTATAAATAGCTGATTCATAACAAATTCACAACTTGTTACAGCCCTTCTTTTGTCTTTTTTCAGGCAAAAAATAAAAACAAATCTTAAACATTTAAAACAATTTATATTATGAGTACATTAAACGATGTAGTAATTACCAAACTATCAGGCGGATTAGGAAGAAGAAATCCGGAGCAGGACATGGTTTCAGGGTTACTTTTTGATGGAGTTGCCACTACAAAATTAGCATTAAACAAAATTGAGCGCCTGGCTTCGCTAGAAGATGCTGAAGCCTTGGGAATTACAGCTGATTATGATGTAAATGAACAATTACCTGTAAATAACCAATCTGCTTATTACCAAATTCAACAATTTTTCAGAATGAATCCGTCGGGAGATTTGTACATTATGGTCACTACAGCCACTTCCTACGAAGAAATTGCAGGAAAAGCAATGGACATGCAGGAAAAAGCAAACGGAAACATTCGCCAAATGGCCATTATCTATTCCGGAGCAACCACATTTGCACAAACTCAAGCCGCAGTTTTAAAAGCACAAACTCAAGCCGATCTTGCTTATAAAGATTACATGCCTTTTGAAATTATCTTGGAAGGAAAAGGATTTACTGTTGATGCACCTTCTTTAGACGGATCAGATGCAGAAAATGTATCTGTAGTTATCGCAATGGATGTTGATAAAGCAACAAAATATAAAAACACCGCAGCGGTTGGATTAGCATTGGGTGCCATTTCTAAAGCAAAAGTTTCTGAAAACATTGCCTGGATTGAAAAATTTAACCTAACCGGAGAAGGTTTCGCTAAAGCCGGTTTTGTTGGCGGACAAGAAATTAAAACTCTTGGAACTCTAAACGAACTAAACGAAAAAAGATTCATTTTCGCAAGAACGCATACTGGTTTACCTGGTGTTTATTTTAATGACAGTGCAACTTGTACTAATGGCACATCTGATTTTGCTTATGTAGAAAACAACCGTACGATTAATAAAGCAACCCGTTTGTTACGCACTGCTTTGTTACCAAAATTGGCGTCTCCGGTTTTAGTTGATATTGATGGTAAATTGCCACAATCTGTTTCTAAAAGTTTTGAAGGATTATGCAGATCTGCTTTAGAAGGAATGGTTGCCAATCAGGAAGTTTCGGCTTTTGATGTGTATGTAGATCCAAAACAAAACATTTTGGCAACATCTGAATTAAAAGTGAAAGCAGAAATTACTCCAATTGGAACTGCCCGTAAAATTATGGTCGATTTAGGATTCAAAAATCCTTTCGGAATCGACAAAGCATAATTTACTGAATTTAATACAATTCAAAAACCATAAAAATTCACCAATTATATCTTCCTGATTCATTTGTTGTAAATGCAAATGAATCAGGTGATAGTTACAGATCATTAAAAAGATCATTAAAAAACAAAAAGCAACATATGAATAAATTACCATTAATAAACGGACAACAACACAGCTGGTCATCTATCGAAGTAAGCATTGCAGGTAATATCGTTACCGGAATTACAGCTGTAAACTATAGCGATTCAGTTTCTAAAGAAAACCATTACGGTGCCGGAGATATGCCAGTACACAGAGGTAGAGGAAAATACGAGGCAAAAGCTTCTATCACTTTATACAATTACGAAGTAGAAGCTATTTTGGCCGCTTTACCAAAAGGACAAAGATTGCAGGATATTAATCCTTTCAGCATCATTGTTAGTTACTTAGACGATAGCAACGAAGTAATTACACACACGGTAAGAAACTGCGAATTCAACTCAAACAGCAGAGGAATTAGCCAGGGAGACACTAAAATCGCGGTTTCTTTTGACTTGATCTGTTCTCACGTTGAGTGGAACTAATCTCCATAAATTACTACTACTAAAACCACAATACCCCATTCCCTGTCTCTAAAACCGACTAAAAAGAGAAAACCATTATCAATTGCGTTATGCAAAAAAGGAGTTCAAGGAACATGATTTTTGTCTGCAAACTTATTCTACAAGCTCTTTATTAGTCCGTTTTTAGACAGGGAATCTTCTTCAGGAGGCTGCTTCGAGAATATTCAACTCCAAAACAATAACTCAGGCAGTCTCTTTTTTTTTAAAAAAATCTGCATCTCTTACTAATTCAATTTCTATTAAAAATAAAACGTCAATCAGCAATTACAGCTGAATATGACATTTATGCATGTGTCCGCTAATTCTTTGTTATTGCAATAGAATAAACGCAAAAGACACCACTCAATCCGATACCAATTTACCCTATCATAAAAACAATAAAAGAATTTTAAAATGAAAACAGAAAACTCAAAAAACATCGATGTTCTGGACGGAAGCATTACTCAGGCTCAACTCAATCAATGGAAATACAAACACAAAAAAGTAGTCAAACTCACTATTGCAGACGATGACGAAACCACTTTGTTTGCCTATTTCAAAAAACCGGACATGAGCATTCGATCAGCTGTATTGCAAGCTTCAAAAATGGACGAATTTAAAGCCCTTGAAGTATTATTCAAAAACTGTTATTTGGGCGGCGATGCCAAAATTGAACAAGAAGACGATTTACGTCTCAATATTACCACAGCATTCTCAGATCATATTCAGCCAAAACCTGTTAAAGTAGAAATACTATAATAAATACCTTTTTTGCCCTTTCCTAAAAAACTATCCTAATGATTATTAAAAACCATACTATAGAACTAAAAGATACCAGCGCTTCTGAAATGGCAAGGTTCAGGCAAATCATGCTTGGGATTTGGCGTCAGCAGATTGAGGATGATAAAAATGGTGATGAAATACTGCAATATCTTAAAGAAAAACATAAAATAGCAAAATCACTTGATGCTAAATATGCAGAAACTTTACAGAAACCTGAAGAAATCAACTTAAAAGGAGATCGTTACGTTTTAAACAATGATAATCATTATCAATATACTTATGCAAGTGCTTTAAATGAAGTGGTTATAGCTGGCTATATATCTCCTTTAACTTCTATTTTGAATTGGATAAAAAATAATATTGGTAATAATGCAAAAGAATTAAAGTTAAATTCTTTTCCTAAAGATACTCCTGTAAATTTCACAGGAATTGTTAAAGGCCGTACAATTAGCTATGCTCGTCAAATATTAGAAACAATTGTTGACTTAAAAAATATTGAATTTAAAATATCTTTCGCCATAAAGACTTCCTTTCTTTTAGACATTTTTGATCTTCAAAAAAAATTGGCTCTTAGATTTGAAACCAGTAGTTATGAAGCAATGGAATTTTTAGCAGAATCTATAGGTTATGATTTAAAGAAATTTAAAGACCTAATTATTCAATATTACAAAACTGAGATTGCCAAAGCCGGAAATGACAAAGATAAATTAGATATTATTTACGAGGCAATCCCTGATTTTATTTTAGCAGCACTTAAAACAAGCAAACAACTCTATCGAGATCTTGATATTCTTCTTAATCAAAATATTTTTGATCTGGGAGGAACTGATGAAAACCAGGGAATTCTAAATATCCTGAAAGCTTTAAATAAACAAGACGGGAAAAAGCTTTACAAATGGTTGGAAGAAAGACCTAAAAAGGTTTTACAGATATATGATTCAGGTAAAAGTCTTAGAAACGAGTTTTTAAAATTAATTCATCAGCTGGCAACAAATTATGGCAACCAAGGCGGTCCTGAAGTCAATAAAGCATATGTGAGTTCTAAAGATTCTTTTATTTTTAAAGACATCTTTTTAAACACTACCAGATTAGAAACAGGGAGAATATATATAGAATCTGTCGATGGATCTACTTGGGATAAGTTTTGGGCTGATTTTTTTACTTTAGATAAAGATATAGGATCCGCTCCTAAAAAATATCTCACAATGCCAATTAGTCGTGGTAATCCGATGCATTTGGCTTCGCTAACAACAGCAGGACAAAAAACCGGTGAATTCATTGAAAAAACTGAAACTATTTTAATGCTATTGCATCTTTCTGAGCAAGAAAAAAACAAGCAGTTTTGGGAACTAGTAAGTCTTACTACTTCAATTCTGGGAGTTGCATCTGCTTTAAGAGTTATTGTTGTTGGCGGAAGCAAACTAGCCGTAACCCTGGCTTATATAGAAATTACAAAAGAAGCCGCAGAAATGGCAATGCTTAATGACAAGGCAAAACAAATATTAATACAAAATGACTTAGGATGGTTGGTAGACAATTGGACAAAAATAAGTATTGCTGTTGATATTACCACTTTCGGATTAGAAGGACTAGTTAATTTGGTTAAAAAAGGCAGAAAAGGAGCAAAAGCACTTAGAGATGCCGGATACACGAATGAAGCTTTAAAGTTAGAAGAGAAAATTGAGGATGCTCAAAATATAATAAATGAATTTCAAAGACTAGAAACAAAGCTTGCGAAGATTTCAAGTAAAATTGATGATCTTACTGGAAATTTCCCAAAAGTAAAAGAGATTGAAGATGAAATTAGAGTTTTAGAAGAAGAATTTGGAATGTTTTTTGATGCCAATGGAGAAGCTATTTTTGATAAGTTTGGTGGTATTGAAAAGGCTAGTTTAAAAATTGAACGTATTCAAGTTATCCAAGCAAGGCGACAAATTTTGAAAAATGGTGGAAAAGCCGGTGACTTAATATTAACTCACAACCATTTAGGCAATTCAGCATTGAGCCCATCAGACATACTCATAGCCATAGAACATAATCTAAAAGAAATTCGTGCTGTAGGTAGTACTGGAGTAGATTACAGTTTAAAAAGAAGAAAGGCTTATCCTGTAGATAGAGATTATTTTAAAATTATTGAAAAAGTAAATGCTAAAATGCAATCAAAATACCCAAAATTACACCCAACAAAGTATACAACCGGTGGTGGTGACATCGAAATGGCACAGTTTTATGCTGAAACCTTATTAGAAAAGTTTGGAGATTATATAGAATATACTAAATTCACAAAATAAATAAGTAATTATGAATAACTTACCAAAACTAGATTTTTTATATTTTAATCTAGAACATACAGAAGAAAATTATCTAAATAGAAAAGAACTATATTACGATAAGGTTGATTGGGATGAAAGACATTTTGAAGATTATGCAGCAACCTGCTCTTTTGAAGAATTGGTATATCTAATGATTTATATTTACAAAGATAAATATGCTAGAGATAAATTTGAATCTATTATTTCCTTAGATTCAAAAGATCAGATTTTACAATCTTACATCGATAAAAAAGGAAGAATTATTACAGAAACTAAATATGACTCTTATAATTTTTCCAGAACAGAAGTTATTGGTATGATTTCCCAATATCATAGTGAACAATATTCGGATGAGGAAATTATTGAAAAACACTGGAGTAGTGAGTATTATATGCAAAATCTTTTTTTAGAGTTTAATAAAGAGGTTCCAATTCACATCATAGATAAAGCTTTAGAAGGAAAAGAATATACCAAAACTGAAAAAGATGGCGTATTACTTTATGAAGTGAAAGACAGTCCAATCGCTTCATTAGAAGTTAATAAAAACAGTATAAAGTTGAATATAAATGAAGACAAAGTGATATTATATGTTATGATTTGGTAATTGAGTTTAAAGTTTTTACAATTAATCAAAAACCCGATCACGCAGATTTATCTCCATAACGATAGCGCGGATTTGCAATCCGTGCACACAAAGATTGGTTTGGATTATTTCCTCTTTGCAAAAAAAACGTTAACGCAGATTTATTCCCAAAACCATAATGCAGATTTGTAAATCTGTGCCCGCTAAGTAATTCTTTAAACCTTACAAATAAAAAGTAAAACTTTCCACTATACTTTTTATTTTTATAGGAAAAAAGAAGGTGTCGACAAAATACAAAGCAACAACAACTGAGGAAGAATATTTTATAACTGTAACTGCTGTAGGATGGATAGATATATTTACAAGACTAAATCAGAAAAACATCTTAATAAATGCTTTAAAGTATTGTCAGGAAAATAAAGGTTTAGAAATTTATGCCTATTCTATTATGAGCAGCCACATTCATTTGCTCTGAAAAGGAACGAATGGTTTTGTATTATATGATATTATTAGAGATTTTAAAAAATTTACATCAAAAAAAATAATACAAACTATAATAAATGAACCTGAAACCAGAAGAGAATGGATGCTGGACTATTTCCAAAAAGCGTGTGAACATTTAAAAAAGAACCAGACTTATAAAGTATGGCAAAATGGCTATCACGCAGAACTTATTTACAGCAATAAATTTATTAAACAAAAAATTGATTACATCATAATAATCCCGTAAAAGATAAAACTGTCAGTTCGGCTGAAAATTATTATTTTAGTTCGGCAAGGAATTATTCAGGCTTAGAAAATGATTTAGATATTGTTTTGTTAGATCTGTTTTGAAAAAAATCTATAGCCTTCTGGAAAACATCAACGCCAATTGCAATTTTTTGATTTACATTGCGTCCAATCTTTGCGGGCACGGATTGCAAATCCGCGCTAACGATTGAGAGTAAATCTGCGCGATCGGGTAGATGCAAAAATGCAATCAAAATATCCACAATTACATCCAACGAAGTATACACATGGTGGTGACAATATCGAAAGGGCTCAATTTTACGCGGAAACATTACTAAAACAGTTTGAAGATTATATAGAATATACTAAATTCACAAAATAAAAAAAATGATGACTAATTTACCAAAATTAGATTTTTTATATTTTAATCTAGAACATACAGAAGAAAATTATCTCAATAAAAGAAATTTATACTACAATAAAGTTGATTGGGATGAAAGACATTTTGAAGATTATGTTAAGGTATGCTCTTTTGAAGAATTGATTTTTTTAATGATTTATATCTATAAAGATAAATACCCTAGGAGTATATTTGATTCTGCTATTTCTTTAGATTATGAAAAACAAAATTTATTATCCCATACCAATAAAAAGGGAAGAGGTATAAGTGAAAATAAATATATCTTTAATAATTTCTTGAGAAAAGATGTTACTGGCATGATTTCTCAATTTCATAGCGAAGAATATACAGAAGATGAAATTATCGAGAAATATTGGCGAGGTGAATCTTATATGCAAAATCTTTTTTTAGAATTCAATAAAGAAGTTCCAATTCATATCATCGATAAAGCTTTAGAAGGAAAAGAATATACCAAAACTGAAAAAGATGGCGTACTACTTTATGAAGTAAAAGATAGTCCTATTGCTTCACTAGAAGTTACTAAAAACAGTATAAAATTAAATATCAATGAAGAGAAAGTAATATTATATGTTATGATTTGGTAATTGATTTAAAGTTTTCTATTTATAAATACAAATGAACAGGTAATTAAAACCTTAAAAAAGTAAATTACACAAACAAATACAATTTCATATGAGTAAGGTATCAGAATATATAGAAGTTGATGAACTTAATTAAAACATATGAATACTAAAAAATCTCAAATAAATATTAACCTTGCAAGAGCAATTGCAGGAGCTATAGGTTTTAATCCTAAAGTTTATCCTCATTACGATGAAGATAATTTAAACAATATAGATATCCTGGAATGTACTGATCCTTTAGATCAAAAAAATAGTTTTTTTTGTACCATAGGCCTTTCAGATATTCCTGTAAAAATTCTAAATGAAGAGCAAGATTTTGGTATAGAAATATTTATTGTTGCTAAAGACAAAAACGAATTTGCATCAAGATTACTTTCGTCATGTTCTTTTTTTATTGGTAAAGATAATTGGGAAGCAAGACCCGGAGCTGTATTTAATAACGTGATATCTTTATACAATAAAAACATCGAGATGAAGCATATTTATTTTACAGAACCCTTTTTATGGCAGGATAAATTAAAACAGATATCCTCTAATATAAAAGAAAAAAATGTTCTGTTTCTACTTGCCGTTCCTATTTCAGAAAGTGAATTATTGTACAAAAATAAAAATGGAGATGAAGAATTTGAAAAATTACTTTTCTTAAACAATGATATTGATTTATTTGATTTTAATAGAAAATCTGTTATATAATAAATAATCTCCTCATAACTAAAATTAAAAAAAAATATCCCACCTACTTAACAACATCCGTTTTTCTATTCTGAAAAAACGGATGTTTTTTTTCTTTTTATCCGGTTTTAAAACCACAAAAAATCCTACTGAAACTACTGACTTACAACTTCATATTATTTTTCAAACAAGCAATTTCGGCGTATTTTTACAGTGTTCTTAAAACATATATCACTCTTTTAATGTGATCATAAAAAAGAGCATTTCAGGATTTATTTACAAGTTTTTCTTAAGTATAAATAAATCGCAAAACACAAAAAATCTTATCGAATATTAAAAATCCTGATTGTCTTAAACCAATTAGAAAGGCTTTTTATTCGCAAAATTTGAAATCTTTAATACATACAAATATGGATCAAACAACAAAAAAACACATCGATTTACTGCATCCTTCGGTCAGGGAAGAAGTGACCAATATCATCGAGGAATGCGATCTTGCCTTAACCGGAAGAGCAAAGGTGCGCATTACGCAAAGTCTCAGAACATTTCAGGAACAGGAAGACCTGTATGCTTTTGGAAGAACGAAACCCGGAAAAAAAGTAACGAATGCCAAAGGCGGGCAATCGATTCACAATTATGGCTTTGCGGTAGACATCTGCCTGATTATAGATGGTAAAACGGCTTCCTGGGATACGGCAAAAGACTGGGATGGCGACCAGATTTCGGACTGGCAGGAATGTGTCGAAATTTTCAAGAAACACAACTGGAACTGGGGCGGAGACTGGAAAACCTTTAAAGATCTTCCGCACTTTGATAAGAAAGGATACAGCGACTGGAAAGTGCTCAGTAAACTAAAACGTGACAGAAAAAACTATGTAATCTTATACAAATAATCATGATGAAACATTTAAAATTAAAGCAACTGCTATTTTTTATTGCGATCTCTTTTGCAATTTCCTCCTGCAACTCTACAAGAACTGCCCTATTCGATCAATATTCATACGAAAAAACCATCGAACTAAAAGTAGAAACCAATCAATTAATGAGTAAAGCCACAACTCCTTATTCTGCCAACAAAGAAGAAATTGAAAAGTTATTTCTTAACCTGGAAAAATTGATTGAGTATGAAAAAAATAAACCTAATAACGAGATCACTTTCGAAATGTTGAAAATGCTGAATGATAAAGACAAAAATCTTCTAGCAGGTTTCTTTAAACATTGGGAAACAAAAGGAATTGAATCAAAATTATTTTTGGAGGAATCCAAAAAACAAATTTCAGAGGCTTTTGATTTACTTATTCAATATGAAATTAAAAAGGACAAACAATCAAAAGAAGCACTTTTGGATTTAATTAACCTTAACAAATAAAATTATGGACAAAGATAAAGTGATAGAAAATTTAAAGAAGGAATTAAAAGCAATTATAGCCAATAATTATAAAGATATCAAACCTCAGTTAGAAAAAGATCTTACTGTTTTTTTTCAAACCTCAAAAGAAAAACTGGAACGCTGGATTGTTCTTTTCTCGTCTGGTGATTTAACCGAAGAAGAATTTGAATGGCTGCTAAAAAGTCAGTTAGACTTGACCGTACTGAAAGCATTGCAAACTGCAGGAATATCAAAAATAAAACTGAATACCATTAAAAATAATATTATAAAAATGATTATTCAAATTATCACCAATCTGATTATTCCTGCAGTTTAAAATACTTTTTTAACCAAAAAAGCATCAAAAAACAAACTGTAAAATGACTTTTACAACTTACTGAAACTACTGATTACTAAGCTTTAAAATCTTGATTAAGGCGTAAGCAAAGCTTATTTTTACAGTATCAAATAAAACATCTTCTTTTTGAATATGGCGCGCAGATTCAAAAGAGATATTCATTAATAAAACAACAAATAATAACAACATATGAAAGATTTTATCATAGATGATGACTTGTTAATTACAGATGGAGATTTCGCCCTGAAAGCGGCAGATCAGCAAAACATAGAACATCTATTGTTAAGCCAGAAAGGAAGTTACAAAGAGTTTCCGATTCTGGGAGTAGGAATCAAAAAATACATTAACAGCCCGGATGCAACCTCCAGGCTAAGACTAGAAAACGAAATAGACAAACAATTATCGTACGACAACTTTTTTGTAAAAACATTAGATGTCAACGATTTACAAAACATTAAAATCGATGGAAACTACTAAACCACAGGAAAACCAAAACATTTTTGACATCTCTTTACAGGAATACGGAAGCATCGAAAAAGTATTCGACCTTTTAGAAGACAATGATCAATTTAACCTTACCGATGATATCTCGGTTTACGAAGATTTAAAAATTGGTCGCGAAGCCTTTAAAAAAGATATTGTAGAATATTACAATGCCCGAAATTTAAAACCTGCAACCGCTATTACAGACGAAGAACAGTATCTGCTGGACAATTTCTCCGGAATTGATTATATGATTATCGAAGATGATTTTATCATTTATTAAGCCATAAGTTCAATTCTGATTGCCGGAAACGTTGGTTCTTTATAGCCGGATTCTTGCATATATCTAAATCTCTCCTTTTAGAAATCCCTAAAAGAAAACTACTGCTCTGTAGTATCTACAAAAAACATAAATAATTATCTATAAGCATATTACACATGTCTTACAGGCTAAACTATATCAAAAATTTAAAATATGGCACGTACAATTGCTGAAATACAGAACGAAATTCTGGATGAGAAAAAGAAACAATCCTCTCTAAACGGCTTAACAGACTCAAAAGCTGCGATTTGGAAACTTTGGATCAACATCGTCGCTACTGCGATTTGGATTCACGAAAAAATAGTCGAAAAAAATGCCCTGATTTCAAGACCTCACACCTTAAACTGGTATCGCGAACAGGCTCTGAATTTTCATTACGGAATGCCTTTAGATCCGGATTCAAGCAACGGAATATCCCTGATCTGGAAAGAAGGTTCTTATCAATTTGATACCTCTGAACTTACCGAAATCGAAATCGAAAATGCTAAAATAATCAAACATTGTGCAGTAAGTGAAATTGACTTAGAAACCGTATTAAGACCCAAAGAGGAAATGGAAGATATAAAAGAAATTTTTTCTGATTATTTCCATAACAAAGTGGGAGTTGTTTTTATAAAAGTGGCCACCGTAAAAGACGATAAAATTTCGAGAATTGATGTTCCTAACGAACTTTATGCCTTTAAGGAATATATCGCCAAAATAAAGGATGCAGGAAATCAGGTATACATCACCTCTGATCAGGGAGATAATCTAAAACTGACTTTGAATGTTTACATCGATCCTCTGACCATTTATGTCCATCCAAAAGACATAGGATATTATCAGTTAAAAAGTATCAGCAGGGATTTAACTCCAGAGGAACAAAGCAAATTAGACAAATACGAAGAAGCATTCGCAGAAAATCCGCTGGATACAAGAAACGGTTCCTTAATCCTAAACAATACAATATTTCCGGTACTGGATACAGTCAAAGATCATTTGAAAAATATTGAGTTTAATGGCGCTTTTGTCAAAACATATCTGGTTGATGCCATTCAGAAAGCTTCGGGAGTTAAGATTCCGATATTGCAAAAGGTAGAAACCACCTGGGCAAAAAATCCTAATGACCAACAAGATCCGGAATATAAAGATGCTACCAATATCGAATATTTTATCCCGAATTCAGGTTATTTTGATATGGATACGCTTCAGGTTGAGGTCAACTACATTCCCTACAACTTCTTCAGAGATAAACAATAGTCTAATATATATACCATGAATAAATACACCGTTTTAAAATGGGAAAAGCTGTTACTGTGGCTCATCCCTCCTATTCTCAGAAAAAAAACTCATATTGACTGGCTCGATGTTTTGCTCACGCCCCTTCATACCATTTATGAAGAAACACTCTATAAAATGCAGCACACCGGTCAGATTATTTATCTGGAAAAAGTGCTGAACGAGACCTATAATCCAACTAAAATCTACGATCCTAATTTAAGTACAGAGCAAAAACGATTAGAAGAGTTAATTTATATCGACGAATCAGTCAAACCTACTATACAGTATGTGTATCTGCACAAAGAGTATCATGAACCCGCTACTCGTTTACCTGATGGTACTTTAGCAGAAGGCGCTTTGATGATTCCGCAATTGAAATTTTTTACACATAATGAATATAAAAACAGGAACAATAAACCTCCTTATCTCGCACATCGTGAAGATTACACCACAATTTCCTATGCCAATTTCAGAGTATTTATTCCGGAAAGTTTAATAACCAACAAAACGATAGTGATTGAGCCAAATGAAAATCAATCTGCACCTACTGAAGCCATTAAAGTAGCCAATACAGAGTACCACAATCTGCTCAACTTCTATAAACTGGCCGGTAAAAGTTATGAAAGTTACTCCTATTCACTTAAAAATTAAAAATAAAAGCTGAGATATAAAAACTCAGTATTGAAACAGCAGTATAAAAACAACAGCCTTTTAAATTAATAAAAAATGAAACAAATAAATTTTAGCCATCCAGGAGGATTTCCTTTGGAGCAAGAAACTTTAGAAAGACTTCAAACCGCTTACAGAGCTGAATTATTCGGAGCTTTGAAAGCACATCTAAGTATTGAAACGGATAAAAACTATATCGTAGCTCCGGCAACTACTGCTACAAAAGGCTGGGCCATTATCCAGCAAGACGAAAACAATCTAAACAATTCCCCAAGAGCTTTGCCGGAAACAGTTGGTGTTTTGTATCCTATTCAAAAAGGTGCTCCAACCGGATTTTTAAAAACCACCAGAAAAGGCACCAATTTAGTGTACGGAACTGGAGTATCTCAAACTGCTTATTTTGATTATGAAGCTGAATATATAAGCCCGGAAGACTATGCAAATCGCCCGGACACTTCTCATAATGATAATCTGTTAACCGTTTATTATTATGATTTAAGACCTTTTAAAATTGTTAAGGATCTCAAAACGATTGAACTGATTATTCAGACAATTGAAGAAAACATTATTTCAATTAAAACCAATATTGCTGCAATAGAAAACAACATTGATGCAGTTGAAGCCGACATCAAAAATTATTTACCCCTCAATGGCTCGAAAGCTATGAAAGGCGATCTGAATTTAGACATTTATAAATTATCAAAATTAGACACTAACGAAGCCGCTGTAGCCAATGTAAGAGCGATTGACTTTAGATTAGGCTCAGCAAGCAAAAGAGGATTGAGACATCAGGCAGATCCGTTAGGAAGAGCTTTAGCAGATAATAGTGACCAGACAAAAACAAATCTTACTTTGAATTATGCCTCAGATTGGGAAAACACAACTATTGGAGGAAAAGTATATTTAGACAATTTAAGCGCATCAAACGCTACCGGTTCTTTGTTAGTGATCGATAATGCCAATCAGGTTACGAAAAGCAATACCTTATTGCAATCGCTTATTGATCGCATTAAAATTTTAGAAGAAAAGCCTGCGACAGCTGTACCAATTGGAATGATTGCTCTTTGGGGCAAAACGGCACCATTTCCGGAGGGCTGGGAAGAATATCTTCCGCTAAGAGGAAGAATGCCTGTTGGTTTAGATATCTCACAACCCGAATTTAACACTATGCAAGGCACAGGAGGAGCTAAGAACAAACTTCTTACTATCGACGAAATTCCTGCCCATACACATACGTATGATAAAGCTATAAAAGGACGAGGTTATCAGACTCGATCTGATGACAATCCGTTATCAACAAACACATCAGTAACTTCCGGTAGTGCCGGTGGGGGACAAGCTTTTTCTATATTAAACCCTTACAGAATAGTTCAATTTATCGAATATACAGGACGTCCTGCCGATACAACAGCACCAGTAAACGCTCCAAATTTAAGAGTTGCAGACGTTGGCAGAACATTTGTAGCCTTAGAATGGACACCATCATACGATGAGAGAGGCATTACTAATTATATGATATACAAAGACAATGTTCTGGCTGCCACAGTAGGTAATGTGACTTCTTATGCTATTGATGGTTTATCCAGATCCAGAACTTATAACTTCTATGTTGTAGCAACAGACGCAGCGAGAAATTTAGGACCGACCAGTAATCCTGTTTCAGCAAAAACTAATTTGCTCTAAAAAAAGCACTACTATAATCTGTACTAATCATTTGGGGTATAAAACCCCAAATGATTACTTAGAAAGACCCCGAATTTATAAAAACATAAAAACCGATGATGCAAAAGATTTCAGAATATTCAAACGAAATAAAATTATTGCTTTATGGAATTTTTATTTACCTGGAAATGGATGTCGGAATTGTCAAAGTATTATTTTACCTCATGGTCATTGATACTTTTTTAGGCATTGTCAAAACCATAGTATTAAATAACGCCTTTAGCTTTAAAAAACTGGCCCTGGGATTTGTTTCCAAATTAGCCGTATTGCTGATACCAACCGCTCTGGCATTAATGAGCAAAGGACTTAATTACAACTTTAAGTGGTTTGTAACTATCGTAATGGACTTGCTTATTGTGAGTGACGGCATCTCGATCATCAGCAATATTATTGCCATAAAGACAAAAAAAGAAGTAGAAAATTTCGACGCCATGACATTAATTCTCAAGTCAGTAAGAAATCGTTTAATTCAGATTTTCAAAAGACTTCTGATCACAATCGATCCCAGATACCCTATCGAAAAATAGCACAATCACAAAATAAGATTGGCTCTAATTGCCACAACTATAAAACTAAAACTTTCGGTTTTGATAAGGCGTTCCTTCGCCATCTTCGCAATAACTTTTTAGACTAAGCAAAAACATTGCCCAATTATAATTGCACCATTGGTAAAATTCCGTCAGTTCGCGCCAATCAAAATGTTTGAGAACAACTGACGTTACTCCGTCTTTTTCTGTCAGGTCAAATGAAATTTTTGTCCCAATCCATTCCGCGTCAGAATCAACACATTCCCATAGAATTCTTTTGTTGGGAGAAAATTCGACAATCTTCATTTTTGTTGAATCATTATCTCCAAAATCAAATTCATTGACAAAACCCACTTCCGGCTTAACAATTAATTCTGTTGTCCAGACTGCACCAAGACCTTCCTGTGTTGTCAGTACTTTATAGACTTCTGCAATAGGTGATTTGATGTAATTGATGTGCTCGATTTTTTCCATTTTGATGATGGGTTACAGTTAGAATTTCAAAGTTAGTAATTTTGTAGTACACAGATACACTGTGCTTTTCTGAATCTCTGAGAGCCATTATAGCTTCTGTATTTTAAAAAACAACAGCAATTTAAAACGGAATCAGGCAATCTATTGGAGTAATTTGTCTGTTATGAGGATTAATTTAATTAACTTTAAATTAAATACAGTAGCAAAAACAGATCAGGCTTTACTTTGTTTTCGCCTGACTCAAAATAAAAGACATTATGAAAATGACTGCAGAAATAACATCGCCATACGATTTGAGTTTTATCAAAGAATTGCCATTAATCGGTAAAAATGACATTGACAAAATCCTGGATACCGCCCAGCATTTATTTGCGGATCAATCAAAATGGATTCCGGCTTATAAAAAAATTGAAATACTGGAAAAAACAGCTTCCATAATGACCGAGAGAATCGAAGATTTACTCGTTACCGCAATAAGCGAAGGCGGAAAACCCTGGCAGGATTCTAAAGCTGAGGTACTACGGGCCATAAAAGGCGTAAAATTAGCTGCAGAACACATCTCCCAGATAAAAGGGGAACAAATACCAATGGGACTCACTGACGCATCTCTCAACAGGATTGCTTTTACATCAAAAGAACCCATAGGAGTTGTGGCGGCTGTGAGCGCCTTTAATCATCCTTTGAATCTGGCGGTTCATCAAATTGTTACCGCAATTGCTGCCGGTTGTCCAGTAATTTTTAAACCCGCAACGGCAACACCATTATCAGGTTTGGCCCTGGCTGAGATTCTAAAAGAAGCGGGACTACCCGCAGGATGGCTTCAGGTGATTTTGTGTGATAATGAAGCTGCCGAATTACTGGTTACAGATCCGCGTGTCAATTTTTTCTCCTTTATTGGATCAGCAAAAGTAGGCTGGTACCTTAAAAGCAAACTTTCTCCGGGTACCAGATGTGCTTTAGAACATGGCGGAGCAGCACCCGTTATTGTTGAAAAAGATGCTGATTTTGATGAAATGATTCCTTCTTTGGTAAAAGGAGGTTTTTATCATGCCGGACAAGTTTGTGTATCAGTTCAGAGAATTTATGTCAATCAGAAAATCTGTGATGCTTTTATCGAAAAATTTGCAGCAGCAACCCATGCATTAATTACAGGAGATCCGCTGGATAAAAAAACAGATGTAGGTCCGCTTATTACTCCCAAAGAAGTGGATCGTGTCGAAGAATGGGTAAATAAAGCGGTCAAAAAAGGAGCAAAAATAATAACAGGCGGAAAAAGAATTTCTGATACTTTTTTTCAGCCTACGGTTTTGTTTAATCCATCAGAAGATTCGCTGGTTTCTACTAAAGAAATCTTTGGGCCGGTAGTCTGCATCTATTCCTTTACAAATCGTGACGAAGCGATAAAAAGAGCCAATGCTTTAGACGTTCATTTTCAGGCGGCTGTTTTTACAAAAAATATAGATATTGCCTTAGACACCGTTAAAAAACTGAATGCCACGGCCGTGATGGTCAATGATCATACCGCATTTCGAGTAGACTGGATGCCTTTTGGCGGAAGGGATACTTCAGGTATCGGAATGGGTGGAATTTCATACGCTATAAATGAAATGACCAGAGAAAAACTAACTGTTTTTAAAAGCAAATTTTTATAACGTTTAATTCATTTGATATACTATTAAACGCATAGAAACACAGATTTTATATAAAGAAAAAGTTTTAAAACATGAACGCAAACATTGCAGGACAAAACAATGAAACAATCAAAAAGGTATTACCGCTCATTTTGGCGACTTCCATCTTTATGCAAATGCTCGACTCTACTATTCTTAATACGTCGATCACCTCTATAGCCAAAGATCTTCACGAGTCACCGCTTGATATGCAGAATGCCATTATCAGTTATGTTTTGACTCTCGCCCTTTTTATGCCTGTCAGTGGTTTTTTGTCTGATAAATTCGGGACTAAAAAAGTGTTTATTTTTGCTTTATTCCTCTTTAGTATTGGTTCTTTATTTTGTGCTCTCTCTCAAAATCTAAGTCATCTGATTTTTTCCCGTGTTATTCAGGGCATCGGAGGAAGTTTAATGACTCCGGTTGGTAAACTGGCACTTATTAGAACATTTCCTAAAAAAGAATTATTAAAGGCAATGAATTTTGCCATTATTCCTGCTTTAATTGGTCCCGTACTAGGTCCGTTAGTGGGCGGATACATGGTCGATTATTTATCATGGCACTGGATTTTCCTGATCAATATTCCTTTTGGGCTTATTGGTATTCTGCTAAGCCTTAAATACATGCCGGATTACAAATCTCCCATAATCGATTTTGATTTAAAAGGTTTTCTGATCTTTGCCGCAGCTTCACTCCTGTTGTCCATTTCATTAGAATTATTTGGCAATACCGTTCGTCTCACACCGGTTTTACTGATCCTGATGTCAGGCTTTTTGATGTTGTATTGGTATTATCGCCATGCCGTGACAGACAATAATCCTCTTTTTCCATTGAATTTATTTCAGGTAAGAACCTTTCGCGTTGGGATAGTTGGCAATCTGGCAACCCGCCTGGGTTTTAGTTCGATTCCGTTGTTATTGCCCATGATGATTCAGATCGCTTACGGACAATCGGCGGTGACTTCCGGATGGATTGTGGCTCCTATGGCGCTTACTGCGATGTTTGGAAAATCAGCCGTAATTGGAATTTTAAACAAATATGGTTACAGAAAAACATTGATGGTGAACACTTTTATTATTGGCGTATTAATCTGCGCATTAGCCATTCCGTCGATTCATACCTCCATTTATTGGTACATTCCTATTATTTCTGTTTTGGGATTCTTTAACTCGATACAATTTACTTCTATGAATTCTATTTCAATTGCTGATCTAAGGGTTTACCATACCAGCAGCGGTAATTCATTGGTTTCTGTGAATCAGCAGCTGGCTATTGGTTTTGGAATTGCTTTTGGATTATTGGTTCTTAAAATTTTTCAGGGCGATGTAAAACTCATTCACAACGAAATTCACAATGCTTTTCGATATACATTTTTGGTTGTCGGTTTTCTGACCATTCTTTCGGGATTAGTTTTCAGAAGACTGCATGATAAAGACGGTGACAATTTAAAATCAGTCAAATAATAAAAAAACAAAGCCCAATCGTTACTAGATTGAGCTTTATAATTTCCTGAAATTCTGAACCTTTTAGTTCCAGCCTCCGCCAAGAGAGCGATACAAATTCACAACCGCATGCAATTTCTGGCTTTGATCGTCAATACCTCTTAATTGTGCGTTTAATAAATTTTGTTCCGCCGTTAATACATCTGTATAATTGGTTGTTGAATTGTTCAATAACTCTTTATTAAATTCTACTGCTTTCAATAAAGCTGCTAACTGTTTCTTCCTTTTTTCTTCTTTTAAAGCGGCGTTATCATATTGAGACAAGGCATTCGAAACTTCCACGCTTGCCTTTAACATCGAAAATTCGAAATTATAAAGTGCTTCTTTTTGTAAAGATAAAGCAGTCGCTAACCTTCCTTTATTGATTCCTTTATTAAAAATGGGCTGCGTAAGTCCTCCGGCGATATTCCCAAAAAGTCCTCCGTTTGTAAACCAGTCTTTCAGACCAAAGCTCGAAAAACCGGCTGCTCCGCTGATGGTCAAAGCGGGATAGAAATAAGCACTTGCAACATTACTTTCTTCAAATGCCGCTCTAAAATTATATTCTGCTTGCTGTACATCAGGACGATTGGCCAGAAGCTGCATCGGAACTCCAATTTTAAGATCGTACGTAAGCTTTTGTTTTTCCAGAACGCTGCGTTCAATTTTAGTTGGGGATTTTGCCAGAAGCACGCATAAAGCATGTTCGGTTTCAGTTATCTTTTGTTCGATATCCGGAATCGCCAATTCAGCTTCATAAAAATTCGCTTCACTTTGCACTACGGCAACGCCATTGATAATAGAGTTTTGGAAGAGCACTTTAATCGTTTCTGCATCTGTTTCTCTGTTTTTGGCGGTCTTTTTAAGTACTTTTAGTTGCTCGTCAAGAAGTAATAACTCATAATACGAATTGGCAATATTGGCAATCAATTGGGTCTGAACAGCACGCTTCGCAGCATCCGTCGCCAATAGATTTGCCAATGCGCTTTTCCTGGCACTTTTTAATTTACCCCAAACATCGATTTCCCATCCGGCCGAAATCCCCAAATCATATTGTGTCGACTGATCGAAAAGTCCAAATCCCTGCGGGAAAGCCAATCTCGATTCTTTTACGGATAAATTTCCATTTACCGAAGGCAAAAAAGCAGCTTTGCTCAGTTTGACATTTATTCCTGCCTGATTGATTCTTTCTACTGCAATCTTCAAATCCAGATTGGCTGCCAGTCCATCAGAAATAAGCTGTTGTAAGACAGGATCTGTAAATAGTTCCGACCATTTCATGGTTCCCATATTTGTTGTATCCTTATTTTCCTGCTCACGATACGTTGCAGCTGTTTCGGGTTTTGTATACGGTTTCGTGATCTTGCACGAACTCCATATACTGGAAGTAATCAGTATAATGACTATTATTTTATAATTGTATTTATTCATTTTAATATGTTTTTAATATAAGTCTGAAATAATCTCGCAAAGTCGCAGAGTCGCTAAGTTTTTCTTTTTTAAGTTTTTAAACTTGGCGTCTTGGCGACTTTGCGAGAGGATTAATAAATTAGAAATTTTTAAAATCTTTTAATCTGTGGCAAAAAAAAATAACGGCAAAGATGGCTCAACAAAAAGCTTTGCGAACTTTGTGTTTTTGTAATACCATCCTTGTAAAAGAACTTTGCGTGCTTTGCTGTAAAAATAGCCTCTAAAGCTTTTATTCGATCTTTCTAGGCTCGTGAACTGGTTCTTTTATTCCCCCCACTTTTTCCTGCAACGACTGGAAAATGATAAACAAAACCGGAATTACAAAAACCCCGAATAAGGTACCTATCAGCATTCCGCCCACAGCAGCTGTACCAATTGATCTGTTACTCAATGCTCCGGCACCAGTCGCAATCATCAGCGGAATCAATCCGAAAATAAAAGCAAATGAGGTCATCAAAATAGGTCGTAATCTGGCTTTTGCCCCAAATATAGCCGACTGTACAAGGCTTCTTCCGCTCAGGCGATGCAATAAAGCAAACTCTACGATAAGAATCGCATTCTTTGCCAAAAGTCCGATGAGCATGATCAAACTGATCTGAAGAAAAATATTATTGTCGACCCCAAAAAGATTCGCAAATATAAAAGCCCCCGCAAGCCCTATTGGCAATGATAACAGTACCGAAAAAGGCAGGATATAACTCTTGTATTGTGCACTTAACAGGAAGTAAATAAAGATCAGACAAAGCCCGAAGATTAAGGTCGTCTGGCTTCCGCTCGATAATTCTTCTTTGGTTAAACCTGAAAACTCATAGGTATATCCTCTTTCTAATGTTTGTGCGGCCACTTCTTTGATTGCTTTTATTGCATCACCCGAACTGTAACCTGCATTTGGAGAACCTGTAACAGTTGTTGAGGTAAAAAGATTGAAACGGTTGATAAATTCAGGACCATACGTTTTTTTCAAGGTCACAAACTCTGAAATTGGTGCCATTGCTCCTTTATCCGTGCGAACAAAAACTTTATTGATATCACTTTCTTTCGCCCGGTAATCCGGATGCGATTGCAGCATTACTCTGTATTGTTTTCCAAATTTATTAATATCGGAAGCATAGATTCCTCCAAAATACCCCTGAAGTGTATTCAGTACGGTATTGACAGATACTCCCGCATCTTTACATTTTGCTACATTTACATTGACTTCCATTTCCGGAAAACCGATATTAAACGGACTTGTAGCGTACATAATTTCCGGTCGCTGATTGATTGCGGCCATAAACTTGCCGATATTTTTTTCGAAATTCTGGTAACTTCCTCCGGTTTTATCCTGTAATTGTACTTCGAATCCGTTGCTGTTTCCAAATCCCTGCAAGGTGGGCGCAGCAAAGAAAATAATGCTTGCCCCTTTTATATGCGCCGTTTTTGCGAACAACTGACCTACAACCGAAGTAACGTCCTGAGTCTTTCCTTTTCTCTCGTTCCAGGGTCTCAGCCTGATAAATAATGCGCCGTACGAACCTCCCGAACCGTGAATTAAATCCATTCCCGAAAGGGTCGATGAAAGTTCTACCTCAGGGATACTTCTGGCAATACTGTCTATTTCCCTGGTAATTTCTTCGGTACGTTCTAGTGTCGAAGCGGGCGGTAAAACCACATTTCCATAAATCGCCCCTCCATCATCATTAGGTACAAAACCTGTTGGAGTCGTTTTGATCAACGCATAAAATACCAATCCAAATAGTGCGATGGCTATTAATGAAATCCATTTTCTGCGAATCAGGAATCGGACTGCTCCGATATATTTGTTTGTAACCGCATCAAAAGCGACATTAAAACCGGTATAAAATCGGGGTAGAAAACCTTTTGGATGTTTTGAATTTTCAGGATCGTGTGGTTTGAGTAAAATAGCACAAAGGGCAGGGCTTAAAGTCAAGGCGTTAATTGCCGAAATCAAAATCGCTACGGCTAATGTCAAACCAAATTGTTTATAAAACACTCCTGCTGAACCTGTAATAAAAGTAACAGGAATAAATACCGCCGACATAATTAAGGTGATCGATATAATCGCTCCGCTAATTTCGCTCATCGCATGAATCGTCGCTTTCTTCGCTGATTTAGCGCCCTGATCCAACTTGGCATGAACCGCCTCGACAACCACAATCGCATCATCGACGACAATACCAATGGCTAAAACCAAAGCAAAAAGAGTCAGTAAATTGATCGTAAACCCAAATAACTTCAGGAAAAAGAAAGTACCAATAATCGAAACCGGAACGGCAATTGCAGGTATCAATGTCGATCTGAAATCCTGTAAAAAGATAAATACTACAATAAAAACCAGTATAAAAGCTTCGATAATGGTATAAATTACCTTTTCGATTGAAGCGTCAAGAAAATCATTAGCGTTCAGGAACGTATGGTATTCTATTCCCGGAGGAAAATCTTTGGACGCTTTTTTTAAGATATCCTCGCAGGCAATAATCAGTTCTCTCGCATTCGATCCTGAAATCTGACTTATCGCTCCTCCCGAAGAAACTTTTCCTTGCGTGATCAGGGAAGTTGTATAATCTAAAGCTCCAAATTCAATGTCTGCAACATCTTTTAGCCGTAATAAACTGCCTTGTTTGCCACTGCGCAAAACAATATTTTCAAATTCAGCAGGATCTTCCAGCCGACCCGTAAATTTTAATGCATATTGAACAGATTCTTTACTGTTTTCTCCAATTTTCCCCGGAGCAGCTTCGATATTTTGTTCCTGCAATGCTTTGATAATATCATCCGGAACCAAGCCCTGATTTGCCATTGCATCAGGTTTTAACCAAATACGCATCGAATATTCCTGTTCGCTGTAAATTTGGGTTCCTCCTACCCCTTCGACACGTTTCATCTCAGGCATGATGTTTATCCTTAAGTAATTATCAAGGAATTTTTCGTCGTATTTTCCGTCTGTGCTGTACAACAAGAAACTAAAGGCTGTACTACTCAACTGTTTGCTGGTTGTAATACCTGATTTAATAACCTCATTCGGCAATAAACTCGTTGCTTTCGTAACCCTGTTCTGCACATTTACGGCTGCCATATCAGGATTTGTTCCCTGTTTAAAAAATATGGTTATGGCCGCACTACCATTGCTGCTGGCAGTAGAAGTCATATAGGTCATATTCTCGACTCCGTTGATTTGTTCTTCGAGAGGGATAATGACACTTTTCATCACCACATTGGCACTTGCTCCCTGATACGAAGCATTTACCACAACTGTTGGCGGGGCAATTTCGGGGTATTGTGATATGGGCAGAGAAGCCAGTCCCAGCAATCCCAGAATCACTATTATGATCGATATTACGGTGGATAATACCGGATTTTCTATAAATTTTTTAAACATGTCTTTTTATTTTTTTGATGCAGCAGCTCTTGGTGCGATTTTTACTCCATCCCTTAGATTTCCAATTCCATCTGTAACAATAATATCTCCTGATTGCACGCCTTCGGTTACCAGATACTCTTTTTCGGTTGCTGTATTTCTTATTTTTATTTCGGTGTTGTGCACTACGTTTTGTGCATCTTTTGTAAAGACAAAAAAGCGTCCCTGCAATTCGAATACCGCTTTTTTAGGTACCAGAATTACCTCTGTAAATTGGGTTGGAATCACAATTGTCGCACTTGCCCCACTCCATAATTTGCCTTCGGGATTTGGAAAAACAGCTTTGAAATTGGCTGAACCTGTACTGGCATTTAGAACCCCGCTCAAAGTCTGTATTTTTCCTTTTACAGGATAGGTTTCTCCATCAGAAGTTACTAGGGAAACAGCTGGCATATTCCTGAATTTATCCTTTAACTGATGGCCTGAATATTGGTTTAAAAATGCATTTAACTGTTGCTGGCTCAGCGAAAAATAAGCGTAAATGTGTTTGGTATTCGCCACCGTGGTTAAAGGTTCGGGTGCCGAAATACTGACCAAACTTCCTATCTTAAAAGGCAGACTTCCCACCACTCCATTAATAGGACTTACGATATTAGTAAACGCCAGTTTTGATTTGGCCGCTGATAAATCAGCATTGGCCTGACTTAATTCAGCTCTTTTTACTCTCTCTATATTTTTGGCTGAGGTTAATTCGTAGTTGTTGATGATTTTCTTTTCTGCTAAAGCCGATGTTCTTTTGGTTTGAATCACTGCTGTTTCCAGACTTGCTTCGGCAGCCAGTACAGCTGCTTTTTTGTTGTTTACTTCCTGTACATAACTATTGGCATCTATTTTAAACAAAGCCTGACCTTTGGCTACAGCCGAACCTTCTTCGACAAAAACCTGTTCGATATATCCATCAATCTTAGAACGTATTTCTACGGTTTGTTCTCCTTCTAAAGTAGTTGGATATTCAACCGAAACATCCGCTTTTTGAGCCTTTAGCATAAGCGTGGGATACGCTTCAGGACTTGCTGTTTGTGCTGTATTTTTTTTGTTACATGAAACGATCGAGAGCGTTCCTATAAACAGTATGGCTATTATTTTTTTCATTATTTCGTTTATTTTCTTTTATAAATCATTAAAGGAGAACCTGCTTCTCCCCACATTAGGGTTTGTACATATTTAATTAACTGACTTGTGGCCATTACCAGAATTTCTTCAGGCAGGGATGAATTTGCTTTCAGCACTACTTTTTGACTGATAAAAGCCGAAAATTCTATTCGTCTGACTCTTTCCATCCATAAAAGACCCACGTGATTTCCGGTTGTCGAATAGACTACTATTGAGGCATGGGGAGCCATTAGTGAGCTGATTAATACATAAGCCCAAAGCGGAACAATGGCATCGTTAGAACAAGTAATTACTACATCTTTTCCTGAATATTGGCTCCAGTCTATATTCGCCATTTCTGATCTGAATGCTTTTTCCTGCAGCAGGAAATCTTCGATGAGAAAAGGAACGATATCAAATACGGTAAAATCTTTTTCGTTGGGTTTATACGGCCGTAAATCAAGGGTTTGTATGCCTGAAGCTTCTATTTTATTTAGTATTTCCATATTTATGATGATTAAAAAATTTGAATTATTTGCTGATTTTTAGACATAAGTATTCCCTGCCCGGCCTAAATACTTTTTTTTATAGTAGGCTGAGTACGTTGTAAAAACGGCTTTACTCTTTAGTAAAAGCTTTTGGGATTTCTAAAATCTAAGGGGAAGGATATGTACTGTTTAGAGATTTTTCATTAATACATTCCAGTACGGAACGATATAAACAGGTACATCAATCCTGGTATAGGAACTCATGGGAGGTGATCGTAATTCTGGTACCATACTCTACAGTTTGCATTAATAAATTCTGTAACTCACAATGTTGATTGCTTTTAGGAGAATAATATCTGCCCTTCAGCTTTGATAAGTTCTGCAAAATTAATATTTTTGCATAATAAAACAACTAAATACTTGTTTTATTAATTTATGACAACAAATAAGATATTAATGCTGCTCAAAATGCGGGGTCCGCTTACGGCTCTTGAGATTGCGCATGAGCTTAAAATAACGAAGGAAGGTGTTAGACAACAGCTTGTTAAACTTGTTGAGGAAGAACTCATTCAGCCTCAGGAAGAATCTAAAGGTGTGGGGCGGCCTCAAAAAACGTTTAGCCTTACTGTAAACGGAAATGCTAAATTTCCGGATACACATGCTGAATTGACCTTGAAACTTATTACTATTATTAGTTCGATGGGAAAAAACACTTTAGACGATGTTATTAATATTTATGAAGAAACTGGGAAAAAGAAGTATCATGACGAAATAGATACCATCGATAATCTGGAAGAAAAACTGGAGAAACTTGTCGAAATAAGAACGAGAGAAGGATATATGGCTGAATATTGTAAGAATGACCAAGGCTACCTTTTGGTCGAAAACCATTGCCCAATTTGTGCAGCGGCCACAATATGTCAGGGCTTTTGTTCGTCAGAATTAAATACATTCAAATCTGTTTTGGGAAACAAAGTCATCATTAATCGCGTTAGTCATATTGTTTCCGGCGAAAGAAGATGTGCTTATCAGATTACTTTAAATTAATATTCAAGTATCTATTGTGAAGATGATCCGCTATTTTTAAGTTTAATTTTTATAGATCTGAATCTTCTCTTTACTTTTTTTAAAATAAAAAAACCGCTTTTCAAAGGAATTGAAGAAGCGGTTTTTTATCTCAAAGAGTGCTCTATTTCTTAAAAAGAACTTCCATAATCTTAGTATAAATTGCGGTATTCTGGTAAACTCCCATAAAATTCTCAGCTCCCGGACCGTAAGCAAAAACCGGAACCGGAACTGCGGTATGATCATTTGTGCTAAAACTTCCATGTACATAACCTTTTTCGATACTTCCGTCAATTAAGGAAAGTCCGCCCGTTTCATGATCAGCTGTTACGATTAATAATGTTTCCGGATTTTTATCTACATATTCCATCGCTTGTCCCACTACTTTATCAAAATCCAGCATTTCGCGAACTACAGATTCTACATTATTCTGATGTCCGCCATAATCGATTTGTGCAGCTTCGGCCATAATAAAAAATGGATTTTTAGTTTTAGCAAAAGTTGAGGTTGCTTTGGCTAATGATCGGCTTAAAAAATCTCCTCTTCCATTCTTCATAGCAACTACCGAGGCATCATCCAAAACAATAAATTTTGAATTTTTGATGGTATCCAAAGAACTGAATTTATCCGAAAAAGTATAGCCTTTTTGTATCAGGATCTTCGAAAGATCTTTACCATCTTTTCGGGATGTAAATTCTTTTGGTCCTCCTCCAATCAAAATATCAGAAGGATTTGCTAAAAAATCTTCAGCTATAGACTGAAAGTAACTTCTTTCCGGCTGATGTGCGTAAAAACAAGCAGGCGTAGCATCGGCAATATTTCCGGCTGAGATAATGGCCGTTTTATAATTTTTCTTCGCCAATTGCTGGGTGATTAATTCTAAAGGTTTTCCGTTTTCATCAACACTTATAAAACGGTTATTGGTCTTATGTCCCGTTGCCATTGCAGTTGCTCCGGCAGCCGAATCGGTAATATAACTGTCTGAAGATTTTGTGATCGAAAATCCCTGTGTTGGAATATTAAACAAACTCAGTTGCCCTTTATTGGCCGTGTAACCGGAATAGATCTGCGTTAAACCCATTCCGTCACCAATTAAAAGAATAACATTTTTCGGTTTCTTCTTAGAAAATGATACTCCATTTCCGGGAACATACGCCTGATGGAATTCGGTATTTTGATAAAATGTAGATTTGATATTGTTGATGAAATGCGTCAGTTCCGGAACATTATCCGTACCAATAAAATCAACTTTAAGGTTCATCAGACTCATCCACGTATTTACATTATCCTGCGTGGCCCAAAAACGAACTTTTTTATTTTGATCGTGTACTTTTTTAATGATGGATTGTACTTTTTCAGCATCGGCCTGAGTCATCACGCCTTTCCCGTTCCAAATGGTGATTTCTTTTAAATCTTCGCTGATCATTTCAACGCGGGATAATTGTTCCGGAGAATAATTCTCGTTTAATCTTCCGTCAAAATAAATAAAATCAGGATAATCCTTCCAGTTTGTTGGAGAAGGTCGGTTTCCTGAAATTACGACTTTTAGATTTTTGTTCGAAATTAAATCAGGATAGGTTTTAATTTGTTGGGTGATTAATTTTAAAGTTTCATCGGCTTCTGTTTTGATATCGATCATTAAAATCAAAGGTTTATTACTCGGATATGCTTTTCCGTCCAGGCTTTTCAATTTATTAGAAAGCGGATCCAGATATTGACTTTTTAGTGTGTTTTGTGGCGTAATTTCTTTAGAAGTATGGGCAACAAAAAGCTCATTATTGACAAAAAAAACATCGGCTTCGATAACGCCGGTTTCATTGGAATAGGCTTCGTAAAAAGGAAGTTTACTAGCATAATCATTATGAGAATGAATGTTGGATGAACTGTATTCCTGTGCTTGTGCAAACAGGAAAAATTGAAGGCAAAAAAAGGTGATTATTTTTTTCATTGGAAAAATTGTGTTTATTATTTTTTAAAGTTTTTTTTGATTTTTTATTCTGGTTGAGGTTAATTAAAAAACATAGGAACATAGTTTTTTGGGGCGTGTAAAAAAAGGCGTTTCACTTGTTTCAATGCACATAGCTTGTTTAGTTTGTCATTTCGAGGAACGGGAAATTTTCGCAAGGAACTCGACAATTAGAATTGCTAATCTTTGTGAGTTTTAATCGCGCAAAGGCGCAAAGTTTTTTCTCTTTTTATATTATTTAATTTTTAAAGCTCTATCGGAGCGTAATATTTATAGCAATTATTGAATCCCCCTTCAAAGCCCCTGAGGAGCGATATATATGTCACCCCGATGGGGTTCTGATTCTTTTTATCCAATTAAATTCCTGTAAATATGACGTCCCGCCGGGACTTTTTTTTATTAAAACCTCACAATTAAAATCATTTTTAATCTTTTATCACGATAACTATAGGGAGTGGCAAAAAATCAAACAAACCAGCCTTTTCCTAAAAAAGACTGGCTTGTTTTTATATCTAAAAATTCATTTGTTTTTTTCTTACAACTGCAAGCTCCGACAAGCTTGCAGTGTAGAAAAAACTAAACAAACAAACTGAAACTACACATTACCAGCCTTTATTTTGCGTAAGCGCTCCTTTGCTCACTGCGATTTCATCCGGTGGTATTGGCCAAACATGGTGAATGGCAGGGTTGAAATTACGGGCCGGATAAATCACGGTTCCGTTATAATGGTGTAAAGGTTTTGCATATGTTGCTTGAGCATCGCCCCAACGCACTAAATCAAAATGACGGTCTGTCCATTCTCCGGCCAATTCGCAGCGTCTTTCTCTTTTTAAATCGGTCATTGTTGCTCCGGCAAGATCTCCAAGACCCGCACGGTGACGAATCATATTGATTTCTGTATCCGCATTCAAGCCTTTCATTAATTTGGCTTCCGCTAACATCAAAATCACATCGGCATAACGCAAAAGCGGCACGTTTAAAGCTGTCGAAGGTTTGTCTCCATTGGCATTTACATAACGAATGTCGATTCCGCCAGAATTTGTTTTAGGATAACCAAACGGTTCCATATATTTATTGAACTGATATCCGGTTCTGTTACTGGAACTTACAATGTATTTACCTTCATTAAAAGTTACCAGTTCACCAAAATACAGAAACTTGTCTCCTTTTTGCAAAATAGTCGCGCTGCGTCTTTTATCTGTTGGATCATAGGTATCAAACAATTCTTTGGTAGGATAAAAATTCCCCCAACCGTTGTACGCTCCCCAACCTTTATCCTCCAGACAAACTCCCGGGAAAATAGAACCCAAAGAAGTATTTTCGGCACTTGAAGTTACAGACCAAATATATTCTGAAGACCAGTTGTTTTTGATTTTAAATACATCTTCAAAATTGTCCAGCAATTTGTGTTTTCCGCTGTTTACGATCATATTGGCATACTTAATAGCATTGTCCCAGTCTTTGGCATACAAATACGTACGCACCAAATATCCCCAGGCCGCTGTTTTATGTGCGCGACCGTAATTATCTGAAGTCAACTCATTAAAATAAGGCAATAAATCTGCTGCTTTTATTAAATCTGCTGCGATATAGGAATAGTTTTCAGCCACGTTTTTTGCTCTTGGCACATAAATATTCGTAGGGTTTTCGCGATCCTGAATCGGGATTCCTGCGCGATCGTCTCCATAGTGATACGCCAATTCTAAATGCATTACGGCATGATTGAAATAGGCTTCTCCCAACATCGTATTTTTTGTTTTCTCGTCTAAATTAATCTTCGGAATATTACGAATCACATCGTTGCAGCGTTTCATGATTTCGTAGTGAATTCTCCAGATGTCTTTGGTATCAGATTCTGCACCATCAACAATAAAATTCTTGATACGTTCTGCATTTTGTCTCGGTTTTGTCCCGATATCATCACTTGCATTGTTCAGCCAGAAAAATCCGCGACCGTACATATTATCATCAGAATACAAAGCATAAATCGCGTTTACTCCTGCTTTTGCATCGGCAGGGGTTTTCCAGAAATTTCCGCTTGACGGAGCTCCTTGCGGAACCAGATCAAGTTCGCTTTCGCAAGCTGTCGCGCTCAATAAAAGCACAAAACTCAATATTAAAAGACTTAAATTTTTCATTTTATTTGTTTTATGTTTTTTTTAAAAAGTTGCACTTACACCCGTCATATAAATACGGGAAAGTGGATATTTTCCTAAGTCCATACCAAAGTTGTTCAATCCAACTTCAGGGTCCATTCCTGAATAATTCGTGATTGTAAAAAGGTTTTGTGCTGAAATAAAGAATCTTAATTTCGCTTTTCCTTTTAGCCATTGGTCTTTTACGGTATAACCTATAGAAAGATTTCTTAGTCTTACGAAAGAAGCATCTTCGATATAAAAATCAGAGATTCGCCCGAAATTATTGTTGTTATCTGTTGATGAAAGTACCGGAATATTGGTGTTGGTATTGGTTGGTGACCATGCATTTTTAGATTCTGCCAATAAATTATATCCTGGGAAAGAACCGTTTAAACCAGTGTGTTTTACCGCATTAAAAACGCTATTCCCTGCTGCTCCGCTAAAAAATACATTCATATCAAAACCTTTGTACCTAAAGTTCATATTCAAACTAAAAGTGGTTTTAGGAAAAGGGCTTCCCAATACTACTCTGTCGCTGTTGTTGATTACACCGTCTCCGTTTACATCTTTAAACTTGATATCTCCCGCAACAGCATTGGGCTGATACACTTCGCCTTTTGTATTTACATAGGCTTTTGCCTCAGCATTACTTTGGAACAATCCGTCTGTAGAATAACCGTAAAAAGCACCAACCGGACTTCCTACCTGATAAATATTCGCTAAGGGCAAACTGCGAACTCGGCTTAAATTCAACGGTTCAAGTGAGGTTAAATCGTCTTTGATCGAAACAATTTTATTGCTCAAAAAGGCGGCGTTCGCTGTTACATCAAACTTAAAATCGCCACGTGTTTTTTGGTAGGTTAAACTTGCTTCGATTCCTTTGTTTTCAACATTTCCTGAGTTTACAATTCTACCTAACGGAGTTCCCGAAACACCCGGCAGCTGATCACGAACCAACATGTCTTTGTTTGTTTTTACATAAGCATCAAGAGATCCTGACAAAGCATTATTGAACATGGTAAAATCTAATCCAACGTTGGTTTGTTCAGAGCTTTCCCATCTTAAATTAGGGTTCGATAATTCGCTTTCTGCGTATCCGTAATTGATTACCGGAGTTGACCCGATCAGGCCTTGGGTTTGAGTCAATGGTACACTAAACTGGTACGGTCCTAAGTTTCCTAAATTCCCTATTTGTCCCCAGCTTCCACGTAATTTTAATGTACTGATTATCGGATTAATGCCTTTCATGAATCCTTCTTCAGAAATCAACCAACCTGCAGAAACAGACGGATATACTTTCCAACGGTTTGCAGATGTCAATTTTGACGTTCCGTCACGACGAACAATTCCTGAAATTAAATACTTTTGATTAAAGTCATAATTCAGCCTTCCAACATAAGAAGAAATAATTTCTTCAGACAATCCAGCAGTAATTTGCTGTACCAATTTTGCATTTAGCAAATAACGCTGTGATGGATCTTCGCTATCAAAACCTGTTCCTTGTATGGTATAAAAATCTTTCTTGATTTGTTGGTACGTATATCCGGCCAGAGCTTTGAAATTGTGTTTTCCTAATGATTTTTCGTAAGACAGTGTCTGCTCGCTTAACAAATCTGTTGTTGTTGAGTTGGTTAAGGTCAATCTGTTAAAATCGAATACTTTACCCGGTTCTGTAATTTTAACCGCAAAATCAGTCGCATTGTTTTGAATTCTGGTATAACCCCAGTTTGATTTTAGTTTTAATCCTGAAATAATTTCCCACTCGGCATATGGATTAATTAAAATAGTCGAAACAGGATTTCTGTTGTCCAGTCTTTTTAGATAAGCTACAGGATTAATTACGTCTCCGTAAGAACCAATATATTTTTCAGGAACTCCACCAAATTGTCCTGAACCGTCTTCTCTGTAAATAGTTGCATTTGGCGGATAAAAAATTGCCGCTAAAATCGCACCCGTATAACCACTATTTGTATTTGCCGCCTGACCATCTGTTAAGGAATACGACATATTTTCTCCTACAGTAAAGTTTGGCGCCAGTTTAAAAGAAGAGTTGGCTCTTGCTGTATATCGCGTCCCGAAAGTATTCAATAAAATACCCTCGTTTTTTCTATAACTTCCTGACAAAAAGAAATTCGATTTTTCGGTTTTTCCGTTTACCGAAATAGATAAATCCTGTATTTCGCCTGTACGGAAAATTTCATCCATCCAGTTCGTTTTTGTTGTTCTTGCTGATGGTTCAAAGGCAGGATCAAAAGCAGGAATTCTAGGCATACCGGCATTATCTCTCGCCGTATTCATAGCATCAGCATATTCGGCCGCATTAAGAACGCCCAGTTTTTTAGCCACACTCTGAAAACCTCCCTGATAATTTACATTGACATTGATATGATCCGAAGTTCCTTTTTTAGAGGTAATTAAAATTACACCTCCGGAAGCCCTTGCCCCATAAATTGCTGCAGAAGCCGCATCTTTTAACACACTAATCGAAGCAATATCATTAGGGTTTAATGTATTCAGGGATCCGCTGTAGATAATTCCGTCTAAAACGATCAAAGGCGTTTCAGCGTTCAAAGAACCAATACCACGAATGTTGATGGTTGGTTCTGCCGTAGGATCTCCACCATTATTAATTACGGTAACACCCGCCACAGTTCCTTGCAATAATTCAGCTGCACTGTTGTAGGTTCTGCTTGACGTTTCTTTCATAGAAACACTTCCAACAGCTCCCAAAACTTCATTCTTTTTTACAGAACCGTATCCCATAACTACCACTTCCTGTAGTTGTTTCATGTCGGCTAATAATTTGACACTTATGTTTTTAGTTGACTGATTTACTTTTACTTCCTGAGTAACATATCCTACGTATGAAAAAACAAGTACTGCCTGAGCTGAATTGATTTCCATCTTAAATGTTCCGTCAAAATCTGTGGTGGCGGCTGCATCAGAATCTTTGTCTTTGATTCCAACACCCGGCAACGGCATTCCGTCATCGCCTCCAAAAACAGTTCCTGAAATACTTATTTTTCCCTGTCCCGCATCTGCCAGTTTTTGATTCTTTTTGATGACAATATTGTTGCTTACAATTTCGTATTTCAGGAAAAAATTGCTGCATATTTTATCTAATGCCTGTTCTAAGGTTACGTTGTTCAGTTTTAAACTAATCTTCTGATTGGTATTGACCTGATTGGTTTCGTACATAAAATGTACATCTGCCTGTTTTTCGATTTTCTGAAAAACATTCTTTATACTTTCGTTCTCTACTTTTAAAGTTACTCTCTTACCGATTTTAACGGTGGTAGCATTCATTGTTGATCCGATAAAAAATAAAGCAGCAAAAAGCAGTGCTTTAGTCCGTACCGATTTTTTAATGCTTTGACAGTTTACGACATACCGCATTTGTTTTTGATTCATGTTTTTGGAATTTTAATTTGTGTTTGGATTATTGCTTGGTTTCTACGTAGATGATTGATTCGTTTTTATTTATTTTTTTTAACTGATAGAAACATAGGTTGCAAAGTCTAGAAAAGACATTTCACTTGGAATAAATCACATTAGCTATGTGAAAAAATCATGATTTTCTAAAAGCATCTTAATTCTTAATTTTAAGTCTATATTTCTATATGTTTAATTTTTTTGCCACTCCCAATAGCTATCGGGATTAAAGATTATTATGATTTAATTCGTGGTAATTCGTGCAATTTGTGTTTCCTTTTTTTTGCTAGCAGATCACGCAGATTTTTAATTTTTAATTCTCAATTTTTAATTCTTTTCTTCTGTGTTAAAGATTTCTGACATTCATCTTATTGTATGATATAAGTTCCTGCTTCAATTTTATAATTGGCATTGATAATATTGCATACCAAAGCCACGACCTGGTTAACAGGAAGTTCTTTGAAATAGGCACTAATTTTTAGATTGTTGAGGTTCTTGTTTTCAATCTGGATCGCCACATTATAATTGCGATTGATTGTGGCAATAACTTCCGGCAAAGGAGCGTCTTCAAAAACGATGATGTTTTTTCGCCATAACGAAATAGAGTTCACCGGAATATCTGTAAAGGCTTGCAGTTTATTATTTTTAGATTTAAAAACTACTTTTTGTCCCGGAGTTACATAGACATTTTCTTCGCTTACAGTCGATTTTACATTGACTCTTCCGGTTAAAACCGAAACTTCTTGTGTGGCATGATCCGGATACGCCTGAACATTAAAACTGGTTCCTAGTACTTTGGTATCCATTTTATCGGTATGAATGATAAAGGGATGTTCTTTGTCTTTGGCAACATCAAAAAAAGCTTCTCCGGTGAGATATACTTCGCGTGTTCGGCATTTAAACTCCATTGGGTATTTTAAATGACTTCCGGCATTGAGCCAAATCCGGGTTCCGTCGCTCAACGTTATCAGGGCGCGTTCTCCTGATTTGGTTGTATATTCTTTCGAAATTGTTTTTACAAATGACAGATAAAAGAAACAGGACAATCCCATTAAAAAGAGTAGTGAAGCTGCCATAACCCATTTTCTGCTATGAAGAAAAATAACCTTGTTCGTTTTCTTAATCTGTCTGATTTCTTTTTTTAGTTTCGAACGATCAGATTGTATTAGTATGGCAGCATCCAGAATTTCTTCAGGGTGATCGTACCAGTTATTCCATAATTCTTCTCCTTTTAAAGAAGGCTTTCCTTCTAAAAAAAATTGTATATCTTGATGTAAATTTTCAGGCATTATAATTTGTTTATCTCTTTAATAGTATGTCTCGGGAATAGTAGTTTTAGGTAGGCGCCTAAGGTTACGCTTTTGTTAAGAAAAACGTTCACTCTTAATTTTCAGCAAATAATATCAATTGAATTCGCCCAAATAGTTTCGCATAAATTTTAGCGCGTAGGCAATATGATACTTTACGGTTTCGTGCGATACATTCAGTTCTTCGGCGATCTCTTTGTTGGTGTAATGTTTGATGCGGCTTAGAATAAAAACTTCTTTGCATTTTTTAGGCAATAATAAAGCGGCTTTGTCGACTGCTTCCTGAAGTTCTTCGTAGTAGATAGCATCTTCGGTGGCATTGGTACTATTGTAATCATTCGTATTTCTGTCGGTAACCTCTTTTATATATTGGTCGGTAATGGTGTGCGATTTGATATAATCTAAAGTCACATACCGAACTGAAGTGTAGATATAAGCCGAGAATTTTTTTTGAATCACCAGGATCTTCCGACGTTCCCAAATAGTAGTAAAAACTTCCTGAACAATTTCTTCAGCAACCGGAACCGATTTCATTCGCATATAAACAAAGCGAACCAATGCATCACGATACCGAAAATACAATTCATCAAATGCTTTGTCTTTTCCTTTTTTGAGTAATTCAACAAGCTGCTCATCTGTAAACCCTTTATACATAACGCATCACTTTTGGGTTATTTGGCGAATGAACGGTGCTGGCTAAAACACCAGTTTTGATTATTTTTTTGCGGTGTATTCTTAATTTAAAAAATGACATATAATACAATTGTGTTGTTTATAATATGTCTCCAAAATTAGAAATGAGGGTAGGTCAGCAAGGTTACGTTTACATTAATAAAACAGCTTGTTTATAAAACATTGTATTAACATTTCGTCTCTTAGATGTTATGAAGCAGATTAGTGTGATAAGGGGTATTTATTACTTAACCAAAGTCATTTATAAGTGGGCGTAGTCTGTTTAGGTTAATGTAAAGACTCTTTTACAACCACTTTAGTTTATAAAATCGGAACGAAGACAAAAAGTCATAGATTAAGAAGATTTTCAATAAAAATGATCTCTTCATTTTTTAAATTTTAAAGACTGCATTTAAAAATGTATTCATCGTTAAAAAAATATTTTAATAATTAAACTCAATTCTTATAATTATTTAAAAAATATAGTAAGTTTGTAAGAGACACGTAATTAAAGAAACGATGAGTTTAAAAGATTTATTAGACAATAGTAAAGATAAAAGTCTTTCAGGCCAGAAATGGCATATGCTAAGACAATCAATAACCAAACGTTTGTTATCAGGAGGTAATGCTACTATTGCCGAATTAAGTACTGAATTACAGTCAAGTGTCCCAACGGTAACCAAAGCTGTCAATGAATTACTGACAGAAGGTTATGTGGTCGACATGGGAAAAATTACCAATAGCGGCGGACGAAGACCTTCTTTATACAGTATCAACCCTACTTGTGCTTATTTCCTGGGTGTTGAGGTGGGAATCAGCAGCATGTCTATTGGACTTCAGAATATCAAAAATGAATTGGTTAGTGTAGAACTTGGCACTTCTTTCATTTTAGAAAACACCCAAAAATCATTATTGAAATTTTGCGGCCTCATCAATTCTTTTATCGAGGACAGTTCTGTCGATAAAAAACTGATTGTGGGGGTTTGTATCAACTTTTCAGGACGCATAAATTCTATGGAAGGTTTTAGCTATAACTACTTCTTTAGCGAAAACCGACCTTTAAACGAAATCATCTCAGAACAATTAGATCTTCCTGTTCACTTAGAAAATGATACCCGTGCCATGGCTTTTGGCGAATATTGCGAAGGTGTGGTAGATGACGAACAAAACATAATCTTTGTCAATTACAGCTGGGGAGTCGCTATCGGGATGATTACGGACGGTAAGTTATACTACGGAAAATCAGGATATTCAGGAGAATTTGGTCACAGTACCATTTTCAATAATGAAATCATGTGCCAATGCGGAAAACTGGGTTGTCTTGAAACCGAAATTTCAGGCTGGTCGCTCATCAACCAGTTCAAAGACGCCATCAAAGAAGGAAAACAATCTAAAGTTACCCTTGACGAAAATTCTTCTACACTACAGCACAATGCTATTATTGCCGGAGCTGTAAATCTTGAAGACACTCTTTGTGTCGATTTAGTGACGCAGCAAAGCGAAAAAATGGGACGTTATTTATCTATTTTACTCAACATCTTCAACCCTGACTTACTGGTAATTGGTGGAGATTTCGCACAATTAGGCGACTATGCCCTGTTACCTATTCAATCTGCATTAAAAAAATATTCACTGGGCTTAGTCAACCGTGATATGAAACTTAAAAAGTCTGCTTTAGGCCGTCGTGCGGGCGTTATCGGTGCATGTTGTGTCATCAAAGAAAAGATGTTATTCCCTCTTATTAATAACTAAATTTCTCAACTACTTTTTAATTATTAAAATATTTTAATAACTAAACTTGTTATATTAAAATATTTTATATCTTTACTTCATAATAATAAATTAATTTATTCATAAGATTATCATAACATTTATTCAGATAATGAATTTTGTTTGTTAAATGATCACAGAAATAAAACATAGGTGTTTAAATTATCTGTAATTATGGAATTTCATTTTTAGCAAAAGAGAATCAATTTATTTTTAATCAAATTTTAGAAAAGTCAAAAAATAAAATATTTATTGAGAAAGAACCGTCTTAATAAAAAAGGGAAATTAAAAACGACAACACAAACCATTGCATAAAATATTTATTTTTTAATCATAAAAAAGCCAGCGAATGCTGGAAACATTGCTGGCTGGTTCCTCTAAAAGGAACAATGATTAGGAAATAGATAACAGACCTTTAACAAAGTTATTATTAACCAAACCATTACAAAAGTATGAAATTATTGCCTAAAAGTAAACCTAAAAATTGTAGGCTTACTCCTAAACACGTAAAAGTTATAAAACTGACATCTGCGTTGCTTTTAGTTTTTACCATGCAGTTAGCTTCTGCAAAAACAGAAAAAAGTACCGTATTTACAGATAAAAATGTAAAAAGAAATGCTCTTGTTCAAAAGAAAATTACCGGAACAGTTACCAATGAAAAAGGAGAAGCTTTACCGGGTGTAAACATTGTTGCCAAAGGGACTAACTTTAGCGCTCAAACTGATTTTGACGGAAAATTTTCTATTGAAGTACCGGATAATGCCACTACTCTGATCGTTTCTTATATTGGACTTCAGGAACAGGAAGTAGCTATTGGTACTGCGCCACTTAATATTGTCCTAAAAGAAATAGGACAACAAATGAATGAGGTTATTGTAGTAGGATATGGTTCTCAAAACCGAAGAACTTTAAGTACTGCCGTTTCTAAACTGGACAAAAAAGTATTAGAAAATGTACCTTATTCAAACGTAACACAATCTTTGCAGGGTAACGTAACCGGTTTGGTGGTAAAAACATCATCTGGTCAACCCGGAAAAGCTTCAAACATTTTGGTTCGTGGAGGTACTTCTATCGATAATCCTGCAGGTGCTACACCTTTATATATAGTCGATGGTGTTATTCGTACGCAGATTGATGATATCAACTCTTTTGATATTGCGTCGCTTCAGGTGCTTAAAGATGCTGCTGCGACTTCTATCTACGGAGCCCGTGCATCAAACGGTGTAATTATCATTACCACCAATACAGGTAAATCAGGTAAAATGAAAGTGACATATAACGTCTCTACTCAAAGTAGCCGAATTGGCAAAAAATACGATTTCATGGACGGTGGGGATTATATCAAATTTCAACGCCAGGGTATTTATAACGCCGCAGAACTTGCCGGACTTTCTACCACTACAGGTATCGCAAGACTGGGTCAGTTAACCGGCGCAACTCCTGCCGGTACAGGAAACAACCTTCAAAATAATACGCCGTTTGCTACTTTATTAAAATCAAATTTAACGCCGGATACTATTGGTCAATTACAGGCAAAGGGATGGCAGGAACTACAGGATCCGTTAAATCCTAACAGTACTATTATGTACAAAAGCACGGATTGGAATGACATATTATTTCAAAGTGCTCTTACACAAAGTCATAACCTTGGTATCAGCGGAGGAAACGATACAGGAGTTTTTGATTTGAGTTTAGGTTATCTAAAAGGTGATGGTATTACGATCTTCACAGGTTATCAAAGATTTACAGGAAAATTAAATGCTTCCTTAAAAGTTGCAGACAACTTTACCGTAAATGGCCGTGTATTATTTTCTAAATCAAGCAACAATCAGGTAGTAGCAAATAGCGTAGTTTTCAACCGCTATTTAGGAAACTCCCCTACTACAAAATTATATCTTGAAGACGGAACACTGGCTCCGGGTCAGAACAATATTAACGGAAATCCATTGTATCAAATGGGGAAAGTGAAAGGGATCAACGAAAATAACAAGTTGCAGATGGGCGTAGATGGTGAATTAAAACTAGCCAAAGATTTTACCTTCACTCCTTCTCTTTCTCTTTACAGTGAAAACGAAAATGACAACACTTTTCAACAGGCGTTCTTAAGCGGAAGCAGTGGTTTGGTAGACAATACGCGTACAGCAACAAGACTGAGCAATCAAATTTCACAAGTACAATACGAGGGAGTTTTTGCCTATAAAAAAGCATGGGATAATATTGGTGATTTTGATGCTAAATTAGGAGCTTCTAAATACGACAGAACGATAAAATCTTTCAACGCATCAGGAAAAGGAAGCCCGTCAGATTTGGCGCAGACCTTAGACTCTTCTCCAATCCCGGTTTCTGTTTACAGCAACAACACCAAATTGGTTTTAAACAGTGTTTTCGGGCGTTTAAATTACGATTACAAAAACAGGTATTTTGCTACGGCGTCTTTCCGTTATGATGGTTCATCAAGTTTAGGACCTGACAACAGATACGGTTTCTTTCCGGGGATTTCTGCGGGATGGAACATACAGGAAGAAAAATTCTGGGAAACTGCAATGCCAAAATTTGTTTCTTCGCTTAAACTTCGCGGAAGTTATGGTGTAAATGGTAACTTAGGAACTTTAGGTGATTTCCAGGCTGGCGGATTATATTCCGGTTCAACCAATGGTTTGCCTAATAGTTACAACGGACAATCGGCAATTATCAACTCACAAATTGCCAATCCGGGATTAAAATGGGAACAATCTGAAACTGTAAATGGTGGTTTCGATTTAGGTTTCAACGAAGACAGAATCAGAATTATTGGAGATTTCTATAACAAACTAACGTCTGATTTATTAACGAATCTGACTTTACCATCAAACAGTGGTTTCTCTACAGTTTTAACGAATCTTGGAGGATTAAGAAGTAAAGGTTTCGAATTAGAAGTACAAGCCAATATTTACAACAAAAATGACTGGAAAATTAATATTGGGGCAAACGTTTCTCATAACACCAACACGATTGAAAAACTTCCATCTAATGGAAATTTAAATAACAGAATTGGCGGAACAGAGATTTTCGATCAAAAAAGTGGTACTTATCAATACGTCGGAGGTTTACAGGAAGGACAAAAAATTGGAAATTTCTATGCACACAACCAATTGTACATTCTTTCTACTCAGGCAGAAGCAGATGCCTACAACCTGAAAGTTCACGATACTTATGTAACCAAAACGGCTGCAAATGGTGGGAATCCTGAAGGTAAAAAATTCGCCGGAGATGCTGTATTCGAAGACACGGATAACAATGGTGTCATCGACAGCAGAGACAGAAAATATATGGGAAATATGTTCCCAACATTCGTAGGAGGATTCAATTTTGATACCTCATACAAAGGATTCTCTTTAACGGTACGAACAGATTATTCATTAGGAGCTACAATTTACAACGAAGCAAGAGCACGTTTCTTAGGTCAGTTTCAGGGTAACTACGGATTATTGGCAGAAAGTGCACAATCATGGCAAAAAGAAGGAGACATTACAGATGTACCTCGTTACCGTTGGGCAGATCAAACGAACCAAAACAACTTGTTCAGATCAGAAGCCAGTGGAGCTGCTTACAACACGAATATGTTTCAAGGAAACAGCCGTTATTACGAAAGTGGAGATTATTTATGTATCAGAGAAATTACATTCGCCTATACGTTTCCAAAAAACTGGGTTGAAAAAGCCAGGTTAACCTCACTTCGTATGTATGTAACGGGAAGCAACTTATACTACTTCACAAAATACAAAGGATTAAGCCCTGAAGTACAAGGTATCGACGGAGGATCAAGTTTAGGATTAAGTGCAGCAGGATCTACAGGTACATATCCTGTTCCCAGAAATATTATCCTTGGTTTAAATATCAGTTTGTAAATTTTAATAATAAAATCATGAAAAAGAAATTTCTTCTATACACACTACTTTTCACTACGCTGTCTTTCTTCAACTCCTGTCAGGACGATTTAGAGCTAACATCTGATAGTGTTATTACATCTGATAGTTTTTGGAAAACAGAAGATGACGCCAAAGCTGGTGTAAACGGAATGTATGTGAACTTTAGAATCCAGACCCAACAGAATTATTATTTATTGGGAGGAGCAAGAAGTGCCGAAATAACAGGCGGAGTTCAGTCTCCATTGACTTTAGCCAACTATTACAACAACCTGCTTACGCCGCAAAATATCGACGTAGACTGGGCGGGTTTATATACCGTAATTCACTCGGCAAACTTAGTTCTAAAGTATGTTCCTAAAATTCAGTTCAGTCCAACGACTGTAAACGAGCAAAAAAGATATATTGCACAAGCGTATTCGATGCGTGCTTTATGTTATTTTATCATGGCGCGTTCCTGGGGAGGTGTACCAATTGTAACAGATCCAACTGAAAACACCAATCAGTCGCAATACATTATTCCGCGTAACAGTATCGAAGAAACCTTTACTTTTATCAAAAAAGATATTGATGCAGCGATTGCCAGTTTCCCAGATGCTACAAACAATAAAACGCAATTATCGCTTCCGTCAATTTATGCTCTAAAAGCCGATGTCAATTTATGGACAGCCAAACAATTGGGTGGAGGAACAGCAGATTTAAACACCGCTTTAATTGCTATTGATGCAATCGGAACTCCAACTTTATTGCCTAACTTTAAAGATGTTTTTGCGTACGATAAAAAAGGAAATGCTGAGGTAGTTTTTGCCGTACGTTATTCATTGGCAGATTTACCATCAAATTTATTAGACAACTGGAATCAGTTTATGTTTGTGGGGCCAAGTGATTTTGCACCATTATCCTCTGCAACGGCAACGGCAACTTTTGGAACATTAGGAACAGGTGCCGGTAATGCCGGAATCTCAAGAGTGCAGCCTGATATTACAAGATTCAACTTTGCTGCGACAGATACCAGAAAAGCTGCAACTTACCTGACTTTATACAACGGACCAGTTCCTGTAGTAACAGGTATGGTAAAATACAACGGAACGGTTGACGGAACACTGAGACGATTTGTAAGCGATATTATCATTTACCGTTGGGCAGATATTTTATTGATGAAAGCCGAAATCAAAAATGCTTTAGGACAAGATCCAAGTACCGAAATGAATCTGGTTATGAAAAGAGCAGACATTACGGCTTCTTTCACCAATGATTCTCCGGCAAATAATGACAATGTAATTTTAAATGAACGCTTAAAAGAATTGGCTTTTGAAGGAAAAGCGTGGTGGGATTTGGTACGTTTCAATAAAACAAGCTTAGTGCCATCGATGACAGCAGGAAAAGAAGTTTTGTTTCCGATCTCTCAGAACACAATCAATTTCAATCCAAAAATTGTTCAAAATCCGCTTAGTAAATAAGTACAATTAAAAAATTAGACTGGGAATTTCCAAGTTCTCAGTCTAATTATAAAATACACAAACAACAAAAAAACACACCCATGAAAATTGAACATTTACAAGGTCTTATTTCTGCTCCTTTCACCCCTTTTGACAGCAACGGAAAATTAGACGTAAGCCTGATTCCGCCTTATTATGCATTTCTAAAAAGAAACGGAATCACCGGAGCTTTTATCAACGGATCAACCGGAGAAGGAGTTTCGATCACTTTAGAAGAGAAAAAAGCCGTAGCGCAAGCCTGGGCAGACTGCTCAAACCATGATGCCGATTTTAAAGTAATGGTTTTCCTTGGGGGAACTTGTCTGGCAGATTGTATTGATCTTGCCCAACATGCTTACGAAATTGGATTGTATGCTGTTTCTTTAACCGGAGCATTTTATTTCAAACCAAACAATGTGGATACACTTGCTGAAATCTGTATTAAAGTAGGAGAAAGCGTTCCCAATATGCCCTTTTATTATTATCACATTCCGGTATTGACAGGCGTAAATGTAGCAATGTACGATTTGGTTAGGGCTTTAGATAATAAACTTCCAAACTTTGCCGGAGTAAAATACACACACGAAGATTTTATGGATTTCCAAAGTTGCATGAGTTACGAAAACGGAAAATTTGATATGCTTTGGGGACGTGACGAAAACATGTTATCAGCTTTGGTTCTTGGTGCAAAAGGTGCGGTTGGAAGTACTTTCAATTATGCGGCTCCGTTGTATTATGATCTGATTGATGCTTTCAACAATAATGATTTGGTCACAGCGCGTAAGCTTCAGCAAAAATCAATTGATATGATTCGTTTCTTAGGAAAATATGGCGGAATCTCCGTTGGGAAAGCGTATATGAAATTAGTGGGTCATAATTTAGGAGAGTTTAGACTGCCGGTAAAAAACATGAGCGCCGAGCAATTTGAATTATTCAAAAAAGATGTTGCAGGTTTAGATTTCGATACTTTCAAATCCAAATAAATCCGTTCGTTTTCTCTAAAACAAACCCATATGAATAATTCTTTTTTTCCTTTAATCCTTACTATTTTTATTATGTCCGCAACTGTTGGTTTTTCGCAAAAAACAAAAATTACAAATATCGAATGGAAAAAAGCAGCCCAACTGCAAAATGCTGACGGAAGTCTTTCATTGGGTTTTGCCGGTCCGATAAACGGAGTAAGCAATGCTGTTTTGATTGTTGCCGGAGGCGCTAATTTTCAGGACAAAATGCCTTGGGAAGGAGGAAAAAAGCATTATTCAGATGAAATTCATGTTTTAGAAAAAACGGGAGATGATTTTCATTGGAACAAAAAAGTGGCAACTACATTACCGCAACCTATTGCATATCCCGGAAATACAAGCACAAATAAAGGAATCGTTTATGTAGGCGGAGAAAATGAAAACGGACTTTCGAACAAAGCCTATATCCTAAATTGGAATGCCGATAAAAATGAAGTGGAAACAAAATCATTACCGGATTTTCCGTTAGCGATTACCAACATGGCACTTACACATTCAGGGAATATTCTTTACGCGATTGGCGGAGACGAGGCAAAACAATCCTCTGATTTAGTTTTTAGTATTGATTTGAATGCCGAAAAACCGGAATGGAAATCGTTGACCAAACTGCCTTTTGCTTTAGCGAATTCAGTTGCAGTAATTCAAAATAATACAATTTATGTTATCGGCGGAAGAACCAAAACACCTTCAGGAATAAGTGATTTGCGCAACACCACTTTGGCTTTCGATCTGAAAAAACAAACCTGGGAAACAAAAGCCAATATCTCTGACGGAAAAGAAACGACTAATTTTTCAGCAGGCGCCGGAGTTGCCGTAGGAAAAGAATCTATTTTAATTCTTGGCGGAGATAACGGAACGACTTTTCATAAAATAGAAACCTTTTTGTCCCAAATCGCAAAAGCTGCATCTGAAGAAGAAAAATCAAAACTTATCGCCGAAAAAAATACTTTAAACACAACACACAAAGGTTTTTACAACGCTATTTTACTGTACAACACACACACAAATAAATGGTCAAAAATTGGCGAATTGCCTTTTCTGGCTCAGGTCACCACAACGGCTACCATCTGGAATGATAAAATAGTTTTATCGAATGGAGAAATAAAACCCGGAATCCGTACACCGGATGTTATGTTGGGAACTATTAAATAAAAGATTAAACACGAATTACACAAATTATCACAAATTAAAATCTTAATAATCTTTTTATCCCGATAGCTATTGGGAGTGGCAAAAAACAGAAAAAAAAACTGCCAAATCTGCCAAATCTGCGAGCAAAAAAATTAAGCGCAGAGAAACAAAAAATCAAAATAGAATCTGTTTCAATCCGCGTTAATCTGCGTGCAAAAAATGAGACACAGAGAAAAAAATTAAACACAAATTACACTAATTACCACCAATTAAAATCATAACAATCTTTTTAATCAGTGGCAAAAAAATTTAAACGCATATCAAAATATGAAAAACTCTAAATATTATCCCTGGTTAGTCGTAGCCTTACTCTGGATTGTAGCGTTGCTTAACTATATGGACAGACAAATGCTGGCGACCATGAGACCTTCTATGGAAGCCGACATTCCTGAACTGGTATCGGGCGAGAATTTTGGACGTTTAATGGCTATTTTCCTTTGGATTTATGCTTTAATGAGCCCAATTTCCGGTATTATTGCCGACAAATTAAACCGAAAATGGTTGATTATTGGCAGTTTATTTGTTTGGTCTGCGGTTACATATGCGATGGGATATGCCACCAACTACAACCAGATTTACTGGTTACGTGCCATTATGGGCGTGAGTGAAGCCTTGTATATTCCTGCAGGTTTATCTTTAATCGCCGATTATCATCAGCAAAAAACCAGATCACTTGCCATTGGTATTCACATGACGGGACTTTATGTAGGTTCAGCTTTAGGAGGTTTCGGCGCTACAATTGCAGCCCGATTTTCATGGCATACTACTTTTCATCATTTTGGAATTATCGGAATTGTGTATTCGATTGTGTTGGTTTTCTTTTTATACGAGAAAAAAGTGGCTGCCAAAGTTTTTGATCCTGAGTTTAATAAAACCCACGAAAAAGATTCCCTTTTCAAAGGTCTGGCGCTATTGTTTACCAATATTTCATTTTGGGTGATTTTATTTTATTTCGCCATCATCAGTTTACCGGGTTGGGCAACAAAAAACTGGCTTCCTACCCTATTCTCGGACAACTTAAATATTTCAATGGATCAGGCCGGGCCTATAGCCACTATTACAATCTCGTTCTCGTCTTTGATAGGCGTTATTTTCGGAGGGATTTTATCTGATAAATGGGTTCAGAAAAATATAAAAGGAAGAGTATATACCAGTGCCATCGGACTGAGTTTAACGATTCCCGCATTAATGCTGATTGGTTTTGGGCATTCCTTATTTCATGTGGTTGGAGCTGTTTTATGTTTTGGTATCGGATACGGAATGTTCGATGCCAATAATATGCCCATTATCTGTCAGTTTGTTTCGTCTAAACACCGGGCAACTGCTTACGGAGTCCTCAATATGACAGGTGTTGGCTGCGGAGCGTTAGTTACTTCTCTCTTGGGAAAATCAGCAGATTCAGGAACTTTAGGTTTCGGTTTCGCTTTAATGGCCGGAGTTGTATTGCTTGCTTTAATCGTTCAAATTAGTTTTCTACGTCCCAAAGTCAATGATTTTGCAGATGCGTAATACATAAAGTTCATCCCCTTTTTTACAGTTTTTAAGTGTTAGTTGGTTTTTGAAGTTTTTATAAGCCAGGGCGAAGCTATGCCTTTGCCCAGCTTATAAATTGAGTCTTTTTTTAATAATAGTTCTAAGAAAAATGAGAACAAAAAATCGAAATATTTTTATCATCATGCTCTTCATTTCAACGGTTTTAAATCTTGAAATGATGGCGCAGACTCCAATAAAAATTGCCTGTATCGGCGATTCGGTTACGGCAGGTTATCTTTTAGCCCATCCGCAAACAGAATCGTACCCTTCGCAGCTTCAAATTTTGATGGGAAGTCAATATGAAATCAAAAATTTTGGACATAGCGGCGCAACACTTTTAAAGAAAGGAAGTACGCCTTATTTTAAAACCGAAAAATCTGCCGAAGCTATCGCCTATCGTCCGGATATTGCGATTATTCATTTGGGATTAAATGATACGGATCCCAGAAACTGGCCCAACTACAGAGAAGATTTTGATGCCGATTATGCCTGGCTGATCGATACTTTAAAAACACAAAATCCGAAAGTAAAAATTTTCATTTGCAGAATGACGCCGATCTTCAATGAACATCCGCGTTTTAAATCAGGAACAAGAGATTGGTTCTGGCAGATTCAGGAACACATTCAGGAAATTGCAAAAGCGAATCATGTGCAACTGATTGATCTTCATGAAAAACTAGACAATCGTCCTGATCTTTTCCCCGATGCATTACATCCCACAAAAGAAGGTGCAGCAATTCTGGCACAAACCGTTTACAGCAACATTACACAAGATTTTGGCGGATTAAAATTATCCCCGGTTTTCACTGATAATATGGTATTGCAAAGAAACCAGCCAATCGTAATTTACGGAACTGCAAATGGCGGTGAAAAAGTAGCAATTACTTTTAACAATCATAAAGAAGTTGCCACTACAAACGAATACGGAAAGTGGAAAGCCATTTTTCCAGCAATGAAATCCGGCGGAGCACATCAGATTACTATTGCATTAAAAGAAAAAAATATCGTTTTAAAAAATATTATGATTGGCGATGTCTGGTTTTGTTCCGGACAATCGAATATGGCATTCCCGCTTCAGAAATCAGAAAACGGAAGGACTGAGGTTAAAAAAGCCATCAACAATACCAGTCTTCGTTTATTCAATTTTGAAGCCATTGCCGAAACCGATGAAAAAGCCTGGGATTCGATTACTTTAGAAAAAACGAATCGATTAGCATTCTTCTCCGGAAAATGGAAAATCAGTGATTCTATAAGTGCCAAAGATTTCTCGGCTATAGCCTATTACTTCGGACAAAATATAACACGCGAAGAAAATGTCCCGATTGGTTTAATACAAGTTGCCGTTGGCGGATCTCCCATAGAATCCTGGATCGACCGCTATACTTTAGAACACGATGATAAAGTAGTCGATGAACTAACCAACTGGCGAAAATCAGATTTTATAATGCCGTGGGTCAGATCCCGAACCGATGAAAATCTAAAAAATGCTAAAAACCCAAAACAACGGCATCCGTACGGACCTAGTTACAATTACGAAGCCGGAGTAACGCATTTTACCGATTTCCCTATAAAAGGAATTATTTGGTATCAGGGCGAAAGCAACGCACACAACATCGAATTATACGAACATTTAATGCCTGTTCTGGTTGGTAGCTGGCGCAAAGCCTGGGGAACTTCCCTGCCCTTTTATTATGTTCAATTGTCAGGAACAGATCGTCCGACCTGGCCGTCCTTCAGAGATGCACAAAATAAGTTACAGAAAATAATTCCAAATAGCAGCATGGCAATTAGCTCAGATTATGGAGATTCGACAAATGTTCATCCGATAAGGAAAAAACAAATTGGAGATCGTCTGGCGCTTTTGGCCTTAAAATATACTTACGGAAAAAATAGCGCCGCAAACGGACCATCGGCACAAAAAGCAACACAAAAAGGAGATGCTATTATAGTTTCTTTTTCGAATGCCAAACAGTTGTCGACAGCCCATAACAAAGATTTAATTGGTTTTGAATTGGTCACCGAAAAGGGAATCCGGATCGAAAGCAAAGCGACTATTATCAAAAATGAAGTTTCCATAAATATTCCGAAAGGCGAAAAGATAAAAACGGTTTTATATGCCTGGAAACCTTATACGACAGCCAATCTGGTTAATGAAGCGAATTTGCCTTGTTCGACTTTTCAATTGGATTTAGATAGAGAAAGATGAAAGAAGCAAGATGTAAGATGTGAGATGTGAGAGGCAAGATTTGAGATGTAAGAAGGAAGAAATAAAATCTGTTTATCCCGATAGCTATTGGGAGTGACAAAAAAATGAAACACATAGAAACATAGACTTCAATCTAAAAAAAAGAGAATTAAAGAAAATACATTTTTTCACATAGACCTATGAGATTTATTTTGAGTGAAACGCCTTTCCAAGCTTTATAAACTATGTCTCTATGTGTTTAAAAATCATACACAACAAATAAAAAATCAACACTTAGAAAATATAAAACACTAAGTCTAAAAACATATATAAAATGAGTTATTCTAATACTGATCTAATACGACTAAAAGATTTTTATCAGCACCAATTATTACAGGATACGGTACCATTTTGGTTTCCACAATCTATCGACATCGTTCATGGCGGTTATTTGTTAATGCGCGGACAAAATGGCGATTTAATCGATGATGATAAATCGGTTTGGTTTCAGGGGCGAACTGCCTGGTTATTGTCAACACTTTACAATACTGTAGAACACAAACAAGAATGGCTGGACGGTGCCAAATCAGGAATAGATTTTATCAATCAGCATTGTTTTGATACGGATGGAAGAATGTTTTTTCACGTCACACGCGAAGGGAACCCTATTCGTAAACGCCGTTATTATTTTTCTGAAACCTTTGCCGTGATTGCGATGAGCGCTTACGCGAAAGCCAGCGGAGACGAAAAAATTGCAGAACAGGCACGCCATTTATTTGGAGAATGCATCAAATATTCGAGTACTCCGGGATTATTAGAACCCAAATATACCGGAGAACGTCCATCGAAAGGAATCGGATCGCCAATGATTATGATCAATACGGCACAACAAGTCAGAGAAACAATCGGAGATCCGCGTTGTGATGAATGGATCACCAAATGGATTGCCGAAATCGAAAATGATTTTGTAAAACACGACATCAAATGTGTCATGGAACAAGTCGCTCCGGACGGCTCCATCATCGATCATATTGATGGCAGAACATTAAATCCGGGTCACGCTATCGAAGGTGCGTGGTTTATTTTGCATGAAGCAAAACATCGAAATAATGATCCGCATTTAATCGAATTGGGCTGTAAAATGCTGGATTATATGTGGGAACGCGGCTGGGACAAAGAACATGGCGGCATTTTATATTTTTGTGATGTTTACGGTAAACCGGTTCAGGAATACTGGCAGGACATGAAGTTCTGGTGGCCGCATAACGAAGTGATTATTGCCACATTACTGGCCTACACAATGACTGGCGATGAAAAATATGCAAAATGGCATAAAATGATTCATGATTATGCCTACAGTAAATTTCATGATAAAGAAAACGGAGAATGGTTTGGCTATTTACACAGAGACGGAACTGTGGCGCAAACAGCTAAAGGAAATCTTTACAAAGGACCTTTTCATTTACCGCGTCAGGAATGGTATTGTACACAAATATTAAACGAATTTCTTGAGAAAACAAATTAAAAATCTGTTGAATATAATTTTTAAACACATAGAAACATAGTTTTCGAACGCTATAAAAAAGACGTTTCACTCAAAATAAATCTCATAGCGCTATGTGAGAAAATTATGATTTTCTTAAAAAGAACTTGAATTTAAATTTTTAGATCTATGTTTCTATGTGTTAAATAAAAATTGCATCCAATATGTTGTCATAAAATCCGTCATTCCATCAAGTCGTTCGTTATTAAACCTTATGCTTATGAACCAATTTTAACCAAAATAAAAATTATGAAAAATTTATTACGCTTATTTTGTTCGTGTTTTATGTGTTTATACGGTAGTAGTATACAAGCACAAAGTGGTAAGGTTTTGAACCTCGATGGAATTTCAACTTTTATGACAGTCGCAGATCATCCTGATTTAGATTTCGGCGCAAGCCAAAACAAAACCATTAGCTGCTGGATCAAAACGACAACCGCAACCGGAACACCCCGAATTTTTGCCAAAAGAAATGGCGCTTCCGGAAATGGCTATGAATTTTGGACAGGCAACGGAACCAATGCCGGAAAATTTGCCATGAACATGAGCGGCACCGGAACACCCAACAATATTAGTACTGCAGGATATTCAGCCAACTCAATTGCTGACGGAACCTGGCATCATATTGCTTTGGTTATTGACGCCTCTAGCAATCGAACAATGTACGGTTATATCGATGGCGTTTTGGCGAATACCGGTAAACCTTTTACCTCTGTTACTTCTGATTTTTCGAATGCTTTAAATTTTGTTATTGGCGCTACTTCTGACGCCGGAAACAGTTATAAATGGGCAGGCCAAATCGATAATGTCCGTATCTGGAACAAAGCGATGACCGCACTTGAATTACAAGCAGACATGACTGCGGTTGTCAATGCGCCTGCAATAGATCTTTTGGTAGCATGGAATTTTGAAAACATAAGCGGAACTTCTGTTGCTGATGTTTCGGGCAATAATCATCCCGGAACTTTGGTGGGATCGCCAACAACATCAAATGCTTTTCCGATGATTTTATCTTTAGATGGCGTTAATGATTATATGTCGGTAGTAAATCATGCTGATTTTAATTTAGCAGCGGGTCAAAGTCTGACGGTAACCTGTAAAATAAAAACGGCTGATTTTGGCAAACGTATTTTAAGCAAACGTCCCGGAGGTGCAGGAATTGGATATGAATTTATCAATAATACTTCGGCCGGCGGCGGACAATTTGGGGTTAATTTAACGACAAGCGCCGGAGCTGCGGGACCTCCATACGGAACATCGAATATCGCCAATAACATTTGGCATCATTTGGCCATGGTAGTTGATGTTGCTTCAACCAGCTGCAAAATTTATGTTGATGGTGTTTTACAGCAAACCAAAACGACATCAAATATTGGCGGAACCAATACCGTTTCGAATACTGGAGATGTATTATTTGGAACACTCAACAATTTTGCATCGTATATGAATGCACAATTAGATGATATTCGTTTTTGGAATAAAGCCATGACAGCCGCAGAAATCGTAACCGATAAAACGGCAGTTGTCACCGGACCACAAACCAACCTAATTGCCGCCTGGGATTTTGAAAACGTAACTGGCACCACTGTTCCCGACATTTCAGGAAATAATCATCCGGGAATATTAAACAACGGAGCAATGGTAATTGCCCAAACCAACGAAATGCAGATCAATTCGGTTTCATTGGTTCAAACCGAATTACCAACCGGAATTGGAGACACCAACCAACGCATTATTGCCGTAAAAGCTGCTGTTAGCGGTACTATAAATCCGCTTACGGTGAGTTCTTTAAAATTTACCATGGCAGGAACTACGAACATTGCTGATGTTACCAACATTAAAATTTACTCCAGCGAATCTACTACAATTTTCGATACTGCAACGGCAACTTTATTTGGAAATGTAGTTCCGTCAGGCGGAAATCTTGTTGTAAACGGTTCAAAGGCATTAGTAAACGGAGACAATTATTTCTGGATTACGTATGATGTTTCGGCTTCCGCAACCGAAGGAAATCTATTAGATGCCACTTGCGAATCTATTGTTGCAAACACTATTACTTATAACACAACATCCAATACGGTTACCGGAAATCGTGTTATTTTATTGGCCAATACTTTGTTGTTTACACCCGGAGATGCAGGTTCTGCAAGTTATCGTATTCCGGCTATTATCACTGCTGCCGATGGTTCATTGGTAACGGTTACGGATAAAAGATGGAACGGTGCCGGAGATTTGGCTGCTAAAATAGATCCGGTTGTTCGCCGTAGTACCGATGACGGAAAAACATGGTCTGCTCCTCTTGTGATTGCCAATTTTGGTGCTGCATCCGGAGCCGGAGATGCAGCTTTGGTTTTGGATAAAACTACAGGAGAATTATTGTGCATTGTTTCAGCCGAAAAAGGATTTTTCGCCTCGACAAATGCAGCACCCGCCAAAGTTTTGGTGATTCATAGTACAGATAACGGAATAACATGGGGAACTCCGGATGACATTACAAGTCAAATTTATGGTCCAAATCCGGGTTGGAAAGGATTGTTTGTGGCTTCTGGGAGAGCGCATCAATTAAGAGATGGAAAAATTGTCGCTGCCATTGCCGTACGCGAAAATGTATCGGGAACCGAACACATCAATAATTATATGATTACCAGTGCAGATCACGGAATTACATGGACAGCATCAACCGGAAGAGCTGAACTTGACGGAGATGAAGCCAAAGTCGTAGAACTGAACAACGGCAATATCATGATGAGTATTCGTAATCCGGGAACACGTCGTTTTAATATTTCGACAGATAAAGGAGCAACCTGGGGAACGGCTTACAATCAGGCAAGTATTACAGACCCTAATTGCGATGGCGATTTTATTCGCTATACTTCTACCCTGGATGGTTATGACAAAAACAGATTGCTGCATTCGATTCCGTTTTCAGGAAGCCGAAAAAATGTGAGCGTACAATTGAGTACAGATGAAGGAACAACCTGGGGATCGCCTAAAACTATTTTTGCGGGAGCTTCGGCCTATTCAAGTTTAACGATCTTAGCCGACGGTTCTATTGGAATTTATTATGAGAACGGAGAAAGTTCAACTTATCAAATGTATTTTGTCCGTTTTAGTTTAAATTGGCTCACCAATGGGTCGGATACATTTGTTGCGGCAACTAATCCTTTACTAAGCAAAAAAACGCAGGAAAAGACAGCAACGGAAGATCAGAAATTCAGTATTGATATAAACCCAAATCCAATTAATGATCTGGTTAGGGTTAAAGTAAACAATGCGAAAGGAAATACCACAATCAAGATTTATGATTTATCAGGGAAAATGATTCGTACTGAAAAATTAAGCACTAATGAAACAGAAACTTTTTTTTCGTTAGGAAATCAATTGAAAGGTATTTATCTTTTAAATGCAAATGATACCGAAACAACCATTAGCAGTAAATTGATTAAAAACTAAGAAAGAACCATCGGATTAGTCCGGTTTAAAAAAATAAAATTTAAAAAAAATGAAACAGGCGATCATCAATACGACCGTGCACACCGGGGATGAAATCATTGACAACGGAGTTATTATTATCGAAAACGGAACTATTCTTTCTGTTCAAAAAGAGCTTCCAAATGACATTGAAACGATTGATTTAAAAGGAAAACATATTGCTGCAGGCTTTATCGATATTCAGATCAATGGTGGAGAAAAACTATATTTTAGCCAGAATCCCACCGAAGAAACGATTCAGGATATTTATGATGCAAGTTTAAAATACGGCACTACTCATGTGCTTCCGTGTTTGATTTCCTCTTCGCATGAAACCATCCTTCAGGGAATTGAAGCCGTTCGCACTTATAGGAAAAAGCACCATAATGGCGTAATCGGAATGCATTTGGAAGGTCCGTTTCTGAATCCCTTAAAACGTGGCGCACACAGTATTGATCAGGTTCGCAAACCCACGAATGCAGAACTTGAAGAAATTATCAGACTGGGAAAAGACGTGATCAAAGTCATTACGATTGCACCGGAATGTTTTACAGACGAACAACTAAATATGTTGCTCGAAAGTGATATTCAAATCTCGATTGGGCATTCGACCGTTACGCATAAAGAAGCGCAGGTTTATTTTTCGAAAGGCATAAAACTTGTCACTCATTTATTCAATGCCATGACACAATTCGGGCATCGTGAACCGGGTTTGGTTGGTGCTACTTTTGAAAATGAAAATGTATATGCTCCCGTAATTCTAGACGGCGCACATTGCGATTATGCTGCTGCAAAAGTGGCATACAAACTCAAACAGGATAAGTTCTTTTTGATTAGTGACGCTACTTTTTTAGGCCGAAAAGTTGCTTACTTTAAATGGGACAATTTTGATGCGCATCTTGACAATGGTTTTTACAGAAACGATGACGGAAATTTGGCCGGAGCAACAATTTCGATGCTCGAAGCGGTTCAAAATGCCTACAATCATTTAGAAGTTTCAGCAGATGAAGCGATCAAAATGGCCACTTCGCGTGTTGCCAGTGCCATTGGTTTAGAAGATCAATTCGGAAAAATAAAAGCCGGGTTCCCTGCCGCTTTTGTACAATTTAATGATGATTTATCTGAAATAGAAACATTGGATTTTTCTGCAAACAAAACCACTATTTCGTAAAATGATCAAAGAAAAAATGCTCTCGATTGCCGCTAAAATCAAAGAATTTAAAATCATTATTGCCGGAATATTATTTGCCTTTTTATGGGCATCTGCGTCAACGGCAACCAAAATTGGACTGCATGCTGCACAGCCTTTTGTGATTTCTATTTTCAGGTTTGTAATAGCCGGGAGCATTATGCTTTTTATCTCCCATATCGTAATGGCAAAGCGATTTCCACAAAAAAAAGAATGGGTTCAGATCAGTATTTATGGTTTGTTCAACATTACTTTTTATCTGGGATTGTACGTCATTGCCATGCAAAAAGTATCCGCCGGTTTGGGGAGTCTGGCTGTAGCTACTAATCCTGTTTTTATTGTTTTGATCTCGGCTGTTTGGTTATCGCATAAAATCAAATTCAAAAACATTCTTAGTCTGATACTGTGTTTTATTGGTGTATTTCTAGCGGCTTACCCCCTATTACAAAACAGCTTTGCGACCCCCGGCGGCATACTTATTTTAGTAACCAGCATGATTGCCTATTCGTTAGGAACCATTTATTATTCAAGACAAAACTGGAACGGATTACACATTCTCACGATCAATGGGTGGCAAACCATTATTGGAGCGGTGTTTCTGCTTCCGGTTTTATTTTTAACGTATGAATCTGATCAGAATGTTTTCAACCACGATTTCTGGTTTTCGACTTCCTGGCTGGCGATTGCGGTTTCTATTGGAGCCGTTCAGTTTTGGCTGTATTTATTAAAAAACAATCCAATCAAAGCTTCGTACTGGCTTTTTCTGTGTCCGATATTCGGATTCTTGATTGCCTATTTTGTGGTCGATGAACCACTTACTTTGTATACGCTTTTTGGAGTCGTATTTGTCATCATCGGATTGTATACTACGCTTTCTTCTGATAAAAAATAAAATAAAATTAGCTGTAATGAGCTGAAAAATTGTTTAATACATAGAAACATAGGTTTAGAACTAAAAGTGAAGATCTTTATAGAAAAGCATGCTTTACTCACATAGCTATGTGCATTAATAACTAGTAAAACGCCTTTACAGGCAAAGAAAAACTATGTTTCTATGTGTTTAATAATGATTGATTAACAAATTAATTTAACCAAATAAAATCAATAAAAATGGAAACTGATTTAGCAACCAAACCTGATATCAGCTATAAAAGTGCGGGAAAATTTGAAGAAACCAGATTTGAAAAAATCCATAATGAAATCTTCAGAAATTCTACGGAAGCTTCTGTAATTGTGGCGCAGGAAATTGCGCAATTAATTAGATCTAAACAAGAAAAAGGAAAATCTTGCGTATTAGGTTTAGCAACAGGTTCTTCTCCTATAAAAGTCTACGAGGAATTAGTGAGAATGCACAAAGAAGAAGGTCTTAGTTTTAGCAATGTAATCACTTTCAACCTGGATGAATATTATCCAATGACCAAAGAGAACCATCAGAGCTATCATTATTTCATGCACCAACATCTTTTTAATCATATTGACATCAAACCTGA
>FQWG01000022.1 GCA_900129595.1 Flavobacterium frigidimaris | reverse complement strand
TCGGTATTAGTTGATGAAACTACTTCAAAATGTTCTACTAAAAAATCAGGAAGCATAAACTTCAATAGTTCTATAGGGGTCATATAAAATTCTTATATTACAAAGTTCTTATTTTATTTTGACATTTCATCCCCAAGTTTTGCACTTCATCCATTCTAAATTCAATACTTACGATCAAAACGTAAATCTGAGGAGCACTAGAAATTAAACATAAATATTCCTTATCCCTACCCTATTTTAATTCTCAAATCCTTATAAAATAAAAAAATCCGCATCAAAAGATGCAGATTTATATAATTTAAAGAAATTAATCTTAGCTATTGGTCACCGTAAGTTTAACTTCAATATTAGATCTTGTCGCATTTGAATAAGGACAAATCTGATGCGCTTTTTCCGTTAATTCCTGCGCTTCTTCAATAGTGACTCCAGGAATATTCACATCCAATTCTACTGCCAGACCAAAACCACCGTCTTCATTTTGCCCGATGCTTACTTTTGCAGTTACCGTAGTTTCACCAGTCTGCGTTTTTGATAAACTGATAACACGATTCAGTGCACTGTCAAAACACGCTGAATATCCAGCTGCGAAAAGCATTTCCGGATTGGCAAAATCATCATTGGCTCCTCCTAAAGCTTTAGGCATTCTAACCTCAAGGTCCAAAATTCCGTTTTCACTTTTTACCTGTCCGTTTCTTCCGCCTTTTGCAGTAACGTTGGTTGTATATAATGTTTTCATTTTATTTTTGAATTTTATTTAAAATTTTCTGAACCGTTTCTTTGAGTTCGAGTAGATCTTCATTTGTCAGATTCAGTTCTTCCTGCATTTTTAACGGAATTTCACACGCTTTTTGCTGTAAATTCCCTCCTTGATCAGTTAAAAAAACCTGAACTACTCTTTCGTCTTCTTTTTTTCTTTTTCTAATGACAAACCCCTTACTTTCAAGTCTTTTCAGAAGTGGTGTTAAGGTTCCACTGTCGAGATACAGTTTTTCGCCAACCTGATTTACCGTCAAGCCATCTTTTTCCCAAAGCACCATCATCACAAGATACTGCGAGTAGGTAATATCAATTTCATCGAGAAATGGCCGGTACAAACCGATAATTTCTTTTGCAATAACATAAATCGGAAAACAAAGTTGGTTTTCCAATTTGAGCGGGTGGTAATTTTCCATAATCTAATGACAAAAAACAGAATAAAACTATTATTTTCTGATAATAAATTCCTCCATAGGAATTCTAACTTTCTTCATATTAGAGAGCCAGTCCTTCTCTGTATCTCTGTAGCCCAGATATAAAAGCGTAACACTTTTTAAACCTAATTCCCTTAGATCCAAAATCTCATCTACCACTTCATTACTGAAACCTTCAGCCGGAGTAGAATCAACCTTCAGTTCAGCTGCCTGAGCCATTGCCAAACCTAATGCAATATAGGTTTGTCTTGCTGTGTGCGCAAAATGCTGTTCAGGAGTCTGAGCTCCGTAGATTTGCTTGATCTGATCCGTATAACTGCTAAAACGACCTTTTGGTAATTCTCTAACATCTGTGTGATGATCATAAACTTCATCGATTTTCTCATCAGAATAACTATCCCATGCTGCAAAAACCAACACATGAGAAGAATCTCTCATAACTTCCGGATTTAATGCGCCTTTTACCATCTTCTCTTTCAATTCCTGATTTTCGACAACAATCACACGAAAAGGCTGCAATCCGGAAGAAGTAGGAGCTAATCTTGCGGCTTCTAAAATTTTATTTAAATCGTCTTCTGACACTTTTTTTGTTGAGTCATACGCTTTTACGGCATGTCTCCAGTTTAAATCTTCTATTAATGACATTCTATATTATTTTATAAATTAGACATCTGATTCTTAAAATTATTTGAATCAAAATAACAATGCAAAGATACAGAATAATTAAATTGTGCGCAATTTAATTTAACAAAATATATTTTTAGATGAAGTCTATAGTATTTGTTTGAAAATTACGACACGTATAGTCACACGTAGTCACATCCATAAATTCTATTTTTATGATTGTATTTATACCTTACCAAATTAATTATGTCTTATAGATTATTTTTCAAGACTTTGTTCATTACATATCGGAACCTTAAATACAGTAAAACAGATGATGTTAACAGCCCCAGCGTCAGACCGTACCAGATTCCCTTTACTCCTGCATCGAAATGAATTCCTAAAACATAGGCCACAGGCAGACCAATAAGCCAATATGCAATAAAGGTTATAAAGGTAGGAATGTTTACATCTCCCATTCCTCTTAATGTTCCTAATCCGACTACCTGTGTACCATCAAAGAGCTGGAATAGTGCGGCAATTATCAATAATTGTGCTGCCAATGCTACAACATTTGTGTCATTGGTTATTAAGTAAGGCAAATATTGATTAAAGAGTGTAAAAATTACAGCAAAGAACATCATGAAAATAATAACTAAATGATAGGAAGCATAAGCAAACCTCTGAAGTCTTTTGTATTTCTGATTTCCAAAACTATTTCCGACTTTAATAGTTGCAGCCGATGCAATTCCTCCCGCCATCATATAGGTCATTGCTGCAAGGGTTATTGCTGTTTGATGAGCAGCCTGTTCAATTGCACCAATGTGACCGGCCATTAAAGCGGCTGCTGCAAATGCCCCAATTTCAAATACATACTGCATTGCCACAGGCAATCCTATTTTTACCACTTTTATAATTTTTGAAAAATTAACGAACTTAACAGAGAAATGCTCTATATAGACTTTAAAATTCTTTGATCGAAGCACATACCACATCATAACCAGCATCATTAAAACCCTGTCTATCAATGTTGCAATTCCTACTCCCTGAACTCCCATTGGCTCAATGCCAAACATTCCCTTTACCAAAATCACAGCGATAATTACATTGAGCACATTTCCCCATATCGTTATCGACATTGCCTGTTTTGTGAAACCAAGCCCTTCTGCAAACTGCTTGAAAGTTTGAAATATCATTAAAGGCAGAATAGATAAACTTAAAACAAGTAAATAAGGTTTTGCTGTTTCTACTACCTTAGGATCCTGATCTGCATGCTGCATAGCAAACATAGAACCATAATAGACTATTAAAAAAAGAAAAACGGCAGCTGCTATATTAAGCCATAAGCTGTTTGACAGCAGCTTGGCACATTCCTTAAAATTTGATTTTCCATTTTCTTGTGCAATCAAAGGTGTTAATCCATAGGCAATCCCTAATCCAATGACTAAAACAACCATGAAAACAGAATGAACCAGCGAGACCGCTGCCAATGATATAGTTCCTGCATAATGCCCAATGATAACTGTGTCAAGAGTCTGCACCAGTGTATGCCCAAGCTGGGAAATTACAACAGGCCCTGCAAGTGTTATTGTACTTTGGTAATATATCTTATTGGATTTAATTTTTTTGATCATATTAAAAATTTGACTGCCAAATGGCAGATTAAAGTGTTTTGAAACTGCTATTCCGTAAACTTTCATTATGGCATAGCAATTCTGTTGTTGTAAATTTATGTTATTCTGTAACAGTCTTATAAAATGTTATGAAAATATACCATTTTGGTAATCTGAGAGGAACTGACTGCTGGTTATTCCTGTCTGCGTTTTAAAAAATCGCATCAAATGTCCGGGTTCTGAAAAATGAAGATCATAGGCTATCCCAGCAATCGTCTTTCCGGAATGTATCAAATCATTTTTTATCTCGAAAAGCAGTCTCTGTTTTAAGAGTTCTGTCGCGGTCACATTAAACTGCTTTTTCACACAAGTATTAATGGTAATCCTGCTCACATTTAGTACATCTGCATAATAGTCGATCCGCTGCTTCTGCCTGATGTGCATTTCCAATAACTGTTTAAACTGGTAAGCAAAGTTATTTTCTGCCCTGTCAATCGAAAGATTATTTGCATCAGCATATATTCTGTTAAACTTCAAAAGCAGGTAGTAAGTAAGCGATCGTATGATGTGGATACTGTCTGTTCTGCTGTTCACAAGTTCATATTTGATTTCCATAAGCTGACCAAGTGCTTTTTGAAGTTCTTCCTTTTCAATACTAATATTTAAAGGATGATTCAATTGATAGAAATACAGAAGCCGGTACGTAAAGAATTTGTCTGAGAAGAAATCATTAAGAAAATTTTCCTGAAAAACGAGAACAGTATAATCCAATCCTTCTTTCTCCAAAGTCCATTGCCTTTTTTGAAAGGGAGAAATAAAAACAACTGTATTGTCGGTTATATCGATCTTCTGTTGATTTAAAATCAGGGATCCTGTAGCAGTCTTAAAAAGCAATATTTCAAAAAAATCAGTATTATAAGTATCGCGCTCCAAATACCTCTCACTCAGTATATCGCCATGCAATACATTGAGAAGTACTTCAACACCACATTCTGTTTTATGAAATTTAACTGTTTTCATTTTCTTTTATTCGTTAACGGTTTAAAATCCGTTTCATTTTCTTTCTTTAAAATGTGACGAAATATTATAATTAAAGCAAATTTACAACTTCATTTACAAATTACTTCAAACCAAAAAAAAATGAGCAGTAATAAATTACAGCTCATTTTATAAAAGTGATACTTATTTACTCTTTATTTTACGATAGCAAATATTCTTCTGTTGTTGTAATTTTTGCATAAAAGAATTCCAGTGCTGCCAAAAATGCATTATGAACATCTGCCGCGTTGACCTCCTGACCATTTATTTTAAGATTCAGTGTAGCGCAGGCATCTCCAATTACGGTACATTCAAATCCAAAATCAACAGCAGCCCTAGTCCCCGCATCAATGCACATATGGGTCATCATTCCCGCGATTACTAAATGTGTTATCTCTTTTGACTGAAGATATTCCAGTAAATCAGTTTCTCTAAAACTATTAGGAAATTGTTTCGTAATTACTTTCTCGCCTTCCAGCGGTTTTACATTTTCATGAATTTCTACACCTTTTGTACCGGGAACAAAAATGGGAGCACCTTCTCCCGATATATGCTGCACATGAATAATAGTCGTGTTTTCTTTTCTAAAATGCTCCAATAGTTTCTTGGCGTTTTCACTTGCAGCAATAGGATTGACAAGTTCTAAAGCTCCGTTTTCAAAATATTCTTTCTGTATATCAATTAATAGTAATGCCTTATTCATTTTACTTTAATTTTAAAATTTATATAGGACAAAATTAAAACTTAGAGGTGCGATACCGGATACCAAAGCATAACCAATAGATACCATTTTGATAAGCAAAGCTTTTTAATCAATGATACTTTCAAATTAATATACCAACAAGAACAGATTGCATGATAAATGAAAACACATGGAAATCCTTATTTTGAAAATCTCTATTAAGAAGAAATTAGTTTCTCTTTATCGCAAAATTTTATGGTAGTAAATCTATTTGTTATCAAAAATTATCGTCCTTTTGAATTTTGTGGCAAAATCGCCGCAGTAACACGTTTTACATTGATAAATTCACCTTTTTGAACAGCAACGTGATTACCCCACTCTGTGATGGCATTGAGTAGAGGAATACAGGATCTTCCGAAATCCGTTAAACTGTAAACAACTTTAATAGGAGGCTTTTTGCCGTGAACCGTTCTCGATATAAGGCCATCCTTTTCTAGTTGCTTTAATTGCAGGCTAAGAGTCATCTCTGTAACAGCAGGCATTTCTTTTCTTAACTCATTATATCTTTTATCTGCATCTTTTAAATGATAAAGTATAACTGCCTTCCACTTTCCGCCAATCAGATCCATAGCTATACTGACAGTGCACGGAAACAGTTTACTATTCACCTTAATTAAATCACTTTTACATTCTAAATTCATAGCATTTGGTTTTTATAAGAGCTATCTAAATAGATAGTTATTGCAAATTTAATTAACTATAAATAATTTTGCTACTATAATTTTTATAGTTTAAAATTCACTTAAAAAAATATCATATGGTATCTGATCTCAAAGGACATAAATCAAGCTCTCACGAAAATAAACCGCTTATCACTATCGTAGGTATTTTGGGTAAACAAGGAAGTAGTGTTGCGCAAACTCTTTTACAGAGTGGCCGCTATCGGGTACGAGGCATTACAAGACGCGTTGATTCTCCCGATGCAGTCAGGCTGATTGACCAGGGCGCTGAACTTGTTAGTGTACCACTTAGTCCTGGATATAAAAAAGATTTCGTTAAAGCATTTCAAGGTTCATACGGTGTGTTTATGCTAACACCCAATATTGCTCCCCCGCAAATACATGAGTTTGCATTAGGTAAAGAATTGGCAGATGCCGCTGTTGAAGCAGGAGTTCAACATATTATCTTTAGCAGTTTGGAAAATGTAGATAAAATTACGGCTGGTAAAAAGTTTGCTCCGCATTTTACAGACAAAGCCAGAGTTGAAGATTATATCCGTACACTTCCGGTCAAAAGCACATTCATATATATGGGATTCTTTTATACAAATTTCCTGGAATTTTACACTCCAATTGTAAAGCACGATGTACTTGTCTTTCCTATCTATCTCCCTAAGGACTTCCGGGCACCCTTTGTTGATCCCACTACAGCCACGGGGCCGGCTGTTTTAGAAATTTTGTCATATCCTCTTAAATACGCAGGTAAATCCTTACCGGTTATTGGTGATATCATCTCGCCTCAGGAAATAGTAGATACCTTTGTTAAAGTCACAGGCAAGAAAGCCCAATATAGTTCAGCATTCACACGGGAAGATTTTCTGGATCATTTCCCGGAATTTAGTTCAAATGAGACTTTAGTAAGGGAGATTATCGGTATGTCAGAATATGCTGTTGAATATGGCTATTACCAACAAGACAGGAATTTGCTCTGGAGCAGACAAATAAATTCTAATACCCTTACCTGGGAAGATTTTTTGCGTAGTACAAATTGGCAAGGCGAAAAACAAATTTATTGATTCTTTAAGATAATGATGAGAAATCTGTCTGTTTAATCAAAGATAAATGCAAATTGGCAGCTCTCATATATTTTAGAATTCGAATATTTATAAACTAAAAAAAAGTTTTCAAAAAAGTCTAAAAAAATCGGAATATCTAATGCTAGTATTCCGCTTTATAAATCATCTTACCATGAATTTTACAAGTTTTTATTGTATTCAATATCCGATGTAAATCTTACTTACCAATTATTTATCTTTTGAGATTTCTCCATAATTTGTTTTAAAACCGAATTGAAATGATCGTTTAATCCACTCGCGGCATCTTCTAAAAGAAGTTTTCCATTTTTATCATAAATAGCTACTCTATCCCTATCGCCTTTTACAAGTTTTAGAGTAGTCCAACCACTGCTGCCCCAGCCACTTGTAGGTTTGTAAGTTCCTTCATACCATCGTTTACATTCAAAAACAGGGCTGTTAATCCTAATCTTACCATCTTTAAAAAGAAAGGATAACGTATAAGACAGATCATATTTATAGTTCCCTTTTCCAAAACCTCCGGCGCTATGCCTTACAGGCAGCGCTTTTTCTTCATATGCTGTCAAACTAATACTTTCCCCTTCCACTACATTGAGTCCTTTTTGAGGATTACTGTACATCGTATTAATGGCATTTAGTACATTCTTGTACAAATCCTTTTGTTTTGCGTTGGGCACATTCACTACCGTAAAATCGTTATTATCGTTTGATACAAAGCCTTGAGGGGTGAGTTTAAAATATTGGGCGAAGCTTAGCTGTGTGACAAGCAGAAGTATGAGAATACTGAATGCTTTTTTTATATTCATAATTTGTAAAAATTTCAAGGTTATTATTAAATGCAGCATTATGGTGAATACGTTCAAAAACTTAAATTAAAGATGTTTGAAATTCAAAATACTCTCCACCAAAATTTGAACTTTTTTATTTACGGATTAACTATATCTAAATAAGGAAGATTAAAAACCCCTTCAGTAATAGCTATTGCTTGTCCGGAATCTAAATTTCGGACTTTTCCGGAAAAGGTGCCTTTAATGCCACTTTTACTTATCGACTCAATTTTTACTGTAAATATATCGTCTGCGGTGCGCGTACTGTACAAAATGGTTCCCTCAGGCGTTTGAACGGCATATCGTGCCACCATTTCTTTATCTGCTGGTGTTGAATAGGTTCCTACTGTAATATCACCTCCTAATTTCCGTATTTCAAAATCTAATGATGGCGGGAGCTGTTGTCCTATTTTTGGAAAAGGAGCTTCATATCCTCCGATTACAATTTGTTCAAACCGATTATCATTGCCGCCTCCCTGAAAGTTTACATTATAAAAATCAACTTTTCGTCCGTCCAGACTTGCTCTGAAATAATATTGTGATCGAGTTTTATTTGGTCCGTCTTCGTCACTTGAACAAGCCGAAAAGAATACTGCCGAAATTGCTGTATAAAAAAGCATTAGCAGCAAACCTGCTGGTTTATTTTTAGAAAATCTGGCTTTACATACCAAAAAGCCATTTATAATCTCATCTCCCATTTCTGTTTTATTTGATTTAAAACAAATTTACTCAGCGCCAATATTAAAAACAATACCTGATTACATGGTTATTTTTATGAAAAATTCATCATCAGATATGGCGGGTCGTAAAACGGCTTAACTCTCAAATATCAAATCATAGCCTTAGTTTAAGAATATTCAAAATCTATAGAATAAAAAAACCGGAACACGATTACTCCTGTTCCGATTTAATGCACTTCTTTTTTTGACACTTCTGAAAAAAAATCGATCAGTGCCAAATGAAATTTCTATGCTATAGTATATTTTTTTTCTGTAATAGTTTGTGTAGTTTCAGTTGTTACACTGTCTACAAATCGCCATTCCGCTTCAGAACCAGAAAGTGTAAATTTAAGATATGTATATCCTCGCTTGTGTAAATTTGCATATTCTAAATCATCTATCAGCACTGTAAATGCCTGTGCTAATTCTATTGCTTTTGCAGGATCTGAGCTAATTCCAAGATAAGCTTCCAGTCCTGGTGATGAAACAGAACTGCAGGCAATTTCAATACCTATAAAATTCCCTTGCATATTGGTCAGTTTTCCCATCCAGGCATTATGAGTATCTCCGGCCAGCACCACAACATTTTTCCCGGAAAGCATGGAATACAATTGCTCTCTTTCGGCAAAATAACCGTCCCAGGCATCCAGATTATAGGGCAAAGTTGTCGTAACTCTCGCAATTTCCTGAGCGGTTAGAGATGGGTCATTTTGTTTGTGTCTCATTTTAATAACAACAAGTGCAGAGATGGCACCAATAAGAGCCTGCATGGTCGCTGGCTGTGCACTTCCAAAATGATCTACTTCTGCTAAAACCTGGTTCAAAAGCAACAGCAGCTCTGCAGGAATCAACATTTTTGTCATCAGGATCTGCTGGCCCAATACTTTCCATTTAGCAGTATCTGCACTGATTTGTGATCCCAGCCAGGTCATTTGTTCGCTTCCAATTAATTTTCTGCCGGGGCTTAACAAATCTGTTCTAAATTTTGTCTGGTCAAAATTTCCGCTATTATCAATATAATCTGCATAACTCATCTGCTTATCTCTGGCTATAACTCTGGTATCCATCATATAAAGCGAAAGAATATTACCGAAATTAAAACTTCTGTAAATTCTAAGATCTTTTCCTGTTTTAAGCGGAATGTATTCGCTGTAGGCTTGAAAAGCTGCCATCTTTCTCATCTGAAAATCCCCTTCGGCGGGCTGATGGTTTTCTGCACCGGATTTATAGGTGTCATTAGCAAACTCATGGTCATCCCAGACGCATATAAAAGGTTTTTTCTGGTGAAGAAGTTGAAGATTTTTATCTCCTCTATATTGTCTGTAACGCTCTCTGTAATCGTTGAGGCTTGTAATCTCCCTGGCGGGTTTATGTTCTCTGCCCAGCGGGTTGGTAAAAGGATTTGTTCCGTATTGTCCCGGCGCATATTCATAAATATAATCTCCAAGATGAACCACTACATCAGCATCCGAAGAAGCAATTGCTCCATACACATTAAAAAGTCCTGCCGGAAAATTAGAACAGGAAACAACAGCCATTTTTACATCATTTACACTATCTGATTTAGACGGCAGTGTGCGTGTTTCTCCGGTAACAGTTACCTGTTTGGTTTTGGTATTATAAAATCTATAATAATATTTTGTATTAGAGGTAATATTCTGAACATCTACTGCTATTGTAAAATCGTTTGTAGAAGATGCTCCGGCCTGCCCTTTTCTTGTTACCTCAGAAAATGCGGCATCCTTACTTAGCTCCCAGTTTATTTGAGCATCTGAACCTGCTGAATATCTTGTCCAGATAATCACTCCTGTTTCAGTCGGGTCAAAACTGGCTACTCCAGTCTCAAACCCTTCATTTTTCATTCCCTGCGGCGCACCGCTGTTCTCCGTTTTATCATCGTCACTACAGCTTTCAATAAGTGGAGCGATGAAAACTCCTCCGGCGGCCAATAAAGAATTTCTAAGAAACCTTCTTCTGCTTAAATCATTGTTGTTTTCCATAAAAAAATTTTTATATCAAAAAAACAATGTAATATTAAAACAGAGGTTATGGCACTTTTAAAATTACCTTACATTACTATTAACAATCCATTTACTATAATAAATTATTGATCTGTTTGGGAACTTTAAACTGAAACTTGTTCCTCTTTCACACTATAAAAGTCTCCTGTTTTTTCTTGTATAAACATTCCGTATTTAAAACAATATCGAAAAGCCTTTAGTATATTTTGTAAACAAATCGATTGCAATCAGGATGATCATTAAGAAAATAAGAACTAATATATAGGTAATTATTTGGGCTTTCTTATTGAATTCAAAAGTGGCTGGATTTATAAAATAATCAGCGTAGACAGCCTGAGAAATTTTTATATGTGGGGAAAATAAAGTAACGCCCTGCAGAAAATGTCCAATTAGATGATATTTATTTTTCGGGATATAGGTCATTCCATTCTCAGGTTTAGAAAAATCAATGGGAATCTGTCTGCCTTCTTTAAAACCAAAAATATATCCCGGAGAATATTTTGTTCCAATTTTCCTATCGATATCACTTACATAAGCTTCTCTGCTCCTTTCGAGCTCCTTGTATAAAATACTCTGGATAATGCCATTGTATTGGTGATGATGTATACCATCTTGATCTACAGAAATGAGGATGATTTTTTTCAGTTTTTGACGCTTGTAATTCTTATAAAGTGCCCACATAATCCAAAGCAATATAGAGAAATATATTAGGTCAAAGATCATCTCACCAGTAGAGATGGGACTATTATGCTCCAACTGGATACTTAAAGGAAGTGCTATAAATAAAGCAAGCATTGCGATACCTAAAAGCCCAAACAGCACATATACTACTGCAGTAGCCGCCAGATTGCGTTCAGAAACTATTTTTGGGAAATTTTCTTTGTTATAAATCATTATGCTTAATATTAAAAAAATAGGCATTTTTGGTAAGAGATACAAATTCTTAAAAAACTTACAAAAATATTTTGTTGCCCCGGTAAAATTAAAACATCTAAAATCATAGTGCAAATTTTCTGGCGCTGTGTGAAAAAAGCTTCATTTATAAATAGTTAAAATTGAATTATAATTTTCAATTCGACCATTCATTTATACTTTTTTTGTTTTTTCGAAGTTTAGAAGTTTGGAAAGTAATCTTCTCAACTAAAAAAATTAGAGTAAAATGGCCTTTTTTGCTAGTTTTATCTCTAATATACACCCTTCTTTATTTCTTATATCTCTATTTTTGCTTTCTTAATAAATATGTTTAAAAAAATGATTAAAAAGATTTTAAAAATTACTTCAATTTTTACAGGATCTCTACTGCTGCTTTTATTGATAATCCTGACAGTTGTTCCGTATTTTTTTAAAGATGAAATAACCCATAAAATAGAAAGTATTGCAAACGATAAACTGGATGCAAAGATCTCTTTTGATGAAGTTGGCCTTTCGGTTTTTAAACACTTTCCTGCATTAATTGTTTACGCTAAAAATATTAGTATCGATAACAAAAAAGTTCAATTTGCATCATCAAATGTGGTAAAGGCCAAAACGGCAGCAGTTGGAATTAATTTTTATAGTTTGCTAAAAGGTAAAATTATTTTGGACGCTATTTATTTGGACTCCGCTAATTTAAACCTTGAAATAGATTCCAGTGGAAATGCCAATTTTAATATTGTAAAACCGTCTGATACTACAAAAGACACTACTAGTACCGAATTTAAGATCAAACGTATTATTGTCAACAAAACAAACATATCGTATAATGACAAAAGCACTCCTTTAGATTTTAAAATTCAAGATCTTAATTATAAAGGAGAAGGAGATTTAAGCGCTGCTATTTTTGATCTTAACTCTCATATCAAAATAAAATTGTTCGATTTTAGTGCAGACGGGGTTCATTACGTGCATAATAAACCCATAAATGCAGAAATTATTACCCATATAGATGCCAAAGAACTTAAATTTAAGTTCGAGCGCAATAACATTCGCATCAAAAATTTTCCTTTCTCGTTCAACGGCTATTTTGCTTTCATTAAAGGAGGATATGATTTTGATTTACACATGCAATCTAAAAACTCTACATTAGAGGAAATGCTATCGATTGTACCGCCTTCTTATGACAATTGGAAAGAGCAAATGGCTATTACAGGCAATATCGATTTCAAAATTATAGCACGTGGGAAGTACATGCAGGACCAATCAGAAAAACCAATGGTTTTAGCAGATCTGCAAATTAATAGCGGAACCATTGCTTACAAAAAAATTAAAGAGCCTGTAAAAGAAATTAATATCAAGGCCAGAGCTTTGGTTAAAGACCTAGATATTAATAAATTAAAATTTGATCTGGAAAATCTGTCTTTTAATCTAGATGGAAAAAAAACAGTCGTTAATTTTCATTCAGAAGGCTTTAAAAAGTTAAAAATTAAAACGGCTGTTTCAGCGAATTTAGATTTAGCAAAATTTAAAGAAACGCTAAACCTAAACCGACTTGATCTTCGCGGAGACATTGCTATTAATTTAAAAGCCGATGGTATCTTTTTGCGTGATCTGGGTTTTAGTCCGCGTTTGAATAAAATGGATACTATTATTAAAAGTATTCCGAAGTTTCAGTTCAACGCAAGCTTAAAAAATGGATATCTGAAAGATCTAAAGAGAAAAGATGCTATAAAAAATGTGAATCTGAATTTAAGTTTAACGGCTAAAGACAGTATTTTACGCAACATTTCAGGTAAAGTAACCAATCTGAATATAGAAGCGCTGAATAATTTTATTCGCGGAAATTTCTCTCTTCATAAATTATATCCTTTTACGGTTGATACTGAATTAGAATCTAAAATTAATTTAGCCGAGGTACATCAATTTTATCCTTTAGACAGTCTGGAAGTGAAAGGAGATTTGAATTTAAAAGTAAGTATGCATGGGGTTTTAAACCGCAAACAAAAAAAATACCCCTCTTCTAAAACCATTGTAAATATTAAAAACGGCTATTTAAAATCACTTAAATTCCCCAATATTCCGGTACAGAATATAAACCTGAACGCAATTGTTACGAGCGAAAAAGGTACAGGGCAAGATTTAAATGTCAAATTACAGCCTGTTGAGTTTGTTCTGGCCGGATCTCCTTTTAAAATAGAAGGAGAAGTGAATAACCTTTATGATTTAGTTTACAATATCAAAACTCAGGGAACTCTGGACATTGGTAAATTGACTCAGATATTCCCGATTAAAGACGTCAATGTCTCCGGAATCATTCAGACCAATCTTATTGCTAAGGGCTCTAAAAAAGATTTAGATGCCAAAAATTACGACAACATTAAAAATGGCGGAAAGCTCGAAGCTAAAAACATAATCATTAAGAGTGCCTTATTTCCGGAAACGTTTCAAATTTCTAAGGGTACTTTTAAATTTTTTAAAGATAAAATGCGTTTTGAGGATTTTAATGCTACCTACGGTAAATCTGATGTTGTATTGAATGGTTATATCCACAATTTTTTACGTTATATGTTTAATCGCAAATACCTGCGCGATGCTAACGAAAAGCTTAAAGCTGAGATTGACCTTTCGAGCAATCACATTAATGCCAACGAGTTTTTTGACATGATTGCCAAATATACTGACAGTAAAGCTGAGGAAGAAACAGCTCAAAAAACAGATTCTACGGCTGTAACCACTAGTATTAAAAATGTAAATAATAAAAATAAAAACTACGTCATTAGAATTCCCAGAACAGCAGATCTAAAAATTACGGCAAAAGTGAATCTCCTTCAATTTGACTCTTATAAAATCAATAATTTTATAGGAACCCTGGATATCAACGATCGTAAAGTTCAGGTAAGTCAGGCTACTTTTGATATGGCGGGTACCCAAATAGCGATGACCGGAGATTATAAAGCACAACACCGTTTATTAGCTAAATACAATGCCCATTTTAAAGCCAGTAATTTTGATATTCAGCGTGCCTATGCAGAGATCCCCATTTTTGCAGATATGGTGAGTATGGCTAAAGATGCCTACGGCCTGGTTTCTGTTGATTACCAACTTGGCGGAAGTATTGACCAAAATATGGATATTGATTTTAAATCGATAGCCGGAGACGGAACACTAACTCTGGAAGATATTAAATTTAAAAACTTTAAACTTTTAAATCATGTAGCCAAAAAAGCGGATGCTGCTGATTTAGAGAAAGCTTCCTTTAACAAAATTGCGATTCATTCCTCGATTAAAAATAATGTAATGACTATTACGCCTACCACCATGAAAATGGCTGGTTTTAGAGGAAAACTTGAAGGCCAGGTTACTATGGATGGTAAAATAAATATCGGATTCCGATTAGGGCTGCCACCAATGGGACTTATCAATGTTCCTATGAAAATTACAGGTACCGCAGAGGATTTTAAAATTACAACCGGTAAATTCAAAGAAGACACTACTTTTTCAGAAGAAAGCGAACTCAATAATCTGAAAGCACCAGAGCGACGAATCAGAGAAAAAGACACTCTAAAGTTAGCGCCTGTCAATTCAAAAGTGTTAGATACACTAAAATCAAGGTAAATATTTTTCTTGAAGATTTTACTTGTAATTAAAACTACCGGGCAACATTATCTCTCAATAAAAAAGAAGCTGTCTCAAAACTGAGACAGCTTCTTTTACTACCAGAACTAATCAATTTTCTTTTAATTAGTAACTATTTCAGTTAACCAAATAAAGCAGTTCCATCATTCATTCTTTCTATTAATCCCATACAAAGTGAGCCTGTAAATAGTGTAATTGCTATTGCTATAATTCCGAAAAGCAGCAGCAATTTTCGAACAGATACCTGCGCCGGATTTTGTTGACTATCTTCTGAAATGTGATGATATATATTTCTGAAGTTATTATAGATTATAATTCCTGTACAACCAATAGCAAAAAAGAGCATCGCTATTATCACAGTCAATATATAAAATTGAAATTGATTGCCATGAATAAAAACATCACTAATGGTTATTAAACTCAGCATAAACAAAGCTACTACAGCTGTAAAAACAGAAATTTTGAAGAATGTAAACATAGTTGCTTTTAATATTGATTTTATTGGATAATTATCTATTTCTTAAAACGATAGATATAATAAGGAGGTTTACCCTCATCGCCTGCTCCTGTAAATGCGGGAGTACTATCCAGTTGATTCACCGAAATATACATCCAATCCTCCGGCCCCTGGTAAACGTTATCCGGCCATAGTAATTTCTCTTTATCCTGTACGATATTGGTCAATTTACCAGTAAGATCTAATTTTGTAATTGCATGATCCTGCAAGTTAGTAAAATAATGATTTCCCTCAGCATCCGTTATGGCACCATCACTAAAAGGTTTATTTCCTGCTTTTTGGATCGAATTACTAATGATAGTATCACTTTTTCCTTCTCTTAAGGGTTTTGCAGGTACATTATACCATGAATTACCGTTCATCGCTCCAAAAAAAATGGTTTCTCTATCATCAGAAAGTGTAATAGGATCAATTGCTACCCGTGCAGGTTTACCACCAAAATGGGTTACTTTACCTTTAATAATCATGTCTTTATCTTCAGCTTGCAAAGAACTGTGTCCGCTGAACCTGCGTACTTTTTTAGTTTTTAAATTCAATACAATAATTCCCGGATTGGTAATATCTGCGAGGTAAGCAAATCCATTTTTTTCATCTATTGCTACATCTTGCATAAAAGTTCCTTTAGGCGCTACAGATAAAGGCAATTCAATTTTTTGTGCTACTTTGTTTTTACTGATGTCAAAAGCCCAAAGTCTTGTTTTTCCTAATTCAAGCCCCATATCGATAACCCATAATTGATTGTTTTTGTCAAAAATCAAACCCAGCATAGCATCAAAGGTAGCATCACTTGCTTTTTTACCGTTCTTCTGATAAACATCTGAAGGATATGGAATTGCTTTACCATTTACAATTTCTACCAATTGTGTTTTTTGACTTCCCAGTGGATGTATTGTTGCAAAAACACGACCTTCTGCCGACACCGCAACATCACCAGGCCGTATATCCATTGCAGCGACAACTTCTAATTTATTGTTGGTTTTGCCATTATTTCCAAAATAACTTGCCGTACCTTCTATCCAGTCTTTACGGGGCGGAGCAAAGAAATCTACATCTAGTGTACCATCTTCAAGACACTCAAACTGATGTGGTATATTACCCGGAATTATAAGTACTTCTCCGGCCTTCACAATATAATCTTTGCCTTGCATCGTTACTTTTACACTTCCTTTTGTAATATAAGATGTTTGCTCATTAGGATGCTGGTGCAAGGGTACTTTTGCTCCTTTATCCATCTTAAACAAAGCTAGCATTCCTTGTTCTCCATATACATATTTTCGCTGTAGTTTATCTCCCAACTGCTCCCATCCTAAATCATCAAACTTAATATGCTGTATCTCTTTTATATTTTGTGCGGTTAAAGAATTAGTAAAAAAACTCACTACAGCAACTGCCAATATTGTTAATTTTAATTTTATCATTTTTAATTTATTTAATTATTTTGAAATCTATTCTCCATACAATTACTAGTAAGAACTTTTGGTGCTTCTTTGCTGCGGCCAGGGTTTATTGAAAGTCTCATTTTGCTTTGGCAAAACAATCTCATAACCTGGTTTTTCGTCTATACTAATTTTTATTTTAGCAGAAGATAAGTCACCTGAAACCAGGTGCCCGCCAAATGTTTTATCATCTGATATAAAGTGAAAATGAAAAGGTGACAAATCTATAGATGCAAAAGAAGGCGGATTATAAAACCCAACCATCGTTCCTGAAATCTTTTCACTTTTATAAAGAGGTCTTGTTTTCATTAACTCAGCTAAACCAGTAGTATTTTTATCCTCTAATTTATTTGCTCCGCCTACTACAATTGATTCAAAAGTGCACTCTATACGTATTGCATAAGGTTTATTTGAAGATGGAAGTTTGCTTATTATTTCCTTTTGAAGCATTTCTATATTTTTAATACCGCTCGTCTCAAACTGTTTGTCAGCCCTAAAAAAAGCAACAGCGGCAAAAGGCACCTCTCTTTCTGATTCCGCTTTTGTAACACGCCCATCCGAAGCTATCCGATAAAAAATACCGTCCAGAGCTATCATTTCTCCATCAAGATGATTATAAGTACCTAGTCCGAAGCTGCCTTTATCAGCAAGAGATTTAATACTAAGCTCACCTATGTAAACGCCATTACGCATGGCATCCATTACAGAATAATGGAAAATTGGTTTTTCTTTTTGAATTTGTCCATTTGCCCCCAGAAAACTCACCGTAGTAATAAAGGAAGCTATTGTTGTTAATTTTTGTTTCATTGTTTTGATTTATTATTCTCTTTACTTACTGCATTATATAAACAAAGATATTTTTTAACAGACAAGATATATTGTAGAATTTCATTGTATTTTTGTACAAATTTATTATCAGTATATGCAACGTTTTACAAGTTATCATTCCTTAAATATATTCAGGCTACAACTAGACGAGTGGGAATTTCCAACACACAAACACAATTATTATGAATTCATTTTTATAGAAAAAGGAAGTGGAAATCACCTTCTGAACGATACCATGTTCAATTATAAAGAAGGAGATGTTTTTTTATTAAGACCCGAGGATTCTCATTCTTTTGAGATAGAAGAAAATACAAGTTTCATTTTTATAAAATTTACAGAACAGCTTTTTATAGAAAAATTAGAAGGTGGCAAAACTGCCAAATGGATGGAAATAATTAAAATCCTGTTACAAAATCCATCTGCTGTAGATGGAACCTTGATAACAGATGAACAAGATAAAAAACATATTTGCAGTCTATTGCAAATATTATTAATCGAGTTTTCTAAAACCTGTGCCTACAGTCGGGAAGTAGTTTTAGAACTTTTTGGTGCCGTAATGATGATGGTAGCAAGAAGTCATTCTACTTCAAAACACGGGGATCAATGTCCAAGTAATACGGAGCTGGATAAACTAAATCAAATTCTGGGTTATACCCGTTTACACGCACTGGATGCTGAGAAAATGCGCATTGAGAATATTGCAGCATTATTTGCTATGTCTCCTAATTATATTAGTATTTATGTAAAAAAACACAGCGGGGTTTCTATTCAGCAGCATATCATTCAGACAAAACTAAAAGCTGCTGATCAATTACTTAAAAATGGCCGTCATAATATCAATGAAATTGCAGCCAAATTGGGTTTTACAGATGCAAGTCATTTTAATAAGATATATAAAAAATATAAAAAAGTAAGTCCTACCGGGTTTATGAAACCATTATAATTTTACACTCTTATTAATGGTTTCCCTATCTCTCCATCGTCCGGAAATTATTGAATAGTTTTAGCTGTATCGGGATCTACACTTTGACAATATTTTTGAAACTAAAAAACAAAACAGGAACTAAATACCAGATCCTGTTTTGTTATCATTATATTTTTACGGAAGCCTTATTGCAGTAATCCTTTTGACTGAGCCAAAGTATCGACATTATTATTGGTTTTAGTCCAATCTGTTTTTTGTGTTGGATCGATACCGTTAAAATATTTCTCGATATTAGTATAACCGTCACCATTCAAATCTTTGTTTGCATCAGAAGCGTCCTTTGGATTTAAACCGTATTTTTTTTCCCAGGCATCAGCAATGCCATCATTATCTGAATCTTTGTACGCAATACCTTTGTAGTCAGGGTAACCGCCCACCTGATCGGGAGTGGTTATAATTCCTTTCTTATACGAGTCAGCAGGTAATCTTCTTTTTATGAATGCTGCACCAATTGAATTTTCTAAACCATCTTTGGCTTCAATTTTTCCCGTACGAACTTGTTTGATAACGCGTTGGTCAACGGCATCTCTTTTAGGAAGGGTGGCTCCCACATTGTTTAACACAAACTCATATGCCTCTTCTGCCTTCATAATTGTAATATGGGGCATCGAAAATGGTTTTGTCTGTTTGATATCTTCTAAATAATCTTTCGAATCTTTTAATGAAAGATCTTCCAGTTGAATTCCGCCATTCCAGTTATCAGCAGTTACTTGCGGAGATCCCACTATATAATTTCCATCAACATACGCTCTGCCAAAGGTTTTAGGTTCCATGTTACGCGATTCCGGTTTTAAGATTCTGTAACGAATAGGCTGGTCTGTTGGAGTGATTGGTCCGGGTTTAAAATAATTATTAATAATATTGAATAAAGAGCGATGGTCTCCGCCATCCAGAGATCTGTTCCACCAATTGAACACCACATTATTCACAAAATTAAAGTCGCCGTACATCCCGATCGAAGCGCTTCTGGAAATATTGTCCGCCCATAAATTTCTTAAAAAAGTGCTGTTTAATCCTCCAATGGTACTTCCGAAAGCATGATTGTAAACATCTAATCCTTCAGAAGAAATTGTGTTTTGAATAGTAATATTACAGACCGGTAATTTTTCTACTGCTGATTTTTTATTGACCTGAAACAGGTGTCTGTAAAGCGAAATATTTTCGTCGAGTCCCCAACTTACAGAGCAGTGGTCTATAATAACATTTCCTATAACATTTCCTCCAAGAGCATCATCTCTTCGGGTAACATCGGTAGCTCCGCGTCTGAAACGCATGTGCCTGATAATAACATCATGAGTATTTATTTCTAAAGTCTCTCCCGCTATGCAAATACCGTCCCCGGGAGCTGTCTGCCCGGCAATGGTAACATAAGGGGCGCGCATACTGACAGGCTTTTTTAACTTAATTATTCCCGAAACATTAAATACGATGGTTCTCGCACCTACTGCTTCACAGGCCTCTCTAAAAGTTCCTTTGCCACTATCTTCTAAACTGGTTACTATAAAAATTTTACCACCTCTGCCTCCCTGAGTAAAAGCTCCCCCACCCTCGGCACCAGGAAATGCCGGAATATCGGCTTGTACCAGATCTTTTGGATAAGCGGCCCACGGAACATAAGGACGTCCTTGTTTTGCTTCTTGTTTTATAATGTGGTAATTCGCGTTCCAGATTTCATCTAATCTTTTTTCTTCAGCCGCTAAGACGGCATCTGTTTTATCCTGAAGCGGCTTAGGAATTTCAGGATATTGTGCATACGCTGATGAAAAAAAGAAACAAAAGCAAGCAGCTGTAATGCTGCGCTTAAAAATGATATTTGTCAAAATATTTTGCATGTAAATTATTTTTTATAGTTTTTCGATTGACCAATTAAGGTAATCTCTACTTATTATTATTTCAAATGATTCAGCACATTTATCCCAATTGGCAAATGTTTGTTTCAATCGTAAGTTTATTTGGATTATATGCTGATCAAGCAACGATGCGCTGCTTTTACTGGTTTCTTTAAGATATTCTTTAATTGACTATTGTGATTTGCTGACAGCGCTGGTCAACATTTTTTCAAAAGAACACACAAACATAAACCCACATACATTTAGTACATGGGTATTATGCAACAAAGACTAACTACTTAACTATTTTAACTAATCTAACTATTTTTAATATGCGGGATTTTGAGCATATTCTCCTGAATCTAATGATATCGCTGATAATGGAATTGGGCGTAATATTTTAAAATTTCCTCCTTTTCCTAAAAATGGATCAATTCCGGCATCAAAAAGTGCCTTAATATCCGGATTTCTCACTTTGGTATATTCCATAAGTTTTCCAGTGCGTTTCAAATCAAGCCATCTGAAACCTTCACCTGCCAATTCTCTGGCTCTTTCTTCTAAAATAAAATCTAAATCTACGCTTGCTTTTACAGCAGCGCCAGCTCTCTGTCTTACGGTATTAATACGTGACAGGGCATTACCTGTATTTCCTGCTTTAAAATAAGCCTCGGCAGCAATTAAATACGTTTCTCCCAATCTTGCTAAATACAAATCATGGGTGTACTGAATAGAGGGTACTGATGTTTGTACACGATCGTATTTTTTAAGTGCAGGATAATCCGTAGTATTCAAACGATCCCACCAATGGTCTCCAAGCGGAGAGATTATCGTTTTCGTACGATTAAGCGGATCTTCTGCTCTCCAAGCTGCCACACCGGCAATTTGAGCTGCTGTTCTTGGGTAATAATAGGCAACAGGACTATTTGCAGGATTTAATTTCCAGCCAGAATAGGGATTCGTTTTGACGTTTAAAAATGTTCCTTCAAATCGGGTATCAGTATCTTCAAACAATGTCAATAAATATTGTGTGGGATGAAGTGTGCTTTTCTTTACAACTCCATCGTTTGCTCCCTGAACTAATGGTCCCCACGGATAATCCCAATTATGAGACAATCCACCGCTTTGAGTTGATCCCGGTGCATACTGAATTGACCATAAAATCTCTTCGTTTTTGTCTTTGTTGTATTCGAATAATTTGTCGAATGTTAAGTTAAGGCCCTGACCGGCTATCGCGGCATCTGCAAGAACTGCGGCATCACTAAAATCTGAAGCAGCTGCAAATGATTCATATCCACGCGTCAAATATACTTTGGCTAGGATATGCTGGGCTGCACGTTGAGTTACTCGTCCAAAATCTCCCTGAGTCGCAGGCAAATCGACGATAGCCAGTTTCAATTCATCAATAATAAACTGATACACCTCTTTGGCAGGTGTTCGCTCAAAATGGGTTATGGGTTGATTTATAAGGTCTTTTACCAAAGTTACATCGCCGAAATTCTGAACTAAAAGAAAGTAATAATAGGCTCTGATTGTTCTTAGCTCCGCAATTCTGGTTTTTAGGGCAGAAAAGTCTTCTGTTCTTTGAGCATACGCCAATCCCATATTGGTCTTTTGAATACTTTGATACAAAGTACTAAAAAATACATCTACTTCTGCTGTTCCGGGTGTCAGATTCTGATAGGAAGCCAGTCCTGCGGGAACTTCTTCATGAGCATTAAAAAATAAATCGGTACCTGCACAGAACATATATGGTGTAGGCTGATAAATATTACGTAACGATGCATATGCTGCGTTTACCAATCCTTCATATCCTTTTTCTGTAGTATAATAATTTTCTGCAGTAGTATTACCCAGATTATCTTCTTCTAAATATCCTGAACAACTTGTGAATATAAGTCCTAAAAGAACTATAACTGTTTTTATATTTTTCATCTTATTAAAATTTAACGTTAACACCAAGCTGATAGATTACATAAGCCGTATTTGTGGCGTCTACACCAGACATTTCTGCACCAGCCCATTCAGGATCAAACCCGTCGTATTTAGTAAACGTAAAAGGATTCAATACGTTAGCATATACTCTCATTGATGATAAACCCATTTTAGACAATAGAGTCGGACTAAAATTATATCCTAATGTAATATTCTGAATTCGAACAAATGAAACCTCTTTATTAAATCCCGGATAACCATATGCCTCGGCGCTTTCACCCCAATATTGCCCTGTAAAAGTAGCCTGAGGATAGGTATTTGAGCTTCTGGCTTGTGTTATTGGGTTTTCTCTGACATAGTAAGGCACATCTAAAATGACTTTGCTGTTAAAATCTGTAAACTCTTTGTGAAACGGACTAAATACATATGCCCCCTGTTTGGTAAATACAACACCGGTAAGATCCCAGTTTTTATATGTAAAAGTGGTAGAGAATGTCCCAATCCACTTTGGTGAAGGGGATCCTAAAACTTTCATGTCATGATCAATATCAATTTTACCATCACCATTTAAATCTTTTACTTTTGCAGTTCCTTCCAGAGCTCGCTGATCAGCCGGTGCCAATTCATCTTTCTGCCAAATACCATCAAAAACCATTGCATACACGACATTTACAGGCTGACCAATAAACCATCTGTTTGCAACATCATCTTTTTTGGCACCATAAAGCTCAACAATTTTGTTTTTATTGGTAGAAAATATAAAACCGGTTTCCCATTTAAAATCAGGATTATCAATATTGATTGTTTTCAGCTGAATTTCAACTCCTTTATTACTTACTGAACCTACATTGTCAATCATATTCGCCCAACCTGTTGGTGTAGCTAACTTTCTGTTCATTAACAAATCTTTGGAAAGACGGTCATAATAGTTAATCTCTCCTGTAATTCGGTTTCCGAAAAAACCAAAATCAGTTCCGAAATTCCATTCTCTTGTGCGTTCCCAGGTTAACTTAGAATTAGAAAGTGTACTTGGCAGAAAACCATTTGCTGATGTGCCGTCCCAATCATAATAAGTTTGCGAATTTAAGGCCGATTGTGAAGAATAGGGAGCAATATTATTATTTCCTGTATACCCAAAACTTACTCTTAATTTCAAATTATCTATTTGAGAAATATCTTTTAAGAATGATTCCTCTTTCATTTTCCATGCTACAGCGCCTGACGGAAATGAAGCCCATTTGTTGCCGGCTGAAAGTTTAGAAGATCCATCCCATCTAATGGTAGCTGTAACCAGGTATTTATCATTGAAGGAGTAATTGAATCTATTGGTAAACGAAAGCATGGTGCTTTTGCTGAATCCTGAAGAAGCATCTCTTTGCGGTGCGCTCTGCACATTATACCAAAGGGACTGAAAAGGAACATCCCTGCCATATACAAAAGATGACACTAAACGATCGTATTGGGATGATTGTATAAAATCATACGAAATAGAGTGCCTGCCTATTTCTTTATTAATATTCAGTTGATTATCCCAGATATAAGACAGCCTATTATCGTTCCACATTCTGGCCACTGATATAGAGCGTGACGCAAATCTGTCTAAATACTCTCCTGTTCTTTGAAAAACAGCACTAGGCGAAAAAGTAGATTTTAAGCTAATCCATTTAACAGGTTTATATCCAAAATAAAAATTAGATAAAACATTAAACTGTTCTACATTATATTGAGAATTCGATTCTAAAAAGGCATACGGATTCACATTATTTGAAATTCCTATCATAGGAGACTGAATGGTGTTTCCATTGGCATCTTTTGCCGCCGCATACGTAGGCATCCTGAATAATTGCTGTGTATATCCTTGTCGTGAAACCAGGTCACGATCAGAATAGGCTAAATTGATATTGGCTCCAATTGAAAATTTCTCACCCGGGCGGGCATCTACACTGGCTTTAAAATTATATTTTTCATACGATTGCCCTTCAGCATTACCCGTATCACCCTGATATCCAAATCCAATTACATAGCTTGTGTTGTCATTACTGCCATTAGCGGAGATAAAGTGATTTTGCTGTATACTTGGTTTAAGAAATTCATCGAGCCAATCTGTTCCTCTTCTGTTGGCTAAAGCATCCTGCCAATAATTGGTACCGTCTGCGCCTATAACAGTCGGAAATCCGTACGTAGGAGAGTTTACGATAGGATTTGCCTGAACTAAATCCCTCGCCACTTGTCTGTCTCTGGCCCATGTTACACTTTCATCGTAACTATTAAGAAAATCCGGCATGTTTGTAATACTGCGCACTCCCACATAACCGGCATAGGTTATACTTGATTTTTTATTTTTCATACCTTCTCCGGAAAATGTTGTCACAATTACAACTCCGTTAGAACCACGGGAACCATAAATTGCTGTTGACGAAGCATCTTTAAGTATGTCTATTCGCTGAATATCGTTAGGATTTAAGAAATTGATATTATCGGTCATAATTCCGTCAACCACATAAAGAGGTGTTCCTCCTGTGAGTGAATTGGCGCCTCGAATCTGGATATTAAAATCACTTCCTACTGAACCTGATTTCTGAGAAATATTTACCCCCGCTGCATTGGTCTGTAATGCCTGCATCGGGCTTGTGGCTCCTACTCTATTGAGTTCTTTATTGCCTATAGTCGATACAGCTCCGGTAACATCTTTCTTTTTCACAGCGCCATATCCTACTAAAACTACTTCGTTTAACTGGGCAACATCTTCCAATAATGTTACATTGATTGTTGTCTTATTTTTTATCGCTACTTCCTGATTAATAAACCCCAGGTAAGTAAATACCAAAATGCTATTTTCTTCCACTCCTTTTAGAGTAAACTTACCGTCTAAATCTGTTTGGGTGCCAATTGTTGTCCCTTTTACAAGGACATTTACGCCTGGGAGCGGTACCTTATTTTGGTCGGAAACAATTCCGCTTATCTCAAGAGTCTGCTCCTTTTTGATGATCAGGACTTTCGAGTCTTTAGCTGCGGCAGGAACTTTTGGCTTTACCGTTAACAATATCTGACGATCGTTGATTTTATACAATACATCTGTTCCCTTAAACAGTAATTGTAACACGTCGGAAATGTTTTTTTGATTTACATCTAAACTAATTTTCCGATTTACATCTATTTTACCACTTTCGAATAAAAATCTAAATTCAGAAGTAGTTTCTATTTTATTAAAGATCTGTCCTATGGCAGTCTCTTTTACATTCAATGTAATCTTGGTGTTTTGAGAGTAAGTGCTGGCTTGGATTTTTAACAAGGAAACCAATATTAAGATGGTCGAGAGTTTCATTTTTAAACTAATTTTAGGAAAATATGGGCATGCAAAGCTCTTCAGAATTATTTTTTTCATAATTTTGCTTAGGTTGTTTTTGAATGATTAATTTCTATGCGTCGTTTGATTCACCTGTAAATCGGGAAATACTGATCCTATTTTCCGATTTTTTTTTTAAGTGTCTTCAGTTTTCTTTCACTTATATATCATTGGCTTTTTTTGGTTATTATTATTGATTTGTCTTCGGTTATTTGGTAGTTAAATCCACGAACGCTGCTAATTGCGTTCATTACTGAATTTATGTTTTCTATATTTTTGTTGAAAGAGGCATTAATTTCAGTATGGTTTAATTCTTCATCATGATTTATAATCTTCACATTATAGGTGCGTTCTAATTTTTTTATAATCGCTTGAAAAGCTACATTTTTAAAGACCAGTTCACCTTTCATCCAGTTTGTATAAAGACTGGTATCTACTTTTTCTAATGAAATCTTATCGCTGGTTTTACTCCAGGCACCTTTGTATCCCGGAATAAGCATCGTTTTTTCGTTGGGCTTTGCATCGTTATTTAAACTCACTGAACCTTCAACTAATACTGTACTCACTTCTTTGTCTTCTGCATAAGACGAAACATTAAATTTCGTTCCTAAAACTTTCACATTAATTGCATTAGCATTTACAATAAAAGGATGTAATTTATCTTTGCTTACCTCAAAAAAAGCTTCTCCCTCAAGGTACACTTCCCTTTTCATGCCTTTGATAAAATTTACAGGGAATCTCAAAGTACTTCCTGCATTAAGATAAACGTGCGTTCCGTCTGACAAGGTTAAATTAAATGTCTTTCCGTTCGGAATTTTTATCTGATTGTATACTACTTTTTTATTTCCGGCAGCGGCGTTATATTTTAATTCAGTTCCTTTTTGAGTACCCAGAACCTGACCACTATTGGATACAATTTCTGTCGATCCGTCCTCATTAAGAATTTGAATGTCTCCATTTTCTAAAACTAATTGTATGCGGTCGTCTGATAATTTTGTTTCGGGGTTATGTATAGTACTGCGTTGAATGATAAAAAAGAGTCCAATAAGGGCAATAAAAACAGCAGCGTACTTTAAGGTTTTTTTCCATAATGGTATCACCGGTTTAGCATTTTGCTGTTTAAGTGTAGCTTGTAATTCTTCCCAATTTTTATCGACATCTATTGAATCGATAAAATTCAAAGCCTCATCAATCAATCCATCTTCAAATAGTTTATTAATAAGATCTTGTTCTTCAGGGCTTAATTCCTTGAATTTTTCAACATCTAAATTTCCTTTAGAGCTTACTTTTCGAAGAATTGCAATTACGCTTGGTGAAATCCCCATATTGTTTTATGTTTTTTTGATAATTATTCAGTTGTTATAGTTATGTTATCAAAAAAGTGATTTAGGGTGACAGCATTTTAAAATATTTTTTCTCAAAAGTGCTTTTTTAGAATGTTTTTTTTACTAACTATGCAATAATATAACATCTTTAATAACAATTTAAGAAATGTTGTCTATGGGACAATTAAAAGATATCGAAACCTTATACAAAGAAAACTTTGCTTTTTTATGCTTGGTTTCTTTCCAGATCACAAAGGACAGGGAAGCTGCAAAGGATATTGTCCAGGATTTTTTTATTTATTTTTGGAACAAATACCAGACTACAACCATTAACATTTCATTTAAGGCTTATGCGTCTAAGGCTATAAAAAATCTGAGCCTTCAATATGTAGAAAAAGCAAAAAGAATGGATATAGAAAAAATTGACTTACCCATTCCTGAACATGAGGAGATCATAAATCTTGAAAAAAAAGACGACAGCAAAATTGTTACAGTCCTTCAGTTGTTGGATTTACTTCCTGAAGCACGAAGAAATATTTTTATTTCCCACGTTGTAAATGACCTCAGTTATTCTGAAATCGCCGAAACTTACAATATATCTGTCAATACTGTAAAAACTCAAATGAAAAGATCGTATGCTTTTATCCGTGAAAAAGCTAACATCAAATTCTTATTTCTATTACTGCTACTATTGTATAATAAGAGTTAATACAATTGAACCTGAAAATAGGTTGATATTGAAAAAAAATGTAGATAAGTATGTCATCAATTTTCTGAATATTAGCGTGCAAAAACAAAATAATACTATAATTTTTCTCCCCAAGCCAAGGCAAAATACTTCGGCAGTTTTATTTCCTGCTGTTTAGTATTGTACGATTATTTTATAAAGTAGATTTTATAAGTTGATAATTTTATTACTAAATTTATCGTTTTCATTATACTTGACATAACCCAATTGATTAGTGATTAATTTAGTGTTTCCAATCTTAAAATCATCAACATTAAAATGATGATGCCCAAACATCCAATAATCAATATTACTCTGTTCTATAAAATCAGTTAAATTTGTTACAAATCCCTCATTAATTTTACTCTTTACATACTTCTCAGGATAATTTATGAAAGTTGGTACATGGTGTGTCACTACAATATTTCTTGTTGTGTTTAATCGTATTATAGCATCCTGTAAAAACTGAAGACTTTCTTTATGAAGAACATTATAGTAATCCGGAGTAAACAATCCCTGATGATTCTTAATTATTTTAAAATCCGACATGCTCTGCTGAATTAACGATTGCTTTTCTGGAGAAATACGTGACCATAGAGTCGAAAATAAAAGACCTACTTCTGAAACTTCTTTTACAATATTGTTTACCAAAAATACATTATCACGTATCTTTTCATCCAAAACCCCGGTCCTGTCGTTGATGTCTGAATAATAATATTCATGATTACCCGGAAGCCAAAAAACCAATTTAAAATGATCTGAAATATAATTAATAAAATCCTTATGCCTGTCGATACCAGCAAAAGGCATTATATCCCCGGCCATAATCAAAACATCAGCTTTTGGCACGATTGGATTTTGAATAATGTACTGTTTATTTTCTGGAAACTCAAGATGCAGATCTGAGCAATATTGTATTTTCATAAATGATACTATTAAAATTCATCTTACTAAAATCTTCCCAATCGTTCTTTCAACAACTTAAGATACTTCTCTTTCATTTCTTCAGATAAAAATGAAATCTCTATTAACTCATTCCATTTTTCAACATTTTCAAACATTTTTTTAAGGGTCTGATCGATAACCTTATCACTTAAACCTAACCTTTCTTTTGCAAAATAATCAATGAAATCACTTGATTTAAAATTACTTTTCTTTCCCTTTAATTTGAGAGCCATTTCCTCCTGAGGGCTTTTAATGGCAATAGAAGAATTTAAAAAATCGTAAGCAGGTGTTAAGGTTGTTTTTCCCAATCTTGTTATCAAAGAAAAGTTTTTGAGATGCATGTCTTCATTGCCTGTGATAAAGCAAAACAATGCCCTTTTAAAAAAATCTGCTTTTTCAATTGACGGGAACGTACAAAAATCATCAATAACTTTTATCATTTTCTCCATTGTAAAATTATATTTGGTATCTCTGGAATTTCCTGTCAATTGCGCAAAATCTTCTGTAGCAAGTTTTCTACCCTTACTATAACGATCAAACCTCTTTATAAAATAAGATTTTGAATTATCTTTAGAATAAACCAGTCCATGAAGCGGAACATTAATTCCGTATACTTTTGCCATACGCATAGTAAGATCTTCATTTTCGGGTAATTCTGGAAATATATCGCTTTGAGGTTTTATAATAAAGTTACCATACTGATCTACGATTTCAAATTGTTGATTTTTAATCGATAGTACTGCGCTTAATTTAGGTTGAACACCTTGAATAGATAATTTATTCGCTCTGTTTGCAGCTTCCTGTCTCTGTTCTGCAGCTGATAAAGGAAGATTCTGAAATGATGTCAATTTAGGAGACAATAATTTTACTCCTTCAATGCTGTATAAATAATCCCCACACGGTTGGTAGGTAATCGGACATCTATTCATCACTTACGGCTTTAACAGTTACTGCTCCGACCAAATCATTTCCTGTAGCAATAAGCTGTGAAAAATAATCTTTCTTATCTAACTTATTTATCTTTAAGAGTCCTTCCAGCATTATTCCTTCAGGAAGTAATCCCTCAAAAAATGGAGGGAAATTTAAAAAAGAATATATTTTATAATCAACAGGCATAGTAAGAGAAACGGGCTCTAAAGAGTAAGCATCATCATACGTAAATACATATCCACCATTCTTTTCTTCTATAAGCTCACCTGCCCTGACACCATGAACATAAATAATTGCTTTTCTCATCTGTTATTTTTTAAAGGACTTATAAATTGAACCTCAATATTCAAAACATTGAGGATTGCTTTTAGGCTATCCCATCTAACGGACACTTTGTTTTTTTCTACATCAAATACCGTGGTTTTACCTATACCTGCCAGATCAGCCAATTCCAGCTGTGTAAGACCAGCAGCTTTACGATGTTCTCTAATTAACAGTCCCAAATCAAAATCACTCATAATTACTGCTTAAGCGGTAAATATAATCATTTTTAATGAATTACAAATCATAAATAATATTTTATTCAAATTTTACCGCCTTAACAGTAAAAAAAGAAAAATATAAATTATATTCAAAGATATAGCTACACAATAAGGTCCTTTACCGCTAAACCAGTAATTAAACTCAAATTTAATAATCAACATATTCTATTTAGAAATCTTTACAATTCTTTTATTCTCAAATGCAAAAGCCGATCCTACAAATCGGCTTTGTTATTTATAAGTTTTAAGAACAGGTCTTTTAAATTAATTAAAGATAACCCCATGATCTTTTTCTGGTCGTTCTGCTGAGATTGCTTTTTTAGCGGTGAAATTTTTAGCTTCTGATCGCTTTACATCTCCTTGGTATTGCATGCTAAAACTAACATCATTTTGACTGGAAGTGATTTTGCCATCTGTATAGTAACTTGCTGTGCCTTTTCCGGTAAAGCTGACTTTATACGTTTGACCATTTTCGATAACCTTAAAAGTTCCGCTTACAGGTCGTATACTCACTCCATTTGTAATGGACATACCTCCTTTTTCTGCATTAATTTTTTCGCCAAGTAAGGATTGTCCCCATTTTGTAAAGGTGTAAACAGTTGCTTCTGAATACCCTCCAAATGTGTAATCGCCTTTGGCTAGATTATTCTGAAGCGAAGAAAACAATTCAAAATAAACTACAGCACCATTCTCCGTTGTTGAAATTGATTTCGATTTTAATGAAAAATCAATATTATACGCGTTCCCCCTAACGCCATAATTTTCAAGATATCCCTGGGACAATTCGACACTTTGATTCCCTATTTTTAAAAAACCTTCGTTAGAATTCGCATTTGAGTTTTCGTCATCACCACCTGAACAGGATGAAAATAGGCCAATAAAAACTAGCATTAACAATTTGATATTATTATTCATATCTATAGGATTAAATTTTTATACTAATGAATTCGTTTTTATAATCAGGGATGAAAGATGAAACTCTCCTCCCCGAATTTCAAACTTATTTAACTATAATTCGGGCAGATAATCCTGTTTTTAGGCTTTTTACAAAGTAACTCCCCGAAGCCAGGTCTGAAGTTGAAAATTCAGTTTCAAAACCAGTTGTGTTAAGTTGTTTTACCAAAAATCCATTCATACTAAAAATTACTACATTATCAAATTCGATGGTAGATTTCAATGTTGCTTTTCCAGTGGCAACGGTTGGAAACACATAAAAATCTCCTAACTTTTTCCAGCGTCCGTAAAGAGTAAAATTTGCTGTTTGTTTATTATCGAAACCCGTAATTTCTCTTCCGTATGCACTATCAGAATACCAGCCTAAAAATCGATATCCTACACAAGCCGCTTCTTCGAGTGTATAAGCGATTCCTGTTTGCAGGCTTGTTTTATTGGGATTACTTGCTCCTGGCGGTAAATTCAAATATGAAATTGTGAAAAAAACAGGCGGAATAACCTCATCGGCTTTGTTGTTTCCTCCTGTTCCCCAAAAAGCATAGAACGTTTGGGTTCCTGTCGCAGTTACTCCAATTTCTTTAATTGAATTTGGAACTGTAGCAGCAGCAGACCATCCAAAAAACGTATGCTCTTTTAGAACAGGAACTGGTAATATCAGTACTGTTCCTTCAGTATATTCTATTGGATTTAAACCTGTTATTCCTTTACCATCAATTGAATTAATATAATTGACTGCCGATTTTACTACTGGTTTTGCGTTGGGTTTATTGTTTCCTCCTTCTCCCCAAAAAGCATAAAATGTCTGGTTTCCTGTTGCAGTCGCCGGAATACTTTTAAGTAGTCCGGGCGAAGCGGCAGTAGCTGACCAGCCAAAGAAAGTATATCCGTCTAACTTAGGTACTGGCAGGTTGGTAGCCGTTCCTTCCATGTATTCGACTGGTGAAAGTGTTATTGCTTTTCCGTCGATCGAGTTTAGGTAGTTGATGGAAGAAAATTTGGCATCTGCTTTTAACCATCTTGGATCTCCGAGAATTCCACCACCAGATGCTGCCGTAGCTAAAGGGGAGTTTTTTGAGAAACTAAAATTTCCTATCGCCGGATTAGGATATGTGAGTGACAGCATACCTAAATTTGCCAGTGTCTTACCATTCGTTTCTGTAACAGCAACAGTTCCTTTTGCCAATTGAGCCGCTACTCCAACAAAAAGATTATAATCTAAAACTGCAGTTCCTGCGCCTTCTGCGTGATTAGAATAAAACATATAAATGGCTTTAGGATTTTCACGTTCATCCTGCATAATATTATTCCTGAAGGTATATGTTGAGGTGTTGCCGTACTTATTGTCAATGAATACAAAACCATAACCGTCCTGACTGCCTGTATTATAAATTGTATTATTTTCGACTGTTATATTTAGGACTTCGGCCGGGGCATCTTTTTTCTGAAGGATCAAGAAATTATTTCCTTTTTTATAATTAAAAATAGTTGAGTTCTTAATCGAAACTGAATTGACAATGCGTGAATCCGGCTGAATAAAATTACCTCCTTCAGACGCAGTTCCGTCAATGATACAGCTATCCAGAACAATTTTTGAAATCGGATTTTCACTAGTTCCTTCTGTTAACAGTAAACTCTGTTTGATTCCTTTTATAGAAGCATTTTTAATTTCTAAAACTGATACTCCTGCGCCTTTCTTGAATTGCATCAGATTCGCATTTGTCACATCAAAATCGACACCATCAAATTTGAAACTTCCTGAAAATATTTCCGCATTCTCGGAGTAAAAAGATCCCGCGAATACTGGCTTTGCATTTTCATCGGGAACAAAGCTATATTTATGGTTTTTAACAGCAAGATCTGTAGCCGTTGTATAAGTACCGCTTGCCATGATAAACTTTGTGCCATCCTCAGCAGCATTGTATTTTTCAACAAAGTTTTGTGGATTTACATACACATCCAGGCTTCCATTTTGACTTGATGTCAGATGACTTACAAGGCTGTTGATGTACACCTCAACATTGGTATATACACCATCGACTGTCTTTAGATTCCCATCGGCTGAGCTTGCAGGATTCAATCCTTTCTCTATTTCCCATTTATCGGGCATACCATCTCCATCTGTATCTTCAGGCGCTTCTCCGGACGGCAAATCCGGCCATCCGCCAGTTGCTGATGGTGTATCAATATAACCATTTGTACTTCCGTTACCCCCGTTCATTATAGTGGCTTTACCGGAACGGGTATCATCTACAGCTCTTTTATCTACAGTATCTCTGTATAAATTTGCACCGGCATTTTCCAGCACCAGTTCAAATGCTTTTGTCGCACTATGGGTCGTAATCTCTCCAAAAGGATGCGGTGCTTCAATTTTCACTTCTTCTTTATCGGCATCACTCACTGGTAATTGACTGCTATGAAACTGACTGTAAACTCCATAAGTCCAGTTGTCCTTACTTGCTCTGTCAGATCCTACAACATAATTGCCATCGACATAATATTTACCCCAAATACCGTATAATGGTGAAGTGGTCTCTAAACTCCTGCCTGTGGATAAGATACGTTCTTTGGTTGAATTGGAAGTTCCGGGTCCTGGTTTCCAATAGTTATTTACTAAATTGACATTCATGGCATCTCCTCCATAACAGCTGTTACCTCCCCAATTGTAGATTACATTGTTACGTATATCGACCAAATCTGTTTTTGCAAAAATATCATTTGCATATTCTCCCAGCCTTGGATTACGACTGTCATGGTGCGCTAACAAATTGTGGTGAAATGAAGCATTTTTACCGCCCCAGACTCCACCATAACCGTGAGCTCCTTTGGCATGAACTGAATTGCGCAGACTCTCCGAAATAATACACCATTGCAGTGTAAAGTTTTCATTTTGATAAAAAGAAACACATTCATCAGTTGACCAGCTCATTGAACAGTGATCCACTATAATGTTCTTTTGAAAACGTCCGCCTAATGCATCATTTTCTACATCATGAGTATCTCCCATTCTAAAACGTAAATAACGAATGATAACGTTATCTCCTCTTACCTTGGCATTATAATCCCTTAAAGTAATTCCTCCACCCGGAGCAGTTTGCCCTGCAATGGTGATATTACTTGTAATGTTTAATTCGCTCTCTAGTTTAATCGTTCCGGATACTTTAAAAACGACAATTCTGGGTCCGGCCTGATTGATCGCATCGCGAAGAGAACCCGCTCCGGAGTCTTTTAAGTTCGTTACATAAATAACTTTTCCGCCACGACCTCCTGTAACATATTTACCGTAACCTTCGGCTCCCGGAAATGCAGGAACTTTATCAGTACCTGCTCCGGTCGCTTCTTTTTTAACTTCAATTTTCCCTTCGCCATTAAAAAACTCGGGATGGCTTGTTTTATCATAAATTCCTTCTTTAAAATCTACTCCGTTGATGCTCAGCTTTTGCACATTTAAAACAGTACTCAATACCGCTTTACCATTACCTGATATATTCAACGTTAAGTTAGATCCTGCGGCACGCTCATGACTAAAAACGACATAATTGTCCTGACCCACATTAATTGTTCCGGAACCAAAAGCGTTTGCGGAAGCTCCCTCTATTGCTGTTGGATAATTTAATGTTGGATATTTTGTACTTTTTTGAGTTAAATCCCAAGTTCCGATAAACTCGCTGTTGTCTCCTTTTAAAAGTAAAACGCCTGTATTTGCATTGACTCCCTGCCCCGTATTCATTGGAAGAATACTTCCGCTGCCTGAAACTGGTCCGCTCAAAGTCATTATCGTCTGGTTGGCAATACCAGATATCATTTCGAATTTTACATTTCCGGAAATCACTATTGGCGCGTCTAAAGTCATGCCTGCTCCACTAGTATTATAATACACACGTGTTCCTTCATTAAAAATTAAATGTCCTGTAGCTTTATGAGAACCTCTTAAGCGAAGCGTTCCTGCTCCGGAAAACGTAATATCTGCCGGAAAAACGGTAGCCGTTGTTTCTATTTCTTTTGTCGAAGAAACTGTTTTTCCTGCCACTGGCATTTCCGCCGGATTAAAATTCGCTGCATTGTCCCAATTTTTATTTACAGCCGCAGTAAAATCATAATTAAAATTACCAGGCGGAATTACCTCATCAGGTTTGTTATTTCCAGCCACTCCCCAAAAAGCATATACGATTTGATTTCCGGTTACGGTAGCTGCAATTTCTTTGATTGCATCCGGAGCTGTAGCGGAACCTGACCATCCAAAAAAAGTATACCCTTTTAATGTTGGCACAGGCAATGTTAGTGCTGTACCTTCGGTATAATCAGCGGGAGTTAAACCTGTCAAAACTGCACCATCAATCGAATTCATGTATGAAATCACAGACTTAACAGCTCCTCCATTTATTGCCATACTGATACTGCTTGCATCACTCAATCCGCCGTATTCATTGGCCGCTTGAATGGTATAGGTATAAGAACCTGCCACTGTAGAAGCATCCACATAAGTTGCTTCTGTAGTAATGGCCAAAATCTTGCCGTCTTTACTCACAACATAACACATCGCATATTGATTTTCATCCCACTTTAATGTGTTTTTTCCGGAAGCAGTAAGATTTGATGGTTTTGTAACTTGTTCTACTACTCTTCGCGGATCCCATTTATCTGTTCCGCTTAGGACATTTTCTATTGTAAATTCGTCAGCCTGAGCTTTTGTTAATACAGGATTATAGTTTCCTGTCTGAGCAACACCGTTTACTGTAAATGTGTTGGTCCTGTTATCCGTATTAACTGCTATTCCGTTTGCGTTTACACTGTTGTATTCTGCAAAAAGTGCCGGATATGTCCCCATATTGGCCCAGCCCAAAACATTAGGTTCATTTATCATTTTGGTATTAAGATAAACTGCTCTTGGTGCATTTTGCCAAGGGCGTCCCAAATAATAACTTGTAGCAGCAGTGATGGTATTATTATTAAAAATATATCCATACTGTGTCGCTGTGTCGTGGTTGGGAGCTACAATATAGCCAGATGCAACGGAGACGAGTTTACATTCTTCAAACCAATGGGTTCCTCCGCCACATATAAAATCGACATCACCTTCAATGGTAGCTTTATAATAAAAACTTCTCTTTCCTCCGGTAACCTGTGTGTCTTGTTTACTTCTTAGCCTGACTCCGTTATAAACATTTCGGTCTCCGGCAGGATTAAGTGCAGGTCTTTGCCCTGATGTTGTGATTCCGTCCTTATGCTCGATCGTAACATTTTCTACGTATAAATCATTGGCTTCTATAGAAAGAACAGCATTTTTAATTCCCTGACCAGGATTTCCCTGAAGAATTACTTTGTCCTTGGATTGCGCAATTAAGGAAACATTATTTTTTCCTGACGGAAGCTGCAATACAATACCTTGCGGATTGGTGCCATCGCCTCCCAAATTGTATGTTCCGTTTGTAATTAACACCAAAAATCGTGATGCTGAATTTGATGGCGCTGCATTAAAAGCTTCGGCTATGGTTTTAACATATTTTCCGGTAGCGAGTTGTTCAGCAGTTGCATCAGCATCAACAATCAAATCAAATTTACGTTTAACGGGAACCGGTTTTTCCATTGTCTTAAATGACAAGCTGACTGCATCGCCATTATTTCCGGAAAGATCCTTAACAAATCCGGCTGGCAGCGTAAAAGTATATTGTTTATTATACTCTAATCCGAAGTAACTAAACTTTACGGTTTTATTGACAAACTCTGCATTTAGATTTTTGCCGTTTAGTACGGCTTGTCCTGAACCTAATTGAACTTGTTCATTGTAATTTAATATGATATTGCCATTGGCACCAACAGCTTGTGAAGCTTCTACAGGAAACGAAGATTCAACAATCGGCGCATTTGTATCTGCTACCAAAACTTCATCTGCCTTAACTGTGACATTGGATAAAATGGTGGCGGTTACATCTGTAGCCAATCCGTGTTTGGGTCCGTTACTGTTTGGAAACCATCTGAGGTATACTTTCTCTTTTCCTTCTGCCTCTACCGGAAGAATCCCTCCTATACTGGTGATTGAATTGGTATTTATTGTCGTCAGGTCAGAAACATTAATAAAATTTACGCCGTCTAATGAATATTGGAAAGTCCACTGATCACATCCGTAATAGTATCCCAATAATCCAGATGCTACATTAATATTTTTATACCCAACTGTCGAAAGCGTCGTCATAAAATAGAAGAGCTGACCTCTGTCTGTATTCCATACACAAAAACCGTTTTTACCGCCTCTGTTCTGAAGTCTTACATTGGGCGCAAAAACATTGTCAGTAACATTATAAGCAAATAACTGCGGTTTGTTTTCGATTTTAGAATATAATTCTGCCACTCTTGGATTGGCATATTGGTCATTTTTGAATGTCCATCCTGCTATAAAATTTTGATTGGCATATGTACCGGTAATACTGCGGTTTTCGCTCATTACCACAGCAGTACTCAATGCTGTTGAACCATCAGACCAATTGCTGAATTTTATAATATCATTTTCTATAGCGGTCACGGTAACATTTGTTCCGTTTTCGTAAACGGAGAATGCGCCGTCTTTTCCTGCCGGAGAAATAGCATAATCTCCTAATCCAAAGGCACCATTAACGTTTACATTTAGCGTATAAGTTGTAATAGCATCATATTGTGCAATAAGAGTTGCATTTGAACTGATTGTAAATGTTAGCGGATTTGCTGTTGAAACCACAGTTCCTTTTTCATCTGTCCATTGTTTAAAATTGTATCCAAAATTTTTATTCGCTGTTAATTTTACTTCGGTTCCTTTAGCAAATGTACTTCCTGCGGGATTCAGGCTCACTGTTCCTGATGCTGCGGGATTAACATTTGTTGTTAATGTATAAGTAACAGCATTGGGGTTTTCGGTAACTTTTTCAAAATAGTCCAAATTGAATAAGTAGCCAGTTCCCAATCCTGTAAAAACCATATACAAATCGAATGTACCGGTTGTTGGGGTAATTGCGGCAGAGAACTTCTTGTAATCAGAAAATCCCGTACTTCCGGATACAACAGCGGTTCCTATGAGGGTTCCGGTTGCTGAGCCTAACCTCAGTTCGATATTCCCGCCGGTTGCACCTGCTGCTGCGATATTGAAACGGGTAACGAATTCAGTAAACTGGATGGCGTTGAATTTAATCCAGGTGCCATTTTTAATGTAACCTACATTTCCTGTCCCGGAGAGAGCGGCATTCGTTTCGGCCTTAGCTCCTGAAGCCTGATTAAAGGTTTCGGCTTCAATTTTCTCAATGGTTTGAGAAAACCCCATTACTGTGAACAGTATGAGGTAAAGATGAATAAAAAATTGTTTTTTCATTTGGTTATTATGGTTTGGTTAGTAAAAGTGTTCGAAAGAAATTTTCTTTCTATGTACATTGTTTTATTCTTATATATTTTATTTTAGGGTGTAATTAATAACACATAGAAACATAGATTTAGGACGCTTAAAAAAGGCGTTTCACTTGTTTAAACTAACATAGTTGGTTATGTGCTAGGAACTAGTTTCTTTATCTCTCCTTTTTTTTACATTAAGCCTATGTTTCTATGTGTTAGAATTAAAAAATTATGATTGATAACCAAAGCGTTATTTTAATTCTTTCATTCCTTCAAAAACAAGCCTTGCTACTTCTACTGCACCTTTGGTTTGGAAGTGCGTATTGTCTTTTTGTCCGTTAGGATATGCTTCATACAATCCTGCGGAAAAATTCATAAAATAGTTTTCGGTAACGTAGGGCTGTCCTTTTTTAGTAAAAAACTGCCTTGATTTTTGGTTTAAATCAATAAGCGGGGCATCTAACTCTTTTGCAATATCTTTTACGGCCTGATCATACAAACCGTGAATGTTTTGCAGTTCACCATTTTTCCATGGAAAATTTCTTGCTACGGGAGTTAAAATAATGGGCTTGGCTCCTTTCGCTCTGGTTTGCAGAATAAACAATCTCAAAAATTCTTTGTATCCTTCAAGATTAACATATCTCTCCGTTTTGTCTTCGGCTGCATCGTTATGGCCAAACTGTATCAGAACCAAATCGTCCTTTTTAAGGTTATCATATACGGCACGCCATCTGCCTTCCTGAAAAAAAGTACGGGTACTGCGCCCTCCTCTCGCTCTGTCATCGACAAAAACGCTATCTGTTTTGATTAATTTACTGATTTGTGACAGACTGTCTTTTACTAAAAATTGTTGAAAGACTTGTCCCCAGCCCGTGACCGGATATCGGGTTTTCATATAATCTTTGCCTTCTTCATAGTTATTAGCATAATCGGCCATAGTCGAATCGCCTATTAAATAAACCGTTGTTCTTGATTTTGTTTTGACAAAAGCCATAAACATGATTCCCAGAGTCATGCAGATTATCGGCATTATAAATTTTATCTTCATGTTAGTTCTTAAAAATGTTAGTTAAAAAATTATCTATATATTGAATTACAGGTTCAAACCAGGGATTAAAAAGACAAAATGAATGAGGTGAATTTTCGAATTCGTGAACCTCTGAATATATTCCGTTTTCATTCAATATTTTTCTGTAATCGTCTCGACCGGCGTGCATTCTGGCAATTGAACTGTTGATAAATAATGTAGGCGGTGTCGCGGCATTTACATAACTGAGCGGAGAAGCCGCTTCCCAAAGTTTGAGATTCTCTTTTTTAGAATAACCGAACCAATAGGTTCCTGCCGATATATTTTTATCATCATTCCCTTCACTGCTTTCCGGATGAACAAAAGACAGCGTTCCATCAATGCTGACTACGGCATTCACCTGAGATTTGGCATCTGAATTGGTTACTTCTCCTTCAAAAAGCGGCATATTGCCTGTTGTTCCCATAAAAGCGGCCATCTCGCCACCCGCCGAAAATCCTAAGGCAACAATTTGATTGGGGTTGATATTGTATTTTGCTGCATTTTTCCTAACCCATTTTATTGCAGCTTTGATGTCGTAAATCGCTGCCGGAAAAAGTGCTTCTGTAGAGAGTCTGTATTCCGGAGTAAAACACACATAACCCAGACTTGCGAGTTTTTGTGCCATCTGATGATGCTGTTCTTTATTGCCTGATCGCCAGCCTCCGCCATGAATTATGATAATTGCGGTTTGTTTCTTACTGGCATTTTTATCAAAGAACAGATCTAATTTCATTTTACGTTTGCCATAACTGCAATAAGTAATGTTCTCTTTCTGTGTCACATTATCAAAATGCATTTCGGGCACCAAAGTGCTGTTTGGAAAATATTTAAGCGTTTTCTTAAAAGCACTTGCATTGGTAAACGAAGTATCTCTGACATTTGTAATGCCTTTTAGATACTGTGCATGTATGCTTTGAAAGAAAATCAGACAAACCACAATAATTACTGCGCTAAAAATATTATTCTGAAATTTCATTTTTTCATTTCTTTTTAAGTTATAAAAGCCAAACACTGCATGACAAAAACTAAAGCATTAACAAATACTTTTTTACGTTAATTTCATATGCTTCAACACTTCAGACAGATTGTTATTCTATTAATTTTACCTCATCTTTTACAGATGCTAAAACTTTTACATTTTCATCAAGAATCATTTTCTTATCATTGGTCTGTAACGAGATGTCTTTTGTTGTTGTACCGCCTACCCAAAACAGCTGATTTTCTCCAATAGATTTAAAACCCTCTATATTTATATTCTGACTGTTCGAAAAACTTACTGCTATTCCCGGTTTATCAAGTCTTACATCCAGATTTTTAAATGCAATTTTTCTGGTATAATTCATCTGAACACCAACATCTGACCGAATAATCATGTTTTGAAATTGAATGTTTTCAACGGGCATTTCAGGGATTCCCATAATCTTTAAAGCTTGTGCCGCACCGTTGACATAAATATTTTTGAAATACATATTCCTGAAAACCGGAGTTTCTTCAGATACCGTTTTTTTATCGACCGTTACCTCTCCTGTAAGTTTATCTTCTGAAAGGGATTTTTCGAAATAATACAGGTTGAAATTAATAGCATCAGTGGGGATATTATTCATTCGTATGTCTTCCATCCAAATGTTTTCGACAACGCCGCCTCTGCCTCTTACAGATTTAAAACGCAATCCGCAATCGGTACCGTTAAACGTTAGGTTTTTTACAAATATGTTACGGACACTTCCTGACATTTCGCTTCCAATTACAAAACCTCCGTGAGCATGATAGACGACACAATCGGTGATAACAAATAGTTCTGTTGGTTTTCCGCGGTCTCTTCCTTCTTTGTCTTTTCCTGATTTAATGCAAATCGCGTCATCTCCAACATCAAAACGACAATTGGTCACAGATCCTATTCGGCAGGATTCTATATCCAGACCATCCCCGTTCTGAGAATACCAGGGATTACGAATCGTTAAATTACGCAGCGTAAGATGTTCGCACATTAACGGGTTGACATTCCATGCCGGGGAATTTTGAAAAGTCACGCCATCTAAAAGCAGTTTTTTGCAATTAACAAAACTTACCATTACCGGACGAAGCGCCTGCTTGTAAGGCTCCATATTGGCTGCAGTAGGTACTTTTGGAAGTTTATCTTTTTCTTCATTCCCTAAATAAGCTCCTTTTGAAGGATACCATATTTTGCCGTCTTTAGATAGAACTCCGCCGGACTTTACCAATTGATCCCATTGACTGCTGGTCATTTTACCAATTTTAACGGGTCTCCATTTAGAACCATTTCCGTCGAAAATACCTTCACCTGTAATGGCAATATTTTCTAAATCAACTCCCATAATTGGAGATTCACATCGAAGTACTTTATTACCTTCAAAATAAGATTCTATGAGTTTGTATTGTGTCAGATCGCCTGTAAACGAAATATAAGCACCGTTTTTTGTATGCAGGTTAACATTGCTTTTCATTTTTATAGGACCTGCTGTCCATAATCCTGACGGAATAACAACAACTCCACCACCTGATTCTGAGCATTTTGCGATCGCTTCGTTAATGGCTTTTGTACAAAGTTCCTCAGTATTGGGAACTGCGCCAAAATCTACAATATTCAGAGTATCTGTCTTAAATTTCGGAATTTGTATCTCGGGCATTTCAAAAGGAAGTTTTGCCGCCGCTAAAATCCCTTTTCCTTCAGCTGTATTTCTAACTACACCCGCTTTTTTATTACTGCAGGAAAATGCAGTTAATAATACTGTCCCCAGGATAATTATTTTAATTTTTCTCATAACCAATTGTAGATTTTCAATCATTTTTTTTATCTAAAAGACTTTGCAATTCGATACCTGCCATAATAAATGGTCCAACAGCTTTGGCATCATCGTCTCTGATGGGTTCTGAAATATAGTATTCGAATGAACCGTCCCGGTCTTTTGGATTTTTCCCACCTAATCCGGCAACAGCGCAACATTTTGTAATAGAAATAGTGCCGTCTGTATTCTCTTTTATAAACTGTTTCAGAATTCCTTTAAAACCAAGTTGTGCGGATTTTAAATACTTTTTGCCTACATAACCTTTGCGATAAGCTTTAGCAAATGCGTACACAAACATTGTGGAACAGGTGGATTCGAGATAGTTCCCTTTTCGTCCCGGTTGATCCATTACCTGCCACCAAACGCCTGACTCAGGTTCCTGTGCTTTGCGAACGGCATCGAAGACCTTTTGCAAAATCTTTATCAAATCTTTTCGTTTAGGATGGTTTTCTGGAACAAAATCTAAAATATCTACTAAGGCCATACAATACCAGCCTTGTGCACGCCCCCAGACATGTGCAGAAGTTCCGGTATTTTTATTGGCCCAAAATTGTGTTCGCTTCTCATCATAACCGTGAAAATTCAAACCTGTTTTGGTATCAAAAGTGTGCTGCTGAACAAGCTCTGCCTGCAAAATGGCATCATCAATCGCTTTGGGATCATTGAAAACTAATCCGTACTGAGCAGAAAAAGGATCCCCCATATAAACTCCATCAAGCCACATTTGCCAAGGATAACTTTTTTTGTGCCAATAGCCCCCGTCAGCATTTCTTGGATGTGTTTCCATTTGTTTACGAAGTACATCTAATGCTTTTTTATATCGTTCGTCGCCCGTTTTTTTATAAATCTCAAAAAGCAGTTTTCCGGAATTTACCAGGTCAAGACTGTATTTTTCTAACTCATAACCGCCGCCTATTTTTCCTTCTTTATCAATAAGCTGTTCTGCGTATGAGAGTCCGTAATCCCAGTATTTTTGCTCTTTGGTATACTCATATAATTTCTGATTGGCAAGCGCCACCAACCCATTGGTATAATTCCATTTAGGAAATTTTACGCCGTCGAGAAATACAGGATTGGGAACACGTTTCTGATCTGAATCTGCCATTTTATTCGCCCACTCTACAGGTGTTCTTTCAGTTGTATCAATTGGTTTTGCTTGTCCAAATGCTACCAGCTGACACAGTAATAAGGAAAGAAAACAATATTTAATTTTATGTCTCATAGCCGTCTAATTACCTTCTACTCTAAACCAGTCATAATCTGCATAACTGCTGTCATTCACCGTTTTAGTTCCTGATGCAAAAAGTCCAATTTTTGCGCCTACCCAGCGTCCGGCACTTGGTTTGAAAGAGTCTCCCAGTTTTTTGAAAGTCTTACCGTCTGTACTGTAGTAAAAAGTAACTCTGGCATCAAAAGGTTCGCTATTTTTAATCATCTCTACTTTGGCGCGCAAATACACTTCCTTTTTATTTATGGGTACCGATGCCATTTCTTTTTCGACTTCTTTAGAGGTACGGGCATTTTTCATTAAACGCTGTATTAAATTCAGATTACCTGTTTTATCCTGCTCGATTGCGATATAAGCATAGTCTTCGCCAAATACAATCAAACCTGAATTACTGATTCCTGCTTCCGGATTATTTTCGAAAATAAGTTTTGCAGTTGCTGTAAAATTATCTCCGGGAAATTTCTGCAGTAAAAGGTTCGGCATCATCCACATTGTTTTCATTGTTTCATCGCGAGGAACACAATTCAGTCGCATAAATCCTAAATTAGCTGATGACCAGCCCCAATGTTTCGCGGGATCCTGATTGGCCTGCCATTGCCATTGTAATCCAAATTGATGTGTGTTGAATTCATCTGAAGAAACCAAAGGAGTTGCCGGATAATTTTTTCCAACATTCGGTTTTGTCCATTCCATAACCGGTTCTCCAATACCATCTTTATCATTGTCTACGCCCATGACTGGCCAATTGTCTTTCCAGGTAACAGGCTGCAGATTCACCACTCGTCCGTAGGCCCAGCGGTCCTGAAAATGTATAAACCATCCGTCTCCATTTGGCGTTTCAACATAACCGCCCTGATGAGGTCCGTTCATTACCGTATTCCCCTGATGCAATACAACTTTAGACTCGTAAGGTCCCCAAACCTCTTTAGAACGCATTGCCAATTGCCATCCGGGTTTTACACCTCCGGCAGGCGCCATAATCCAGTAGTAACCATCACGTTTGTACATTTTAGAACCTTCAACTGTAGTATGTCCTTTGTGACCATCAAAAACCAATGCGGCATTACCAATTAATTTGGTACCATCGGGCGTAAGTTCAGATAACATTAAAACTGTTTTTACATTGGCACGACTGCCTGCAAAAGCATAAGAGATATAGGCCTTTCCGTCTTCATCCCAAAACGGACAGGTGTCAATAATGCCTTTTGCTTCTTTGACCAGAACGGGTTCTTGCCACGTGCCTGTCGGATCTTTCGTTTTTACCATGTAAATGCCAAAATCAGGATCGCCCCAGTAGATATAATATTCACCATTGTGATACCGAATGGAGGGAGCCCAGACACCATCGCCGTGGCGAACGCTGCGATAATGCTCTATCGGAAATTGATTTTGTAATGCATATCCAACCAACTGCCAGTTCACCAGATCTTTGGAGTGAAGAATAGGAAGCCCGGGAATACTATTAAAACTGGATGCAGTCATATAATACCCATCTTTACCTGCACATACATCGGGATCCGAATAATCTACGTGTAAAATAGGGTTCTTATATTTTCCGTTTCCTAAATCGGCATTCCAGCCTTGAGCTTCTACTCCCAAATAGCATAATAATCCTAAAGACAGTAGTAATTGTTTGAATTTCATTTTTAATTGTTTTTGATATAATTCACTGATTCAAAACACTTCGGAATTAAAAATCCTTACTATTTTGAAATTTTACTTTCTTTTCATTAAGTATGAACAGTACATAGAAGTATCCCTAACCACAAGGATACTTCCTTAGTACTGAAACCACTTACTTAATTAACAAAACTTATGGGAGCCATCTGGTATCTCCTACTTTGTTGGTAACAATTGGAGAATTCGAATCTTTAATCATTAAATTTCCGTTTGCGGGATCTACAAATAAACTTTGTGCGCTAATACCCAAATCAGTTCCCTGTATAGCAGCGGCACCAAGCAGATAATCTGTTGTGGTGTAATTATTGCCAAATGTAGTTGGCGTATTTGCCGCAATTGCCTGAATAACTTTACCTGTCGCAGATGCTAACAATACATTTTTGAAGATTAAAGTTGATCCTACAGCTGATGGAATATTTATTAATGACCTGTTATAGGCATAGTCATAAATTGTAATATTTTGATACTCCAAATGAATTGGATATGCTGATGTACCGTAATCGAACAGGTTTTTAAAGTTTCGATTTTTATCTGTCGTCTGATAGTAATCTCTCATAAAAGTACAATTAGAGAAAACTGCTTTTTTTACATTATCGGCTCCGGCAGAACCAAAAGCAAATGTACCGTAAGGCCCTGTGTGTCCTCCAACCTGATCAAAGGTGCAATAGCTCATATCAAGGTTTCCGATTTCTTTGTATTTTCCGTTCCCCTGATGTCTCCAGAATCCTCGTTTGAAATAATTGAAAACACAGTTGTAGAATGTAATTTCATCTACTTTCCATGCGGTACCGCTATTGAAGAAATACCCAGCATCAATGGTTTGATAGAAACGAATGTTTTCGAAAGCCAGAGAAGACAAATACGATCCTTCGGCAATATTCCAGTTTCCGTTCATTTCAATCTGAGGGCGTTCTCCCTGCGTTCCTCCGGTTAGTTTAAATCCTTTTGATATTGTAAACGGCGTAATTTTAAATAATGAACCTGCTTCAAGGAAATATTCTGTTCCTTCCGGAATTGTTGGGTCATCATTATTGGTTCGCAGTAATGCATCTAAATCCATTCCTTTTGTTACAATAATAGTCGAAGCAGATGGACCGGCAGAACGGAAAGAAACCTGATTATAAGGTTTATCATAACGTCTTGGTTTACTGGTATCGTAAATATTTAAATTGTACAATGTGTTTTTTTCTAAACCCGTAACTGTTGCTTCACCTTTGCTAATTTCATCAGCAGTTAGCTTGCGTCCTACTGCAGGAATCGTTAAAGACTGAGCAGGCTCTACAGAAATACTGTCTACCGGATTTTTTGTCGAAACCAGCCAGTTTACTGTTACCTCTGTTTCCGTAATATTTACTTTTACTACCGGCTGCAAAATAGGATCAAATGCCGGTCTGTCTTCTGTCAGCGCATTTGTATAGGACCATTGCGAATTATGAGAACCATTTACGTGATTTGACCTTACTCTTATATAAAACTGTGTTTTATAAGGAATGTCATCCATCAAAATTTGCGTATCCGTAATCGTATAGGATTTATAAAAGCTTTTATAATAATTATCCAAATGCAGTTCTACGGTATAAGAATCAGCTTCATTTACTTTGTACCACACTACAGCAATAGAATTACTTTTTACTAAAGGAGCCGTAAGTACAAATTTGGGCTGAAATAAATCTTCAACGGCTTTGTAACGAAACTCATCGTTAGTGCAGGATTTTAGCATTTCTCCAAAGACAATTAAGCCTATAAATGATAAAATATAAATTAATGTTCTAAAATTTTTCATATTATATTCTATTAAAAATTAAAACCATAAAAATTTTGAATGGCTCCGCGATGATCTGTAATTACCTTTGAAGGATAAGGACATAAATAACGCAGTGGATCGTTTGGAGATACTGATGAAGCATTGGTATAGTTTATAAAACCTCTAAAACTCCACTTGATATCATTTTTTGGTTCGTAACTTGCCGTTTCATTGTTTAATGAATACCAGCTTACGGCAAAGGGAAGTTCTGTATATCCGGCCGGACGCGCCTGCAGAATCTCATCGATCCCTTTTATGTCTAAAATAGTCCTGCCTGAGTTTATTGGATCCGGAATATTTTTATAATAAATACTTCCGGGAACCTGATCTAATCCCGCAACATAGGCACCATTTGCAACACGTCCCCAGTTGAATAATTTATAATACTGATTGTAGATAACTTCACTGAATTTATTCCATCGGGCCAAATCGAATTTACGTTTGCTTTCGCCGCCAAATTCCCATTTGCGTTCATCCATTATTGCTTTAAAGAATAAGTCAGGTGACGCTTTTGACTGTACATAATTATCTACTTTATCCGGCCAGTTTGCCTCAGCAAAAGCTCTGCGGCGCACACGTCTTAGACATTCCTTAGCATCTTCACGCGGACCAAAACGTTCGTTTACAGCCTCAGCATACATGAGTAAAACATCAGCAAATCGCATCCAGGAATAATTGATACCTGTTCCTTTAGAACTGGTGCTTCCTAATGGATCGTTCATATACAATTTCGACCATTTTCCTACTGCCAGACGTGCTAAATCCAGACGGATTACCTGATTCAGGTTTTGATCATAGGAAACTGGTGCGCATGTAATATCTCTTCTTAAATCTTTGTTATCAAATGTGTACATATATTCGCCGCATAAACTCAGGTTTCCTGATGCGCTTCCGTAGGGATGATTTCCTTCGACAATTGGAATCCCAACAAAATAACCGTACTCGCCTGAAGAGTTTTTTAACATTGGCAGTGAGAAAATAACGTCATCAGTAACCGGTGTTTCCCAGTTGTTTTGCTTTACCCAGAAATCTTTGAAACTGAGTTTTAAATCGTGTTGTCTGCCCTGAATTACTTTGTCTAAATATTGAATCGCAATATCATAATACAGCTCATGATTTTTACCTCTTTCCATATGTCCTTTGCTTGCAGGATTGCTTTCATCAGGACGTAATGTCCATCCTCCGCGTGTAAGTGCCAATAAACCAATTAAACTTTGGTTAAAACTTCTTGAAGCGCGTTCTACTCCATAATCTAAGTCGCTGGCATTTTTCATTAAAGGCTCAACGGACTTCAAATCGTCTATTAAAAATTCAAGAATGGTATTTCTATCGGTCACTCCAACGGCAAAATTCTCGTCTCCGGTGGAAGATTTTGTACGGAAAACAACATCACCCCAAATACGAATCATGTCTAAATAAACCATCGCACGAAGTGTTTTTGCTTCACCATACATTTGCATTACATTAGAAGCTTGCGATTTATTGTCTGCTTTATACAAATCAGAATTTTCAATTCCCTGAATGACATCATTTGCTGTATTGATAATTTTATACATGGCGCTCCAGGTAGAATTTAAGGTGGTCCAGTAAGGTTTTGGATCGTAACAGGCAATATCTGACCCGTTTCCGTTTACTGTATTGGTCGAAACACCGGACATTTCTACATCCGTATTCATATTAAAAACAAAAGCAAGACGATTAGAATAGGCATCTTCTGTCAGCATAAGCGTATACACTCCGGCAAGTGCAGATTGTATGTCTTTTTCTGATTTAAAAACTTCTGCTTCGGTAAAACCTGTTGCAGGCTGTACATCCAGATAATCTTCACAGGCTGTAAAACTCAGCGTGAAAATTAACAGAAAACTAAATATTATTTTTTTGTTCATCGTTATGTGATTTAATTCGTTTAATTAAAATGATAGCTGCATTCCAAAAGCGTAATTGCGTGTTCTTGGATAAGAATTGTAATCAATATTTGGAGTTAACCCTGTTTCCAGATTTACTTCAGGATCATATCCGGAATAGTTGGTCCAAATAAACAGGTTACTTCCTGTAGCGTATAATCTTACTCTGCTGAATCCTATTTTTGCACTGTTTTGTTTGGGTATTGTATACCCGATACTAAGATTATTCAACCTGATAAAAGAACCGTCTTCGATTGCATACGACATCGCAATAGGACGTCCGATACTGGTTGGATTCCACATGGTCGCATTTTCATTTTGCTTTGCCAGCATTTCCGGCGAATAGCGAAGGTCATTACCCATATCATCAAAATTTCTCCAGCGATTGTCCAGACCCACTTCCATTCCTAAATTATTTTGTGTGTTTTGGAACCACGAAGTCATCATGATTTTATTGGCATTGTAGACATCAAAACCATACATAAAATTGAAAAACGCAGACAAATCAAAGTTTTTCCAAACTGCATTCAGACCAAATCCTCCGGAGAAATCCGGATTCGTATTCCCGATAACTTTTCTGTCTTTATCGCCAATTACATTCGAATTTGGATCTGACGGATCAACAGGAGTTAATTTTTTGAATTTGGCATTTCCCGGACGCGGATCGCCTGAAAGATTTTTGGAGTTGGCAACTCCTTCTTTTAGTTTCCAGGTTCTTGCCACCGGATCAAAAGAATCGAAATCATTCATGGTATAAAAACCATCGTTTACAAAACCATAAATCAAACCTTTTGTGCTACCCACATAAGCACGGTAATCGTCATCATTTAACAATTGTGTTCCTGCCCAGCCAGAACTCAAAATCCATTCTTTTTCTCCGCTCGATAGTTTGTCGATTTTATTTTCGTTGTGTCCGATATTAAAATTCAAATCAACCTGAAAATCCCTTTTCTTTATCACATTGGCATTGATTGCAAATTCGATCCCTTTATTAGAAGTCTGTCCAACGTTGGTCATCATTTTTGTAAAACCGGATACTGACGCAATATCAGAGGGTACTAATAAATCTTTTACTTTATTGTGGTACAAATCAAGACTTCCGGAGATACGCTCTTTAAAGAAACCAAAATCTAAACCTAAGTTGGCTGTATAAGTCGTTTCCCATTTTACATTTGGATTGTTTAGGTATTTGTCATTGTAGAAATTATAGTAATAATGGTTCTCTTCGCCCCATCCTACAGACCGGTCTCTTGAAACGCCATAATATTTCGCATATAAATCACCACTAATTCTGTCATTACCGGAGGCTCCGTAACTCACACGAAATTTTAGGTTCGAAATAATTTTACTGTCTTTCAGGAAACTTTCGTTGGAAGCTCTCCAGGCAAAAGCTCCTGCAGGAAATACTCCCCATCTGTTTTCAGGTCCAAACTTTGTCGAACCATCTGTACGAACGGTAAACGTAAAAAGATATCGATCGTCATAACCATAATTGACACGTCCGAAAAAGGAAGATATTCTGTTTGGAGAACCTGCCAGTGAGCCGTTATCAAAAGGAGTTCCTAAAGCCAGGTTATCTAATGCCTTTTGGCCTGATATCTCTTCCGGAAAATAACGGGTACGATAAAATTTAGTGGAACTTTCCTGATCCTTCATTTCCTGACCTACCATCAATTGAAAATCGTGGCGGTCTTTTACTTTAAAACCATAATTTAATACGTTGTTTAATTGCCAGCGGGGAGACTCAGTCATTGCCCAATAGACTACCGGCATATTTTTGTTTTCTGTCGCTATTCTTGTGTCAGTACCCCAGTAACGGCCGTCTTCACTATACTTGTATTCGTAACCGTATGAAGAACGCAGAGTCAGTCCTTTTCTGATGGTCCAGGTTAATGCTCCGGTATTATTAAAAGTTCGGGTAGTACGTTTACGATAATTTTTTGCTGCTTCTTCTAGTGGGTTGAAACGAACGCGTGTTTCATAATCTTCCGGATCAAAATAGGTATTATCACCCGGCAAGGTCATATATTCTTCTAATCCTGATGTTGGTGCTTCGCGCAGCGCTCTGAGCAAACTCACTCCTTCTGTACCGGAACCGTCAATGGTTTGATTGGTTAAACGGGTTTGGTATTCGAAAGTAAGATTATCTGTCAGTTTTGAATTTAAAATTAAGTACAGATAGTTCTGACGCATCCCTGTTCCTACTAATACTCCCGGCTGATCCTGATTGACAAACGTGAATTTAAATTTCGTTTTATCACCACCTCCGTTTACATTGATATCGGTATATCTTGTAATTGGGTTACTTCCAAAAATTTCATTTTGCCAGTCCGTTCCTTTGTTGCCTTTATAAATGTATAGTTCATTTGCACGCCCGTAATTATTATAAAAAGCAGTTGGATTGGAATTACGCTGACGTTCGTATTCATATTGCATCATAACAAATTCATACGGATCCATCACATCCAGATGATTGGCCAGCGTTTTAATTTGTGTATAATTATGAATGTTTACTGAAACTTTTCCTGATTTGGGCGTTTTTGTAGTAACCAAAATTACTCCATTAGCACCACGGGCACCATAAACGGCTGTTGATGCAGCATCTTTTAAAACTTCTACAGATTCGATATCTGTTGGCGGAATATCATTTAAGTTGGCTACTTCAAAACCATCCACTAAGATTAAGGGCGAGTTATCTTCGGTGATAGATCCTCCACCACGAATTCTGATCATTACTTCTGATCCCGGAGAACCATCTGCAGTTGTCACCTGAACTCCGGGTAATCTCCCTACTAAAGCTTCTGCAACGGATGCAGTAGGTACTTTTGCCAATTCTGTTCCTTTGATACTGGCAATAGAACCTGTCAGGTTTTTACGTTTTTGTGTACCGTAACCAATTATCACAACCTCGTTTAATTCGCTGTTGGATTCTTTCATTTGTATCGTAATACCTGATGTACGGCCTTTTAAAGATACCGTTTCATCTGTCAGTCCGATAAATTTGACTATTAAGACTGCTGTCTCGGGATCGGTAACAGCAATACTGAATTTACCGTCAAAATCGGTAACAGTATTTGTTTTTTCATTCTTTACCATAATGGTCGCGCCGGGAATCAGTCCCATGTTATCTCTTACTGAACCGGTCACGGTTATACGTTTCTGAGCATAAGCACTAAATGTTAAAAACAAGAAGGCTAAAATGCTCCAGATATATTTTTTTATCTTCATAACTAGACTATTTTTTTATGGATAAGCAGGCTCTTAGGCATTGTACGTGTACGCAAAAAGTTTCAGCAACGATTTTTATCATCTTAGCTGTATTGCATTAGTAACATCTCTGTGAGGACTGCTAATTTTATTTTATTAAATTGTTCTGAGTATTTTTATTAAGGCAGATGGATTACATCTCATTTAAAAGAAAATCAGCACTTGTGACTTTATTCGCCTCAATTGCAAATGCTCCTTCCAGTTGCTTTGTTTTTACAACCTGCATATTTTGATCTAAACACTCTATTTTAACACGAACGTTATTAGATTCTTCACCTGTCTGAAATAAAATAAAATCATCTGTATAGTTAATTCCTCCGTTAGCTGTTGCTTTGCTTCTGGTAACAAACATGTCTTCTTTTACATAGGTTCCGTCAGCAACTTTATAACCGCTTCGTTTTATAGACACAGTAGTTTTAATTGTCGAATAACTTTTATCAGCTGTAATATCTACTGATTTTAAACGCAGTATTCCTGTTCTGGTAATAATGTTCAGGGTCAGTGCCTCTTCAAAAGGAGACCCATAAGGCATCGCATCAGATAAGTTTACATGTTGGTTTGCCAATGCCGGCTGCGTAACAATCAGGTCATTTAGATTGGTTGGAGAAAGAATCATCTGCTCCGGATAATCAGTTGCTACAAATTTGTATTTACCGTCATCTAACGAAAAACGATAAAGCGAACTATAGTTTGCAACATAATTTCCATTGTCTTTATAGACAAACAAAGGTCTGGTCGATATACCCACATTCAGGTTCCATGGCTCACCATTTAATTGAAAATCTAATGATTTTACGGTGGAACTTTCATATTTGAAATCGTCATTAGAACAGGAAGTCAGCATAAAAAACAGCAGCCCTGCTCCAAGTATTAGTTTATTAATCACTTTCATATCATCTAAAATTTAAAAATGAAAAATATTTACCTTTTGATGTGTGCTATAGGTCCTGATGCCTATAGCCGATGGTGGTGATAATTGAATGGCGGTTTTGGTTTGGTTCATAATTTTGGTTTAAGGTTAGTTAGTTATTATTATGAAGCAAAACTATACATAGCTAATCTCAAATTGGGGTAAATATTGCTTTTCAGAAAGGGTTAAATCGCTAATCACACCCTAAAAACTAACTATTTAGCAATTAACAGAAGTATTTTTTATAAAATGCAAAAAAATATTCCCAAATAAAAAAGCATATCACAACAGGGTTCAAAGTTTAAACCTAATAGGCCAATCAATATCTTTTTTCAAAAAAAAACCTCGTTACTAAAAAGTAACGAGGTACAGCTATAAAGTTTATTTTTTAATAAATATCATTATCATTCCTAACGAAATTGTTTACGGTATTCTACGGGAGTATAATTGTATTTTGCCCTAAAGCATTTTCCGAAATATTTTAAATCATTAAACCCAACTTCAAAACAAATTTCTTTTATTAGTAAATCGTCATTTTTAAGAAGTTCGGCAGCGGCATTCAGTCGCATATCCCGAATAAATACCACCGGAGAAACTCCTGTAATGCTTTTGAGTTTGTTGAAAAAACTGGCGCGCGACATGCACATTAATTTCCCTAATTCATCAACAGAAAAATCTGACTTTGATATGTTTTCCTTTACTAATTCAATTACCTGCAGCATGAATTTATTATCTTTGTTTGAAATCTGTAATGGTTTCTCTTCAGCAATTTCAGCAATACTTCCGGCAGAATACAAACGCTGCAGACGAAGGCGCTGTTCTAAAACGTTCTTTACTCTTGCTTTTAAAAAACTCACATTAAAGGGTTTGGTAATATAATCATCAGCGCCATATTCCATTCCTTCTAATTTACTTTCAATTGCTGTTTTTGCACTCAGTAAAATCACAGGAACGTGACTAATTGCAAAGTTATTCCGAATGATTTTAAGCATTTCTATACCATCTAATTCAGGCATCATAATATCGCTGATTACAAAATCAGGCGATAAATCCGCTGCTTTTTCATGGCCTTCCACCCCATTCTCTGCGACATAAATGGTATAGTCATTTTCTAAAACAGAAACGATAAATTTTCTTAATTCCTGATCATCTTCGACTATCAGACCAATAGGTTTTTCTCTTATCTCTGCTTCTGCGTGGTCTTCTGTTATTAATTCATCATCGGCAAAATGTTCCTCTGCTTCCTCAAACAATATATCTACATCATTAGAAAAATGACTGTATCCTTTTGGAAAACAAATTTTAAAAGTGCTTCCTTTCCCTAATGCCGTTTCAAGTGAAATTTCGGCACCGTGTTTTTCAACAGAATCCTTTACAATCGAAAGACCGATTCCGGTACTTGGATTAAAAGGATTTTCATTGTAGTTTGAAAAACGAACAAACAGCTTTTTCTGAACAACAGCATTAATCCCGGGGCCATTATCACTCACTTTTAAACAGACATTATTTTCAACTTCTTCTACACTGACTTCGATCGTATTACCTTTTTTGCAGTATTTAAAAGCATTTGAAAGCAGATTGACCAAAATCTTATCAAGACTATCCGGATCGGCCCAAATATGCGGTTTGGTTTCGCAAATAGTTACTTTCAGTTGTATATTTCGCTGAAGGCTCGTTTCAGTAAAATTTTCGCATACTTCAGATACAAATTCCCCCAAATCAATTTCGCTTACTTCTAATTTCCTGTCCTGCATTCTTCTCAGATCTAAAATCTGATTGACCAGATTCAGTAACTTATTACTGTACTTTTCGATAACACGAAGCTGGGATTTAACTGAATCGTCTATATGATCATCTGTAAGCATTACTTCAAGAGGCGCTGTAATCATGGTGAGCGGCGTACGGATTTCATGCGAAATATCAGTGAAAAAGTTTAATTTTAGTTCACTCACCTCTTTTTGAATCTTTACATCATTACGCAGTTTCAAAATGGTATAAACTGCACGTTTAACCAATAAAAACAAACCTATAGCGATCAGTAAATAACAGAAATAGGCAAAATAGGTTCCCCAGATTGAAGGCCGTACGGTAATTTTTATCTGTCTCTCATTATCCAGCCATAAATTGTGCCCATTTGTAGAAGATACTAAAAGAGTATAAGTCCCTCTGCCCACATTTGTATAATTAATAGACTGACCTGCTTTAAGATAATTCCATTCTTTGTCAATACCTTCTAATTTATAGCGATATACTATATTTTCAGTCCTGATGTAATCTAAAGCAGAAAACTGAACCCTAAAAAAATTCTGATCGTGTTGCAGTGTAACTTCTTTTAGGAGATCTGTATTTTTTGGTGTATCGGGATTGATCTCAAATAACTCTTTGTTATTTACTAAAAATCCGGAGATCGCCAGATAGGGTTTAAACAGGAAAGGTTTGATTGCTTCCGGTTTAAAATAAATAACTCCGTCTGAATAACCCGAGACAATTTCGCCTGTTGCCAACCTGCATTTTGTTGCTTCTGAAAATATCTCGGTTCCAATAATCGACTTTAATTCAGGGAAAGTTTCACAGCTATTATATTTAGGATCAAACCTCACTATTTGATTGTCTCCCATGAGCCATATTTTTCCAAACTTATCCTCCTGCATCCCCACAACACCATCTAATGGAAATCCAAAATTATCGCTCCAAAACGATTTTACCTTTACCCGATCTTGTTTGTCTATATCAACCAGAATCAATCCTTTACCGTTAGTAGACAATGCTAAACGATTATCAGAGGTAACAATGATATCCAAAATATCATTTCCGGAAGCCTGAAAATATTCCTTAAACTGCAGCTTATCTGCCGGTTTATTTCCATTAGAAAAAGCAAACAATTTATAAGAAGAGATAAAAAAGATTTTATGATCTTTAGTTTCAACTATGGAACGCACTTTATCAGCGCTTCCAATAGGATAATTTTTCAGTTCGTTTCTATAACTGACAAACTTGGTTTGATTATTTGACTGACGTACCAGATTGATACCGCCTCCCCAACTCGCTACATAAATCTGACCATTTGATGCCTGAAAAATTTTATAGATATCATCTGAACTAATGCTGTACTTATCGTTTTTATCATATTTATAATGTTCGACGGCAAAGCTGAAAGAAGCCTGCTTGGGAGTGAGGCAAAAAACACCATTTCCGCGTGTTCCGATCCAGATCCTTCCCTGAAAATCCTGCATCATACTATAAATATCCGATCCCCATCCCGGACTGTCCTCAGACAAAGTACCGTCTGATCCTAAGAAACCTATTTTTCTTTTTTGAGCATCAAACAGTTCAATTTTTTCATCCCGACAGGCGACCCAGAGATTTCTCTTATTGTCTTCCATCAGACTTCGCACATTATGCTTTTTATTATCAACTGATGATAATTTTAAGGATAAAAAATTACTGTTGTTAAAGGTGATTAAATCTAATCCTTGCTTATAAGAACAAAACCAAAGATTGCCTAATTTATCAAACATCGCCGTATGCATCACATCAGACACCGTCTCTTTATATTCCTTAATACATCGCATTATCGAAACCAATTTGTTCTCTTTTTCGTCCCAATAAGCAAATGCACCTTTATTAGACTGAATCCAGACGGCTCCATTTGGCGAGGTCAACAGAAAACTTTTTTGTTTACCTCCCGTTGTGGCAGGATTGCTTGAATCAACTTCTAAACGTTTTAATTTTCTGGTAAGCAGGTCAAACTGAAATACCCCTGAAGCTGGCGTGTCAAACCAAAATTGCCGCGAATTGGTTAATCCTAAAAAATTAATGCTTTCATTAGGCACACCCGGCAATGTTGTACTGTTATAATGATCCAGTTTACCTGTCTTTATATCATACAGACAGAAACCTTTACCTTTTGTAACTATCAACACTTTGTTATTGACTGCCGCATTTACGAGTAAAATGTCGTCCTTGATACCTAAATCTAAGTCGAAAAAAGTACTTGACTTTTTATTGTATCGAATAAATCTTCCCTTGTCTCCTCCAAACCAAAGATCATCCGTGGTCTCTTCAGCAAAATTGAACGAATTAGACTTTCCGGCTTGTCCTGCTAAATTCGAAAAGAAAGACTCTGGTATCTTGCCTGGCTTTTTTAATCGGCATATACCAGCCTCTGTCAAGAACCAGGTTGTTCCGGATTTATCCTCTAAGACATCTGTGATTTTTCCAAAGTGTTTGGCTGAATCAAAATTAATGCGTCGTATTTGTTTGTCTTTCTCAAAAGCGATCATGTAGTTTTTGCTTTCAGGAAATAGCCATGTTCTTCCGGATGGCATAATTTTGAAATGATCAAAAGTATGATTGGCAGCATTGTCTTCTATCGGAGTATGAAATTTTAACTCTTTTGTATCGAAATAATAAATGTCATTTTTTTCAGATTGAATCCAAATTCTCTCGCTGTTATCAAACTTAAATTTAGAGACACGATTGGATTGTATATTTAACGGAACGCTTTGTTCTACTTTAAATTTTCGAAAAGTATTCCCATCATACCGAATCAATCCGTTGAAAGTTCCCAGCCAGATAAATCCTTTTTTATCTTGTTGAATACCCAAAACCCTTGATTGGTTAAGCTTACCGTCATTCGAAAAATGAGTAAGAAGCCCACTTGGCTGAGCGGTACACCAGGCGCACATCAAACAAAATAAAACTACAATCGTATTATTTTTCAACATCTTAAATTTATTTTTTTAGCGGAAATCACAAAAATATCAAATTTCTTTTCCTAACCTAAAATACAACCCGTAATTAGCAAAATACCCTCTATTAAATAGCTATTTGTCTCCTTTGTTTTTCTGATAAAAATTCATAAAATTATTACTGAGCTTTACAGCACCCTTTAAATAGCAATTAATACTCAGCTGGGAAATGTAAACCTATAATTTTGTAATTTCAAATTGTGATTAAAATCCAATAAAAAAACTATTAACTATATCAACCAAAAACCATCCTAATAATTCAATGAAAAAAGTATACAAACTTGTGTTTATGCTCCACTTCCTTGCATTAAACACTTTTGCACAAGAGAACTTCGCATTCAAGAATCCAAATTTACCAATTGAGCAGCGTGTTGATGATCTTGTATCAAGAATGACCGTGAATGAAAAAATAAGTCAGTTAATGGATTCTTCACCCGCCATCGAAAGGTTGGGTGTACCGGAATATAACTGGTGGAACGAATCGCTGCATGGTGTTGCCCGCGCAGGGTTTGCAACCGTTTTTCCGCAATCTATTTCAATTGCATCATCGTGGGACCGTCAATTAATTTTTGATGTTGCAACTGCTATTTCTGACGAAGCGCGCGCCAAACATCATGAATATTTAAGACGCGGACAACACGGTATGTATGAGGGATTGACATTCTGGTCTCCCAATATCAATATCTTTCGTGATCCGCGCTGGGGACGCGGGCACGAAACTTATGGCGAAGATCCTTTCCTGACCAGCCAACTGGGCCTCAATTACGTGAAAGGACTTCAGGGAACTGATAAAAAATACTTTAAAGTAATTGCTACTGCCAAACATTTTGCCGTTCACTCTGGCCCCGAACCTTCACGCCATCAATTCGATGTTAACGTGAGTGATATTGATCTTTATGAAACGTATCTTCCTGCTTTTCGAACTTTGGTAAAAGAAGGCAGTGTTTACTCTGTAATGGGAGCTTATAACCGTTTTAGGGGTGAATCGTGCAGTGCAAGTCCCTTTTTATTCAATATTCTTAGAAAGGACTGGGGATTTAAAGGATATATCGTGTCTGACTGTGGTGCGGTAACGGATATCTGGAAATATCATAAAATCACAAATGATGCGGCCTCAGCTTCGGCGCTGGCAGTAAAAGAAGGTTTGGATCTGGAATGCGGAAGCAGTTATAAATCACTAAAAGAAGCACTCGATCGCAAATTGCTTACCGAAGCTGATATTGATGTTACAATAAAACGTTTGTTTACAGCGCGTTTTAAACTCGGAATGTTCGATCCGGACGAGATCGTGCCTTATGCACAAATTCCGTATTCAGTAAACAATAACTCCGCCAACGACTGGCTTGCCCGAACCGCTTCTCAAAAAAGTATTGTTTTACTAAAAAACCAGAACAATATTTTACCTCTTTCTAAAAACATAAAAACAGTTGCCGTGATCGGGCCAAATGCCAATGATATACAGTCTTTATGGGGCAATTACAGCGGTATTCCAAGCAATCCGATTACCGTATTAAAAGGCATTCAGAACAAAATTGAGCCTACTGCCAAAGTATTGTACGCAAAAGGAACTGATCTTGCTTTAGGTGTTCCCGAAATGAAGGTTATCCCGTCTGTTTACTTTGAAAACACAAACGGAACACAAGGTTTAACCGGAGAATATTTTAACAATAGCAAATGGGAAGGTGAACCGCTTTTTGTTCGTAATGATGACAATATAGACTTTCACTGGGATATTAATACTCCGGATCCCCGCATGAAAATGGGGAATTACAGTGTAAGATGGACTGGTTATATCACGGTTCCGAAAACGGGTATCTACAACATTACCGAATGGTCGAAACCGTTTATGACAATCGAAATTGAAACAGGAAAAACTTCCGGAGGAAAAAACAATCACAGTCCGCGAATTCGCCATCAGAAAATTGAATTAGAAGCAGGAAGAAAATACAAAATCGAAGCTAAATACCAAAACTTTTACGGTGATGCTATTGCACAGCTTTTATGGGCGGAACCACAAGAAAACGTATTGAAAAAAGCGATTGAAACAGCTAATCAGGCAGATGCCATAATTTTGGTATTAGGTTTAAATGAGCGCCTGGAGGGTGAAGAAATGAAAGTAGAAGCAGATGGTTTTGAAGGTGGAGACCGCACCAGCCTTAACTTACCAGCCAATCAGGAAGAATTAATAAAAGCAATGAGTGCAACAGGAAAACCTGTGATTTTAGTTTTAATAAACGGAAGCGCGCTTTCTATAAACTGGGCAAACGATAATGTTCCTGCTATTTTAACTGCCGGATATCCGGGACAGCAAGGCGGAAATGCCATTGCCGATGTACTTTTTGGTGACTACAATCCCGCAGGACGATTACCGGTTACTTATTATAAATCAGTAGATCAGCTTCCGGATTTCGAAAATTATGATATGAAAGGCCGTACCTATCGTTATTTTGAGAAAAAACCGCTTTATCCATTTGGATTTGGTTTGAGCTACACGACTTTCAAGTACAGCAACTTACAGGTACCGGCAAACACAACTGCTGAAAAAGACCTTGTAGTCGCTGTTGATGTCACAAATACCGGAGATCGGGACGGAGATGAAGTTGTCGAATTATATCTGAAAGATGAAAAAGCCTCTACTCCCCGGCCAATTTGTCAATTAGAAGGTTTCGAACGCATTAATCTTAAAAAAGGCGAGACAAAAACAGTTCGTTTTACAATTAGTCCTAGACAATTATCTTTAATAAACAAAAAAGGCCAACGTATTGTCGAACCGGGATGGTTTACTATTTCAGTTGGAGGAAAACTGCCTGACGGTTCTGCCGATATTCAAACAGGACGCGTGAATATTACCGGAAAACCCTTGTTACTTGAGAAATAGTTTGTGATCCGTTCTGAACCATGAAACTTTACTAACCTTTATATTTTTAAAATGAACCAAAACCTCGCTTTCGCAGATTATGCGGTTTTTATTATTTATTTCATCGTAGTTTCGGTCTACGGCTATACTGTTTACAGCAAACGTAAACAAGACGAACAAGATGCTAAGGCTTACTTTTTGGCCGAAGGAAACTTAACCTGGTGGGCTATTGGAGCTTCTTTAATAGCATCCAATATTTCGGCTGAACAATTCATCGGAATGAGTGGTGAAGGTTTCTTTTTAGGGATCGCCGTTGCCGCTTACGAATGGCTTGCGGCTGTTGCCCTTATCATCGTAGCCGTTTGGTTTATTCCGGTATATCTTAAAAATAAGATTTATACGATGCCACAATTCCTAAAAACACGTTACAACGAATCGACTGCTTTAATCATGGCGGTTTTCTGGTTGTTTTTATACGTATTTGTCAACTTAACTTCTATTTTATACCTTGGAGCAGTGGCTATTAATGGTTTGGCCGGAGGAGAATACCTTCACTTGATTATGGTTGGACTGGCTGTGTTTGCTTTATTTATCTCTCTTGGAGGTATGAAAGTGGTGGCGTATACTGATGTTATTCAGGTCGCTGTTTTGATCATTGGGGGCTTGGTGACTTCTTATATCGCCTTAACAACCGTTGGTCAGTATTTTGGCGTTGGAGAAAATGCCATTGCCGGTTTCAAAGTTTTAATGAGAGAAGCTCCGGAGCATTTTAAAATGATTATCCCAAAACCAACTGCAACATCTTCTCAGCTTGAAATCGATAAATATTTGACTTTCCCTGGTCTGATGTCTTATGTTGCCGGTATCTGGATCATCAACTTAAACTATTGGGGCTGTAATCAATACATTACTCAAAGAGCATTGGGAGCAGATTTGCAAACGGCCCGTACCGGTATTTTGTTTGCAGGTATTCTAAAATTACTAATGCCGTTAATTGTAATGTTACCTGGAATCGCGGCTTACGTTTTATATCAAAATGGTCATTTACCGCAATTGGTTGGAGGAAAAGACGGAGCATATTCTGCTGTATTGACGTTCTTGCCAACCGGATTAAAGGGACTTTCTGTTGCTGCTTTAACGGCTGCTATTGTGGCTTCATTGGCCGGAAAAGTAAACAGTATCTCGACTATTTACACATTAGATATTCATAAAAAATACATCCAGAAAGATGCTGGTGAAAAACAACAGGTAAACATTGGCAGAATTGCCGTTTTTGCTGCCATGCTTTTAGCAGTTCTATTTACATGGAATGATATTCTGGGAATTGGCGGAGTTGGCGGATTTACTTACATCCAAAAATACACCGGATTTATTAGCCCCGGAGTTTTCGCCATGTTCTTCCTTGGTATGTTCTGGAAAAGAACCACCGGTGCGGCAGCAATTGTGGGTGTAATTTTAGGTTTTGTTCTTTCTGTATTGTTTAATGAATATGCACCGGCTATATTCGGAAACGAAACTTTATTGTACACAGCGTATCCTAACGGAAAAGGAGCTTATGAAATCCCTTTTCATATTTGTATGGGCTTATCATTTTTCTTTACCATGTTAGTGATGATCCTGATGAGTTTTGCAGGACCTAAAGTAAATCCAAAAGCATTTGAAACAGAACCGGGAATGTTCAAAGTTAAACCGCAAACAACCGTTTTAATCGTAATTACATTATTGATTATTGTGGCTTTGTATGTTAAATTCTGGTAAGCGGTGAAATAGCATCAATTACATTCACTTTTTAATCTTATTTAATTTTGTAAAGCCTGAAAATCCGGAGATTTTCAGGCTTTATTAATTTTTAGTACACCTTATTTCAAAGAAAACCATTGTTGAACATCCTGAGCAATGGTTTCTTGATTTACGATACTCTCGAACTCATTATTTATTGGATTATATTTATAAAATTCCTGCCATTGTTTATAGTTAAAACGAACCTTTTGTAAAGCATCACAAATAAACAATACTTCTTCATTAGTCATCGTCGGATGTAAAGAAATACGAACCCAACCTGGTTTATTGCTTAAATTTTTCCGAAGAAGCTGTTTTGTCATTTCTGCAGATTCTTCTTCATCAATATCAAATAAATAATGCGCATACGTACTGGCGCAAGACCAGCCGCCACGAACCTGAATTCCGAATCGGTCGTTTAAAAGCCGGACAATTAAATTGTAATGAATGTCTTTAATTACCAGAGAAACACAGCCAATGCGTTCTGTATCTAAATCCCCTAAAACAGAAAGTCCTTCTACTTCCTGAAGTTTCGAATAGCAAAGATCCAGCAATTCTTTTTCTCTGTTTTTTATGTTTTCAGTACCCATCTGTTCCTTTAGCTCCAGACAAAGCGCGGTACGTATCACTTGCAGAAATCCAGGAGTTCCGCCATCTTCCTTAACTTCTATAGCATCACTGTAATGATATCCTCCCCAGGGATTGGTGCATTTTACGTTACCGCCACCCGGATTATCCGGAAAATTTGACTGATATAGTTTTTCATTAAAAATCAAAATTCCGCACGTTCCAGGACCACCAAGAAATTTATGTGGAGAAAAAAATATCGCGTCCAGTTGCTCTTCAGGATTTTCGGGATGCATATCGATTGGAACATAAGGTGCTGAAGCTGCAAAATCAACAAAACAAAAACCTCCGTTTTGATGCATGATTTTGGCCAGTTCGTGATATGGCGTAATGATTCCTGTAACATTAGAACAGGCTGTAAACGAACCAATTTTCAGGGTTCTGTTCGCGTACTTTTTAATTTCTTTGGATAATATTTCAGGATCAACCAGATTATTTTCATCTCCAGGTAAAACAACCACATCAGCAATGGTTTCATACCATGGAACCTGATTAGAATGATGTTCCATATGTGTGATGAAAACGACAGGTCTGTCCTCATCAAATTGCAATTTTACATTGTAAATATTATCCTGTGAGCGAAGTCCCATCATACGCTGTAATTTCGATAAAGCAGCTGTCATTCCGTTTCCTGTAGCTACCAGACAATCTTGCGTATTAGCGTTTACATGCTTTTTGATTCGATCTCTTGCATGTTGATACGCATAAGTCGAAGCTTTTCCGGTTTCACTCGAAAAAGAGTGCGTATTGGCAATCATCGGACCAATTTTATTCAGCATAATATCTTCTATTGGGAAATACAATCTTCCGCTGGCAATCCAATCGGCATACAGCATCTTTTGTCTCCCGTAAGCCGATTCGAAAGTATGATCAACGCCAATTGTATTTTGTCTGAATTTAGAAAAATAAGATTCCAATATACTTATTTCTGTTTTGTTTAAAATAGCATTCATTCTTTTATCTCTTTTAAAGAAAACTTATTTTTTGAAGTTTTTAATTCCTGCATTTAGCCAATTGTAATAATTCTCTATATCCGGATTATAGGCTGAAGGTTCTGCTAAATTGGCGCTGCTGTGATCTACAATTACATAAAAAGGCTGCGCGTTTGCTTTGTAGGTTTTAATTTGCAAATCGCTCCATTTGTTCCCAATCGTTTTGATCTTTTTTCCTGTAGTTTCAGAAACATATTGTTCGTTCTCCGGCAATTCTTTTTTATCATCCACATACAATGAAATCAAAACAAGCTCATTTTTTAAGACTCCCAGAACTTTCGGATCTGACCAAACGAGCTCTTCCATTTTTCTGCAATTCACACAGGCATAACCTGTAAAGTCTAATAAAACCGGCTTTCCTGCTTTTTTAGCAAACTCCATTCCTTTATTATAATCGTGAAAAGTGATGATGTTTTGCGGGCCCAACTCTGCTCCTTCGGGTAAAATTGATTTTGTTTCTCCTGAACCTTTAGCAGCACCAAATCCGTCCGGCGATTCGCTATACTGCATGGGTGGCGCAAATCCGCTGATTAATTTTAAAGGCGCACCCCAAAGTCCCGGAATAAGGTAGATTGTAAAAGATAAAACGATTAGTCCAAAACCCAATCTTCCAACTGAAATATGGTTTAATGGCGAATCGTGTGGCAAGGTAATTTTTCCGAACAAATAAAAAGCTAAAGTTCCGAAAACGGCAATCCAGATGGTTAGAAAAACCTCTCTTTCCAGCCAGTGCAGCTGCAAAACCAAATCAGCATTAGATAAGAATTTAAAGGCTAAAGCCAATTCTAAAAAGCCCAGGACTACTTTTACGGTATTGAGCCATCCACCAGATTTTGGCAACGCATTAAGCCATCCCGGAAATGCCGCAAATAATGAAAAAGGCAAAGCAATGGCAATAGAAAATCCTAACATTCCAACAATTGGCGCGACACCTCCTTTTGAAGCTGCTTCTACTAACAATGTCCCAACAATTGGACCCGTACAAGAAAAAGAAACTATAGCTAAAGCCAAAGCCATAAAGAAAATCCCAATTAATCCTCCTTTATCAGCTTGCGAATCGACTTTATTTGCCAACGTATTGGGTAACATAATTTCGAAAGCTCCCAAAAATGAAACTGCAAAAACAACTAATAAAATAAAAAAGATAAGATTGAACCAAACATTAGTCGAAAGTGCATTTAGGGAATCTGCACCAAAAACTGCCGTTACAATTGACCCCAGTAAAACATAAATAATAATGATTGAAAATCCATAGATCAAAGCGTTTCTGATTCCCGCGGCTTTGGTTTTACTTTGTTTGGTAAAATAGCTTACTGTCATTGGGATCATCGGGAAAACACAAGGCGTTAACAAAGCTGCAAATCCGGATAAAAAGGCAATTATAAAAATGCTTACTAATCCTCTTGATTCATTCTTTTTGGGCTGATTTACGTCTTTTATGTCTGCTTTAACAATCGTTTTTTCTGTTATTTTCACAGCATCTTCTTCACTACTAATCGCTTTTTCTTCGGCCAAAGCCTGCTTTTTAGCATTCGGAATTTTAAACGATAATTCTTCTGATGAAGGCGGTAAACAATTACTGTCATCACAAACCATAAATTCGACTTCGGCAGCGACGTTTACAATTTCATCTGATGTAAATTTTATCTTTTGTGTAAAAACCGCTTTCTCTTCAAAATACTTGATTTTCATATCGAAGATTTTATCAACCGTTTCATGTCCTTTATCTTCGGTTGTTTTTCCGATTAATTCGAATTTTTTCTGCGCATTTTTAAATGTAAAAGCGGTTGGCGAAGGTCCGCCTTCTTCGATATATTGTCCGTACAAATGCCAGCCGGATTGTATGACTGCCTGGGCTTTTAGGATGTATTCTTTATCTGATATTTTTTCGACAGCTGTTGTCCATTTTACCGGATTGTACATTTGTCCGAATATGCTACAGCTCAGCAGTAACAAAAAGGCTATTAGTAATTTTTTCATTGGTTATTTAGGTTTGATATTTAAAAAAAAGAGCTGTTGGCAAACAGCTCTTTTCGGGTCTTTCTTAGAAAATTGCTTACTAATTCAGTTTCTAATATGAAAAAAATGAAAGACTACTATTAAAATTTGTTTTTTTGTTTCAGGTTGAAGTCGCAGTCGCACGAACTTTGTCAAAGTTTAAAGGTTTGACAAAGTTGTCTTTACCAGTGAAATACTTTATTGCAAAGGTTTACCATCCTTGTCTAATGAACCCGATTTGATTACAATCAGTTTGTCTAACTCAATGTATTTTTTGATGGCGCTGTTAACTTCTTGCAAAGTCACTTTTTCGATATCTTTGGGGTATTGTTCGATATAGTCTGGTTCTAAACCTCTCTCAACAAAGCTTAAAATTGTTCTCGTCATTCCGTTTGTGGTTGACATTCCAACTTTAAAACTTCCAATTAAATTGGTTTTCTTATTTTCTAATTCTGCTGCAGTGATGCCATCTTTGACCCATTTATCGATCTGAACCATGGTAGCATCTAATCCTTTTTGAAACAAAGTCGGATTGAAAGATGCATTGACCATCCAGTAACCTCCAGTACTGATATTACCTCCCATTCCGGATGAAATACTATATGTTAATCCATCATTATCACGAACAGTCTGCATTAAACGTCCGGCAAAACCTGCGCCTAATGTATAATTGGCAATGTAAAACGGAATATAATCAGCATCCGATCTTTTTAAACCTGTATATTGTCCGATGAATAATTCGGCACTTGGTTTTTCGGGAATTGTTATAACCTTTGTTTTAGATGATGACTTTACAGCTTCTTCAAACTTCATGTTTTCTACTACTCCACCGTTCCAGTTTTTGAATGATTTTTTTAAAGATGCGTTTAAATTTGCTCCTTCAGTATCTCCTACAATTACTAAATGCATAGACGCCGGTCCAAAATATTTTTTGTGGAAAGCTTTAACCTCATCGAGAGTGGCGTTTTTGATATTTGCAATACCATCTTCTACACTTAAACTGTAGTTTGGATTTGCTTTTGGATAAATGGCCTGCGACAAAGCAATGCTTCCTCTTTCGCCAGGATCATTTAAATTTTGTTGTGTGTTTCCTATAAATTGCTGCTTTAAATTTTCGAATTCTTTTGCATCAAATAATGGATTTCTTAACTCTTCTGCCAATAACGTAATGACCTGATCTAAATCTTTTTTCAAACATTTAAAACCAACATTTATCTTAAAAACCGATGCATTTACATTTAAATTTACGCCTAATTTTTGCAGTTTTTCTGAAAACTTAAACTTGTCATTCAGCGTTGTTCCTTTTGATAACATGGCTACTGTTAATGATGGAATCGCAGCATTTTTTGTTTCGTTTGCATAATTCCCTAAGGAAATACTTGCTGCAACGGTAACAAAATCTCTAGCCGAAGTTTTAACTGAAACGACATCAATTCCTGCTGCTTTTTCTCTTTTATAAGCCGAAGGTGTTTTTTCGCTAACACTTTCTTCTGCTATTTCTGCAGCATTATTTGTTTGTACCAGTGAAATGTTGTTTACCGTTTTTTCGTGATCATGTTCGTGGTTGGCATCTCTGTAATAAAATGGACCGTTTTCAGGCATAAAATTACTCGCTTGTGTTGTCTCCGGATTTTGTGCACCAGTTTTTTTCGGGATAAAATATCCGGTTGTACTTTGATCTTCGACTAAATACTTTTTTGCAACTCTAAGAACATCTGCAGGAGTTACTTTTTTTAATCTGTCAACTCCGGTGATATAATCTGTCCAGTCTCCGGCTGCAATGGCTTCTGTCAATTCTGAAGCAATAACTCCTGAACCATCCCGTGCTAAGATAGTTTGTGCGCTAATTTTTGCTACAACACGATTTACCTCATCCTGTGTTACGCCTTCTGTCTGAATTTTTGCTACAACTTCGCTTATTTTAGCATCTATATCTTCGTGCTTTGAAGTGGCAGGAAAACCAACTCCAATTGTAAAAAGTCCCACTTCTTTAAAATTCGTAGCATTTGCATAAGCGTAAATCCCCATACGGCTGTCTACAAAAGTTTTACTTAAAATCGCTGAAGGACCGGAACCTATTATTTCGCCCAAAATATTTAAGGCTGGAAGGTCTTCGTGTAATGCTCCGGGTATTTTATAGGCTTTGTTTACCACGCCCAGCTCTCCCGGTTTTTTTATAACAATTTTACGAGGTCCGTATTGTTGCGGTTCTTCAGTATACGGCTGCGGCATTACATTTGGCGCTTTGGTAATTTTACCGAAATACTGCTCGATTAATGCGAATACGTTTTCTTTTCTGAAATCGCCAATAATAGTCAAAGTGGCATTATCGGGCCAATAATAGGTATTATAAAAATTGCGTAATACTTCGATGGAGGCTTTTTCGATATCTGATTTCCAGCCAATTGTCGAATGATGATAAGGATGTGCAATATATGCCGAAGCCCAGATTTCTTTGTCTAATAAACTATTTGGATTGTTTTCGCCACGTTCGAATTCATTACGAACCACGGTCATTTCAGCTTCTTTATCTTCTTTTAGTAATAAAGAATTTCGCATTCTGTCTGCTTCTATCTGAAGGGCCAATGCAATTTTATCGCTTGGCAAAGTTTCGAAGTAATTGGTACGATCGTACCAGGTTGTGGCGTTTAATTGTGCTCCTGTATTTTGAAGTACATCTGTAATCGTGTTTCCGTTTTTCTTGTTGAAAGCCGGAGTTCCTTTAAACATTAAGTGCTCTAAAAGATGTGTTGATCCCGTATTTCCTAACACTTCATTTTTAGACCCTACACGATATACAATTTGCACCGTTGCAACCGGCGAGGCATTGTCCTGCAAAAGCAAAACATTCATACCGTTTGGCTGGTACAAATACTCTTCAATTCCGCCTAATTCCTTTATTTTCTTAAAGTTAACTGATTTATTCTGCGCTGAAACAAGCGTACAGAAAGCTAGTGAGCAATAGCCCAGAAAGAGATGTTTTTTCATTTTTTGTGATATTTTTGTTTAGTTTTCAGCCGCAGTTTAAAGTTTGCGCCGAAACTGTGACTGAAGACTGAGACTAGAAGACTTTTTTAAGATTTACTGAAAATTTCTTTCAATTTTGATTGTAGTTCAGCTTCTCTGAGGTTTTTAGCAATAATTTTTCCATCAGGTCCAATTAAGTAATTGGTTGGTACTAATTTTACTCCGTATAAAACGGCAACATCGTTTTTCCAGCCTTTTAAATCCGAAACGTGTGTCCAGGTTAATCCGTCTTTTTCGATTGCTTTTTCCCAAAGTTTCTTTTTATCATCTAGTGAAACTCCCAGTACATCAAATCCTTTATCGTGATATGTTTTGTATGCCAAAACAACATTGGGATTTTCTTTACGGCAGGGTCCGCACCAGCTTGCCCAGAAATCTACCAAAACATATTTTCCTTTATAATCCGATAATTTTACGATTTTTCCGTTTACATCTGTTTGAGAAAAATCTAAAGCTACAGCACCCGGAGCGGTTTTATCGTCAAGATCAATGGTTGCTTTTAATTGTTTTCCGTAAACTGATTTTTGAATTTCAGGAGATAAAATTCCGTAATATTTTTTTACTTGTTGTGGTGTTCCATAAGATACGATTCGGTCACTGATTACTAAAGCCGCACCAACTTTATCTTTATTTTTCTTAATATATTTATCTGTCAGATCATCAGCGAAAGCCTGAAGATCTTTCCATTTTTTATCCATCATCGTTTGCTGTTCCGGCGTTAATTTTACTTTTCCGTTTTGCTGCAAAGAATCAGATAATTTATAAACAGGTCCTGCAATGGCCTGTATTTTTTTGAATTCATCTTTATAATACGACTGGTAAATATCGTTTTGAGTCGCTCCGGTAATTTTGGCTTTAAAAACAGAGTCTTTTTTAGCTTCAATTTTAATGTCTTCGTTATCTAATAAAAGAAAAGCGCCATATTCCTGACCTTTCAATTTTACGGTATACAATAAGGGCTCATTTACTTTTCCTTCAAAGGTAAAAGTACCCTCTTTTATCTGAGCAGAATCTACAATTTGTTTGTTCCCTTTTTCATCTGTATTTTCCAGATAAACGGTTCCCTTATCTAATCCGGCAATTGTTCCGTTGATTGTAAAACCTTCCTTTTTTGAGCACGAAACGATTGTGGTTATCAGCGCTAAAGCGGCAAAACCTGATTTTAAGATGGTATTTTTCATGTTGTTATTTTTTTTTTGTTGCATATATTTTTAAACACATAGAAACATAGTTATTGAAAGCTTAAAATAAGATGTTTCACTTTATTTAAATTCACATAGCTATGTGGCTATTGAATTTTTAATTCTCAACTTTAATTTCTAACATATCGCTATGTGTATAAATTTCTTTTTTATCTCTTTCTATTTCGTTTAAAACCTTTAAACCATGTTTCTATCTGTTTAAGAATTTTATCCTGTTTAAGATTTTAAAAGTTCTTTCAATTTTTCTTCTAATGCTTCACCTCTTAAATTGTCGCTGATAATTATACCTTTACTATCAACTAAATAGGTGGCCGGAATGGTTTTTACATTAAACGCATTACTTACTTTATTGTCATCTAAAAGATTATGCCACTGCATATTTTCCTGTCCTAAGGCTTTTTGCCATGCTTTTTGATCTTTATCAATTGAGATACTTAAAATTTCAAAACCTTTATCAGCATAAGTGGTATACGCTGTTTTTAAGTTTGGAATTTCTTTACGACACGGTGCGCACCAGCTTGCCCAAAAATCAATTAGAATGTATTTTTTGCCTGCTATAATATCTTTTACATTCAATCCTTTTCCGTCTTTATCATTCAATGCAAAATTGGAAATATTTGTACCTACCAACGATTTAGGATTTACCTCTTTCTCTACCAATTGTCCGTAGTAACTTTTTTTCGCGATTTCTGAGAATTGTGCGAAAACCGGTTTTTGATCCGGTGTGAAATAACTGTATTGTGTCATCATAAAAAACGGTCCCCACCAGGTTGCTTTATGTTTCGAAATCAAATTTTCTGAACTTGATTGTACTTTAGCAAAAAAAGCTTTTTCAGCTGCTTCAAATTTTTTCCATTCCGGAGTATTTCCAATAGAATCCATTTGTTTTTTGTTGCCTGCTGTTCTCGCTTTCGAATATAATTTTGAAAGTTCCTCAGTACCTTTATGATAGGCAACATAATCGTTATTTAACTCTTCTCTAAAAGCAGTTTCTTTTTTGAAATAATCATTTGCTTTTGATCCAGTAATGACTTCGTTTTTGAAGTTGATTCTTTGGTCCTCTTTTTTTGAAATTTCAGCTTCGGCAGTTACTTTTATTTTAGCATTTTCTACCAAAACTGGAATAAATCCTTTGCTCTTTGCAAACGAAATATAAAATAAGCGTGGTTCTTTTAGTTTTCCTGTAAAAGTAAAATTGCCGTCTTTACTTGTCGTTTCGGCAACTGCAGTTTCTGATGAATGTGTTGCTCCAGGAATCAACTCAATTAGGGTTCCGTCTTCCAGACCTTTTATGCTTCCTTCAAGGGTATACGATTGCGGAATTGCTTTTTTAGCTTGTGCCTGACTGGTATATGAAACCAGTGACAAACCCAGACATAATCCGAATATTTTATATTTAATTGTATTCATTTTTGATTGCTGTTTTTTAGAAAAAGCCTCCCTTTCGGAATTCCTAATCAGGAAGCTTTTGAGGTTTTATTTCGCTACATTTTGAATAATAGTTCCGTTTCCCGGGTTTTGGGTAGCACCCTGAGGAAATGGCATTGTCCATAAATGAGAATCTGATGTTAATGTGTAAGTCGTTCCGTTAGCTGTTTTGGTGTAGCTTACTTTATAAACACCTTCGGCATTTAAACGACGTGCATCTGCAAAAGGAATCAACGTGTTAGTAAGCTCGTTATTTTTCGTTTTGTAAATAGCGTTCAAAGCAGTGTTTTTGTCTGCAGTCGAAATATCCTGATAAGAGGCCGGAAGAATACGGGTTTTACGAACTGTATTTAAAATACCTAACGCCTCACTGATTTGCCCTGCACGAGCCAGACATTCTGCTTTTATCAAGTATACTTCTACAGTTGTGATACCTCCAAAATTAAAAGCACCTGATAAGGTTCTTCTGTAATAAGTTTCTGCACCAACCGTGTAAAGTTTCCAACGAGAGATAAATTTGGCATCTCCAGCTTCAAATCGTTGGGCACGCTCTACAGGAATACTATTTTCTGTCGTTAAACTAGAAAAAGCACCATGACGATATGTGTAGTTTTCGACATACGTATACCCCATTGGAGATGTAGTAGTTGTATAGGAATTTGGAACATCAATAATTGCCTTATTGGTATTATAATACGTAATCCAGTCATATAATTTATTGTTCTCTGCCAATGCCAGGTCTGCATATCTTAAAGCTTCTGTATAATTATTCATTTGTAGATAAACTCTTGAATAAAAGGCATAACCAGCTCCTAAATTTGGATGCAAAGGTGTTTGAGAAACTTTTGGTAAATATGGTAAAGCTTCTTTAACATCATTCAGAATAAAATCATACAGTTCCTGAATAGTTACTTGCTTGCTTGGTGCATTAATATTAGCACTTGTAATTAAAGGAACTGATAATTTTGTAGAAGCTGTTGAAGCTACGTAAGTATCTGCATAAAAATTAACCAGATTGAAATAATTCATAGCGCGCAATATCTTTGCTTCTGCCCAAACTACTCTTTGTTCTGATTCTGTAGCTTTAGTTGTCGTTAATGCATTTTCGATAATTAAATTAAAAGTCGAAATTCCGGCATAACTTGAGTAATATGTAGTTTCGTCTGATACTTTTAATGCGACACGATCTGCATTTTCATCCCACATATAATTGGCCATATACAATCTATTGCTTGCTAAACTGGCAACAGTTACATATTGATCATTTAATAATTGCGACGCCCCGGTAATATCAACTCTGTGGTTGGTGTATTCGTCACGTAAAAAAGCTTCATAATCTGATAATGTTGTGGGTGATTTTGATCCTTTTGGAACATCGCTCAAATAGTCATCGCAAGAGGCAAAATTCAATCCTAAAGCTAATACACATGCTGCTTTTATATATATATTTTTCATCGTCTAGTCTTTATAAATTAGAAATTAACATTTACACCCAAAACAAAACTTGGGGAAGTGAAACCGCCCAGCAAGAACTTAGCATCTCTGCTTTTAGCAAAAGTGTACACGTTTTCTGCATTTAAATTGAAGCGCACACCGTCTAATTTTACTCTTTTCATAAGGGCACTTGGCATTTGGTATGCTAAGGAAACATTGCTTAATCTCACATTTGAAGCATCCAGAATATTAATATCTGCGTAGGAATAAATAGTACGGGAATCTGAATTAAACTCAGGATCATATTCATATACTGCTCTCGGAACATTTGTAAAAGCCTCATCTCCAGGCTGCATCCAACGGTCTGCAATATGGTTGTTTACTACTGCAATATCAGTTACATAACCTCCCGCTGCTCCATTGTAATTGTTATTTAGCATTGGCAGAAAAGTATTTCTTACTTTGTGTCCTAACTCATAAATGAAAAGTGCTGAAAGCGAGAAATTCTTATAATTAGCTGAAGTATGAAAAGAACCACTATGCGTAGGAACTGTTGAACCAAAATCCTCAATAGCATCTACTTGTCCCGGATTGTATTTTACTGCTGTTCCTAAAGCATCATAAACCTGAGGTATTCCTGTACTGCTTAAGCCCGCCCATTTATAGCCATAAATGGTATTAAAACTATTTCCAACTCTTGGATAAGCCTGTGGGTAATCTAATTGCAGGTAATAAACCGGAGCTTTTACATTTACGTAATCTACTTCGTTTTTATTATAAGCATATAAAACAGCTGCATCCCAAGAGAATGAAGGCGTTTTTACAATAGTTCCTCTCAAACTAACTTCGATTCCTCTATTTGTCATCTGCCCATTATTAAGCGTGTAAGTCGAATAACCCCATCCTTCTGTTGGAATTCCCTGGCTGCTCGCTAGCAAATTTTCTCCTTTTTTATTGTATAGATCCAAGGTCCCGCTTAATCTGCTTTTGAACAATGAAAAATCTAAGCCAATATTGGTAGTCGTTGTTTTTTCCCAGGACAATTCCGGATTTGGTCTCTTGCTAACTGATCCCTGATTTCCTCCAACATTGGAGTTAGAATTATAATAGGCTGTTAAGTACGGCGCAGAATCTTTGGCGATATTTCCTCCAATACCGTATGAAGCACGAAGTTTAATTGCATCTACCCAGACAACATCAAAAAATGATTCTTTATCAATATTCCAGCCTGCTCCTGTAGACCAGGTTGGTTTGTTTTGGTATTTACTGTCTGTTCCCCAAAGATTAGAACGATCCCAGCGGATACTTCCCGAAACGGTATATCTTTTGTCATAAGTGTAACCTCCAGTTCCGTATACAGAAACGAAGCGATTTTGCAATTCTTTTTCTAATGAAAAATCGTTTTGCGACATAGAACCTCCAAATACCGTTCCGTATACTTTAAGCAGATCTGCCTGATTTATTGGTGCAAAACCTAAAGTTTGTGAATCGTAGCCATAACGTGTGTTATCAGTATATTCTTGTTTGGAGTGACGAATCTCCATGCCTGCAATCGCAGAAAAATCATGCTTTTCAGCAAAAGTCTGATTGAAGTTTAACTGCTGACGGAAATTATAAGCATTAGAATACTGATTCGTTTCTTTTATAATATCTCCATATGGCAAATTATAAACGGCTTTATTATTAGCAATTGTCACCAATCCGTTTACCTTACTTCTTACATAATAAGAATCTTTATCAAATAACTGACTTGCACGATCTGAGCCAAACTCGTATTGGAACATTGCGTTGTAGGTAAATGCGTGACTAAATTTTACATTAAACTTTGCATACGTTCTGTTTAAGAAATTTTTACTTTCAACTAAATTTCTTCCCAGTTCATCCATCGGAGTTATGTTCATATCATAGAGACCATAATTCTTTATAGAATTAAGTGTAAAGCTATTGTAGCGGGATTCTGGTGTAGAAACAAAATTAGTCCCGTCATTATTTACTAACTGATTATATGGCTGATGTTTATAGCCAGTATTAAGTGTACTGGTAGACGCATTAATAGGGTTATAACTTTGCGTATCGCCTTTACCATAATTAACATAAGTTCCTAAGTCTAAAGACAACCAGCTGTTAATTTGAGTTGAGTTTTTCAAATTAAGACCAACTGTTTGATTTTCAGAATAAATATCCTCAAGCTGATTACTTTTATACGTCAAGGAAGCGTTGAAAGCATTTGTTTCTGTTGCTTTTCCTAAGCTAAGATTGTGCTGTAGAAAATACTGATCACGTTTTGCATATCGCGCCACATCGTCATAGTATTTATAACCTTGAGAACCCAGTGCATCAAGACGGTTATTCATTTCTGCCATTGACGTTTTCCCTGCATAACCATTTAAAATAGTCTGCATTCCTAAACTTGTAAATACAGCATTATTTAGCAATGATTGGGCATAGGTACCTGCATTAGCCGTTTTTAAATTAGGATTTCCATCTGCCCATCCTTTTTCTAAACCAATAATATCAGCAGAACTAGTAAGATTTCCGGTATAATTTCGATAAGGAGTAACCGTTAGATTACTTGAAAATGAAACCGTTGTTTTTCCGGCTTTTGCTTTTTTTGTTGTAATCACTACAACTCCATTTGCTGCACGAGAACCATAAATAGACGATGCCGCAGCATCTTTTAGAACCGTTATGGTTTCAATATCTTCTAAGTTCAGACTTGGAAGATTCTCTTCTAATGTATTATAAGGTGTTAATCTAGTGTTTTCAACAGGAAAACCGTCGATAACATACAAAGGAGCTGTTGCTCCAGTCATCATAGAAGTTGTACCACGAATTTTTCCATCCTGATATCCAACAATACGTCCTTCTAAAATTTTATCTAAACTGCTTAAACGCTGCTCGGCAAAATCTTTTGATTTTAAATTCGAAAATGATCCCGTTGCTTTTTCAGCCGAAATATTCTGATAACCTGTAGTTAATACTAATCCTTCTAATTGAAGTGTATTTTCTTTAAGTACAACATTAATGACATTTTTACCTTCTACTTTTACTTCCTGTCTAATGAATCCCAGATAAGCAAAAGCTAATGTTGTTTCACTGCTAGAGGCAATAATTTGATAATCTCCGTTAAAATCAGTCATGACGCCTCTTCCTGAACCGTTATCAGAAACTGCGGCACCGGCTAAGGGAATTCCTTTTTCATCTGTTACTTTACCTTTTACGATAAAATCTATTTCAGCTTTTTTTACCGCAATGCTTTTTTCTACCGGGGCCTTTTTAGGGGTCAAAATAATATGAGATCCTGAGATTTTAAAATCAGTTCCTGTATTATTAAAAATCGTATTTAAAATCGTTTCCATAGATACATCATTGAGTCTGATGTCTATTTTTCGATCTAAATCAACCGATCTTACATTATAAACAAATCTATAATCACTGGTATATTCAATTTTTTCAATTATTTTTCCAACGGTCATGTCGCTGGCATTCAATGACAATTTTGCTTTTTGTGAGTAGCTTACTCCCGCCTGCATCACTGTCAAAGTGGTCAATAAAAATAATGTGGTCAATTTCATCTTCAAATCAAATTTCAAAAAAGGCTTGTCGAACCTAATTTTGTTCAATACTTTTTTCATACTTTTAAATGTTTTTAATTGTGGTTGGTTAGTCTGCTGATCGCATTTTATCTTACCGGGAAATGTTAGAGCATTTTCCGGTTTTTTTCTAAATGACGATCCTTTTTCTGGACGTTTTGTTACATAGGCATTTTAGATTTCTGATTTTATATTTTTCTCTATTCTCTATTCTCTATTCTCTATTCTCTATTCTCTTTATTCTCCTATCACCTCTTTACTTAATAGTAATTTGATCTTCATTTATTTTATAATCAATTGCATAACTATCACTAAAATATTTCAGAACCACTTCAATAGGTTCATTATCAAAGCGGGCATTGAAAATTTCTTTTCCAAGCATTTTATTTTTATTGATAAAAGTGACGTTATAATGACGTTCTAACTTTTTAATAATGGATTCAAATGATGCATTTTTAAATACTAAACTTCCCTTAACCCAAGCCGTATAGTAATCGGTATTAACACTCTCTGTTGTAATTTTCTGCTGTCCGTGTATGTTTGAACCTTTTATTCCAGGAGTCAGATATACCTGATTTTCATTTCTTTTCTCATCTTTATAAAGCGAAACTTTTCCTTCAACCAAAACGACATCTGTACTTCTATCTTCTGAATAGGAATTCACATTGAACTTAGTTCCTAAAACTTCAACATTAACTTCTTTTGTATTTACCGTAAACGGATGGAGTTTGTCTTTTGATACTTCAAAATAAGCTTCACCGGTAAGAAATACATGGCGGTTCTGATTTTTCAGGAACTGAACCGGATATCGCAAGGATGTTCCGGCATTTAAATATATTATAGTACCATCTGACAATTGAACTTCAAATTTTTTACCGTACGGAATTTTCAGTGTATTGTAAACCAATTCTCCTTCACCATCTCTTTTATAATAAACCAATCTGTTTTTTTCCTGCTTACCAATTACTTTTCCATCTTTATCCGTTACGTTTTTTGATTCAGATATATCAATGGTTTCTGTCGATTCGTTGCCTAATTGCAAAACAATATCATCTTGTCTGGGAACCACAACATTTTCTTTATGGTGAAACAAATTTGAATTTTGATAGAAATAAAATCCTCCCAAAACCAAAATAAAAATTGCCGCATATTTGTAATACGATGAAAATATTCTTTTTTGAAAAACATTCTTTTCTTTTTGAATTCTTTCTGTGAGCTGTTTTTTTACTTCGGATGAATCAAAAGTGTACGTTGCAGCATCAACTGCATAATTGATTTTTACAAAATCCTTAAATACAATTTGATTTTCCTCTTCTTTAAGCCACTCATTCAAGGCTTCAATTTCGTCCTTACTTGCCTGATTTGTGATAAACTTAACAATTAATCGCTCTGACTTTTTCACTGTCATTTTACTTGTTTTTAATATTATTACGAAGCCAAAAAACAAAACCCTAACAATTTGATAAAGTTTTTTTCATTTTGATGAATTTTTTATTTTTCACAAGTCTTTTCTTTCAACAAACCATACTAGTTTTATAGAATTAAAATAGTAAATGTTTTTATCTTTGCCTTTTTACGCCTTTTTATTTGTAATAATTTTCAAATAGAAAAGGGTAAAAAAGCTGAATTTGGCGAAATAAAGGATGCATTTTAACCTTAAAAACTATTAATTTATATATTTGTTTCCATGAAGATTGATGATTACGACGATAATGCTACACTAATTGAATCTCTTAGTAAAGGAGATGAAAGCGCTTATGCCTATCTTATAGATACCTATCATCATAAACTTTGTGTCTATGCCAATAGTTTGGTAAAAAACATTTACAGCGCCGAAGATATCGTGCAGAATGTTTTTATAAAAGTTTGGGAACAACGTACGAGGCTAAAAACAGATCATGCTTTAAAAAGTTTTCTTTATAAATTGGTCTACAACGAATTCATTGATTTGTATCGAAAAAACCAATCGCTGTTTTCTCTTGAAAAATCGTATTACGACGCTTTAAATGCTGTTATCCAGGAAGAAGATTCAGAATCATTTCAGCGTGTGTTGAATGTGGTAAACAAAGAAATTCAAAACCTACCGCCTAAATGCAAAGAAGTTTTTATTTTAAGCAAAAAAGAAGGTTTAACCAATATTGAAATTGCAGAGCATCTTGACGTTTCTATTAAAACTGTTGAAGCTCAAATAACCAAGGCATTCTCTATTTTACGTTCTTCACTGGATGAAAAAATAAAAAGCTTCTTATTTTTATTTTTTCCAAGAAAGAAAAATTTACATTTAAATTCTTAGCGCATTATAAATTCTTTCCTGATTTTAAGCGTATACCAATAATTTCTCGTCTTTGTAAACAAGACTTTTATTAGGAAAAATTTCAATAAAGAAAGCCTGAAAATCTCTGGGTTTTCAGGCTTTTTGTTTTTAAGATTTTTCTAGTAAAAACGCTCTTTATTATCCTGCAAATAATACATTGCTTCTTTTACTACTTGTTTTGAGTTTTTAGGATTAAAACCCAATTCTTTTCGTGCTTTAGAAATCTCAAAGTCTTGTTGCAAACCGGAGAACATTGCAATGTCTTTTCTGGTAATCAAAGGGGCTTTCCCTTGTAGTTTACCTGCTAATTCCATAAACCAGGCAGCCACAAACAAGCCTGCTTTAGGAACTGCTATTGGAAGTTTTATTTTCAGTTCGGGAAAAAGTTCCTGTGCAATTTTGGTCGTGTCTTTTATTGACATGCATTTTTCGTTTGCCAAAATATAACGTTCGCCATTTTTACCTTTTGTTGCTGCCAGATAACAGCCTTCGGCAACGTCTTTTACATCTATCCAATTCAGGGTGATTCTGGTTTCAACAGGAATTTGCTTTTTCAAAATCAGGTCAATGATGTTATACGAAACACTTAAAGGCGCAAACGCTTTACTGCCAATCATTGCCGAGGGCAAAACGGCAACCAGCTCGATATTGTTTTTTTTTGCTAATTCAAAGGCTAATTGCTCACCGTCATTTTTAGAATTGAAATACATGTCCCTGCGATCCGGATTGTAACCGTTACTTTCCTTTATGGGAAGTTTCGAAAAATCTGTTGCTGCGATAGAACTCACATAGACAATACGCTTTACGCCTGCGGCAACTGCGGCTTCTATAGTGTTTTTTGTTCCCTCAAGGTTTATATCATAAATTTCTTTTTTCGGATCTTTTGCCCAAAGTTTAAATGCTGCTCCCACTGCATAAAAAACTTCAACACCCTGCAATGCGCTTATCAGGGATTGTTTGTCGGTAATATCTGCCTGCACCACCTCACAATTTAATCCTGCAAAGGGTTCCTTATTTTTTATATTACGAACCGAAGCCCTAACAGGAATATCTTTTTCAATCAGCAATCTCACTAAGTTATTGCCCAAATGTCCGTTTGCTCCCGTGACCAATGCTAATTTTTTCTGTGCCATATTTTTATTTTTAAATGATGACACAAAATTGAGAATTGCTTTTTCTAAACTACCTCACAAATGTTACCTAATGATTTCTTTGCGTATCCTGCTTAAACTTTTAGGATTCATTCCCAAAAACGAAGCGATATAATGCAAAGGAACGTTGTGCAATATGTCCGGGAAGTCTTTCATTAATTTACGGTATCGTTCTTCTGCTGTAAGCATTGCCAGTTCTTTGGAGCGGTTTTCATGATAACCCAATGCCTGCTGAAAAACCAAAATACTGAAATCTTTAAAAACCATACTTTGCCCCATTAATACATCCAGATTGGTTTTGGTAATTCTAAGCAACTCACATTCTGTAACACATTCCAGATTTTCATCGGATTTTGTTTGGTTGATGAAATGCATGTATGATGTAATAAATCCGGTTGGACAATTGATGTTTGTGGTAACTTCATTGCCTTTGCTATTGTAGTGAAAAAGCCGTACAAACCCCGATACAACAAAATACAAGTATTTCGGAATTTTTCCTTCTTCTTCAAGAATATAATTTTTTGATAAAAATACAGGCTCAAAATACTGTCCGCACATCTCCTTCTCTTTTTCAGAAAGTAGTGTGTCTTTAGAAATGAGTTTTAATAGTTGTACGTGCATTCGACAAAGTTAGAAAATTATTTTTTTGGAGTTACTCTCTTTTTTACAGCAAAAAAACATCTTAAAATTTAAACTTTTCAGATGTCATTATTATGACTGATTAGTTTTAGAGTGCATTTTCTTTGCAATTCAAGATATCTTCAATTTCAATCAGACTATTTTAATATCGCATTGCCTTTATCAGTAAAAAAGATGGCTTCTACTTGCTTTACGGCTCAAATTTTATATTCTCAAAAGCTCATCTTTGCCAAATCAGAAAATAAAAAAAATAATCTATTACGCCTTAAAAACAGCTACAGGTTTGCAGGTAAAAAATTCATATGCTCTTTTTTCTGCATAAGAATACGTAGAATTACGCAAAGGAAAAGCACAATGACCGCCATATTTTGGGGTTTCCAGATAAACATATTCGCTGTCCTGTGCTATAGCTCTGGGATAACATCTTTCTCCTAAAAAAGGATCATCAAGAGAGTTAATAATTAAAACCGGAGTCGTAATATTTTTAAGGGAAAATTCCGGAGATACACGCTGATAATAATCATCCCGGCTTGCAAAACCATGCAGCGGTGCCGTAAAATAATGATCAACTTCATCAAAAGAAGTAATTTTATCGATCTGATCACGGTTTATAAAATCAGGAAACTGTGCCGCTTTGTATTTCAGCTTTTTTTTAATATCAATTGTAAAATTCTTTAAATAAACCCTGTTAAAACCTTGTTTGAGCACAGCAGCGCTCGTTGCAATATGAGTTGGCACTGAAATAGAAACTGCTGCTTTTATGCGTTCATCAATTTTTGACCAGCCAAGATAATTCAGAAGCTGAACACCTCCCATTGAATATCCGATCATGTAAACTTCTTCAAATCCTTTTTGCAAAACAAACTGAACCACTTCATCAAGATCATCAACTGCACCGTGATGATAAAGCCTTGGAAGACGGTTCATTTCTCCTCCACAGGTGCGATTGTTCCAGGCAAAAACTGAAAACCCTTTCTGCTGAAAATAAGCCGCACAACTATTATTGTACGTTCTGCGGGAATCTCCCTCGAGACCATGACATAAAATAACTGCCTTTTTAGGATCATTTAGAATAAAATCAATATTGATAAAATCTCCGTCACTTAATTCACGTTTTTCCCTTGTATATCCAGGCGCATCAAATCTTTTAAACAAAGCAGCATAAATAGTAGAAATATGCCTGTTGCGATAAATAATAGCAGGAAAATTATATTCTGATTGTTCAATTATCGGCATGACAATAAAGTTTTTGGTGCATAGTACAAAGCTAAGCAATCCATCAACACCTAATTTAAAACAGTCTTTTTTATTTTGTTTTTAAAAGATCATTCCCAAAAGAAAATGACAATCAGAATCCTGTAGCCACTTCTTTTTATTATAGTCGTTTCTGTTCTTCCGTCTCGGACTCCTTCTTTTTACTTACCAGATTCTGATTTCCAAAGTTATAACGGAAGCCTAATCTTATGCTTTGACTATCGCCATACGACTTAAAATAATTGTACTGATCAGCATAATTTGTAACGACTTTTTCTTTTTCACCGCGGTAAATATCCGAAATGATGACATATACTTCTCCACTTCCTGCCCATATTTTCTTGCGGATCGCAGCAGAAAGATTAAAGGTCTGACTGAAAACAAAAGTTCCCTGCACTGATGAAGAATTGTACTGAAAGTTCAGTTCTGCATTCAGGTCTTTCTTTTTGTTGAGCACAAAACGGTTGCTGATACTTGTATTATAAGTTGGTTTTCCGTTTTTGTATAAATTGCCATCTCTTCCCTGAAAACGATCTTCGACATAGCTCAATCCGGCCTGGATTCCGGATTCCCAGAAATCGTACAAAGTAAGGTTGGTGTTAAACTCCAGACCAAAGGCAAAATCTTTTTTAATATTTGTAAAGTGATATACCAACATTTTGGTATCATATTCCTGATACGAAATTTCCATCGAAGGATTTTTCTCAAGGCGATAAAAAAGATCAAAATTGTATTTATTTTTCAGCGTATAAAGCAAATTAAGGTTATGACTGATTGTAGGCAGCAATTTTGGATCGCCCATAAAATAAGAATAAGAATTGTAATAAGAACGAAACGGGTTCAATCTGCTGTATTGCGGTCGCGTAATTCTTTTGCCGTAAGAGAGTCCTATTTCATGCCCTTCGGCGGCTTTATAAAGTCCATAAAATGTTGGAAAAAGCTTGAAATAATGCTGTTCGTTGACTTCAGCAGTTGTAACTGAGTTTCCTTTCAGGGCTGTATATTCGCCACGTAATCCAGTCTTAAAACTCCATTTTCCAAATTCTTTATTATAACTCCCATAACCTGCCAATATCGATTCATCATAAAGAAAAAGACTGGTTCTGTTGGGATTATTCACAAAACTGCCATCAATTTCGTCTTTGTAGTCAAGATTGCTTTCCGCTTTTACGTTCCCAAATTTTAGCCCCGCCTCCAGAGTACCGTGATTTTCATTTGAATAATCTGCCTGTGCTGAAAAAAGTTGAATGTTCTGCACATTATCACTGATAAAACGTCCACTGCGATAAGGATCCTGTTCAGGAAGCGAAAATGCAGAAGCAATATCCTGACGTTCCTGGCGCCAGTATTCAGTATAATCTGCTGCCACAGACACTTTTTCTTTTTCGCTAAACAAATGTTCAAAAGACATATTATAGGCATTGTTCGTTAAAGGATTTCTTCGATTGTTTCGGGTTACATAAAGCGAATCCAAAACGCCATTCCCTCCATAAATAAACGTTGGTACAGTAAAATCCCCCACTTGTTTCTTTCCTATAAATCCGGTAGCGCCAATGGCAATCGTATTTAGTGAATCAATTTCATAAGAAGCCTGAAGACGATAAGAATGCTGTGCCAGCGACTTTGACTTACGTGTCATGATACTTTCCCAGCGGGAATCGACTGACCGATCTTCTTTTAAATATTGTACTACATCAATACCCTCATTGACGTACACACCAGAACCAAAGCCATACCTTCCTTCCAGCGATAATTTTTTGTCTTTATAAAACTGGTTTACAGACGCGATCCCCTTTGGATACATCGATTGTATGTACGCAGTGTTAAGAGATCCTTTATATCCTTGTGCTACGTTCTTTTTTAATTTGATATTTAAAACGGCACTTCCCTGTGCTTCGTATTTTGCAGGCGGATTGGTGATCACCTCTATCGATTTTACTTCCTCGCCGTTGGTACTTTCTAAAAACTGCTTTAATTCTTCCCCACTAAGATAGACTTTCTTGTCATTGATAGTTACCAAAATACTCTGGCTGCCGCGAATACTTATTGCTCCTCCCGAACTGGTTATTACTCCGGGAGTTTTCCCCAGAATCTCCCACGCATTGTTTGAAGCAAGAGAGGAATTTTCGACGCCAAACTCAAGCCTGTCGACCTGTCGTTTTACAATAGGTCTTTTTGAAGTAACCGTCACATTATCCAGATTATTTGAAATTTCTTTTATAGAAAGTACATCCAATATTGTATCTTTTTGCAATTTTATCTTTTGGTAATATTCTTCAAATCCAATAGTTTTTATTTTAATCAGATAATCCCCTTTTGCGATACCTGTAAAATAAAAATCTCCCGATTCATTTGTCTGTGCCGTCTTATAGCTTACAGAATCTTTTGCCTGCAAAAGCAGTGCATCTGCGAAAGGTACGGCTTGATTAGAACCGTCAACTACCTTTCCAGATAGGGAAATTTCCTGGGAATATCCCGCAAAAGACCCCCACAACAGTAACATGATTAATTTTTTCATTGATGATTGTTTGATGATTTATCTGGGACAAAGCTCTGCAAATCATTTTTCGAAAATGGTTAACAGAGGGTTAATGAAGGGTTAAACCCCCAGAAGGCACAAAACGAACAGTAAACACAAAAAGTTCTTCGCAAAAGACATTTCAGTCAGGACATGCTTTTGTCTGGCTTATTGTTTATAAATTTGGTTAACGTAGGGTTAATGCCCGCTTTTTAAAATCAAAAAAGCCCAAAATGCGATAGCTTTGCCTTAACAAACCGAACTGATTTGCTTTGCGAATTAAAACTTTAAAGACGGATGAAAAGAAAAATAATGCTCTTGATTGGTGCCTGTATTCTGACAGTAATTGCCCTGACTGCCATACAAGGCTATTTTATCTACAATACTTATCAATTAAATGAAAAGGAAGTAAATAATGCTATTAAAAAGCAAATTGCCCGTCTTGAAGATACTGAAGAATGGGAGAATCTGAACGATACCTGGACAACACGTTCCAGAGAATATGCAAAACAGTATTTAAAAGGAAAAGCAACAAAGCAAAATTTTATTAAATATCTTAGTATCAAAAAAGATTCGCTTTCTACTGCCACGAAAATCTATATGAAAAAAATGGCGCAAACCGGAGATTATGATATTGATTATTCCATTTATCTCAACCAGATAATACTCATAGATCATAAAAAAACAGATACTTTATTTAATGGAAAAATAATGATCTTAGCCAATGATACCTTAAAGGAAAATCAAAACCTCTCTTCTATGGGACGCTGGGAGAATAAAGATAGTGACGCCGAACTTTCGATGATTGTAAAAAGTAACCGCTTTTATGGTTTTGATAAATTACAGCAAACTATTATCTCTAAAATGACAGGTCTATTACTCTTTTCGGTAATACTGATGGCATTTGTAGTTTTCCTACATTATATGTCAATAAAAAACCTGATTACCCAAAAGCGAATTGCCGATATCAAAACGGACTTTGTGAATAATATTACACATGAATTTCAAACGCCGCTTGCCACAATGGATATTGCCATAAAAACATTGCAGCGAAAGGATGAGCAAATGAGCCCCGAACATTATAAAAACACCCTCGCGATGATTGCAAGGCAAAATGAGAGACTGCAAAAATTGTTTCGCCAAGTCACAGAAGTTGCTGTTATGCCTATTGCCAATAAAAGCATCATTCAGATTACTGATGAAGAAATTAAGGACATGATTGACGATTTCAAGCTTTCAAAACTAGACGTGGCTATTGAATTTACAAGTCTAAAAGAAGCTTTCAGCATTCCGATGGATCGTTTTCATCTGAACACCATTTTAATAAATTTATTAGACAATGCAGTAAAATATGGCGCTGACAAAATCGAAGCAGACTTAAAGATAACAGCCAAAGACTTTATACTCTCCGTAAAAGACAACGGAAAAGGAATTCCAATTCAGGAGCAAGCTTCCATTTTTGATAAATTCTACAGAGTCGAAAAAGGAAATATCCACAATAGCAAAGGCCTTGGTCTTGGACTATTTTATATCAAACAGCTGGTCGAAACTTATGGCGGAACTATCACCGTTTTAAGCCAAGAAAGCAAGGGATCTTTATTCACAATTACAATTCCAATATGAAACAGCATATTTTACTAGCAGAAGATGATTTTGACTACGCTTCTATATTAAAGCAATATCTTGAATTTTCAGGATTCACGGTAACATGGGCAAAGGATGGTAAGGAAGCTTTGAAAAATTTTTCGGACACCAAACCGGATATCTGTGTTTTGGATGTCATGATGCCTCACATGGATGGCTTTACCCTTGCTGAAAATATTATTGATAACTATCCGGAAACGCCTTTTATATTTTTAACAGCAAAAAGCCTGAAAGAAGACAAAATCAAAGGGCTGCGACTTGGCGCCGATGATTATGTAGTGAAACCTTTTGAAGTCGAGGAATTGATTTTGCGGATTCAAAACATATTGAAAAGAAGCCAAAAGCCTGTTGTAGGAATTCCACAGGAGGCATTGGTATTTTCTATTGGCACTTATATTTTTGACCGGGATAATTATACGCTTACCCATGAAGAAATCACACACCGAATTACCGAAAAAGATGCACAGTTGATTCAATTTTTATATGCCAATAAAAATAAACTAGTCAAAAGAGAAGATATATTGAAAGAAATCTGGGGTAACGACGACTTCTTTTCAGGACGAAGCATGGACGTTTTCATCAGCCGTCTACGCAAATATTTTAGTAAAGACCCAAATATTTCAATTCCAAGCATAAGGGGCTTAGGCTTTCAGTTTAATAGCAAAGACGAATAATAATTTAAAACTTTTACTTATGAAAATCATTTTATTCATAACCGTGTTTGTTTGGGTAACTCTCGTTCAAGCACAAACGGCAGTTGCCACTTCAGGAAATACGACAACAGTTGCAAAAGCACCTTCTAAACAGACAAGAACCACAACAACCTCCGTTTCTGTTTCAGTTTCAGACGACTCTTATTCTTTAACCGCAAGTTTTGATGCCATTAAAAGAAAAAAACTGGAAAAATTATTATCTGATAATTTAGACAACAATTTACTTTCAACTGATGGTGACACTAAAATTTGGAAAAAAGACACCAAAAGCGAAACAGCCTATTCTTTTATATTAAAAAAAGATAAGCTCAAAGTAAATATTGATAAAGAATTAGTTTCTAATGAAACCTATGAAAAATTTAAAGAGCTGGGAGAGAAAATTTCACAAACCATTTCAGAAAGATAGTTCTACATAATAATAATAATAATAATAATAATTTGGGCATTTCCCTGCGGGCTTGGCTGTCAGCTAAATCTTTTTCAATAGACTTATCGGTTACTTTACAAGAGATTTTACAGTATCGCAAAAGAATACCGCTTCCCGCCCTAATGCAGTCTGAAATAGATGAGAAGGTTTTGTTTTTATAAGAAATTCCCAAACTAAAATTCCAAATTGTCTTGTGTACGAGTCTGTACGAACTTTATATTTACAAAGAATTTAATTTCAAAAGAAAGGATGAAGTGCAAAACTTGGGGATGAAATGTCAAAATAAAATAAGAACTTTGTAATATAAGAATTTTATATGACCCCTATAGAACTATTGAAGTTTATGCTTCCTGATTTTTTAGTAGAACATTTTGAAGTAGTTTCATCAACTAATACCGA
>FQWG01000017.1 GCA_900129595.1 Flavobacterium frigidimaris | reverse complement strand
TTTTTCCTTCCCTTAAAATCAAAACATTAAAAGCCAAAATGGGCAACAAATAAAAAGCCGTCTCAATTTTTGTTTTGAGACGGCTCCTTTTTTTTTGAGCTAACACCCAAACACCTAATTATCTGTTAATTATACAATTACAACTTATAATTCTATAATACAATCCGTTGGTTTCGTTATTAGATTTGTAATACACAAATACTAAAATTTAGAAATCATGAATACTACAGATCAAAAAAACAGCATGATTAGAGGGAATAGAAATCCTGGGAATCAGAATCCAAATACGACCGACAGAAATACGCTTATGAACGAAGAATTGTATGATATCGATGATATGAAAGAAAGCGATGATAACAACAGAGAAATCGCTGAGCGTGGTTATACCGTAAGAAACGGACACAATCCGGACAAGCCAAATCCTGACGAACTTACTGATGATGAAGAGGATCTGAGCGATGACTTTCATGACGACGACGATCTAAAACACGACAGTAACGATTTATACGAAGAAGAATTAGATCAAAATGGCAAAAATGTCGATGACGTAAACGACGAACTCGACAATCCGTCTGATGCATCTCTGGAAAGAGAAGACGAAGATTTTAATGAAACCGAAGACGATCTCGATGATCTCGATGACGAAGAAGAAGAGGAAGAAGAATATATCGAAGACGATGTTCAGGAAGAAGAAGATCTGGAATATCCGGACAATGATCCGAGGAAATTTTAATTTTTGACAAAATTAAAATTAGGGACAAAGGTTCAGAGTGGCAAAGGTTCAAAGTTTAATTACTTTGTCGTTTACTTTCTTTGAACCTTTGTCATTTTATATCTATAAACCTAAAAGAAACCTCTGTACCTTTGAACCTTTGAACCTTTGTCCCTCAAAAAAAAAAAAATCAATCCCCAATAATTTCCAGAACCGGAATATCATCCATTTTTTCCAGACGTTCTGCTAATCCTGCTCTTGCTTCTTTTAGTTCTTCTTCGGCTTTTATGAGTTCTTCCAGTAATTCTTCTTTTCCTGTGGTAACTTTATCAATTTTCCGCATGATTTCGTAAATCTCCCCTTCCGCTTCCATCACTTTCAGTCTTTTGTAATACGTCAGACTTTCTGTCATGTGAGCCAAAGCAATCATTGCCGTTAGAAACGGGTGATTATTGGTCACATTTACATCTTTTATTTTTCCGTGTTCGAGTTCTACCTTCAAAGCAAAAGCAAATTCCTCCATATTAAAAGCTTCGTATTTGCTTTTTGGATTTAAATACGCCTTAATCGACTCAACATTGTTCATGGTAGACAAATCAACGTCAGTTTCTTTTTTGTCGTTTAAATCCTTAAAAACGACGTTTCCTATTGCTCTTGCTTCGGCAATTGTTGGATCGTTATCAGGATTTTCGAAATCACGTGTCGACCAGTCCCAATTTTTCGGATGTACAGGTTTGATATATTTTTCACAGAAATCTGTTACATCGTTTTTTAAGCTCACCATTTCATTATCTCTTTTGATGTAGACATCCTGATAAGCACCGCTTTTAGTTCCCATAATGGTTTATTTTAATTTTAAAAAATGCAAACGACACATTTACCGGGATATATGTGTCGTTCTTAATTGTTATTTTATTTACTGTGTATTAAATTCTTTTTCTTCCGGTAATTAGGGATATAATAAATAACACTAAAAATATGAAGAATAAAACTTTAGCGATACTTGCTGCTCCTGCGGCAATTCCGGTAAAACCAAATATTCCGGCGATGATCGCTAGAATAATAAAAATGACTGTATAACGTAACATAAGCTTGTGATTTTAGTTGATAATGATTTTGTTTGTTACTCAAATTTCATACTTTTTAAAGAGATGTATTAACTCTAAACATTATTTTCTTAGCACGATCAAACCTGATTTACAACAAATTGATCTGATAGTTTTGTATTAATTCTGAAAAGGCAATTTCGCTATGCGAAAAATGCTCCTTATTGCTTCGGCATTTTTTGGCCCTGTCGAAATACTGTTCGATTGATCCGTCTTCGTAAGTCGAAACCAATAAGGGATGAACGTAATAATTCCGGCATACATTCCTGGTATTTCCCAAAGCTTCAGCCGTGGTATCAAAGGCAGACAGAATATTCTTTTTGATTTCTTTTTCGTCCGTTGTCGTTCCTATTTCCATCAGCGTTTCAAAAAACACAATCGATGCCGCCCAGGTCCTAAAATCTTTGGCACTAAAATATTCTCCTGAAATTTCATGCAAATATTCGTTGACCATATGGCTGTCGAGCACTTTTCTTTCGCCGTTTTTATCATAATACTTAAAAACTTCCCAACCCGGAATCTCCTCACAACGGCTCACCAATTTTACCAATTGTTTATTTCTTGTGGTAATCGTATGCTGTTTTCCTTTTTTTCCGATGAATTCAAACCGGAGTGTATTTTTATTGATGTTGATATGGCGTTTTCGCAAAGTCGAAAGTCCATAGGATTTATTGTCTTTGGCATATTTCTCATTCCCGATTCTGATATGCGTTTCTTCCATAAGCCGAATCACCAATGCGACCACTTTTTCTTTCGACCATTCTTTCTTTTCGAGATCTTCATCGACTTGTTTTCTGATCAAAGGCAATTTGGTTCCAAACTCTGCTATTTTATAAAATTTAGTCTGATTTCGAATCAAATTCCATTTAGGATGATATCTGTATTGTTTTCGGTTTTTATCGTCTAAACCCACCGCTTGCAAATGTCCGTTTGGCAAATCCGAAATCTGAACATTTACCCACGCCGGCGGAAGCACCAGACTGCTAAAGCGTTTGAGTTCGCTTTTTTGCTTAATGCAGCGTCCGTTTTTTTTATATACAAAACCATCCTCTCCTTCGCATCTTTCTATAGGCAACTTTTGATTGTTTACATAAACTAAATCTAATTTGTCAATCACCAAATGTGGTGTTTTGATCAATTGATTCATTAGTTTTTCGGTTTTTGCTGCTGCATTCATGGTCGTTTGGTTTGTTATAATGCCACTCCCGATAGTGATCTGGATGAAGATTGAAGAAGATTTTATTTTCCGATATATTCTATTCTTCTTGTTGTCTATGGCATTTAAATATTTATTAAGTTCACTTTTAGTTATTTCTTAGAGAATGAATCAGATTTTTTTTGCTCATATATGAGCGTCCTGCGATTCCAACCTTTCGGGCTTGTTCATACAATTCTGCTTTTGTCCATTCATCGTATGGTTTTGCTCTTCCGCCCTTTTCACCTGAATCAGGCGTATTGGCAATTCGGGCTGCTTTTTCTTTACTGTACCCAATTTCTAAAAGTGCTTGATATTGCTTTTCGTTTTTAATTCTTGCATCTGGCATGACTGAAAAATTTTGAGGTTAATAACATTAGAAATTTGTTATATCAAAATTCCTCAAAAAGCAGAAATGAGTCGTTATACAATTCTGCGATATATTTTCATAATTAACTCTATGTTAGAGCGTTTCTTCAGAATGGTAATGAGTACATTTTCTTGAAGCTGTTTCTTGCTGTCCTTCCAAATCTTTTGTGCCTCCCGATAGCTATCGCGAGGGGCACAAAAGGATTTTCCCTCCCATCAGGGCTAGGTAATTATTCTTACAATAAAATTACTGTAAATTAAAGATTTTTACTACATTTGCGTATTCTTAAACTACGACACGAGAATTAAACAAAATTTGCCTTTGTGGTATGGTAATGGTATTGGAAACAATAACAACACCTTATCCCATGGCTTTACATTCACTAAAATGTCCAGTTTATGAGTACAAAAAATCTTTCGAAAGAAGCCGAAACAAGGCTCTTGAATTTCTTCAACAACACAATTGCCCCAAAAGGTATGGCTAAAGCGCTAAGACAAGTAAATTACGTCATGGCTTTAGGAATTATCAGAGAAGATGAAACTCTTCAGCAGGAAGTCACCAGATTAGAAAACAGTTTTTATTGGCTGAATGAATTAGCTGAAATTTTGAATCCTTATCTCGACGTAGAATAAGTTTCTATAAACGATAAACCCAAAAAAGCCCTGATCTTAAAAAATCAAGGCTTTTTTTATTCATTATTATCTCCTGCTGAGATCTAATATTTAGATGCTCGCCCGTGCGCAAAAAGGCTGAAAACAATCTGAATCGTAAATCTATTTTAGGACAAGACATTATTAAGTTAAGCTCTTTTGGGTTAATTCTTTTTCGCGCAAAGACGCAAAAGCGCAAAGGTTTTACGCCTAAACTTGGCGGCTTGGCGGCTTTTCGTGAGATTTATTCGGTACAGTATTGCGGCTGTTTTTCTTAACTTAATAACATTGCGCTCGCGCCAGCAAAAGATTGAAAACCTAGCAGTAAAAAACATTACATCGATTTTTTAATTTTTGCAATCAATTGCCCTTTAATCAAATCAAATTCAGCATCTCTTTCTGATGTATATAAATATAATATCAATCTGGCATTACTGTCTACAGAACGAGTAATATCCGGAAAACTAGTATTAATAAATTGTGTACTTTGAGAACTATAGCCATTATAGGATCTGTCGATAAATAATTCCTTAGATTTTAATGTCCAGTCATCAATATTTATCAGGTTTATTTCATTTTGATAATCAGCCAAAGCTTTATTTATAATTTCATCAATTTTGCCCTTCTCTTTTTTAAAATCTATATTGATCATTCCTCGTTATTTTGGTTATTGCTTTTAGTTGCGATAAATATATAATTTTGAACAAAACTTTTTATATACCCTTTATAAATATCTTTTTACTGAAAACCGTTAGACAGCTGTTTTGGATTATTTAGATTCCCAACAACTTTATGTTCACTGGAGGCAACAGAAGTGCTAGAAGGCTTAAAAAAACAGCCAAAAGCCTAAAAAGCATTTCGCGTAATGCAATGCATTACGAACTAAATTAAGCGAGGTGATTGGCCTGAAAGGCAAAAACAAAAAATAATATAAATTTTAAGGAAAAATGACTTTGTCAGAAAATATTAATATTATTTAATGAAGGTTTTCTTCGCGATTAGGCCTTTGACCTTACGGGGTTAAAACAATAATCATTTTGCGTTCATAGTGCTTCGCACTATCAACTAAACGAATCAGGATCATTGCCCTGAAAGAGCAAAAGTTTACTTTTGATGACTACCATAATATCATTGTAGTTTTCGAAAATATCAGGTGAAATAACTAAAGTCTTATTATTTTCTAATTCCAGGATACTTATAGTATAACCGTTTGTTATTTGTCCCGCTTTGCCTTGCATTGTGATTTTTTGTTTCTTAAGACTAGTTATACTTGTAAAAGGAATACATTGTTTTCGACCAGAAATTAGTACGACTTTTTCAATTCCCTGATCTGTAACGATTAATTTGAAAATCTTAAAAAAGTCCCACGCTGCACAAAGAAATAATAACAAAAACACAGCCGAGACAATAAATACCGGATTTTTACGAAGTTCTGAATATTGCGAAATACTGTTTAAGCATACATAAAGTGTAACAATGAAAGCCAGACAGCCAATTCCTGCTCTTGCCCAAAATAGTTTTCTGAATTTGGATTTAACCTCCATGATTATAAATTTTAAAAAATTTTGATTAAGTTAAGCTCTTTTGATCTAATTAATGGTTAATTCTTTTTCGCGCAAAAGCGCAAAGGTTTTAGGCGTAAACTTGGCGGCTTGGCGACTTTGCGTGAGATTTATTCGGTACAGTATTTCAGCTGTTTTTTCTTAACTTAATGACATGCGTTCGCGCCAGCAGGAGAAAAAAAACTATTACTACGTATTAGATACCACAAATCTTTATTCGTCGATGCATTTATATAGTTTATCACTGTTTTTAACAAAGTTCCATATGTCATAATGAATAATAACCCTCCAATAAAAATCAAACCTATAATTTTTTTTAGCAAAATCATGAAACCGAAATGTTATCAATTTTATCAATCATCCATTTATCATTTACTTTTTTGATATAAATCCTCACGCCAATTCCGCAATGTCTTCCACAAGAAAAACCACCGTCTAAGACTCCAAATTTTCTCTCTTTGTCAAATTGAATTCCTGTAAAATAAACTGCACCCGAAAAAATAAAATCATACTTTTTTCTCCAAAACTCACGTCGGTCTTTTGGAAATTCGGAAATGTTTTTAAGTTGAAATCTCCCTTTAAGTGGGATATTTTTAAAATCTATAGTATATGCAGAATCTCCTTTTATTTTTGGACAAAAAACTTCCTTAACTTTAAAGTGCTGCTTCAAATATTCTTTTAAATCTTTACTATTTCTCTTTATTTTAGGATTGAATGCTACAATTAATCTTGAAGTATCTTTTTCAATTACTTCTTGATTATGCTTCCACTTAGCCATTCTTTGTTTTTGCTCTTCAATACTCATTGTTGAGTCAACGCTTATACGATTACCCTTTTCATCATATGTAAGTAAACCATAAATAGGAGGCGGATTAAGTACCACTCTGTAATCAATACAAATTGAATCAATTAAATCTGGAAAAATCTCCGTCATTACTTTTTTTTCGAATTCTAAATCGTTAATCTTCTTTTGGCAATTCACAAAGAGAAGTGTTATTAAAAGAAAAGAGAAGAGTAATGGTTTTATCATAATGATTAAGTAGCAACTAGATTAAAAGCAATTTTCCTACGCTAATATAAAACAAATCCTACTACAAAATAATTTATCAAAAACCACAATATCCAAATCCTGTAACATTATTCAAAAATACTGTAAGACATTCTTCACACAATCTGAATAATTTTACATTATAACATTTAAACTATTAAATCATGAAAAAAATACTATTAGCCGGAAAAGTAATTTTAGGAGCAGGATTACTACTTGTATCTCTGAATTCTTGTAAAAACGAAAACAAACAAGAGGATCCAAAAGAAGTTGCTGAAGATAGTAACGAAGCCAAATTTGACTCTATTGCAGATAAAAAAGATGATTCTGAATTTTTAGTGGATATCGCAGAAGTGAATCTTGCTGAAATCGAAATCGGAAAACTGGCTCAAACAAAAAGTACCAATCCTGAAGTAAAGAAATTTGGAAAAATGCTCGTTGATGAGCATACCAAATCGGCTTCTGAAGTAAGTGCTTTGGCTAAAGCTAAAAACTTCACCTTACCAACTTCGCTTACCGAAGAGGGTCAGGAGGAATATAAAAAACTGAATGAAAAATCAGGTCTTGACTTTGATAAAAAGTTCGCTGATATGATGATCGACGGACACGAAAAAGCAATTGATAAGTTGCAAAAAGCAACTAAAGATGCAAAAGATGAAGATGTTAAGCTTTGGGCATCAAATAATATAGCACCGCTTACTGCTCATTTGGAGCATGCGAAATTGCTAAAACAAGACTTAGACAAAAAGAAATAAATTTAATTGGTTATTATTTATTTTCAAAAAACCCCTCAAGAGTTGAATTGCTTGAGGGGTTTTCTTTTTTTTAAGTTGCAAAGGTTCAGAGGTGCAAAGGGACAAAGTTTTTTGTAGGACGCACTTGCTGTGCGTCTTTTTAGGTTTTAATAACCCATAGGATGGATTAAAATCCATCCCTACAATATGTTTCGTTCCTCCGGAACTGCTTGATAAGTTTTAATACGACGCATTCAACCTTTGTACCTTTGAACCTTTGTACCTCTTCTTAACCTATTAGGCCAGCTATCTTTCTTCCTTTATAAAAAACTCCTTCTCTTTTTGGCAAACGTGCTACGGCTTCGGCAGAACAGCTTGCTTTTACTAAGATAAAATTAGCTTCGTTATCGACTGCCGGCCAAACGCGTGTTCCTGAATCATTAAGCGGCAGGATTTCGTCTTTTGTTGCGATGTGCAAAGCTCTGCTTAAATTATACTCGTCTGTCCAGCCGTAAAGCTGAGCGCATAATTTTGCTTTCTCTAGCATATCGCAAGTTCCGAAAGGCTGCCAGTGATCGACAATACTATCGGTTCCTGTCATAAGTTTTACACCGTACTTTTTCAATGTTGGAATTGGCATTATGGTTTTCCCAATCGGAATTCCTGACACTACTCCTATTCCCAGATTCCCCATTTGTTCTGCTATTTTTTCAAGATCTTTTGGATCCATTTTGGCAAGCGCAAAACCATGGCTTATATAGGTCTTTCCTTGTAGTTGTTTGTTTTCTTCGGTTTTTTTAATCATGTATTCAATCGCTGCTTTACCAGATGGTATCGATTCATGCAAGTGTATGTCTACTCCTTTATTGTTATCAAGTGCAATTTGAAACATGACATCCAGGGATTTCTCCATATTGCCATCGACATTTGTTGGGTCAAGTCCACCTATGAAATCAATTCCCATGCTCGCCGCTTCTCTTAATAAAGGTTCAGATTTTGAATATAAAATTCCGTGCTGCGGAAACGCTACAATTTCAGATCCAAAATTCTCTTTGTTTTTTTCTAAAGCCGCTTGTAAATGTTCTAAACTTTTTAGTCCGCTAACAGGGTCGATATTACATTGGCAGCGCGCAAAATAACTTCCCTGACTTTGCATGAGTTTAATCGCTTCTTCGGCTTTATGCTGAGAATCGGGTAATAATTGCGGAATTAACTTTTGCTCGAGCGTAATCATGTCTTTTACCGTATAACCTTTTCTTGGCGCTGCATTCCAGGTTCCGCTGCCGTAGTACGTTTTATCAATATGAATGTGCATATCGCGTAATCCCGGAAGCATCAAAAGTCCTTTAGCATCAACTGTTTTCAATTTCAAAGCCGACTTTCCTGTCGTAATGCTTTTTATTTTACCATTGGCAATATGAATCGTGTAAAGTGCTGTTTTGGTAGCAATTACTTCATTCTTGTCATTATATTCAAAACCATCTTCTAATCGTACATTAATTAAAAGATATTCGTTCAGATTTGTTTTATTCTCTTCCGGTAATACTTGTGCAACAGCATTTGCTCCAATTCCTGAAAACAATGCAGCTCCGGTTGCAGCGGCTCCTAATCCTAAGAATTTTTTTCGGCTTATTTTATGATCTTCCATAAATTATATTTTATCTTCTCTCGGTTTGTTATACAATTTTACAATAACACTCTAATACTCAATAGTATTTATTGCATTGCAAAAATCGTTATAAACTCAAAATGATAACGGTAATATTACGGAGAAAGATGGTAAAAATTATAATTTTTTAAAATCTCCCGGAGTTTTTCCGGCATATTTTTTAAATACTTTGGTAAAATAAGTATTATCATTAAAACCAAGTTGGTAACCAATTTCTTTTATAGACAAATCAGTACTCGTTAGTAAACGTTTGGCTTCAAGAATGGTCCTTTGTTTTATTACATCACTTGCCGGCACTTTTAAATATTTCTGCGAAAGTATATTAAGATAATTAGGTGTAATATTTAATTTATCGGCATAAAAATTCACAGAAGGTTCTTTGCTAAAATGATCGTCAATTAAACCAGTAAACCCTTTTATTATTTTCTCGGGCTTCGTCGATGAATCGTGTTCGGGAAATTGATTCAAATATTGTTTTTGCAATAATTTTAGCAATAAATGCAAACGCAGCAAAACTATTTCTTTAGTAAGTGTATCATTATCAGATAATAGTAATTCTATTTCATGCAAATGAGTTTTAAAATCCTCAAATTCTTTTTTGTTTAAAGAAAGACAAGACGGAACACTTTGCTCAAAAAAAGGAAATTTCCCCAAATTCGAAAAAATGCTAATTACATCGGCCGAAAGCATCAGCTGAAACCCTGAAGTATCTACATCAAGCGACCAATTGTGTACCTGACCCGAACGGATAAAATAAACCTGATAATCATTTACTGTATATTGCGTAAAATCGACATTGTGAACGCCTGAACCTTTCTCTACAAAAAACAGCATGTAAAAATCATGTTTGTGAGGCTGTTCGAATTCATTTCTTCCCTTTACGCTATGGCGAAATAAGGTGATACCCAAAGTTTCTTCTCCAAGTATATTGCCAACAGATAAAATAGGAATCGAATGTTTTTGCAAAAGAAAGAGAGATTTAGTTGTTCAGTTTCAAAATTAAATAATTAAATGATAAGTTTTTAAAAGAATAAAAAAAGGTCTGACTTTATAAAGTCAGACCTTTTTAAAATTTATATAACTTTTTAGTTTGAAAGCACAAAGTTTAAAAACCTCTGAACCTTTGCCACTTTGAACCTTTGTTCCTTTGTTCCTTTGAAAGTTACTTCAAAGAAGCCATATCAATTACAAAACGGTATTTAATATCTCCTTTTAGTAATCTTTCGTATGCATTGTTTACTTCATCGACACCAATTAATTCGATATCTGCGGTAATATTGTGTTCTGCGCAGAAGTCAAGCATTTCCTGAGTTTCGGCAATTCCGCCAATAGCAGAACCCGCAAAACTTCTTCTTCCTAATATAAGACTGAATGACGTTACCGGAAGTGGTTCCATTGGAGCGCCCACCAAAGTCAGGGTTCCGTCTACTTTTAGTAAATTCAGATACGCATCTATGTTGTGCTCCGCTGATACACAGTCTAAGATAAAGTTTAATGATTTAGCATGTTTTGCCATTTGCTCCGGATCTGTAGACAATACTACTTCATCTGCTCCCAAACGTTTTGCATCTTCGGTTTTAGACAATGAAGTGGTAAAAACTACTACATGAGCGCCCATTGCTTTCGCTAACTTGATTCCCATATGTCCTAAACCTCCAATACCAACGATTCCCACTTTTTGTCCCGGACCAACATTCCAGTGTTTTAGCGGAGAATAAGTTGTGATTCCTGCACATAATAAAGGTGCAACTCCGGCAAGATCAAGTTTGTCTGAAATATGCAGTACATAATTTTCATCGACTACAATACTTTGAGAATATCCTCCAAAAGTTTGTCCGCCCAAATGAGCATCAGGAGAATTGAATGTCAGAATGCTTCCCTGATCACAAAATTGCTCTAAATCATTTTTGCAATGCTCACATTCTCTACAAGAATCGACCATACAGCCTACTCCTGCCAAATCTCCTACTTTGAAATGTTTTACGTGATCGCCCACTTTTGTTACGCGTCCCACAATTTCGTGCCCCGGAACTATTGGGTAAATGGTTCCGTGCCATTCGTTTCTCGCCGAGTGTAAATCGGAATGACAGATTCCGCAATATAAAATCTCGATCTCAACGTCATGCGCTAATACCGCTCTACGCTGAATGTCTAGTGTTTGTAAGGGTGCTTCGGCAGCTTCTGTACCAAAGGCTTTTATGTTTTTTGTTTGCATTAAAATATTTTGTTTAAAGTTTCAGGTTTTCTTTGTTTTAAAAATGCCACGAAGGCACTAAGGCACAAAGTTTTTTGCCTTATATTGGTATAGTTTCACGCAGATTTAAATGGATTTAAAATAACATCAGCTTAAATCTGCTTGAAAAAAAATCACATATAAAAAAATAAGTTTTGAAGTTTTCAATTATCTAATTATCTAATTGACAAATTATCTCATTAGCTTACTTTCCAAAACTAAAATACTCTTCATCGGTTACACTTTCTAACCAGATTCCTTTTCCTTTGTCGATTTCTGTGATGATGCTAATGTGCGAAAATTTACTAAAAGGTGTTGCGCCATACCAATGTTCTACACCCGGTAAAACGGTAACTACCTCATCTTTATGAAGTAAACGAATGGCAGTGCCTTTTTCCTGAAAGTAGCCAATTCCGTCTGTGGCGATGAATAATTGTAAGCTTGCATTAATATGCCATTTGCATCTCGAACCGGGTTCAAAAGAGATTTCTTTAATTATTGTGTTGTCCGGATGAATATTGCTGGTTTGTTTTTTATAAGAAACATTACCAGTCATGAAAGTATTCGGGACTTTTCCCTCTTCAATAGCGGAAGTATAAAGTGTTGACATAAAATAGATTTTTTGAGATTGATTTTATTTAAATAAGATCTAACAAAAACCGTTAATTAATCGTTAGATCCCGCCAAACAACACTTTTACTTAAATTATTTAAAGCTATTGTATTGTTCGTCGGTTACTGGTTCAAGCCAGTCTACAATACCTTTTTCGGTATTGGTACTAATTGCGATGTGGGTAAATTCGCTATCCGGAGAAGCTCCGTGCCAATGTTTTAATTCGGGTTGAATGTTTACAACATCGCCTGCCTGAAGTAACTGAATTGGTTTTCCTTCTTCCTGATAATATCCTGTTCCTTGTGTTACAATTAGAATTTGTCCGCCGGGATGTGTATGCCAATTGTTTCTCGCACCTGCTTCGAAAACTACATTACCAACGGCAGTATTTAATACCGGATCATTTGGAACCAGCATTTTCACCCATGCTTTTCCTGTAAAATAATCCGCTGAAGCCAGATCTCCTTTTGGAAAAATAGTTTCATTTAATTGATTTTCTGGTTCTTTCATAATTATTTTGTTTTTGTATATCAGTGCTGGAAACTAAATTAGAAAGCTAGAATGCGCTTTATAGGAGTTATATTTAGTCAGCGAAAAACCGATAGAGGTTAATACTAATTATTTCAGGGCAAAAGTACTTTAGCAACGACAATCAGAAATAACAATATTCAAACAAAAAATTAAGAATATGAAACAATTTACGATCGCAGCGATTTTGGGATCGTTCCCGTAAGTCTTTTAAAGTAATTATTAAAATAACTCGGATATTCAAATCCCAGTGAATATCCAATGTCTGAAATACTCCAATCTGTGTGTTGCAGCAATGCTTTGGCTTCACCAATGATTCTTTCGGTAATATGCGCTGTAGTTGGTTTTCCCGTAACTTCTTTAACAGAACGATTCAAATGATTGACATGTACGGCTAAACTTTGTGCATAATCCTGAGGTGTTTTTAATGCCAGCGGTTCATTTTTTGTTTCTATAGGAAATTGTCTTTCTAGTAATTCTAAAAATAATGAGGTAATTCTCGATGATGCATTTTTATGTTTAAAGAAATTTTCTGTAGGCTGCATTTTCATCGATTCATGAATAATCAGGTTGACATAGCTGCGCATCAAATCGTCCTTAAAAACATAATCGGTTTCATATTCTTTAATCATTTTCTCAAACAATGAATCTATAAACAACTTTTGTTCAGCATTTAAAGAAAAAATGGGCGTTCCTCCTATTTTAAACAAAGGAGATTCGTGAAGCGTTTCTGAACGGTCCTTTACCTTTAAAAATTCTTCTGTAAAAACGCAGGCATATCCTTCGTATCCTTCAGAAATAGTTTCCCAGGAATATGGAATAATCGGATTACCGAAAAACAGAATTGTTCCGTCGGTTTCTATTCCGCGGTCAGCATATTGTATAATACTTTTGCTGGTATTAATACAAATTTTATAAAAATCCCTGCGGCTGTAAACTGGTATTTTACTTTGATCTCCATTTATCTGATAAACTTTAAAACCTTTCAGCTTTAATTCTGAAGTGAAATCGCAATTCTGAGTTTCTGTCTGATTATTCATTTTGCAAAGTTATGAAAATCAAACAAAAAAATAGTTTCAGATTTTATTTTGTTTCAGGTTTCAGGTTTGAAATGAGAATAAAAAAAAATAACCACAGAGTTGCACAAAGTTTTTTCACAAAGTTTCGCAAAGTTTTTTTTAGCCACAGATTAAATAGATTAGCACAGATTTTCGAAATCTTTTTTAATCTGTGGCTATTCTTTCTATTTTATTCTCTGTGAATCTCTGCGAAAAAACTTTGTGCAACTCTGTGGTAAAAATAATCTGCTTTAATTTTCAATGCATTAGAGATAAAACCTGAAACAAAATAAACAACTAAAAAATTGCTTAATTATACCAATCGGTATATATTTGCATTTAAATTTACCATATTATGAGTAAAGCTGAAAAAACAAAGCAATTTATTATCGAGAAAACTGCTCCTCTTTTTAATATGAAAGGATACAGCGGGACTTCTATGAGCGATATTACTACAGCTACGGGACTTACCAAAGGCAGTATTTACGGTAATTTCGAAAATAAAGATGAAGTTGCCATTGCCGCTTTTAAGTTTAATGTAAAAAAACTTCAGGATACTTTTGCAAGAGAAATTGAGAAACAGACCACTTTTAAAGATAAACTTCTGGTTTATCCCCGACTCTACTCTGATTACTATCATTTGAGGATAACGCAAGGAGGCTGTCCTATTATTAATACCGCCACAGAAGCTGATGATACGCATCCTGTTTTAAGAAAAAAAGTTGAAAACACCATTCTGGGCTGGAAAGATAAATTAGTCTGCTTTATTGAACAGGGAATTAGTGCAGGAGAATTTAAAGCGAAAGATATTGACCCTGAAAAAACAGCATTGACTATCATTGCCATTATAGAAGGCGCTATTATGATTTCTAAAATAACAGGCAATTTATCTCATTTATCTACGATCATGCTTTCGCTAAACAAAATTATAGAAGACTTAGAATAAAGTAATTCCTAAAATTACTTTTTTTTTGAATAAAAATATACCGATCAGTATTAAAACATAAAAACAAAACCTATGGAAAAATTAACGCGATTACAAGTACTACAAAATCATATTGACAGAGAATTTACAGCGTCGCCATCTCCTTTTATGCTCTGGATGAAACCAATAGTTGTTGCTGCCGAGCAAGGCTCAGTTACCTTTAAATACACGATTCGTGAAGAAATGTCGAATCCGGTGAAGAGTTTACACGGAGGCGTAACCGCTGCCATTGCCGATGATTGCATTGGTGCAACGATGTTTTCTCTTGATGAAGAAACTTTTTATACGACGATAAATCTTGTTGTAGACTACTTTGCTCCTGCTTTTGTTGGAGATACAATTCTGGCAAAAACAGCCATTATTAGAAAAGGAAAACAAATTGTAAACGCACAATGCGAAATATGGAACAGGGATCAAACGAGATTGATTGCGAGAGCCACTTCTAATCTCCTTAAAACGAATATTGTTAAAAAAGAATTGTAAATGTTTTTTAAAACAGATTCTGTTGATACCCAAATTAAATCTCTGCGTGAATATTTTTTCACGCAGATTAAGCAGATTTTGGATGAGATTATAGAGATCAAACGTTTTTTTTAATTATAAATATACCAATCGGTATAAAAATATATTATGACACCATTACACCGAAAACTGCTCATATTTACAGTCATTCTGGCTGCAATTATGGAACTGATTGACATATCGATCGTAAACGTAGCGCTTTCTCATATGAGCGGCAATCTTGGTGCAACACTAGAAGATACTTCATGGGTTATTACTGCCTACGCCATTGCCAATGTGATTATTATACCTATTACAAGCTTTTTGAGCGCAAACTTAGGCCGACGCAATTATTATATTGGTTCTGTTATTTTATTTACGTTTTGTTCGTTTATGTGCGGACATTCTTCTAACATTTGGATGCTGGTCTTTTTCAGGTTCTTTCAGGGAATTGGCGGGGGTGCATTATTATCTATTTCGCAAGTAGTGGTTTTTGAACTTTTCCCCAAAGACAAACAATCTACTGCGGGAGCTTTGTTTGGGGCAGGAATTTTTATTGGACCAACTATTGGACCAACGCTTGGTGGTTATATTACCGAAAACTACGATTGGCCATGGATTTTTTTAATTAATGTTCCAATCGGGATTTTGGTTATGATTTCTTGTTATTTCCTTTTACGAGAACCTTCTGTTAAACCCGAAATCACAAAAGTCGACTGGACAGGAATTGCTTTATTAGCCATTGGCGTTGGCGCTTTGCAAACCGTTCTGGAAAGAGGCGAAGTCGAAGATTGGTTCGAAACCCGATACATCATTATTCTTACTTTTATAGCCGTCAGTACTCTATTGTTTTTTATCTATTGGGAATTAGCTATAGACAAACCCGTGGTAAATCTTCGCGTACTTAAAAGCAAATCTTTGAGTATTGCCGCCATCCTGACTTTTGTTACGGGATTCGGAATGTTTATTTCTATTTATATTACGCCGGTTGTGGCGCAACGTCTTTTGAGTTTTTCTCCTTATCAAACCGGATTACTTCTGCTTCCCGGAGCATTATTTGCTTTACTTGCTCTAAAAACCTGCGGAACATTATTGCAAAAAGGAGTTTCTCCCGTAATAATTATTGCGGCGGGTTTTTTATTGTTTATTTATTTTAATTGGAGAATGTCCGAAATGACTCTTAACACAAGCGCTGCCGAAGTTGCAACTTCTCTTATTTTCCGCGCCTTAGGAATGGCTTTACTCACCGTTCCGCTTACAATGCTGGCTGTTTCTTCTCTGGATGATAAAGATGTTGGTCAGGGAGCTGCGCTCAATAATATGATGCGGCAATTAGGCGGTTCTTTTGGTGTTTCGATCATCAATACCTATGTTGCACACCGATTTTCAGCACATCGAAATGAATTGGTATCAAATGTCAATCAATACAATATTCAGGCGATGGATCGATTAAATGCTTACACAAAATATTTTCAGAGCAAAGGTTTTGCTTATAATGAAGCAAAATTGAAAGCCCTTAAACTGATGGAAAATATTGTATTGAAACAATCTTCTCTATTAAGTTATCGGGATGCTTTTTTTCTTGTTGGATTGTTTTTTGTGGTGACATTACCACTCCTTTTATTTGTAATGAACAAATCCAAGAAACCAAAAACGAATATGATTATTTCTGATCATTGAAATTTTTATTTAAACACATAGCAACATAGATTTTATAGTTTAAAAAAAGAGACTGAAAAAGAAACTCGTTTCTTTCACATAGCTATGTGAATTAAGACAAAGTGAAACGCCTATTTTAAGTTTACAAAAGCTATGTTGCTATGTGTTTAAAATTATAAATTTATTTTTTCTTCTGATTAACATTCAAAACACCCGCCTTTAGTCCTTTAGCGGTAGCCGATAAAACAACTTCATTTCCACTTTCGTCTTTCTGAATAATAATTTGCGCATAACCATTAAACAATTTTCGTTTCCACGGTTCTGATGGCGTTATGACCTGAATAATTCCTGGGTCTGTATTCATAACATCCCAGTCTTTTATTTTCTGAAGCGGTTTTGCCATTATATAAATAGTATTTTTCCCTTCCTTCAATATGGAAGAAGTGAAACTGTATTTTTGAGAATCCTCAGCGCTTGGCACAACTTTATTGCCATTAACAAAAATTACAGACTCTGCTCCTATTTTCTTGTAAAAGAAACTTACCATATTCGTTTTTGAAATATTTTTCAAATCAAATTGGCCACGGTAAACATAAGATTTTGCCTGATTTTTATAATCCCGGTCTTTAAAAGCTGCTGTCCAGTCACTTTCTGAAAAAGTTGGAAGTTCCTGAAGCAACTCAGCTGAAGTGAGTTTTTGTTCTTCTAAATTTGTAATCGGAACCAAAGTAATATCATCAATAAATTGATCTTTTTCTAACGAAGTTGGATCGCCATTTCCTACGCCTAATATTTTTCCGCCTTTGACAGCAAATGTAATTTCATCATTTGCGGTTGCAATATGCAACCCTTTTTTATCTGTAACTTCAACCGTTATTACCGAAACATTTGCATTTAAAGCGTTTTCAGCATCTACAGAAAGTTTAATGTTTTCAGCATTTCCGGTTGTTTTTTGAATATCGGTCACAATTTTTTTGCCGTTTTTATATCCAATGGCTTCCAGCGTTCCGGGTGTATAGTTTACTTTCCATTCTAAATGCCCGTATTGTTCCATTTTCTTTTTACCTAAACTCTTTTTGTTCAGTAAAAGTTCGACTTCATCACAATTAGAATGTACCCAGACGTCGATTTCTCTGCCTTCCAGTCCAGTCCAGTTCCAATGTGGCATAAGGTGTAAAACTGGCGCACTTCCCCACCAAGATTTTAGATAAAATACATTGTCTTTCGGGAAACCGCAAACATCCATCATCCCAAAATAAGAAGTAACCGATGGCCAGCCGTAAGGTGTTGGTTCTCCGCGATAATCAAAACCTGTCCAGATAAACATTCCTGCCAGATAAGACCTTGAGGCATAAAACTTCCAGCCTTCTTCGATGCTGAAAAAGGTCGGTCGCGGCTTTTTGTCGTAAGCACTTTTATAATGTTTGGTATCATCGGTAAAATAAATCCCTCGGGTTGCAAAAGTCGATCCTTCCTCTGTTCCCATTCCGGGCTGGTTTTTAAAATCATTTCTATGGGCATCGATATCGCCGTTGCCCATATAATTATAGCCCATAATTTCGACTACAGAGGAAATTCCGCTTCTAAAACCACTGCTTATTCCAACGGTAACAGGTCTTGTAGCGTCTAAACTTTTTGCAAATTCCTGCATCACATTTGTAATACGTTCGCCCACGATTCCGCCTTCAATATTCCATTCTTCATTACCAACAGACCAACAGATTATACTGGGATGATTGCGATCGCGTTCGATCAGACGTTTCAAATCGTTCAAATGATAATCGTTAATTCCCATTAAACGGGTTTCATCAATCACCAGCATTCCTAGCTTATCACACGCATCAAGCAGTTCCGGGGTTGGCGGATTGTGGGAACATCGATATGCATTTGATCCCATTTCTTTGAGTTTCTTTATTCTGTAGTATTGTAATTCGTCTGGCAAAGCGGTTCCAATTCCGGCATGATCCTGATGATTATTTGTTCCTTTCAGTTTTACCGGTTTTCCGTTAAGAAAAAAACCTTTTTCAGGATCAAACTTGATCGTTCTGATTCCAAAATTAGTTTCATAGTCATCGACAATTTTGCCTTCTTGCTTAATTTGAGTTATTATACGGTATAAACTTGGCGCATCAAGATCCCACAATAACGGACTTTGTATTTTTATTTTTGAAGTAAAATTGGCAGTTTTATAAAACTCAGGCGCCAATCTGTTTTCAGCAGTACTGGTAACTTCTTTTCCCGAAGCATTAATAATTGTTTGTATGACCTCAATTGCTCCTTTATAATTTCCTTTGTTTTCAATCGTAACCTCGGCAGTAACCTCGGCCGTATCATTCTGAATTGCTGAAGTAACATAAGTTCCATTCGTGATGACATGTAACGGATTCGTTTTTTGCAGGTACACATGTCTGTAAATCCCTGCGCCTTCGTAAAACCAGCCTTCTTCCATCGACGCATCTGCCCGAACAACAATGGTATTTTCGTTACCATAATTTACATAAGCCGTGATATCATATTCAAATCCGTTGTAACCGCTTTCTTCTGTTCCGAGGAAATGACCATTGAAAAATACTTTCGAATTTCTAAAAACGCCATCGAATTTCAGCGTTATAATTTTTCCCTCGTCGCTTTGCGGAATCATGATTTTCTTTCTGTACCAGCCAATACTTTTTTCAGGAAAACCTTTTCCGGACGATTTAAATCCGTGGCTATAACTCGCTTTTTCACTAAAATCCTGTTCTACGGCCCAATCGTGCGGAAGATCTAGTTTTCTCCAGGCACGATCATCAAATCCCGGTGCGGCAGGACCATCTGCAAAACCGGTTTTTGCTAAATACGAAAAGTAACCTTCGGCATGCCCAAAATCCTTTTGAGCATCATACAAATGACCCAACGAAAAACGCCAGTCTTTATCTATTAAAATTAATTCCCGATCTGATTTGTTTTGAGCGAATGATGTAACAGATACCCAAAAGATAAAATACAACAGTATTTCTTTGTGAACAATAATTTTCATAATGCGGTTAATGTAAGCGGTTAGCAAGTATGCATAAAAATATTGCTTTCAGGTTGATTAAAATAATAGTATTTTATCAAAACCTGATGGTATATCCTTTCGTAAGTACAACTGAAAATTAGACTATAAAAAATTTAGAATCATTCTACGGGCTATACTGTGTTAAATTATTCTCTTTTTAATGTAATTTTATCTTGAATTTCAACTACAAAAAGTATTATTATGAGTGTTATTAAAGACGAAAATACGCTTCTTAACACTATTAAGCGCATTGATCAAAAAATTGACAAACTAAACGATCAAAAAATTATTGCTTTTTTTGACTCACTTGGTTTAGATGGAAGAGAAGATATTCCGCCAGCAGCAGATTTCCTGAAATGGGAAACGATCCTTGTTGTTGTACCGAATAGACATATATCGCACGAATTAAAATATTATAAATATTCAATTGCCAGGCTTTCGTTTGTGACCAACCCAAATGCCAAAGAAATTCATATTTTTGATTTTAAAGAATGGGATAATATTACCCGAAACAAGACACAGTTTCAGGTCAGAGAATTATTAAAGAATAGTTTTGGCGGTGTGAGAAATCATGAAGACAGATTGAACTGATTTTATTAATTTGTTTCAGGTTTTCTTTGTTTCAGATATCATGTTGATGAATCTTTGTCAAAGTTTTAAACTTTGACAAAGATGATCACTATAATTAGTAACCTATTTTGATTTCAAAAATCCTGATGAATTTCTGTTCTAATTTCTTCCACTTTCTTTCCTCTTTCCATCTCGAATAGAAAATCAGAATCAGCAGAAACAAACTTACAATTGTAGATGCTTTCCTGAGTCCTCTTCCAAAAAAAAGAAAAAACACATTAATTGCGATTAAACATACTATCGGAAAAAATCTTACCCACAGCAACTGAAACTTACTGTTGGGTTCGATAATGTAGCTTATTTTAACCACATTATCAACATTCTTATATTTTCCTCTTAATACAAAATAGGTTGGTGATGTTGGCGAATTCAAAGTCAAACGAAAGCTTTTATCATCAAAAAGTCCATAGAAAGGCTTTATTCCTCCAAATCGGGGAAATATTCTAAAGAGATTTAATTGTGCGTTCAAAGAACCAATTTCTGTGTTATTTGTTAATCTCGCTCTAAATTCAGATAAACTGAGTTTTGATTCCATTGATCAATTTTGTTTTGAAAGCAATGTTACAGTTTTTTAATGAGTTCTTTTACTCTTGCAAAAATATAATTTGCTTTTTCGTCAAAAACGACCAGATCAAAATCGCTGCTTCCCTCAACAAAATGTCCTTCTTTTTTAGTATCAGAATACACCTTTTCGAAATACAGATCACGTTTTTTTATCCAGTCTAATTGTTCTTTTTTCAATTTTGATTGCTCTTTAGAACTTAATTTTAGTTTCAAATTCCTGTAGGCAACATTCATTAAACTATCAGATTCATTGTAATACTCGATGGCGCAATTTTTCATTCCGCTTCCGCTGTCAACACATTTTTGGTAAGAAGTTTTCAATTTACTGACTGTTTCCATCGTTTGTGCATTACAATTGAATGCAAACAGAATAAAGAATAATAGTATTGATTTTTGGATCATGGTTTCCTTTAAAATTTTATTATTGGTTTGCTTATTTCGAAACAGCAATATACTTAAAGTTTTGATTAGTGTCAATATTTATTGTACAGTCAGTAAACTTTTAATTTTTTCATTCAATGCATTTCCATGAATGTTTTTGGCCAGGATAATTCCGTTTTTGTCAATCAGAAAGTTTAGTGGTACTGATTGAAGTTTATAATCGCCAACAACGGGAGAATTCCAATATTTTAAATCACTTACTTGTGTCCACGGTAATTTTTGCTTTGCAATTGCGGCCAGCCATAGTGTTTTTTTAGTATCCATTGAAACACTGTAAATAGAGAACTTACCTGTGTAAGTATTATTCAGTTTTATTAATTCCGGTTGTTCTTTTATACAAGGTCCGCACCATGATGCCCAGAAATCAATTAATACCAACTCTCCTCTCAAAGAAGAAAGGGCAATATTATTTCCTTTTGTATCCGGCAGATCAATTTCCGGAGCAATGTCTCCAACATCAGTTCCTACGACCTGGGCATTTGAGCTCGTTATAAAACAAAATAAGAATCCTAAAATGAGTACAGTTTTTTTCATAGTTTGATTGTGTTTATTTAGCTGGGGCTTTTTCAATTTACGAGCAAATATAAATTTCTTTATTAAATCTTTCTCTATTTTGTAGAAGTTCCCTCTTCTTCCTCTTAATTTTTTGCTAAATAATCATCTTCTAAATTGGCATATCGGGAAAAGTCGATATATTTGCACTATGGAAAATATAGAAATCTTTAAGGCACTTTCTAACAAGTCCAGATTGCAAATGCTGGAATGGCTCAAGGAACCTGAAATAAACTTTCCGGATCAATTGCAACACGCCGGATTTGAACACGGAGTTTGTGTGGGACAGATACAAGCCAAAGCCGGCTTAACGCAATCTACAGTTTCTGAATACTTATCTATTCTACAACGTGCCGGATTTATTGAATCTAAACGCGTTGGACAATGGACTTACTATAAACGCAACGAAGGTGCCTTTGAAGCACTTAGTAAATTAATTAAATCTAATTTGTAAATTACTATGAGTACAAACAACCTGTTTTCGCCATTTAACTTAAAAACGTTAAATCTTAAAAATAGAATCGTAATGGCGCCTATGACGCGCTCCTTTTCTCCAAATGGAGTTCCAACTGAAGATGTAGCTTCTTACTACCAAAAAAGAGCTGAAGGTGAAGTTGGTTTAATATTATCTGAAGGAACTGTTATTGACAGGGCTTCATCATCCAACGATGCTAATGTGCCGCATTTTTATGGCGATGCTGCCTTAAACGGATGGAAAAAAGTGATTGATGAAGTTCACGCTGCCGGAGGTCAAATGGGACCACAAATCTGGCATATGGGAATCATGGACAATCACCACTCAGGATGGGTTCCGCCGGTTCCTTTTGAAGGGCCGTCAGGATTAAACCGACCTGATTTCAGAAATGGAGTTGCCATGTCTGAAAAAGATATCGAAGACACGATTATTGCTTTCGGAAAAGCGGCTGCTGATGCTAAAAGACTGGGATTTGATACGATCGAAATTCACGGTGCTCACGGATATCTGATTGACCAGTTCTTTAGAGCTGAAACCAATTTGCGTGATGATATTTACGGTGGAAAAACGTTACCTGAACGTAACCGTTTTGCTATTGAAGTAGTTAAAGAAATCAGAAAGCAGGTAGGTAATGATTTTGCTGTTATCATGCGTTTCTCTCAATTTAAACCTTCTGATTATAATTATAAACTGGCTCATAATCCGCAGGAATTAGAAGCGTGGCTTACGCCTCTTGTTGATGCCGGAGTAGATATTTTGCACTGTTCGCAACGCAGATTCTGGGAACCTGAATTCGAAGAGTCTGATTTGAACTTCGCCGGATGGGCCAAAAAAGTAACAGGAGCGCCAACAATTACCGTAGGTTCTGTTGGACTTTCAGGTGATTTCTTTGGTGCATTTGCAGGAGAAAGTTCTCAACCAACCTCTTTAGAAGAATTAAACAGACGTTTCGACAGGGGTGATTTTGATTTAGTCGCTGTTGGAAGACCTCTTCTTTCTGATCCTAATTGGGTGGCTAAAATTAAAGCAGGTAAAACAGACGAACTAAAAGGTTTCAGTAAAGAAGCTTTAGGAGCATTAATTTTAGAATAAGTTTTTATAAAAAGGGACAAAGGTTCAGAGTTACAAAGAGACAAAGTTTTCTTAATTGGACTCAATACAAAAGGGATGAAACTTTATGGTTTCATCCCTTTTTTTCAATATCAAAAATTAACAAAATTTAGAAATTCATTTTTTCAGGTTCAAAGCTGCAAAAGGGCAAAGTTTGTCTGCAATTTTTTTTACCTCTGTGCCTCTGTGCCTCTGTTCCTTTGAACCTTTTTCTGAAGCCAGTTGCGTACTGGTTCATCATAGAATTTCAAACATAAATATGCTATTGTAATACTGGCTAATAAAACTCCGATTCCTAAGACGTAACCGTCTTTTAATGGAACTTTATTATCAATTACCCACGCCATATACCAATAAATCAAAGGATAGTGTATGATATAAATTGGGTACGAAATATCTCCTAATGCTTTACATATCTTAAGAGAAACCGGATTTTTTATTTCTCCTCCTGCTCCAATAGCAACGATTAATGGAAATAAGAAAATAATCACAATAGATTCATACAAACCATTCATCCATAATGTGTTCTCGTCGCCAATTCTTGGAATCGAAAACAGAACAATAATCATAATACTGCAAACCCAGAAAGCTCCTTTTATATGGATTAATTTCCCTAAACGGGAAAGTAAGATTCCTGCAAAAAACGGAAATAACAAACGGGTAAAACCAACATTCATTTGTTCTAAGTTTAAAGACCAGCCACCAATAACGTCTCCTTTAGGTCCAAAAACAGTATAATTAATCAGCATTCCGGCAAATATTAAAACAAAGAATCCTAAAACTTTATTTGAAAATTTACGAAATAATACTGCGTATAAAATATTGGCAATGTATTCGAAAAAAAGTGACCATGCAGGTCCGTTAAGCGGATGCATTTCGCCCCATCCCCTGATTTCCATTGATGGCGGAATTGGAAGCAATGTAAATCCAATTACCATCGTTAAAATCACTTTCCAGACTTCCATTCCTGCTATTTGCGGAAAAACATTCGATGCCTGAAAATAATAAAAGATGGCTCCAATAATCATTCCCATAATAACCATGGGCTGCAAACGGATCAAACGTCGTTTGTAAAATTCCCATTGGCTTAATTTTTCCCAGCGATCATCATAGGCATACGCGACAACAAATCCTGATAAAAGAAAAAAGAAATCGACAGCCAGATAACCGTGATTCATAATTTGCTTGAATCGGCTTCCTTCGTTAAAAGCTTCAAAAATGTGAAAAATAACAACTAAAAGAGCTGCTACTCCACGCAGGCCGTCTAGAATTTCGTAATGCTTTTTTGGTTTAATGTCAATAGAAATTGAACTCATAATTTTTTTGGTGGTTAAAAGGTTAGTTGTTTTTTGTGAAAGTTGTGTTGCAAAATGCAAAATTTAATTACTTAAACAAGGGACAATATACATCTTTCATTTCATTTTTTACATTTCACTTTTTGCATTTTACATTTTACATTTTACATTTTACATTTTACATTTATTGGTGATTCTTAAGCCACTCTAATCTGCGTTGATCCGGCAAATGTGTTACTTTGAAATTTTCGAATTTTACCTCAAAACCTTTTCCGTCCGGTGATGCCGCCATCAAACCTACCATAACCGGAGTATTGTCCTGCAACGGTGCATTTCTGGTCATGATGTAGTTTTTATCGTCATACGAAAAGAAGACCTCAACAGCATCTAATCTTCTCACTACTTTGATCCATACAAATGGCGGTGCTTTTTCTAAAGTAGTCACACTCCAGTCGCTTTTATCGTGCGTAACAACAGTGCTTATATTAAATTTTCCGTCAACAAATTCGACTCCTGTTTTAATGTAGTTTTTCTCGTCGATACGGAGCATTAATCCCATTTGGTCAAAACGGGCAATGTAGTTACCGGTTAATTTTACTTTGGCTTCAAATTCTCCTCCATAAGTGGTATAATAAAACGGTGCATCATCAACCGTAAACCCGTAATGTGAAATACGCCAATAGTCACTATTTGCGGTAACATTCATAATTAAGGCATTGTTTTTAATTTCCCATTTTTCAGGTTCGTTAAACCATTGCATTTTATTGAGGCTTTGCGCCGAAAGGTTCTGCGTTAAAAATAAAACCATCGCACTCAGTACAATTTCTTTCATTTAAATTAATTTAAAAATTAATATTTTATTTTGAACCATTAAGAGATTGAGCTTTTGGCATAAATATTTTTAATTCAACACAACGCTTAATGAAACTTAATATCTTAATGGTAAAATCCTTTTTTTAGGCTTAGCAAACACAAGACTTCTTTTTTTACCATCTCTTAATGGCAAAAAGTATGTTATAAAAGTAAAGCTGCAACTTTTTACACTTGCAGCTTTACAAACCAACCAATTTAGAAATAATGAAATTATTTAAGTGAGAATCCCACTTTAGATTTTATATCTGTCGAAGACGCTCCAACGATCGCTTCAAAAGCTCCCGGTTCAGCAACCCAGTCGTGTTTTTTATCATCAAAAAAGCTCAATGCTGCTTTATCTACTGTAAAAGTTACTGTTTTTTCTTCTCCGGCTTTTAGCGCTATTTTCTCAAATCCTTTTAGTTCTTTTATCGGACGTGGTAATGAGGATTTCAAATCGCTGATATAAAGCTGTACTACCTCTGAACCTTCTCTTGATCCTGTATTTTTAACTTTTACAGAGAATGTAATCTGATCTCCAACAGCCATTTGTTTTTTGTCAGCGGTTACTTTTCCGTATGCAAAAGTGGTATAGCTTAAACCGTGTCCAAAAGAGAATAATGGTTTTGCTTTTTGTTTGTCAGCCCAACGGTATCCAACAAAAATACTTTCGTTGTATTTTACTTCGTCTCCACCAGGAAATTCTCCTAATGCATGAGCTCCGTTATCTGCTAATTTTACAGGGAAAGTAAAAGATAATTTTCCGGAAGGATTTACATCTCCAACCAAAACATTCGCTAAAGCGTTTCCTGCTTCTGTACCTAAAAACCAACCTTGTACAATTCCCGGAACTTCTTTTACCCATGGCATAGCCACAGCATTTCCTGAGATATTTACGAAAACTACATTTTTATTTACTTTAACTAAATCACTAATTAATTTATCCTGACCGTATGGCAAACCTAGTTCTTTACGATCGTGTCCTTCAGCATCCTGATTATCACTTTTATTCAAACCTCCAATAAAAAGAACAATATCAGCGTCTTTCGCTATTTTTAAGGCCTCAGCGGTTAATTCTGCAGGAGAACGTTTGTCTTCTAAACTTACTTTTGCCACTACTCCATTATAGTTACTTGTTGGGTCTCCAACATAACCACGAGCGTAAACGATTTCAGCCTGATTTCCTATTCTTTTCTTTAACCCTTCAAGCGGTGTAATTTCGTATCTTGCTTTAAGCGAAGAACTTCCTCCTCCAACAGTCATCATTTTGATGGCATTTTCTCCAATAACAGCGATTTTCTTTGTTTTAGAAAGATTGATCGGTAAAATATTATTGTTGTTCTGAAGCAGTACAATTCCTTCTTCGGCTATTTTACGGCCAGCATCTGCATGCTCTTGTGTTCCAAAAGAACCAAAAGGTCTGTTTCTGTCCATTGTAGTCAAGAAAGACAAACGTAAAATACGACGTACTTTTTCGTCCAGTTCTTTAGTTCCAACCTGACCTCTGGCGATCATATTCGAATATGGTTTTGCTAAATAATAACTGTCATAAGCGTTGCTTGCACCTTCTGTAAGTCCGTTTGTCCAGGAACCAAACTCCATGTCTAAACCGTTATGAATGGCTTGTTTTGTATCATTAACTCCACCCCAATCTGACACTACAACACCTTTGAACCCCCATTCTCCGCGAAGAATATCATTCAATAAAAATTCGTTGTGGCAACATTGCTGTCCTTTGTATTTGTTGTATGAACCCATAATTGCCCATGCATCACCTTCCTGAACGGCAGCCTTAAAAGCCGGCAAATATATTTCGTACAAGGCACGATCATCAACGATTACGTTTACAGAATTACGTTTTGTTTCCTGATTGTTTAAAGCGAAATGTTTTACGCAGGCGGCCACTCCATTTGCTTGTACACCTTTAATATAAGGAACAACCATTTTTGAAGCCAAGAAAGGATCTTCTCCCATATATTCGAAGTTACGACCGTTTAATGGTGTTCTGTAGATATTAACTCCAGGTCCTAACAATACATTTTTGTTGCGGTAACGAGCTTCTTCTCCAATAGATTTACCATATAATGAAGACAACTCTTTGTTCCAGGTGGCAGAAAGTGCAGTTAATGCCGGAAATGCGATACAAGAGTCATTTGTCCAGCCTGCCTGATCCCACTCGTCCCATAAAACTTCAGTACGAATTCCGTGTGGTCCGTCAGTCATCCAGTTTTCAGGAATTCCCAAACGTGGTACACCAGGTGAACTGAATTTAGACTGCGCATGAATCATGGCAATTTTTTCATCGATTGTCATTCTTTTCAGCGCATCTTCCACACGCTCACTAATTGGCTTTTTATCATCCAGATAAACAGGAACTTTATTCTGTGCACTCACACCGATCGAGCTCAGCAAAAGTAAAACAACAATTGTTTTAACGTTTTTAAACATAACTATTAATTTATTAAGGCATTTTATACAATATAAAAGGTATCGTAAAATCATACAACCCTTTTAATAATACTGTAAAGCTAAAACGTTATAGTTCGTTTTGAATTTTTAAACGAAAAAAAGTAGTGAAATAAAAAACCAAACGATTGATTTTCAGTTAAATAATCAAAAAATACAGATAAAAAAAGTAGTGATTTTAAAATAAAAATTTAGATTTTCAAAGAAATTAAACCAATTTTCATGACCATTTCTTCAAAATCATTTCGCGAAACTGCCGCTTTATTTCTTGCTCTGGTACGATAATTATAAATTGTACTTAAAGAGTAACGAAGGAAGGCAGCAATTTTTACACTGTCATTAATTCCTAACCTGATCAAGGCAAAAATGCGAAGTTCTGTGTTGAGTAATTCTCCCTGTTTTAAAACGATTTGCTCTTCCTTTATTAAAAGTGCATTGAAGTCTTTTACAAATGTTGGATATAAATTCAGAAAGATAATATCAAAGTTCTTATACAATTCTTCGAGTTCATTATCTACCAAAGTAGTTGATTTTAGCATTTTATAGATTTCATCAAACTGCTTTGCATTTGCCTTTTTATTTAAAATAATGCGATAATTTTCTAACTTATTGATGTAGGTGGAACAAAGGCTGAAAAAATGTGCTATATATTCTTCCTTGATATGATTGGATTCTGATAATTGTGCATTACGTTCGTGCAGCTGATTGTTGGTTTCTGTAATGTCTTTGTTTAGTTCTGCTAATTTTTGACTGGTTTCATAAAGTTCTCCTCGTATTCTGGATACTTTTTTCATTTGTTTGTACACATAAATAATGGCAACAATCAAAAATACCGAAAGCAGACTGATACACAAAAGATACAATTGCAATTCGGTTTTTCGCTGCGCTTCTCTCTCCAGATACACCGTATTAATGATCGAATATACCTGCGACATTAAAAGCGTACGAAACTGAACGTTACAATAAAGCGCATCTTCAACAGCTGATTGTGTTAGTTTATACGCCATATCGACATCGCCAATTTCGTAAAAAACCTGTGCTAATTCCTGAAGTGATGCATTGTCTTTGTTGGCGTTTTTTAAATCTGAAGTAGCCGAAAGCGCATAAAATTTCTTTCTGGATTCTAATTGATGTGTTGCCTCATAAATACTGCCTAAAAGATAGGTAATCATAGCGTATTGCGGATTATCTTCTTTGATATGATCAAATAATTGCAATAATTGCTTTTCAGCAACAGCAAGTTTTTTTTGAGATATAACTTGCTGAATCTTCGTAATTTGATAATTGAGTGTATTGGGTTCTAAAACAGTCAATAAGGAATCGCGATATTTTCTTATCTGCTGAATGTATTTTACATCATAGCTATTGGCGGCATAATGCTCAAAAAACTCGCGATACGCTACATAATAATTTTGCAGTAAAGATTTTGATAACATCTTTGTATCAATGCTTTTTAAAAGAGCTTCAGATTCACGGTATTTCCCCGAAGAAGAATAAAGTGTCGCCAATTGCAGATTTGCCAGATTTAACAGCGCTATGTTCTGAAGTTCGGTCGCAATCTTCAAATTCTTTTTTACATAAAAAATGGCCGAATCTGAATTGAATTTTTGATATTCTGTATATAAAGTCTTGTTGTAATTGTACTCTTGTTCTTTGGTTAAATCATCAGACTTGATTTTTTTGAAATTTAAAATACGTTCTTCCTTAAGCCGAACATAATGTTCTTTATTTCTTAGAGCGTCATTTAGCTTAGATAAAATAGTATCCGTATTGTCCGCTGAATATGCGGGACCAACTAAAAGAACGAGAATAAAAAACAAAAGATAATTTTTCAAAACAATTACAGCTATAATGAGACCTACAAATATAAGAAAGTGTGAATACAAAAATGAATTATTTACTAAGTCGCAAATTTTGAATTTCGTAACAAAAATTAAGAAAAAAAGACTTTATTAAAAAAATAAACACATTTACACGAATAGGATTTTGTAAATTTGATTGTGCTCAGTTTCTCTAATCTAAACTATATACCATGCCTCATTTTATTATTGATTGCTCAGAAAATGTAATTCGGTTAAAATCTGCAGATGACATTATGCAGGATGTTTTTAATGCAGCATTATCAACCGGTCTTTTTGATGAATCTGAGATTAAGGTTCGTATTAATCCGTTTTCGTATTATAACAACGGAAATTCCCTAAAAGATTTCATTCATGTTTTCGGATATATTATGGAAGGCCGAAGTACAGATCAAAAAGCACATCTTTCGAAAGTAATTGTTTCTAAACTGAATAGAGTACTTCCTGAAGTTCCGGTAATTTCGATTAATATAAAAGACTTTGAGAAGGCAAGTTATTTTAATAAAACAATGATTTAAAAAATAACAACTGCTGTTTTCCATAAGCAGTAACTAATTTATTGCCACAGATTAAAAGAATTAGAAAGGTTTTTTTTTGTTTGGAAATTACCCCAATCATTGTCATCCAACTTTCCTCGGGATGACAAAAATGTGGAAAATGCTTGGGGTAAAAGCTTTGTCAAAGTTTAAAACTTTGACAAAGCCCAAAAGATCTATACTCTTCACTTTCCACTTTTCACTTTCCACTTTTCACTTTTCACTTTTCACTTTTCACTTTTCACTTTTCACTCTTCACTTTTCACTCTTCACTTTTCACTCTTCACTCTTCACTCTTCACTTTTCACTCTATTTAACCGCAATCGGTGCTGCCAGACAACTTTCCGGAATATCAAAAGCATTGACTAGCGAAACGGCGTCCGGACGTATGTCCCAACAAAGCTGGTTGACCATTTTACGGATTGCTTTTGTTTTTACGGCTTCCATATAACCGTCTTCAAGATACCAGGCTTTATTTTTTTCTATCTGCGAAAGTGCATACAAATGATTCAGTTTTGTTAATATCTCTTTTGATTTTATGTCTTCGACTTCCTTAATTGCCAACTGAAATTGCTCCAGAACAACTCTCTCCAGATAAGCCTGAGCGACATCGATCATTTGATGCTGCACAACATTAAAGGCATCGTAAGGTTCTAAACCGCCATCGACCAGTTTTTTGATACGTCGTGCCGCTGATGCGAGAATTGTTTTTTCTCTATGAATAAAAGCCTGCAAATGAAACTCTTCATCTAATAAATGCTCATCGTCTGTTTTGCGGGTTGCAATTGGATTTTTTTCTGTAATGGCTGTTTTGGCGTTTTCGTACACATAACTAATAATGCCTGCAGCTCCCATTTCGCCAAACGCTTTTCTGAATTCAGACAGACGATTTTTGGCAACCAACTGCATCAAAACAGTATTATCACCTTCAAAAGTGGTGTATATTTCAGTATCATTTTTTAAAGCATCAATTCTGTTTTCAGACAGATATCCTTTTCCGCCAATAGCTTCACGGCATTCCTGCAGAATATCTCTTGTACTCCAGGTCGAATAGGATTTCATTCCAGCCGCCAAAGCTTCAATTTCCTGCATTTCTGCTTCGGTTTTATTTAGAAAACGATTCGTCAGGTATTGCAAAGCAAAATGAACGGCGTAGGTTTTTGCCAATGGTGGAATTAATCTTCTTTGGTGCATTCTGTAATTTAAAATCGGAACTTCAGATCCGCCTTCCGGGCCAAATTGTCTGCGTTGATCGCTATAGCGGATCGCTATTGTTAATCCGGATTTGGCTGCAGCCAAAGCAGAACGCGGAATCCCGATTCGCCCTCCAACCAAAGTGCCTAACATGGTAAAGAAACGTCTGTTATCACTCGGAATCGGACTTTCGAATTCACCTTTATCATTTACAGAAGCAAAACGGTCCAGCATATTTTCTTTCGGAATCACTACATTATCAAAACTAATCGTTCCGTTATCCACTCCGTTTAATCCCATTTTATGTCCGCAATCCCCAATCTTAATTCCGTTTAACGTATTTCCATTTGTATCCCTTAGCGGAACGATAAAAGCATTTACGCCATAATCGTGGCCTTCTATAATAAGTTTAGCAAAAACAGTCGCCATTTGTCCGTGAACAGCGGCATTACCAATATATTCCTTTTGCGCATTTTTGTTTGGAGTATGAATCGTAAAGGTCTGATCGTTGTGATTGTAAGTTGCTGTAGTTTCAAGCCCTTTTACATTTGAACCATGATGTGTTTCTGTCATCGCAAAACATCCCGGAATTTTTAGCGAACCAATATCTTTCAGGTATTTGGCATAATGTTTTTCAGTTCCTAACGACTGAACGCTCATTCCCCAAAGTCCAAACTGAACACCAAATTTTATTACCAGACTTAAATCGTGATAACTCAAGGTTTCCATAATCGCAAAATAATCGGCTATGTTTTCTCCTCCGCCATGTTGTTTTGGATACGCCATATTACCCAGATTTTCATCGGCTAATATTTTGCACCAATGATACACAGTTTGGCGATATACATTGATATCAGTCGAAGTTTCATAAGCAAATTCAGGTCTCGAAATAACTGATTTTACTTTGTTGATTATAGCCGCTTCTTTACCATTTAGAATGGCTGTTATTTTTTGAATATCAAAATCAGTATTGGTTTGGGAGTTTGCCGTAAAAGAACCGGCTTTTGTTTTAAAATTCTGAAGCGCTTCTTCGCCTAAAATTCCGAGATCATTCTCTAATTTTATAAAACTGGATTGCAAGGTCGAAATGTCGATGTCTTTTTCTGATAGTGCTACCGCAATATCAAAAATTGATTTTATGTCTTCTTTATTCTGAATGCTTTTTTCGATATCTAGTTTCCATTGCGTGAGTTCACTTCGCGAAGGCGGATTCGAGATATCTAATCTTGAAAGAAGCAGTTGTTTTTCTTCGGGCGAAAGCCAGCTTAAGTCACTGATAAATTTCTGAATGGTGGCAAACTCTTTCTGAGTCAGTAAATCATCAGACCACACTAAATAAAATAACGGTATAAAGGCTTGAAGTTTGGTATTTTTCATATAAATAGTTGTTCAGTTTGTTTTTGTTTTTTGCCAATCCCGATAGTTCCCGGGGTCACAGATTAAAAGTTTTTTTTTAGTCACGAATTCACTAATTTTTTCAATTCATTTACACAATCATTCGTGACTTCGCGGCTATTTTTTTTAAGACACAGAAACTAATCTTTAATCTATACAATCTGTGGCATTTTTTTTCATTCTTTTTATTGCATAAAAAAGCAATAAATGAAAATAGTCATTCTTAATTAAATATCCTGTTAAGATTGTGGTAATTTTAATTCTAAGTAGTGAAAGAGAAAAAAAGTCTGCAATGAATTGTACTAATTTTCAGGAATTAATGATTACAATGTATTTCTATAGCATCTGTAAATTAATTTCTATGCTTTAATAATAGCCACGAATAATAGTGGCAAATGGATTAAAAAAATCGGAAAAATGAGTGCAGTTCGCAGCAAACATATTTATAACAAAAAACAGGAACGAAGCTAATCATTCCTGTTTTACAATATCCTAAAGATTCCGGTAATTTATATTTTAAAAACCACTAAAAAATATAAAAAACATATTATTTAGAATCTTTGGATAGTATGGCGAACTTTTGCTTCATTGCAAAAATATGATGTGAATTAAAAACCAAAACTGCCAGAAAAACAATTCCGTAGGCTATGATCTGGATCAGTCCAAATTGCTCTTTGTATAAAAACATAGCCAAAAGAAAAGCGATCATCGGGTTAATATTCAAAAGCATTCCAACAGTCGAAGAATTGATTCCTGAAAGTGCGTATAAATTAAGGAATAAAGGAAAGATAGTAAACAGAATGGCAATGGTTTCGATACAGAAATAAAATTTAAACTCTGTTGGAACCGGCCCGCTGTACGATGGAAAAAAAGGCAATAAGAACAAAGCGATCAAAGTAATATGAAACGTCAGGACTAAAAATTTATCGAACCCTTTATTGACTCTCTGGCTTACTAAATAACAAGCATAAGAAAGACCTATAATGATACTGAAAAACATATCTGTAATATTTGCATAAGACAAAAGCATGCATCCGGAAATACTTAATCCAACCGCGATCCATTGTGTTTTACTTAATTTTTCGTGCAAAATAAAATAAGCCAGTAATGTGGTTAAAATCGGGCAAACCAAATACGCCAAAGAAGTGGCTTTTACGCTTACATGGTTCATCACATAGATAAACGTAAACCAGTTTGTCATGATAAAAAGACTGCCTCCAATATTCAATAAAACAGTTTTGCGTTTTTCAGCTGTTGTCAATCCTTTAAAGGTTGCAATCGCTTCTTTTATTCTTTTTCTTTTAAAAGTAAAAGCAATAAGCAACATTAGCGCACTACAGCTAAACACACGATAAAATAAAATATCTAAAGAAGCATACTCATGTATTGGTTTTAAAACCAAACTGAAAAATCCCCAGATTACAAAACAGGTGATGGCAGCTATGTAGTATTTTGTTGTTTTCACGACTATTGTTTTTGATTTTCTTATTCAAAGCAAATTTCTAAAAAATAAAATAGCAATACAGATACAGTTTTAGTAAATTGCACCATAACAGTTTTTTTTTCTAAGTTGTCAGGATTCTAAATGACCAATTGAATTACAACTGACAATATCTCCCGATAATTATCAGGATTTATTAAAAACCAAATATTATCTTTCTATGAAAAACTCGAATTACTTGTATCTGCAGTTTGCTGACCGAATCGAAAAGCAAATAAAATCAGGGGTTTTGAATGTTGGCGATAAACTTCCTTCGATCCGTGAAGTCTGCGCTGAAACAGGTTATAGCATGAGTACGGTAAGTAAAGCGTATTACGAAATTGAAAGCCGGTCTCTGATTGAATCCCGACCACAATCTGGTTATTATGTGAGTAATATTTCGGCTAGAACAATTCCTGAACCTTCACCAAGTAGTCCTGTTTTAAAATGTATCAATATTGACAGAGAGGACTTGATCGATCAGGTTTATGGCAATATGACTGATCCTAATATTACGATGCTTTCTTTGGGTTTTCCTTCAAATGAACTTCTTCCTATTGCCAAATTAAACAAAGGAATGGTTCAGGCTATGCGAGAACTCCCTAATAGCGGAACGAGTTATGAGCAGGTAAAAGGCAATCCGAATTTGAGACGCGAAATTGCCAGATGGTCCTTTACCTGGGGAGGATCACTAACAGAAGAAGATATTATAACAATGCCGGGCTGCACAAGTGCAATATCACATTGCTTAATGACATTGACTAAGCCCGGCGATACAATTATTACAGAAAGCCCTGCTTATTTTGGGATTTTGCAATTGGCCAAATCATTAGGATTGTATATCATGGAACTGCCTACTAATATGACTACGGGAATAGAGTTAGAGGCGCTAAAAAAAGCACTTTCGTCTAAAAAGGTGAAACTTTGTTTACTGATGAGCAATTTTAGTAATCCATCCGGAAGTATGATGCCTGCTGAACATAAAATAGAAGTTGTGAGACTAATGGAGTTTTATAATATTCCGTTGATTGAAGATGATATTCATGGTGATTTGTACTTTGGCTCTAGCCGACCAACAAATTGCAAGACGTATGATGAAAGCGGAATCGTACTTTGCTGCAGTTCTGTTTCTAAAACACTGGCTCCGGGATATCGCGTGGGCTGGGTTTCGCCGGGAAAATTCAAAAAACAAATATTGCGAAATAAAATTTACCATTCGCTCTCCTCACCCACTATCACGCATCAGGTTGTGGGGGATTTTCTTAAAAACGGGCGATATGAAAATCATCTTAGAAAAATACGCCAGATCTTAAATCATAATTGCAATAATTATATCAATACTGTCCTGGAATCTTTCCCAAAAGGAACAAAAGTGAGTCAGCCTCAGGGTGGTTTTTTCCTTTGGATCGAACTTGATAAAAGTATTGATACAGCGGCGTTCTATCATCTGGCAATGCAGCACCATATTAGTATTGCGCCGGGAAGAATCTTTTCTTTTCAGGATCAGTTTTCTAATTGTATGCGCCTGAGTTTTGGTTTACCGTGGACTAATGAATTAAGGGAATCCATACAAATTTTAGGACGATTGCTTCACAGATGATCTAAAACTCATTCAGTGAAAAAGCCAGACAATGCTTTTAAAGGCACTGTCCGGCTAACAAATTGAAACCAAAATCAATTTAAATTATAAAACAAAGTAAGCGTTGTTTTCCGCTTTTTTAAATTCGGGTTTAAGATCGAATTCTTTGATAATGTCAAATTCGCTTTGATACTCGTTCAACATCTGCATTAAATTCTTTTCGATTGTATTCGAAATAGTCGTTACAGGAGTATCTGTTGGTCTGTTTTCGAATGGATCCTGTAAATGGATTGCCATTTTTTCGATCAGAAAAAACATTCCTGCAATTACTGTAATCAACGGAATGGCAAACCAGCTCAACAAACTAATCAAACCAAAAGGCAATAGCAAAATAAACAAACACAATGTCATTCTGATATACATACTATAGGTTGTTGGAAAAATAGTGTTTTTAATACGCTCACATTTTCCCATTGCATCACACAATCTGGTTAACGTTTTATCAATTTCTACTTGCTGATAAGCATTTAGCCGTTTGTCTTTTCTGGCAATTCTAAGATCTCTGGCGTGCAGCAATAATATTGCGTTTGGAATATTCTGATGATTTTTTACAAAATTCACTTCTTCTTCACTAATCAAATCTTTGATTGGTTTTATAGCATCTTTGTTACGCAAAGCCTGACCTAAACTGTAACACCATGCGATTTGTCTTTTAGTAAAATTTTCTTTGAACTCATTTGCTTCTACAGAAAATTCAGGATCTTTATAAAAAGTCAGCATTTGTCTCACTAACGTTCTCGATTCATTGACAATCGATCCCCAAATAATTCTCGCTTCCCACCATCTGTCGTATGCCTGATTAGATTTGAAAGCTAATAATAAGGATATAATTGTACCTACCATTGTAGGTATTGCAATTGGAATATCAACGGAAACATTGATAAAATAATGATGAAAAATTTCAAATAATATAGTGTATGCCATTACCAAGCCTAATTCTACTTTAATTTTTCCGAGAACGTACTTCATTGGAATTCTTTTCTTTAATAACATATTTTTCGGTTTAAAAATTAAACTTGTCTTTTTTTAGCAGGAATTAGTTTTTAAACCAATTCTTCATACAGCGATAAGACCGGAAGTCCCAGCTTGTCGTTTACATTTTCTTTCTTCGTTTTTTTGAATTTGATTTTTTCTCCTTTACGGGTTTCTACCAATAAATCGATGTCGTATTTTGAAATTGCCTCTGTTAAGTAAGGAGCAAATTTTTCGTAGTTGTCATCGAAATTAGACGTTTGGCTTACAATTTCGAATGAAAAGTTGTCATTCAAAAATTGCTGAACATCTTTGACATGCATATTCGCATGCGCGTTTTCGATATAAAGTGCTTTATTGAAATCTTCTTTGAATCGCTCTGAACCTAAATGTAGAATTGGACATTTTTGATTTCCCGCCAATTGCACAAGGTATTGGTGAATTCTTTTTGTTTCTTGTTTATAAGAATGGGTAAGAATTACTAATTTTACCGAGAAAACATCAATAATGTGTTTGAAAATCGGAGAAGAAAGTCCGTATTGATTGTGTATTTTTATTTTACAATTTGGAGTATGTTCGATAATATATCGACATGTTTCAAGTACTATTTCCTGACTGGCGGTTAGTCCGGTGCGCATTTCGCGTAAATAGCTTGATGATGAAAAAGTATCTGGAGCATCTGAAACCATCATTAAAATGATTTCACAACCTGATGATTTTGATTGTTTTACTGCAGATTTTACAGCACTAATAGTATCATCTTTTAAAGTCGTAGGTATTAGGAAATTTTTCATATGTATAATCGTTTAGTTTATACATACAAAATAACTTCACCAAAATTAGAGGGGTCTTAATATAAAATTAGATCTTTCTAAGAATCAACATTAGAATTTTTAATATTGATCTTCTTTATTTTCGACTTTTTAAAAATAATAGTTACAATTGTTCCTTTATTCTGCTCTGACTGCACTTGTATTTCACCATCGTGCATGCGGATAATTTTTGAGGCCAAAGGAAGCCCTAGACCATAACCTATATATTTAGTCGCAATTTTGCCTCTAAAAAATGGTTCGTATAAATGCGGAATATCTTCTGGCGGAATACCGATACCGATATCATTAATGGCAATTTTAATCATTTCCTGATTGGCTGAAAGCGTTACGAACACTTCATTATTATCAGAATATTTGACACCGTTTGTAATAATATTATTGATTGCAAGCTCTAAAAGGGGTTTATTACAAGGAATTAAAAGTAAATTAGAATCGTTTGGAGCGAAGTTAAGTTTTATACTCACCCGATTGTCCGGATAAATTTTGTCCAGATCCGATTTTACGTCCATTAACAATTCATCGATTCTGGCAATGTCCAGTACCTGTTTCTTGCCATCGTAACCTGTTTGGGTTAACTTTAATAAACTTTCTGTCAGATTTCCTAATTTGGATGCCTGCCCGTAAATATTCTCTAATGACTGAATGTATTCCGGAACTTCTCTTTCTTTAAGAAGCATAATTTCAGACTCGGCAATAATCGTTGTTATTGGCGTTTTTAGTTCGTGAGAAGCATTGTTGATGAAATTAGCCTGAATTTCGAAAGAAGTTTCCAAACGATCCAGCATATCATTAAAAGTTTCTGTCAGATCTGAAATTTCATCTGAGTTTTTTACTTCCGGCAATCTGTTATGAAGATTAGAAGCACTGATTCTGTTTACTTCTTTGGTAATTCGGGCAACCGGATTAATTACACGTTTCGCCAGGAAACGTCCCAAAAAGAAAGCAAGAAACACAAAACCTATACCTCCAAAAAGCATGATTTTTACGATATAAATTGTTGTTGTTGGACCTTTTTGATCGCGGGCACCAACAATTACAATATATCTCTGCCCATTCTCTGTAAAAACCTGACCTAAATAATACTTGTTATTTATCTCAAAAAAGTCTTCACCCGTTTTTAGAACATTGGTATAAAACTCATTTGGTAAATTTAAATTTGTATTATAATCAAAACTGTTGGCGCTGTTTATTTTAAGGACAAACTCTTCTTCTTCGATAAGTTCTTCAAGACCGTTTTTTTTCAGGTTTTTATAATACTTGATTTTTTCAGGATCTTTTTGAAAATGAATTGAAGCCACAATTTTAGCCCTGTCTTCTAATCGTTTAAGAAAATGGTACCGGTTGTTTTCCTGAAATAAGACAAAAACGACAATACACAATAACAGTGTACTAAACGTAGAAAGTGCTACATATGTAAAAGTAATTTTTTTTCTTATATCCATTTTATGGCTTTATGACATAACCTAAACCTTTCATGGTATGAATAAGTTTGGTTTCAAAAGGTTTATCTATTTTTTTTCTTAAATACGTAATATAAACATCCACAACATTGGTATTCATATCAAAATTAATATCCCAGACATTATCCAGAATCTGATCACGGGAAACGATTCGTCCGCTATTTTTAGCCAGGTAATATAGTAATTTAAATTCTTTTGCCGTTAAAACTATAGATTCGCCATCTCTTTTTACTGTTTTAGCGCGTGCATTAATCTCTAAATCGCCTACTGTTATGCTATCAATTCTTTCTGTATCCTGATGCGCTCTTCGATGCAAAGCATTGACTCTCGCATCCAGTTCTCCAAATTTAAAAGGCTTAACCAAATAATCGTCCGCACCTGCATTAAGTCCGGTTACAATATTTTCTGAAGTTCCCAGTGCTGTCAAAAGCAAGACCGGAACAAAATTCTTGCCGGCACGTAATCTTCTGCAGATTTCAATTCCGTTAATATCAGGTAACATTACGTCTAGGATGACAACGTCAAAATTATAATTATGGAGCATTTCAAGAGCAGTTTTGCCATCCATTGCTACACTAACTTCATTATTGTTTTCAGCAAATCCTTTTCGTAAAATCGATAAAAGATTTGGTTCATCTTCAACTATAAGTAATTTCATATTATTAATTGGATTAATAACAAAAATAGGGATTGAGTTTAAAAATAGAAATTAGAATCTTATAAATTATGATTTAATTAAGAACAATAGACTTTTACTGGTCAAAAAAAAAAAGCATCCACGAATGTGAATGCCTTTGTATTTTTTAAGAATGATTATTTGGGGAGAAAAACTATTTTTTAAAGTTAAAACTTAACACAGCACCAAGTCCAAATTGAAAAGTAGAAACATAATCGTCAACCGCAACTGGTCCGTACCAATATGTCCAATAATAACTCTCACCAACTGCTGCCGACATCGATTGCAAATAGGCATTAATATTTACAGAAACTGATGAAGCAGTTTTAATCTTTACCCCGCCCTTTACATCCCAGGCAAAATAAGTACCACTTCCTCCCTGAGGTGTTTCTACAATCCCAACTCCAGCTCCTGCCCCTAAATAAGGCAATAAATTTGATTCTGTATCAAAATAATGGGTATAACCTGCCAAAATAAAATTAAAGGCACCTTTATCATTTCCAGCATTAATTTTAATACCTGCCGGATTATAAAAAGGAATTTTAGTATCCGTTCTTAAATATTTTAATTCGACTGAATTATTTGTAGAGAAAAGTATTCAAAACCTGCTCCATATTGAAAACCGTCTTCAATCGTAGCAGAATAACCATCATAATCGATCTTATCCGAAAAATTGTAACCACCATACAAATTAAGAGAAAAAGACCTTGCATCTTGTGCGTTCGCCCCTATCGCCGACAGGAAAAGAACCAATAAAAAACTGTACCGTTTTATAATGTTTGTTTTTGAAGTTAATTGAATTCCAAATTTAAGTTTTTTCTTTATAAAACTAAATATTTTTTAAAGATAAAATTCGTACACAAAAACCATAAAAACCTAACAAACAATTAATTAAAAATTAAAATGTTTCGCCGGCATTCAAATAAAACCCTTTAGAATTATTCCCCCATGCGTAATCTACAATTAAGTTTGTCCGCGTTTTTTTATCGATTAAAATGCGCAAACCAACTCCAACAGCAGGTTGAACTGAGTTGAAAAGTGAAATTTTATTGTCAATATTGCTCGCCGTTACAAAATTGGTAAAAACGGTTCCGCTGAACATCTGATCGCAGGTAATTGGAAACCTGAATTCTGTTGAAAGATATACTAAACCATCTCCTCTGAATAATCCTTGTGTATATCCTTCCCCGCTGCGGCTTCGTTGATCCCAGCCAATGGCGGGTAAGTTTAAATACGGCACTTTTCCTCTGGTCACAAATTGTCCGTATGCCCAAATCGCCAAAATATATCTTTCGTTCTTGCTTGAAACCGGAATAAAATGCCGGTATTCTGCATACAAAACATTACTATATTGCTGGTTATTGAACAAAACAGGATTAAAACGATAATTGATATTTGCAAACCATCCGCGGGTCGAATTTACCTGATTGTCTCTGGAATCATAAACCAAATTAAGACTCATGCCGCTTAAAAAATATTCTAAATTATCAAACCCATGTTCCTGACTGTACGTATAATGATAGGTATATTTTGCATTTTCGACATCTAAATCCTTATCATTAATACTCGAATACCAATCTAAATTTACTCCTCCTCCCACATAAAAATTTTTAGCAACCTCAAAAGATACGGTCTGGTGAAATTTGAAATAATCATAATCCATAGGCTGTGCAATAGAATCAATACTAAAATGATTTTGTTTGCTGTGATGCGGGATTATATCCGTCCCAAGTCCGTAATTGGGCTGAGAGAAAATATACAGCCGGTAATCTCCGCTCAGGAAAATTCTGTTGTTATTGAGCAGGATATTATTTTTGACGTTTACAAGCCACTGCTTTTTCGTAGTATAAGTAATCCCCAAATTGGCGATAGAATATTTGTCTGATGCTTGTTTGCCTTTGAATGTATATTGGGCAACTCCGCCAAAAAAGAATCCGGTCGCAGGCTGGGAACCTATTGCGGGAATAACCAAAAAGAAATTGTTTTTCGTGGGTTTAACAGCAGATACAGTATCTTTCTTTTTAAAAATTTCAAGAATGGTTTTAGGAGGACATATTTCTGAGTTATTATTTTCAGTTTGTCCTGCTGAATTGAATGAAATAAAAAAGAGTAACCATAGGATTTTATATTGATTGAAGTAATTATTTTGTAAAAATCCTACCATTTGAAAGTTTTAATTTTTCGAAAAACTCTTTAATCACTATGTAAATATATGTCTTATTTTCAATAGTTTAAATAAATTAAATCAGATTTTACCCCAATAAAAAAGCCGCCAGTAAAACTGACGGCTTTTAGAATATATTTCAAAAAAAATTATTTCGTGATAAACTTAGGATTTATTAAGTTGTCTAAAGAATAAATTTCATCCCATTTTTCCTGAGTGATTAATTTTCTTTCCACCACAACAATTTCGTGAACGCTTTTATTCATTTTTAAGGCTTCACCGGCAATACTGGCACTTATTTCGTAACCTAAAATAGGGTTTAATTGCGTTACAATACCAATACTGTTCATCACCATATTATAGCAATGATCTACATTAGCTGTGATTCCGATGATACATTTATCAATTAAAGTCTGAATTGCATTAGAAAGATAATCTAATGAGGTAAACATGGCAAAAGCAATTACAGGCTCCATTACATTCAATTGCAATTGTCCCGCTTCAGCAGCCATAGTAACTGTTAAATCCTGACCAATAACATAAAAACAAGTCTGGTTTACGACTTCCGGAATTACAGGATTTACTTTTCCCGGCATAATAGAAGATCCTGGCTGACGTGCCGGCAAATTGATTTCGTTGAAACCAGTTCTTGGTCCTGAACTCAATAACCTTAAATCGTTACAGATTTTAGAAATTTTTACAGCAGTTCTTTTCAATGTCCCCATAATCTGAACGTAAGCTCCGGTATCAACAGTAGCTTCAATTAAATCCGGCGAAAGCGTTAAAGGAATCCCAACTTCTTTTGCTAAATAGTTCACACAAATTTCAGGATATCCTTCCGGTGCGTTTACTCTTGTCCCAATTGCTGTTGCTCCCATGTTGATTTCTAACACCAGGCTTTGCGCTTCTTTTAACCTTCTTACATCCTCGCCTATAGTTGTTGCGTAAGATCTGAATTCTTGCCCTAAAGTCATAGGAACCGCATCTTGCAATTGCGTTCTTCCCATTTTCAAAACACTTTTAAATTCTTCTCCTTTAGCAGCAAATGCAACTTCTAAACCTTCCAGTGTTTTAATAAAACTTTCCATTTTAAGGTAAAGTGCAATTCTAAAAGCTGATGGATAAGCATCGTTTGTAGATTGAGAACAGTTAACATGATTATTCGGGTGCAAGAAGTTATAATCTCCTTTTTTATGTCCCAGATATTCTAAACCAATATTAGCAATCACTTCATTGGCGTTCATATTAACGGATGTTCCTGCTCCTCCCTGAATCAAATCGCTTACAAATTCCTGATCAAATTTACCGGCAATAACCTGATCACTTCCGTAACAGATTGCTTCGGCAATTTTAGGGTCAAGTGCTCCGCAATCTTTGTTTGCTAAAGCCGCTGCTTTTTTTACATATCCCAAAGCTTTTATAAATAAAGGCTCTTTTGAAATTGGAATTCCTGTAATATTGAAATTCTCTACAGCTCTGAAAGTTTGGATACCATAATATAAATGATTAGGAATATCTAATTCCCCTAAAAAATCATGTTCTTTTCTTGTTGATCCCATATAATATAAGTGTTACGTTTTAACTTAAAAATCAGTGTAAAGCTACAGCAAAATACTATTATAATAAAACATTTTAAATTAAATATTAATAAGTTTTTCTAAAAATAAAGCCTTAAAATTAAACACTTGACATTTTAAGGCCTTAAAAATATCATATTCATAAAAAACAGGCCTTAAAAAAACGTCTTAATTTATAGGATGACACAAGAAATATGTTCGTTTTGGCACGGAAAACAAAATTTTCACAATGCAAAATTAATGCGATTTCGTACAGTATTAATCCAAGGTAATTATTATCTTTTCAGCCTCAAATAATCATCAAAAATTACCTTGAAAAAAGAGTCTGAATATTTCCTTGATAAAGAATACAATGCCATTATTTATGACAGAGATAGTGCGAATTTCAAGGATTTTGAATGTTGCGTCTTCAATAATTGTAATTTCTCTGCCTGTACTTTCTTAGCAGTTACTTTTATCGATTGCGTTTTTAATGATTGTATCTTTAACGAAGCCAAGATAAACTACGTAGCTTTTAGAACGGCTACTTTTAATCGCTGTGAAATCAAGGAAGTGAATTTTGCCATGTGTGACAAACTCATTTTTGAAGTTCATTTTTATGATTGTATTCTGGATTTTTCTAAGTTTTATACCTTAAAGATTAAAGGTACAACGTTTAACAATTGTAGTTTAATTGCCGTTGATTTTATGGCTACAGACCTTACAAGTGTTCTTTTTGATAATTGTGACTTATACCGCTCAGAATTTGACAAAGCAATCGCTAACAAAGCGGATTTTAAAACAAGTTACAATTATACGATTGATCCATCTAAAACTAAACTGAAGAAGGCTGTTTTTGCTTTGAAAGAAGTAAAAGGTTTACTGTTTAAGCATGATGTGATTGTGAGTTAAGAGAATAAAAAAACCAGTATAAAACTGGCTCTTTATTACTATCTTTTTTTTCAATATTACAATTGTTTCTCCATCACATAATCTTCCATCAGATAACCATTTCCGATTTCAATATCAACTTCTTCTTTTATTTCGAAACCTATTTTTTTATAGAAACCTAAAGCAGTATTGAATCGGTTTACGTTTAATAATAATGATTTTGAGTTATTTTCTAAAGCTAATTTTCCAATTTCATCAATCACTTTTTTACCAATTCCTTTTCCCTGGGTTTCCGGCAAAAGATAAATTTTATGAATTTTAGTTATGGCTTCTCCATTATAATGATGTTCAATTCCGATAAACCCAATATTAGTTTCATCTTCATCAATCATATAAAACAATTGTACTTTTTTATCGTATTGATCAGCCAGGGCTTCAGTAGAATAAAAAAGCCCCAACATATAATCCAGCTGTTCTTTTGACAGAATTTCACCATAAGTAATGGGCCATGTAATATTTACTATATTCTGAATTTGCTTAATATCGTTTGTAGCTGCTGCTGTAATCGTAATCATATATATCTTAAAATACTTTTTATTATTTAGTAAAAATTTGGTTTTCCTGTTCGCTTACGCGGATGAAAGTCGTTCGTTTAGTCAATTCTTTTAATCGCGAAGCACCTACATAAGTACAAGTGCTGCGTAAACCGCCCAGAATATCCAATACAGTATCGATAACATTTCCTCTAAAAGGAACCTGAACCGTTTTGCCTTCGCTCGCTCTGTATTCTGCAACGCCGCCAACGTGTTTTTCCATTGCAGTTGTGGAACTCATTCCGTAGAATTGTTTGAACTTTTCTCCGTTAATTTCGATCAATTCACCTCCGCTTTCAGCATGTCCTGCGAGCATTCCGCCGAGCATTACAAAATCTGATCCTGCTCCAAAAGCTTTAGCAACATCACCCGGAGTTTTACAACCGCCATCGCTTATAATATGTCCGCCTAATCCATGCGCAGCATCTGCACATTCGATGATTGCCGAGAGCTGCGGATAACCAACGCCTGTTTTTACACGTGTGGTACAAACAGAGCCCGGACCAATTCCGACTTTTACGATATCGGCTCCAGCCAATAATAGTTCTTCGACCATTTCGCCGGTAACCACATTTCCGGCAATAATAACCTTGTCCGGATATTGCTCTCTGGTTTGTTTTAAAAACTGCACAAAATGTTCTGAATATCCGTTGGCAACATCAATACAAATAAATTTAAGTAAAGGATTGGCGGTAATAATTTGACCAATTTTCGCAAAATCTTCTTTTCCTGTTCCGGTACTAATGGCAATATAATCATAAAAATCCGGCGTAACATTTTTGAGGAAGTCATTCCATTCCTCTATTGAATAATGTTTATGAATTGCTGTAAAAAGCTTTTCTTTCGCCAAAACCTCAGCCATTTCAAAAGTCCCAACCGTATCCATATTGGCTGCCATAATCGGAACTCCTGTCCAGTTTGTGGTAGAATGCAAAAATTTAAAATTTTGCTCTAATGAGACTTCTGACCTGCTTTTTAATGTAGATCTCTTAGGTCTTATCATCACGTCTTTAAACCCTAATTTCAGATCCGTTTCTATTCTCATGGCTTTAGATTTTCGTTACTCTCAAATATACAATTTTAGATTGTTGATTGCATATTTTAGATTATTAAAACTTTGCGCCTGATTGGCCCACGGATGACACGGATTCGCTAAAACGAAAACGCTGATTCAAACGGATTTTTTTATTTCCTTTACTTTTTTTATTTCACAGAGATTCACAGAAAATGCGCGGAGATCCGCAAAGCTTCTAATTGGAACGCGTTTCTCCCGATAACTATCGAGATGGCTCAACGTGACAAACGGTAACCTGAAACTTGAAACTTTTTTAAACTTGAAACAAAATTTCCCTATCCATGAATCGTTTCTCCTTTTCCGTAGTTGGTAATAATTGATTCTTCGTAGGCCAGCCATTCTCTCCAACGTTTTTCGACGTCGATTCCTACTCCATATTTTCTGGCGTATGTAATGAAGGTGGTGTAATGTCCGGCTTCGCTTTCCATTAATTCTCTGTAGAAAACGGCTAATTCTTCGTCCTGAATATTTTCAGACAAAACTTTAAAACGCTCGCAGCTTCTGGCTTCAATCATTGCTGAGAATAGCAATCGTTCTACCAGACCTGAAACTCTGCTTCCGTCGCCGCTTTTCTTCATATATAAATACAATTCGTTTACATAATCGTCTTTGCGTTCACGCCCTAATTTTAATCCTCTTTTGATGATAATATTATGAACCTGCTCAAAATGATCGATTTCTTCTTTGGCCAGAGCCAATAAATCTTTGACCAAATCCTGATGCTCTGAGTTATTGGTAATAATAGTTATCGCATTTGTTGCTGCTTTTTGCTCGCACCAAGCGTGATCTGTCAGGATTTCTTCGATATTCTTTTCGACGATATTTACCCATCTGGGATCTGTTGGCAATTGTAATCTTAGTACACCCATTTTATAAGTCTTAAAGTTAGAAAGTCATAAAGTTGTAAAGTCAAAAAAAGTCGAAGATCAAAACTAAAATAGAAATTCACATTCCATTTCAAGACTTTCGACCTTCGACTTTAAGACTTTATGACTAATTTTTAATATACGAAAATCGGTCTTTCGCTCATCATTTCGTTTACTTCGTTAGCTACTTCTTCGATAACTGCTTCATTTGTGTGATCAGCTAATACTTTATCGATTAAAGCTACGATAGTTTCCATATCTTCTTCAACTAAACCACGAGTTGTGATTGCAGCTGTTCCAACACGTATTCCTGAAGTTACAAATGGTGATTTATCATCAAATGGAACCATATTTTTGTTTACAGTGATTTCTGCTTTTACTAATGCATTTTCAGCTTCTTTACCAGAAATATTTTTATTTCTTAAGTCAATAAGCATCATGTGATTATCTGTTCCGCCAGAAATAATTTTGTATCCTCTTTTTACGAAAGCATCTGCCATAGCATTTGCATTTTTTTGCAATTGCATAGCATAAGTAAAGAACTCATCTTTAAGGGCTTCACCAAAAGCAACCGCTTTAGCAGCGATAATATGCATTAAAGGTCCACCTTGATTTCCAGGGAAAACAGCAAGATCTAATAGAGATGACATCATTCTGATTTCTCCTTTTGGAGTTTTTAATCCTTGTGGGTTTTCAAAATCTTTACCCATTAAGATCAAACCTCCACGTGGTCCACGTAACGTTTTGTGAGTTGTTGTAGAAACAATATGACAATGAGGAATTGGATCGTTCATTAATCCTTTTGCAATAAGACCAGCAGGGTGAGAAATATCAGCAAACAAGATTGCTCCTACACTGTCAGCAATTACTCTGAAACGCTCAAAATCCATATCACGAGAATAAGCAGATGCTCCGGCGATAATTAATTTTGGCTGTTCTTTAGTTGCAATTTCCTGAATTTTATCATAATCTAAACGACCAGTTTCAGCATCTACACCGTAAAAAACCGGACGGTATAAACGACCTGAAAAGTTTACAGGAGAACCGTGAGTCAAGTGACCACCATGAGATAAGTCGAAACCTAAAATAGTATCACCAGGATTTAAACATGCGTGGTAAACTGCAGTATTTGCCTGAGACCCTGAGTGTGGCTGTACGTTTGCATATTCAGCTCCAAATAATTCTTTGGCTCTGTCTATTGCAATTTGTTCAATAACATCAACCACTTCGCAACCGCCGTAGTATCTTTTGCCAGGATATCCCTCAGCATATTTGTTAGTTAAAACAGAACCAGCTGCTTCCATTACCTCATCACTTACAAAATTCTCTGAAGCGATAAGTTCTAATCCGTGAATTTGTCTGTCTTGTTCCTCTAGTATAAGGTCAAAAATTTGTTCGTCGCGTTGCATTTTTTCGTTTTTCGTTAATTTCCTGCAAAAATACAAAAAAACGTTTGTCAAACTGCTAGATTATGATATATTTGACATAGAATTTTTCAACAAATAATTAACATTCACATGCCAATAACCGCTAACGATACCAAAAGAAAATCATGGTTAGAAGTGCCAGAAAATAGCGACTTCCCTATTCAAAATATTCCTTTCGGTGTATTTCTTACCAAAGAAAATGTCGTTACAGTAGGAACACGAATTGGCGATTACGCTATAGATTTAGGGGCTTTACAACAATTAAACTATTTCTCAGGAATAGATTTAACAGATGATATGTTCATGCAGGATACGCTTAATGATTTTATTTCTGATGGAAAAAAGACATGGCGTTTAGTTCGAAATCGCATTGCAGACATTTTCGACGAAACCAATCCACAACTAAGAGACTCAACAAAAGATCGAGATATTGTTATTTTTAAAATTGACGATGTCGAGATGCAATTGCCTGTGTTAATAGGCGATTATACTGACTTTTACTCAAGTAAAGAGCACGCTACGAACGTAGGAAAAATGTTCCGCGATCCTGAAAATGCTTTATTGCCAAACTGGTTACACATTCCGGTTGGGTACCACGGAAGAAGTTCTACTATTGTTCCGTCCGGAATTCCCGTTCACAGACCAATGGGACAAACTTTACCCGCTGGCGAGAAATATCCGGTTTTTGGACCTTCCCGTTTGGTAGATTTTGAATTAGAAACAGCTTTTATTACGACGGATGTCAATATAATGGGAGAAAATATCCCAACATACGAAGCCGAAGATTATATTTTCGGAATGGTTTTATTGAATGACTGGAGTGCCCGTGATATCCAGAAATGGGAATACGTGCCTCTTGGACCATTCTTAGCCAAAAACTTCGCTACATCAATTTCTCCGTGGATTGTAACTATGGATGCTCTTGAACCTTTTAGAACGAAAGGTCCAAAACAAGATCCGTCGCCGCTTCCTTACTTACAAACAAAAGGAAAAAAAGCTTTCGACATTCATTTAGAAGTTTCAATACAACCTGAAAATCAAGAAGAAACAATAGTTTCTCAATCAAATTTCAAATATTTATACTGGTCAATGGCACAGCAATTAGCACATCATACTTCTAACGGATGTCGTGTAAATTCTGGCGATATGATGGGTTCAGGAACTATTTCAGGACCAACTCCTGATAGTTTTGGTTCTATGTTAGAATTGACTTGGGGTGGACAAAATCCTTTGAAATTAAAAGATGGCAGCGAACGTAAATTTATCGAAGATAATGATACCGTAATCATAAGAGGTTTCTGCGAAAATGCCGAAGTACGTCTTGGTTTTGGAGAAGTGGCAAGCCAGTTATTACCTCCTTTTATCAGACCATGAAGAGCAGATACATTATCTGAAGAGATATAAAAATACAAAACCTTGGTTCTCGCCAAGGTTTTTTTTATGCCGTTTTTTACAATGTATTTTTTAATCGCGCAAAGTCGCAGAGGCGCAAAGTCTTATTAGATTAACTTTTTTTTAGCTGGGAATAATTTAAGAGTAGAAAAAAAGGCTTTAGCCAAATTTATATTTGGCTAAAGCCTTGTAGATTGACTTTATTTTCCTCTTGTTAAAACTGGAGGCTATTAAATAAATTTTAAAAATTTGCGCCTCTGCTCCTAATAGCTATCGGGATTGCGCGATTAAATTATACGCAAAACAAAAAAAGTTAGTGTCTTTGTGCCTTCGTGGCAATTAATTAAGCCGGAATCTGCTGGCTTAAACAATGTAATGTTCCAAATCCCCAGATAAAATCGATACAACTTATTCCGATTACTTCACGATCAGGGAAACATTCTGACAAAATATTCAAAGCTACACGATCATTACTATCATTAAAAGTAGGAACCAAAACACAATTATTCAGGATTAAGAAATTAGCATAACTTGCCGGTAATCTCAGATCTTCGAAATCGACACGTTTTGGCATTGGCAATACGACAATAGTTGGCGATTTTCCGTCTTCCAGTTTTGCATTTTGCAAACGTTTCAGATTATCCTGCAACGGTTTGTAATTGGCATCATTTTTATCTGTTTCAACAATCGTTACAATCGTATCTTCATTTACGAATCGGCATAAATCGTCGATGTGTCCGTGAGTATCATCACCTTCTATTCCGTCTCCAAGCCAGATTACATTGGTAACTCCAAGATATTCTTTAAAGACAGCTTCGTAATCTTCTTTGGTGAAATTTTTATTACGAACCTGAATGGATGGATGCATTAAACATTCTTCAGAAGTCAATAAAGTTCCTCTTCCGTTTACATCGATCGCACCGCCTTCTACAATTACCGGTTTTCCTTTATACACTACTTGTGTTAAGGGAACATCAATAAAATCAGCAATTTTAGACGGAACAAATTTGTCCAGCTGATAGTTTTTATATTTTGCCCAACCGTTAAAATTAAAATTCAAAGCTTCTCTCTTTGAACCGTTTTTTACAATAATGGGCCCGGAATCACGCATCCAGCTTCTGTTTGTTTTATGAATGATAAAAGATACATTCGCAATATTTACACGAGCTCTTTCTAACATTTCGGCTACTTTTTCTTTTAATTTTTCATCAGCTACAACTAAAAAAACTGTTTCAAAAGTGGCTACTTTTTTAATAAATTCTACAAACGCCCATTGAACAGCCTCGTATTTTCCGGGCCAGTCGTTACCATTATGCGGAAAACACAATACTATTCCTTGTTGTTTTTCCCATTCTGCTGGAAATCTTCTATTATTTGTTGACATAAAGAGGTTCTAAATTTGAAAGTGCACAAAGATAATCATTCAGAAGGATTATAAAATAGTTCCATCAAAATCATATGCGATTTATATAAATAATCTGATAAAATTTAAGTTAAAGATTAAATAATGAAGCCTTAATATACGCTTGCGATCTGCTAATTACATTTGGCAAAACTAAAATCACAAAAAATGAAAAAACTAAGTATTTCACTATTAGCCGCTTTATCTATTATGGTAAGTTGTAATAATGATGAAAATTCAAACAACGGAGAACCTGAAGTTGTTATCAATGAAAACCCGGGAACTTTTAAAGAAATAGGTTCTATTACTATTGGTGGCGAAGGCGCTGCGGAAATCACAGCTTACGACGAAAAAACAAAAAAGCTTTTTGCAGTAAATAATAGCGGAACAAACCAAATTGATGTAATTGATTTAACTGATCCGACAAAACCGGTAAAAATTGGTAAAATCGACTTGACTCCTTATGAAGGCGCATCGAATAGTGTTGCTGTATTTGACGGAAAACTGGCGGTTGCCTTAGAATCGACAGTAAATAAACAAGGAAACGGAAAAGTAGTTGTTTTTAATACTACCGATTATAGTGTCATCAAACAAATCACTGTAGGTGCATTGCCGGATATGGTTACTTTTTCGTCTGACGGAAAATATATTATGACTGCTAATGAAGGTGAACCTAATACTGATTATTCTCAAGATCCAAACGGCACAATCTCTATTATAGAGGTTACTAATAATTATGCGGTTACAACTTTAGATTTTGCTTCTTTTGCCAGCCAGTCAGCTGCTTTACAAAAAGAGGGATTCAGGATATCAAAGTTCGCTAAAAGTTTTGCTCAGGATATTGAGCCGGAATATGTAACGATTTCTGATGATTCTAAAACGGCCTGGGTTACACTACAGGAAAATAATGGTGTTGCCAAAGTAGATTTGACGTCTAAAACCATTACTGCCATTTATCCTCTAGGATTTAAAAATTTCAATACTGCTGAAAATGCTATTGATGTTAGTGATAAAGATGATAAAATAGCTTTTAATCCGTGAAAAGTAAAAGGTATGTATATGCCTGACGGTATTAGCCACTTCTCTGCCAATAATGTTCCTTATTTTGTTACAGCAAATGAAGGTGATGCGAGAGAATATAACGCTTATTCAGATATAAAAAGAATGAAAGACATGAAACTTGATCCAACTGTTTTTCCTGATGCCGCCACTTTAAAACTGGAAACCAATCTGGGAAGATTAAATCTTATTACTGATATGGGCGATACTGATGGCGACGGAGACCTTGATGAATTGGTCGCTTTTGGAGCACGTTCTTTCTCTATCTGGAACGGAAACACAGGAAAAATTGTTTACGACAGTAAAAATGATGTGGATAAAAAGACGAATGATCTTGGTACTTATGATGACAAACGCAGCGATGACAAAGGCTCAGAACCTGAAGCTGTGGTCGCAATTAAGATGGGAAGTCAGAATATTCTGTTTGTTGGCCTAGAAAGATCGGATGCTTTTATGACTTATGATGTAACAAATCCAAATTCGCCACAATATTTGCAAACTGTAAAAACCGGCGATGCCCCGGAAGGGATTTTATTCATCCCGGCTGCTAAAGCTCCGACTAAAAGAAGTTTGTTAGTCGTTAGTAGTGAAGGAGATGGCACTATAAAAATATACCAACCAGATTTAAAATAACTTTCACATTTACAAATTCCAAAAGGGGCTAAATATATATTTAGCCCCTTTTTTTGGTCAAATATTTTGATTGTTTTAACGTATTTACATAAATAAAACCCAAAAGGTGGGAATTATGTAAGACCAAATAGAACACAAATTAAAACTCGTACTATAATTTTGTCAATGAGTTTAAAACGAAAAACTCTTAAATAATAACAATTAAATAAAAAATTGGATATCATGAAAAAGAAATTAGCTTCAGTCTCGCTTTTACTACTAACATTCGCCGCAGGTGCGCAAAATATGGCAACGACCTCGACTCAGCCATCAATTGACAAACCTGAATATAATAAATGGTCTGTTGAATTGAATGGTGGAGTAAACAAACCTCTTAGAGCAATAACTTCTGGTTACTCTACAGAATCTCTTAACCTGTTTCACGCAGATTTAGGTGTAAGATATATGTTTAATCCTAAATTTGGTTTGAAATTAGATGTTGGATACGATCAATTTCAGGAACGTGATGACACTCCTCAATTTGACAGTAAGTACTACAGAGCGAGTTTACAAGGGGTTGTTAACCTTGGTAGAGCTTTAAACTTTGAAACCTGGACGAATACTTTCGGTTTATTAGCGCATGGTGGTTTTGGTGTTTCTCAATTAAGCTCTGATAAAGGCTTTGACGGAAAAGACTACATGGCTCATGGAATTGCAGGTTTAACAGGACAAATCAGAGTAAGCAACAGAATTGCTATTACTGGGGATCTTACCGGTATTGTTAACGGTAGACAAAACCATAACTTTGACGGACAAGGTACTACAACTACAGGTTCATTAGATGGTGTATTATTAAATGCTTCTGTTGGTTTGACTTTTTACCTAGGTAAAAATACTAAACATGCTGACTGGTATTCAGAAGAAAATGAAAGATTAAACCAATTAGAAAACAGAGTTACTACAATTGAAACTAATCTTATTGATACAGATAAAGACGGGGTTGCTGACTTATACGACTTAGAGCCTAATACTGTTTCAGGAGTTGCTGTAAATACAAAAGGACAATCTATTGACAACAATCAAAATGGTGTTCCGGATGAATTAGAAAGCTACTTAGACAAAACTTATGTTAAAAAAGGAAGCGAAAGTACAACAACAAACAATACTGTTGAAGAATTAATCAATGGTGGTTATGTAAATGTATATTTCGACTTTAACTCTTCTAAACCAACAAATGCTTCGTTATCAGGTGTTGATTTCTTAGTGAAATACCTTAAAAACAATCCAGGTAAATCTGCAGACATCATAGGATATGCTGACGAAATTGGAAATTCTAATTACAACACTGAATTATCAAGAAAAAGAGCTGAAGCTGTGAAAAAAGTAGCTGAAAATGCTGGTATTGATTCTTCAAGACTGAATGTAATTGCTAACGGTGAAGACACTTCTGTGAACAAAAAATCTAAAGAAGCGCGTCAAATCGTAAGAAGAGTTACTTTTCAGGTGAAATAATCTCTTTAATAAATAATAAAAGATCCGCTTCAAACTATTTTGAAGCGGATTTTTTTTTACTTCACTCCATAAAAAAGGACGAAATTATATTTCGTCCTTTTTTGCATTTATAAATTAACTGAATTAGTCAATTGCTCTTTTGGTAATATCTCCGAAAGCATCGATTCTTCTGTCTCTGAAAAACGGCCAGTTCTGACGTACATTTTCCTGAAGATCCAAATCAACCTCAGCAATTAGAATTTCTTCCTGATCGTGAGATGCCTGCGCTAAAATTTCGCCCTGAGGTCCTGCAATAAAGGAAGCTCCCCAAAACTGAATTCCTTCAGTTCCTTCAATATATTTTTCTAAACCAATTCTGTTCGCAGCGGCAACAAAAACGCCATTTGCCACAGCATGGCCTTTCATTACGTTCATCCAGGCACCGTATTGGTTTTCTCCGTATTGTTCTTTCTCTTTTGGATGCCATCCTATAGCTGTTGGATAAAACAACACCTCAGCACCTTTTAAAGCTGTAATACGGGCTGCTTCCGGATACCATTGGTCCCAACAAATAAGCGTTCCAATTTTTCCTTTTTTAGTTTCAATTGCCTGAAATCCTAAATCTCCAGGGGTAAAATAGAATTTTTCGTAGAAATGAGGATCGTCCGGAATATGCATTTTACGGTATAATCCAGCTTCTGTACCATCAGTATCAATGATGTAGGCACTATTATGGTAAATTCCAGCCATTCTTTTCTCGAAGAAAGGAACAATTATTACCACTCCTAATTCTTTTGCCAATTCGCTAAAAGCAATAAATGAAGTGCTGTAAAGTGGCTCTGCTAAAGCAAAATTATCTACATCCTCACTTTGGCAAAAATAATGACTGCTATATAATTCCGGCAGTAAAATAACTTCAGCACCTTTATTGGCAGCGTCTTTTACCCAGCTGATACATTTTTTAAGATTATTTTCGGCAACGTCGTTAAGATTTAATTGTATAACGGCGATTTTATATTTTCTTTTCGGCATGACATAAAATTTAGAGTGCAAAAATAGTAATTTTTAGAGGGATTTCAGAAAATCTGATTTATAAAATTTTAAATGAAAATTATTTCAGATTCGTAAATTCTTCTAAATGTAAATTTACTTTCTCTACTACCTCTTGAAATTCATAATACTCATTTTTAAAAATAAATCCCAAATGATAATTCACACTTTCTCCTGGAATTACATATTGAAAATTAACTTTCGAAAATACGTCTTTTTGAGTTTTCCTATACCATTTATCAAATAGCTCCTTTCTGAAATCTTGTTTGAAGTCGACATTATCACAAACATAATGCAATATCAGATGAGGATTTTTAAGCAAATAGTCATTTATAATAGCAGTAATTGTAAGCTCTACATTCGGATCCCTGAAAAATTTTTGATTATTAGTTTCTCCAAAATCAACAGAATAAAGATTTTCAAAAAAATCACCGTCAAAATTCATTCTTCTAAAACTGACAAAATACTTTAAACCGTATTTTGTTTTAAAATAAAAAAGAGGGTCACGACCCTCTTCTAAAATATATTGATACATTAAGAATAAACTTTATTTTTTCTTTAATCTTAATACCACCTCTTTACGATGCTCTTCTTTTAAATCGACCAACTTTCGTAAAACAGCAAGTGTTTTAGAATTTGGCTTTATGATTATTGTCTTTTCCATGGCTGTTTTTGAATTATGAAACAAATGTAAGAAAAAATAATTACATCTACTTGTTTTCAATCAAATTACAAAACATTACAAATCAATATTCTTACATTTTTACATCAAAAAAGAAAACCATTCTACAAATATTAAAATTTGCAAAATGGCTTCTACCCTAATTTATTAACCTAAAACCTAATTATTCAATAACCACTTTTGTAGTTATGAATTCTTTATCAGACTTTTTGAATTTGATTTCAAAAGTTCCTTTTACAGCTGATTTAAATTTGTAAACTGTTTTCTTAGGATCCGGAACTTGTTGTGTACAAACTCCTGTTGTTGGATATTTTGCTTCTACCTGTAATCCTTTTGCATCACCAATTGTTACTTCACTGATTTTACTGAATTCTCCACAAGCGTTATCTACAATAAATGTTACATCATAACTTAGTTCTTCGTTTATTTTTCCTGTTTCGGGTCCTTTAACTTCTGTTACCAGCGCCACTTTTGTTGTAGTATCAGGAACACTTGGTTTATCATCGTCATTGCTGCAAGAAATTAATGCAGTTGATAAAAATAATACTACTAAAGCTGTTTTAAATCTAAAATTTTTCATATAAAATAATAATTAATTGTTAATTACTATGAAGATGCAGATGGGTTGCTTTGGTTGCTTGATAAAAATGTTAAATAATTCAACAAAAACATTAAACAACTGTAGATCAAAAGATTATTCTGAAAATAAATTTCACACAACAACAGTTATTTCCTATAAAAATTATAATTTTCGGCATAGCCCCGATAGAAACGGCATCCTTTTTATCTGCTTTTTGCTAATAAAAAGGTACAATGAAAGCAGGACAAAAGGTCTTTTGAAAACGACTAATATGCTCCAAAAAAAAACTCCGGCCTTTCGACCAGAGTTTTCAAATATGTATAGTAATTTTTCTATTTTATTTCTTTGCAAATATCTTTTTAAAAAGATTTACAATTCCTAAAACTATAAATCCTAAAATAAGTCCGATTGTAAATTCTTTTATAATTGAAGGTAAATTAGGCACTAAATGGTGGAAAAAATCGATATTATGAACAAATATTCCTCCTGCTACTAATATTAAAGCAATCGTACCAATTACTGTTAATCCTTTGATAACTTTTGGAAGTGCCTGTACTAATATATTTCCGATAATTTTTAAAATACTATTTTCTTTTTTACTAATCTGAATTAATTTAAGTCCCGCTTCATCCATTCTGACAATAAGGGCTACAATACCATAAACACCAACGGTCGCGATCACTGCGATTATTGACACCACAATAATTTGCTGCAAAAGTGGCTGTTCGATCACAGTTCCTAATGCAATAATTACGATCTCAACAGACAAAATAAAGTCGGTTAGGATAGCTGATTTCACTTTTCCCTTTTCGGCTTCAAGAATTTCTGCTTCTGTAAAAGTTTGTGAAGTTATTCCCTCTGACTCTTCGTGTTTGTGTGGAAATATAAATTCGTATATTTTTTCAGCTCCTTCGTAAGCTAGAAACAATCCGCCAAGTACTAAAATGACAATGATCGCAACTGGAAAAAAAGCACTTAGCAAAAAAGCTATTGGCAGAATGATCACTTTATTAAGAAGCGAACCTTTACTGATTGCCCACAATACCGGAAGTTCTCTTGATGAAGCAAATCCTGAAGCTTTTTCAGCATTTACAGCCAAATCATCGCCCAGAATCCCGGCTGTTTTTTTTGCTGCAATTTTACTCATTACTGCAACATCATCCATAATTGCTGCTATATCATCTAATAGTACGAAAAAACCTGATGCCATTATACTTTATTTGGTTTTAAAAACTACGTAATTAGCTGGCTTTGAGTATCCGACTTATTTTACGAGTTTAATTATTTATCTGCGCTAATCTAAGACTTTTTTGTTTACTTTTTTATCTAAAAATTAGCTGCATTGTCCCAAAAGCACCCAGATAATTATAAAAACGAAGATGGTTCCAAAACAACCTCCACCCAATTTTTTAGCTCCGTAACCTGCCAGTAATCCTCTAAAAATATTATTCATAGCTTTTCTTTTTAAACTGTTAATCAATTATTTAATATAAATTTACGAAAGTAAAGTTCCTATTTTAATCTTTGACTGTATTTATATTACTTTAAAAAAAAGTTTCATTATTTACGGGTTCATTATAGCTATAAACAAAAAAAACACCAGCGTTTCCACTGGTGTTTTCTTAAATACTAAAACCAAAATTATTCTTTAACAGGATTGTGGGTCTGGTTTCTGAAAACCAATTGCCCATCAAAGGCATCTAACAAAATGATACTGTCTGTAGTGATCTTTCCTGCCAAAATTTCTTTCGACAATTGATTCAGTACTTCTCTTTGTACCACACGTTTTACAGGTCTTGCCCCAAATTGAGGATCATAACCTTTGTCTGATAAATATTTGATCGCTTCTGGTGTTGCATCCATGGCAATGCCTTGTAGGGCCAGCATTTTTGTAACACTCTTAAGCTGTAAACTAACAATTTTAGAGATATTCTCAACTGTTAATGGCGTAAACATTACGATTTCGTCGATACGGTTTATAAATTCCGGACGAACTGTTTGTTTCAGCAATCCTAAAACTTCTGCTTTTGCAGCTTCTGTTGCCGCTTCGATACCTCCTTTTAAGTTCTCGAATTTCTCCTGAATAATCTGACTTCCCATATTGGATGTCATGATGATAATTGTATTTTTAAAATCAGCCAGACGACCTTTATTGTCCGTCAGACGACCTTCATCTAACACTTGCAATAAAATATTGAAAGTATCCGGATGCGCTTTTTCGATCTCGTCTAACAAGATTACAGAATACGGTTTTCTACGTACGGCTTCCGTCAGCTGACCTCCTTCATCATAACCTACATATCCTGGAGGCGCACCTACCAGACGACTCACACTGTGACGTTCCTGGTACTCACTCATGTCAATACGGGTCATCGCATTTTCATCATCAAAAAGATATTCAGCCAATGCTTTTGCCAGCTCGGTTTTACCAACTCCGGTTGTTCCTAAAAATAAGAATGTTCCAACTGGTTTTTTCATGTCCTGCAAACCTGCACGGCTTCTTCGAACGGCATCACTCACCGCTTCAATTGCTTCTTCCTGTCCTACCACACGTCTGTGCAATTCATCTTCCAGATGCAATAGTTTTTCTCTTTCTGTTTGCAGCATTTTCATTACCGGAATACCTGTCCATTTTGCAACAACTTCGGCAATATCTTCTCTGGTAACTTCTTCTTTAATCAAAGAATGCCCGGATTGGTATTCGTGTATTTGTTTTTGCAAAACTTCAAGACGTTCCTGCGCTTCTTTTATTTTTCCATAACGAATTTCGGCAACTTTTCCGTAATCACCATCACGTTCTGCACGATCAGCTTCATTCTTAAAGTTTTCAAGCTCTAATTTTACGGCCTGGATTCCGTCTACTACATCTTTTTCAGATTTCCATTTGGCGTAGATTTCATTTCGCTCTTCTTTCAGATTCGCGAGCTCCATTCCTAAAACTTTGAGCTTACTTTCTTCTTTCTCACGTTTTATGGCTTCAATCTCAATTTCTAACTGCATTATCTTTCTGTCCAAAACATCTAATTCTTCAGGTTTTGAATTGATTTCCATACGCAATTTGGAAGCAGCTTCATCCATTAAGTCAATCGCTTTATCCGGTAGAAAACGATTGGTAATATAACGTTGCGAAAGCTCGACAGCTGCAATGATTGCTTCGTCTTTTATCTGCACTTTATGATGTGTCTCATACTTTTCCTTGATTCCGCGTAAAATTGAAATTGCACTTTCAGTATCCGGCTCATCAATTATAATTTTTTGGAAACGGCGTTCAAGCGCTTTATCTTTTTCAAAATACTTTTGGTATTCATCCAGCGTTGTAGCTCCAATCGCTCTTAATTCTCCACGGGCCAATGCCGGTTTCAGGATATTGGCAGCATCCATGGCGCCTTCACCTCCACCTGCACCAACAAGTGTGTGAATCTCATCTATAAATAAAACGATATCACCTTCAGCAGCTGTAACCTCTTTTACAACCGATTTTAATCGTTCTTCGAATTCTCCTTTAAACTTTGCCCCCGCAATCAATGCCCCCATATCAAGCGAAAACACAATTTTATCCTTTAGGTTTTCCGGCACGTCGCCATTCACGATTCTTCGCGCCAAACCTTCGGCAATTGCAGTTTTACCTACTCCGGGTTCACCAATTAACATTGGGTTATTCTTAGTTCGTCGTGTTAAGATTTGCAAAACACGTCTAATTTCTTCATCTCGTCCGATAACAGGATCTAATTTTCCTGTACGTGCTAATTCGTTTAGGTTTTTAGCGTATTTATTTAATGAATTATAATTTTCTTCTGCAGAAGCCGATGTTACCCGTTCTCCTTTTCGAAGTTCTTCAATTGTAGCTTTAAGACCTTTTCCTGTAACTCCCTGATCTTTCAGAATCTGAGAAACTTTGCTTTTTGAATCGAAAATTGCCAAAATTAAATGTTCGATAGAAACATATTCATCGTTCATTTTTTCTGCAATAATCTCCGCTTCATTCAATGCTTTATTAGCGTCTCTGGAAAGAAGAATATCTCCTCCGGAAACTTTTGGAAAGCTTTGAATTGTACTGTCTAATATTTGTAAAAACAACGGAACATTCACATTTAGCTTTTTCAAAATAAAAGGAGCAACATTTTCATCTACTTCAAAAATAGCTTTAAAAATATGTTCGTTTTCTATTTGCTGCTGTCCGTTGCGTTGCGCCAGTTGCTGCGATAGCTGAATGGCTTCCTGCGACTTGGTTGTAAATTTATTTATGTTCATATGTATACGATTTATGGTTGATTATCAGTTATACTATTTGATACCATTAAAATTACGATTTATCAGGTTAAATTTTTAACTTTAAATGATATAACTTTGCTTCAGAACATTCAAATTATATTCCATACTAAAAAAACAGACAAAATGACATTAAAAGTTGCTATTTAACTCCTTTTTAACGTCAAAAAGTCATTAAACACGTCAAAATATGAGTTTTTTAAATTCAATCTTCGGAAATTCAGAGAATACAGACTCTTCAAAAAGCAATGTAAACTGGACCGAATTAACAGATGTAGCACAATTAATGGAAATTGCAGCTATCTCGAACGAAAAACCGGTTATCATTTTCAAACACAGTACAAGATGCAGCATTAGCCGAATGGCTTTGAAACAATTTGAACGTGAATTTGATTTAAATGATACTGTTGATGCTTATTTTCTGGATTTGATCGCCCATAGAGATATTTCAAACGAAATTGCAAGTACATTTAATGTATATCACGAATCTCCACAACTGATCTTAATCAGAAATGGAAAGGCCGTTTATGATGTTTCTCATAGTGATATTGATGCTGGCGCCTTAAAAGAGAAAATCTAGCGGTCTGGCACATAGATTTATGTAAAATGTGAGATGCAAACTAAATAAGTTTTCCTCTCACATTTTTATTTTTTACTATTAACAATTTGCTAAAAAGTTCCTTCTGAACCTCCGCCACTAAATCCTCCGCCGCCATAATTCATTGGAGAATCCGGCACTTTGGCTTCTGGTTTCATACCAAATGCTGAGGCCACAATTAAAGCTTCGGCATTTAAAATAGCATTCGAATTATTAATTCGGTCCGGTTTAAAGGTCAATCCCGTTTCATTATCTTTTAGTTTTCTAATCGAAAAGTAAGCTATTGCAAATAACACTAATCCGCCCAGGGTCAGTGCTACTTCTATTGGCAAAACCGAATGATAGTATCGGACGGTATAAATTGAAAAACCAATAGCCAAAAAACTAGCCCAAAGCATGATTCTGTCCTTTGTTTTTAGTGCCTGAACTAAATACAAAACGGGTACTATGAACGTAAAAGCATAAAAGAAATAAGCAAACGGGATGTCATTTCCAGGAAGTATTTCGCTTCCTAATAATTCAACTGAAAGCTCTCTTACTACCAAATAATTACAGGAAAGATAAAATAATACCAAACAGTAGCTATTGGCAAATAAAAGACCTTTATAGTAATAATTTTCTTTTAGATTATTTATTATTCTTTTCGTAAAAAAGTAAAATAGCGCCGACAATAACATGGCAGCAAATGGTATCAGCATTTCTCCGATGGAACCAAACTCAAACATTCCGTAAAACACAACTGCAGAAGCTGCTATACAAAAAACCAATAAAGACAGCAAATGCAAATACCTTCTGTACATTAAGAAAGAAGCCATCGCCACAAAAACTGCAATATTCAGTTCATAACCTTCTGTTGTTATAGCGATAGCAAATCCTGTGTTTAATAATGCTCCTAAAATAAAAGCATCATCTAAACCATGTTCGTAATATTTTTGATGTCCGAGAAATTCTGCACCGGCAAAACCAATAATTGCAAAAAGATAGCAGCAAATACTAAAAAAAGTACTTTCAGAATTAGAACCTGTCAATCCTATTAATGCAATTACACCACATATCGACAAATACAAAAATGCTCCCAGCAGAAAGAATCCTAATCGTACTAAAATATTACTTTGCCTTTTAAAGGCCGGCAATTCTTTTTTAATGAGTACTTTTTGCTCCTTACTGATAAATCCTGCTGCTTCTAAAGCATTAGCTTCTTCAACTAAAGCCAAATTGTTTAATAAATTTTTATCGTATACTATCATGCTGCAATTTCTTTATTGAAGGTTTTAATCAATTTTATAAACAGTACTATTGAACCTATAAAATATACAGGAAGAATTAAAATAAATAATTCCCATATAGAGGAGAAATCAAGAGTATCACAAAGCCTGAACAAGAATATATTCAGACCAATATAAGCGTATACAATCATAAAAACATACAATGAAATTGCTTTAGTTTCGTAACTTACTTTATAAAAATAAAAAGTAGAAGCAGTCAGAATAAAGGCGAAAACGACCCAGATACCGTAATAATTATTGATTAGATTACTTATTGCTGCAATACTTATTATATGCAGAGCAAATGTGAGATAGATAATCTTAAAATGTGTTTTTAACTGAATTCGTGAACTGTAAATCGTCCACAAGATCAACAAAACCCCTAGCATAACTGCTGAATAACTTAGACTTCGATCGTAATAAAAACTAACGTTATGCAACAAATCCTGTGGTGTCACCGAAAGTCCGATATAGGCTGCTAAACCAGTAATTGCGATCGTTAGTACGCTTTTATTATCGAAATAATAAGCGCAAAAGAAACTGACGACGGTTGGAATTAGAGTAGCCAATCCGTAATGGGTTCCAAAAGCTTCATATTGAAATTGCAAATATCCTATAAAAACACATGTTAGAATATTAGCCGCCAGCACCAGATATTCTAAAACGGGATGTTCAAATGTAGTTTCCTGTTTTTGAAATCCTTTTGATTTTTTAAAACAGAAATAAAAACTAACCACAATCACAATTAATAACAACGAAAGGATCGCAATATGACCAATACTGTCAATATTATTATAAATTAAAACTCCAATTCCGGAAGTAAATAATAAAACAGACAAATAAAGAAATAACTTCAACTCTGCATTTAGCGAGAAAATATTCAAATTGCGATAAGAGGTTATTTCCTCATATTGATTGCCGGTTATCAGATTTCTTTCCAGCAGTGCTTTAGTAGCCTGATCATCAAATTTATTCATATTTATATCTATAAACGTACCAATCAAAAATAGTCTTTTTTTGTTGTAATAGAACCTTAACAGTAAAAATAAACTTACTAAACTATTTTTTGATTTTTCTTTAATCAGCTGTCATTATAATATTTTTGAAAAAAAATTGTTTATAAACATTATTAAACTAAATTCGTGTAATCGATTACATTTAAACTATCTCAACAAAAAACCACAAAATTGACTAATCAAAATGAAAAAAAACATCTTTTTGCTCTTTCTGGTACTGAGCATATCTAATCTTTTTGCACAAAATTATTATATGCCATCTCCTGAAGGTTTTGGAGCAGCAACTACCGGAGGCGGAAATGCATCTCCTGTTACGGTAACATCTTACAACGATTTAGCAGCAAAAATAAAGTCACCTGCGCCTGAAGTGATTTTAGTATCAGGAACAATCATAATACCAAGCGGTCAGCCAATCCAGCAAGTAGTTTCGAATAAATCTATAATTGGACTGCCCGGAGCAAAATTGATCAATGAAAATCAATCGAATCCCGGAGCCGGAATTTTGTATTTAAAGTCCGGTTCTGATAATGTTATCATCAGAAATCTTGTTTTTGTTGGCCCTGGTTCTTACGACATTGATGGTCAGGATAATTTGACGGCAGACTGTACCAATCTTTGGGTTGATCATTGCGAATTTCAGGATGGTCAGGATGGAAATTTCGATAATAAAGGAAAAACAGATAATGTAACCATATCATGGTGCAAATTTACTTATCTAAAAGCACCCAAATCAGGTGGATCAGGCGGAGCTGACGATCATAGTTTTAGCAATTTAATTGGTTCCGGCAAAAATGATTTTCCTGCTGATGGACATTATAGTATCACTTTTAAAAATTGTTATTGGGCAAATGGCTGCAAACAAAGAATGCCGCGCGCCAGAAATGCAGAAATACATATCCTGAATTGCTATTATAATACATCAGAATCAGGTTCTTTGGCTATTGGTTTGGGCGGAGGAGCAAAAAATGCAACTTGTTATGTTGAAGGAACTGATTTTGCAAAAGTAGATAAGGTTTTTAAAGAATACATCAGTACAGACGGCGGAACAGTTGGAATCGTGTTTGATCATTGCCGTAAAGGTCCAATGGATTTTGGTACGCCTGTAAAAAAACCGGATTATAACTACACCACTATTCCGCTTGGAAAAGTCGAAGAATATGTAGCGAATACATCTTGTGGCGCAGGAGCAACACTTCAGGTTAGTGCTACCGGAATTATATCCAGTAGCTGCAGCAACAAAAGCTAATTAACTCTTTTCTTTGCATAAAAAAACCGATTTGTATTTTGTACAAATCGGTTTTGTTTTTTTGATGTAAACCCTTTTAAAAAGCAGCTTGCATTTTGTCTTTTATCGCATTTAAACACAAGTTATTGATACTTCCCTCGTGTGTATGTTTTGTTTCTTTTGGAGATTGATAAGTACCTGCTTCCAATTGTTCTGCAACAGCTTTATAAGCATCTCTAAAAGGCATTCCGGCAACCACCATTTCGTTTAAGGTATCTACCGTAAAAAGGTAATCGTATTTTTTATCTTTTAAAATATTGTCTTTTACTGTAATGTCTTTTACTGAGAAAATCGCAATATCCAAACACGCTTTTAAGTTTTGAAGCGCAGGAAACAAACCTTCTTTTAAGAGCTGTAAATCTCTGTGATAACCACTTGGAAGATTATTCGTGATTAAAGTAATTTCGTAAGGAAGTGCCTGAATCTTATTGCATTTTCCTCTGATTAATTCGAATACATCAGGATTTTTCTTGTGCGGCATAATGCTTGATCCAGTAGTAAGATGCGCAGGCAAACTGATGAAATCAAAGTTTTGACTCATATACAGACAAACGTCCATAGCAAATTTTGAAACGGTTGCTGCAACACTGCTCATTGCAAATGCTACTGTTTTTTCTGCTTTTCCACGGCTCATTTGGGCCGCAACAGCGTTGAATTTTAAGGTTTCGAAACCTAGTTCCTCTGTGGTAAAAGTTCTGTTGATCGGGAACGAGCTTCCGTAACCTGCGGCAGAACCTAACGGGTTTTGATCTACAATTTTTAAAGCGGCGTTTAACATCGTTATATCATCAATTAAGCTTTCTGCATAAGCAGAAAACCACATCCCGAATGACGATGGCATTGCAATTTGCAAATGTGTATAACCCGGCAATAAAACATTCTGGTGTTTCTCTGCCGACTCCATCAACAAGTTAAAAAGCGTTTTTACCTGCTCTTTTAATGCTTTTAATTCGTCTTTTAAATACAAATGAACATCTACTAAAACCTGATCGTTACGGGAACGCGCTGTATGGATTTTCTTTCCGGCATCGCCAAGTTTTACAGTCAATAAGTATTCTATTTTTGAATGTACATCTTCAAAACTGTCTTCGATTTCGAAATTACCTTTTGCAACGTCAGCAATAATTTCGTTTAAAGCATCAACTAAAGAAGTGGTTTCTTCCTGAGTTAATAAACCAATCTGCCCAAGCATTTTAGCATGTGCAATTGAGCCTAAAGCATCATATTTTGCGAGAACCAAATCAAGTTCACGATCGTTTCCTACTGTAAAATGTTCGATTTGTTTGTCTGTTGGTATTCCTTTTTCCCAAAGTTTCATAACTTAGATTGTTAGACTGCTTAGATTGTTAGACTGTTAGACTGCTTAGATTTTTAGACTCCTTAGATTCTAGATTGCTTTTTTGTCTTTTATTTTCTAATTTATTCTAAATGTTGTCGTTTATACTCTTGGTTTTTCTAGCCCCGATAGTAGTGGAAATCCTTTTCTTTTTTTTCTTTAAAAAAAGAAAAGATTGCAACGGATAGCGGGAAATAGCTCCTAATCCTTCGACTTTGCTCAGGATGACAAGGATTATAATTATAATTTAAAAAAATCGGTTAGTATTTTGACATACAAATCGATTCCTTCTTCGATTTCGTTGGTGAAAATAAATTCGTCTGCTGAATGCGAACGCAATGTCTCTCCAGGCCCTAGTTTTAATGACTGGCAGCTTAAAACCGATTGATCTGAAAGTGTTGGCGAGCCATAAGTTGTTCTTCCTAAAGCGATTCCGGCTTGTACTAAACCGTGAGCAACCGGAATAGATGATGCATTTAGATGCATGGATCTTGGTGTTACTTCGGCATTTACACTGGCTTTTACTACTTCAAGTATTTCGGTATTTGAATAACAATCGTTTACACGAATATCTACTACCAAATCACATTCTGATGGCACTACATTATGTTGTTTTCCAGCATTAATCTGTGTTACAGTCATTTTTACGGGACCTAAAACATCTGATATTTTATCGAATTTATAGTTTTTAAACCATTCCATTACCGGAATTGATTTATAAAGAGAATTATCCTCGTTCTGGTGTGCGGCATGGCTTGCAGTTCCTTTTACTTTTACGTCAAGAACCAATAAACCTTTCTCAGCCACGGCCAATTGCATTAGAGTGGGTTCGCCAACAATTGCACAATCTAACTCCGGTAAATGCTTTAAAACACTGTTCAAGCCATTTTTACCGCTGCTTTCTTCTTCTGCCGAAGCTACAATTACAAGATTATGTGATAAATTTTGATTCTCATAAAAATGAACAAATGTCGCCAATAACGAAACCAGGCATCCTCCGGCATCATTGCTTCCTAAACCGAATAGTTTGCCGTCTTTTTCGATAGCTTGAAACGGATCGTTAGTATAAGCCTGATTGGGTTTTACGGTATCGTGATGTGAATTCAGTAAAAGTGTTGGTTTGTTTTCGTCGAAATATTTATTGAAAGCCCACACATTATTATTTTCTCTTTTGAAAGGAATTTCATTCTGATTGAACCAATTTTCTATCAAAAGGGCTGTTTGATCTTCTTCGCTTGAAAATGAAGGGGTTTCAATCAGTCTTTTCAACAGGGCTATGGCTTCTTTGGTAAGCGTTTGTATATTTTTCATTTCTTTTTAGGTACTGAGGTGCTAAGATTCTGAGGTTCTAAGTTTTTTCAAGCTTTGTAAAATTGCCATGTTAATCTTAGCCAGAAATTTTATTTGCGCAAATTTCTTAAATTAATATTTAAAAGCACTGTGCAATTCTATTTTTTTGCCACAGATTAAAGGATTTTCACTGATTTTTTTAATCCTTTAAGCTGTGGCATTATCTTTTATAATGTAATCGTCGTATGTAAAACATCTGGAGTTTGAAGCATTTTGTGATGCCCGATTTTGATTTTCTGAACACCTCTTGATAAACTGTTGAAACAATTATCCAATTTGGGAATCATTCCGGAATGGATTACTTTTTCTGCTTTCAGTTTGTTGTAAAGTTCTTCATTGATTGCTGTAATTACAGAAGAATCATCTTCTGAATCTTGCAAAACACCTTGTTTTTCAAAACAATATGTTAGCGTAACATCAAAAACTTCAGACAATGCAATTGATAATTCACTTGCAATGGTATCAGCATTTGTGTTTAATAATTGTCCGTTTTTGTCGTGTGTGATGGCGCAGAAAACGGGAACTATTCCGGCTTCAAGTAAAGTTGCCAATAACTTTGTATTAACCTGCTTCACATCGCCTACAAAACCATAATCAATTGTAGGATGATTTCTTTTTGTCGACTGAATCAAATTTCCGTCAGCACCTGAAAATCCCATTGCATTATTGTTTTTGGCTTGTAATTGTGCCACAACATCTTTATTGATTTGTCCTGCATAAATCATTACGACAACATCAAGCATTGGAGCGTCAGTGATTCTACGGCCGTCGATCATTTGCGGAACCAAACCAATACTTTGAGCCATTTTTGTAGCCGATTTTCCACCTCCGTGAACCAATACTTTATAGCCTTCAATTTTAGAAAAATCGGTTAAGAATTGTTCTAACTCGGTTGGGTTGTCGATGATGTTTCCACCTATTTTTATTACTGAAACTTTTTTCATGAGGTTCAAAGGTTCAAAGGAACAAAGGGACAAAGTTTAGATTCAGTTTGTAATAACCTCTGAACCTTTGCAACTTTGAGCCTAAGCAACTTTATTTATAACTTTTTCAAAATCTTTTGTAAAACTAATTGCGCTGAATACGTTCTGTTATTCGCTTGCTGAATTACAATTGAGTTCTCGCTATCAATAACCTCATCAGATACAATTACGTTACGACGAACTGGTAAGCAGTGCATGAACTTCCCGTTGTTAGTCAATGCCATTTTTTCGGCTGTTACCGTCCAGTTTGGATCTATGTTAGTTACTTTTCCGTAATCGTTGAAATTACTCCAGTTTTTTACGTAAACAAAATCAGCATTTTCGAAAGCTTTGTTTTGATCGTATTCTATTTTGCAGTCTTTTGTTATTTCAGGGCTCAATTCATATCCTTCAGGATGTGTGATTACAAAATCCATGTCTTTTTGCATTTGCATCATTTCTACAAATGAATTGGCAACAGCTTGTGGCAACGCTTTTGGGTGTGGTGCCCACGAAAGTACTACTTTTGGTTTGTGTTTCGTTTTGTACTCTTCCATCGTAATGGCATCTGCTAAAGATTGCATTGGATGACGAACGGCACTTTCCATATTTACGATTGGCACAGTTGCATGTTTCAAAAATCCCGAAATTACTGTTTCAGCATAATCTTTTTCTTTGTCTACCAAACCTGCAAAAGCACGAATAGCAATAATATCAAAGTATTGAGACACTACTTCTGCAGCTTCTTTAATGTGCTCTGAAGCTCCGGAATTCATAACGGCTCCGTCTTCAAACTCTAATGTCCAGCCTTCATTGGTAAAATTCATTACCATCACATTCATTCCTAAGTTTAGAGCTGCCTTTTGAGTACTCAAACGCGTTCTTAAACTTGGGTTAAAGAATAACATTCCTAAGGTTTTATTTTTCCCTAAGTCTTGATTTTTAAGTGGGTTCTTTTTGATTTTTAACGCACTTTTTACCCATTTTGATAATGAGTCGATATCTTGTATTGAAATATAATTCATGTTTTTTTGTTTTTATTCTTGCTTAGTTTAGACGCTGATTAAACTGATTCGCTTCGCGAAAACGCGGATTTACACGGATTTTTTATATTCTTATTTTTCTGCAATTCTCCAATATTTTCCGTTTAAATTCTGGTTTTGTTCCAAAATTAAAAAGCAAACCTACTTCACAATTTGTTCCTTTTAAATAATTTAAAATTTGATTTTCAAAGGCTGGAACTATACAATCTGCTGCCTTTAATTCTAATATAATTAAATCTTCCACAATCAGGTCGGCATAATATTGACCAACCTCAATTCCTTTATAATAAACTTCTATCTTTTTTTGAGCTTCAACTTTAAAACCTTTATTCTTTAACTCTAAATACATTGAATTCTGATAAACTCTTTCTAGGAAACCATGTCCTAATTCATTATAAACTTCAAAAAAAGTTTTAATAATAACATCGGATAACCCTTGATGCAATAATTTCATTTTTTTTTATTTTTGAACGAAATATACTACTTAAAAAGTAAATTCAAATATAAAATCCGTTTTTATCTGCGTTTTTGCGAAGCGAATCCGTCTCATCCGCGTCATAATCACACTATTTTTGTAAATGAAATTTCGTTCTGCAAAGCCTTTAGAATAAAATTATCGTTTAATCCGTTTACAATCCAGGTCTCAATATTGGCGGCTTTTGCAATTCCGGCGGCTTCAATTTTAGACTGCATTCCACCTGTTCCGTGTGAGGATTTTGAATCTCCGATTTCTTTTTCCAAAGTCTTTAAATCATTGACTAATTTTATCGTTTCCGGAATTTCATCATGAATGGAATCTTTGGTGTAAATTCCGTTTGTATTGGTAGCAATAATCAGAATGTCGACATTTAAAAGAACCGCCGTTAAGGCCGCTAATTTATCATTGTCTCCAAAGCGAATCTCATCTGTGGCAACGGTATCATTTTCATTAATAATCGGAATGTAATTATTCTCGACCAAAACGTTTATCGTATTGACAATATTTACTTTCGACTGGTCTTTTTCAAAATCAGAGTACGATAATAAACACTGCGAAGTCAATAATCCCAAATCGCTAAAATTCTCATGAAAAATCCGCATTAAATGAGGTTGCCCAATTGATGCCAAAGCTTGTTTTAACGCAATTTCTTTTCCCTTGCTTTCGAGTTTTACAAATTGTTTGGCAGCTGCAATAGCGCCTGAACTCACAATTACGAATTCGTAATCTTTGTTGAGAGCCGCGATTTGCATACCAATATCTTCAATCTTTCCCCGCGAAATATGATTGGTTTCTTTGGTTAATGTATTACTTCCTATTTTTAATAAAATCCTTTTTTTCATTGTTACTGTTTTTGCCACGAAGACGCTAAGGCGCTAAGTTTTTTTTAACCGCAAAGGGTGCAAAGTTTTTTTTATATTGTAAACGTTTATAAACGCTAAGTTCGCAAAGCTTTGTCTACAGTTAAATTCTAATTATGTAATTGACAAATTATCTCAATTACCTAATTTGTCCTTCTCCGTAAACATACCATTTATTCGTGACAAGATGCTGTAAACCTATTGGACCGCGTTGATGTAATTTATCTGTACTTATGGCTAATTCTCCTCCCAGACCAAATTGCCCTCCATCAGTAAAACGTGTTGAGGCATTTTGATAGACTGCAGCGGTATCAACGGCATCCATAAATTCCTGCGCTGCTTTATCGTCTCTGGTAATAATTACCGCAGAATGTCCTCCGCAGTATTTATTGATTTTCCCGATCGCATTTTCTTCAGAATCTATGGTTCCAATTACGATTTTGTAATCCAGAAACTCTTCGTACCAGATATCTTCGTTTTGAAGTGTCTCTGTATCTTCAAAGTTTCTCAAAGATTCATCAACGATTACTTCTACATTAAATTCTTTTAATTCTTCGATTAAAATTGCAGCGAAACCTTCAAAATTTGGCAGCTTAGAATCTATTAAAACTTTATCAACGGCATTACAAGCTGAGATTTTAGATGTCTTGGCGTTCAAAATTACTTTTAAAGCCAAATCAGTATCTGCATCTTTATGAACGTAAACAAAATTATTTCCACGTCCGCTTACGATAACAGGACAAGTGGCGTGTTGTTTGACAAACCCGATTAACTTTTCGCCTCCTCTTGGAACAATTAAATCTACTTTTTGAGTTGGTTTTTCTAAAAAAGCCTGAGTTTCTGTACGATTGAAATTCAAATACTCCACCCAATTCTTAGAAACTCCATTTTCTTCTAAAGCCTGATGCCATAAATCAACAATTTTCAAATTAGATCTTAAAGATTCCTTTCCTCCTTTTAATAAAATCTTATTTCCGGACTTAAAAGCAATTCCTCCTGCTTCAATTGTAACATCAGGACGGGATTCATAAATAATTAAGATTGTTCCAAAAGCTGCCGTTTTATTAATGACTTTTATCCCATTATCATGAGTAAAATGAAAACGCTCTACTCCAACAGGATCTTCCTGAGAAGCCAATTGGTTTAACGATAAAATCATCTCGTCGACTTTTTTATCATCTACTTTTAAGCGCTCTTCCATTGCTAAATCTGAGCCATCATAAGCGAGTAAATCCTCTTGATTGCTCAGAATTATTTGACTCCGCTCCTGCCCGACCAGTTTTGCCATGGAGCGCAAAACCAGATTGCGTTTTTCAATTGATAATGGGTTCATTTTTTTGGTTTAATTGGTTAATCGTTAATTCGTTTAATCAGTTAAATGATTAAACGAATTAATAGTATATGGTAAACTTAATTTTTAAGTTCTTCTAAACTTTCTTTTAAAGCTTTGACAAAAGTATCTATATCTGATTTTTTAACGGTTAATGGCGGCAAAATTCTTAACAGATTCTTGTTGTTGGCGCTTCCTGTAAAAATGTGTTTTTCAATAATTAGTTTTTTTCTTAAAGCAGCAACATCAAAATCAAATTCAACACCAAGCATTAATCCTTTTCCTTTTACTTGTTTGATTCCCGGAACTTCTTTAATTTTTTCTAAGAAATATTCATAAACTTCATTCACATTCTTTTGTAAATCAAGTTTTTCAATTATATCTAAAACGGCAATTCCTGCTGCACAAGACAAATGGCTTCCGCCAAAAGTAGTTCCTAATAATCCGAAACTTGCTTCAAATTTTGGTGAAATCAAAATGGCTCCAACTGGAAAACCATTCCCCATTCCTTTTGCAACTGAAATAATATCAGCGTTGATTCCGTGATGTTGAAAAGCAAAAAACTTTCCGCTTCTTCCGTATCCAGATTGTACTTCGTCTAAAATCAAAACAACATCATGTTTTTTACATGCTTTTTCTAAAGCCTGGAAAAATTCTGTCGTTCCCTGATCTAAACCTCCAACCCCCTGAATTCCTTCGATAATTACAGCTGTAACATCTCCTTTAGCCAATTCAGCTTCAACCAGTTCGATTTGGTTTAAAGGTAAAAAAGTAACAACTTGCTGTGCATTAATTGGCGCTACGATTTTTTTATTATCTGTAACGGCAACAGCAGCAGAAGTTCTTCCGTGGAAAGAATTATCAAAAGCTACAACTCTTGATTTTCCGTTATGGAAAGAAGCCAATTTTAAAGCATTTTCATTCGCTTCAGCTCCGGAACTGCATAAAAACAATTCGTAATCTTCTAATCCTGAAAGTTTACCTAATTTCTGAGCCAACTCTACCTGCAAAGGATTCTGAATAGCATTCGAATAAAATCCTAAATGGTCTAACTGATTTTTTAATTTGGCTACATAATCAGGTTGCGTATGGCCAATTGAAATCACACCATGTCCGCTATATAAGTCTAAATATTCTACTCCATTATTGTCTGTAATTGTGCAATCTACTGCTTTTACAGGAGTGATATCGTAAAGTGGGTATACGTTAAATAAATTCATGTCTATTTTGTTTTTTTGTTTCATGTTTCATGTTTCAAGTTTCGCACAGAACGTGAAAACTTGCACTAAAACTTGAAACTATTGTTAAGCTTCCTGTTTCTTGTTTCAAGTTGCGTACAGAACGTAAAACCTGAAACTTTAAACCTGAAACAAATTTTTTCTAAAATCCGCTTGGTTTCAAATGTAAACCGGTAGTTTCTTCTAATCCGAACATTAAATTCATGTTTTGAATCGCTTGTCCTGAAGCACCTTTGGTTAAGTTATCAATGATTGATGTGATTAAAACCCGGTTTCCTTTTTTCAATAAACTGATGATACATTTGTTGGTTTGAACGACTTGTTTCATATTGATATTTGTCGTTGTAACCGTCACAAAAGGCTCGTTTTTATAGAAATCCTGAAATTTAACAACTAAATCTTCTAAACTTTCGTCAGAATCAGTATATAAAGTCGCGAAAATTCCTCTTGTAAAATCTCCTCTATTCGGAACAAAGATCAATTCATCTGAATAATCTGCCTGTAATTGATTCACACTTTGGTTGATTTCTCCCAAATGCTGATGTTCAAAAGCTTTGTAATGCGACATATTATTGTTTCTCCAACTAAAATGAGAAGTTTCAGCAAGACTTACGCCAGCACCTGTGCTTCCGGTTGTGGCATTAATATGAACGTCATTTTTAAGCAGATTATTTTTAGCCAATGGCAATAAAGCCAATTGAATTGCTGTAGCAAAACATCCCGGATTTGCAATAAAATTTGCTTTTTTGATGTCTGACTTATTCAACTCAGGCAAACCGTAAACGAATTCTTTTCCTTCGAAAACAGCGTCTTTAGTCAATCTGAAATCATTTCCTAAATCGATGATTTTAGTATGGCTTGCAAATTTATTTTCCTCAAGAAACGAAATAGATTTTCCGTGACCCAGACATAAAAAAACAACATTTACATTCGGATTTACAACATCAGTAAAATTCATTTCGATATCTCCCATCAAATCATGATGTGCCACATGAAGCGGTTTACCTGCATTTGTTGTACTGTAAACAAAATCGATGTTTACATTGGGATGATACATTAATATTCTGATCAATTCTCCGGCCGTGTAGCCCGAACCACCAATTATTCCGATATTAATCATAATTTTTATTTTTTTAGATATATTGTTAAATCGAATTCGATTTTTAATATATTTTGTGTTTTTAGATTAAACAATCTTAAAAAGTTGTTTAATCTCCTAGTTTTTTTTTAATCAATAGCAAAAACAAATTCTGCGGATATAAACTTTATGTAATATGTCTTTATCTGCTCAGGACTTAATGATTGTGTGTCATGTGCAGATTCAACATTATAAACTTCTGTATAAGTAGAATTTGCACCAATTTCAATATATGGAGAAACAGAAACTCTTTTAATAGGAGTTAATATCAATCCGTTATAATTGGCAGTTACGCTTGATGTTCCTTTTACAGCAACATCATTGGGGTTAGTATATTTTATTTCATAATGTAATCGAGATGAATTATTACCTGTGTCAGCTGTAAATTCAAATAACAAAACTTCATACGTAACCGGTTTTAAAGTTTCCTTTTCCGGCGTATCGCTATCACTTGAACAACCAAGAAATATTAGAAACATTGGAAGTAAAAAAAATACTTTTGTTTTCATAAAAATTAAGCTTTATTTTTTTGAATAAATCATCAGAAATTAATCATGATCTAAATGATTTACAGATGAAAATATATTTTGGGCATTTCCTAAAATCTTGATAAATCCTTTAGCATCATCAGATGTCCAGGCGTTGTTCATTTCTCCATATTGACCAAAACCTGTATTCATTAAATCATTATCTGATTCAATTCCGTCAAGCGAGAAATGATATGGTTTTAGAGAAACGGTTACAACACCATTTACTGTTTTTTGCGTGTCTTGCAAGAATGTTTCGATATTTCTCATAACCGGATCTAAAAACTGACCTTCATGAAACAACATCCCGTACCAGTTTCCTAATTGTTCTTTCCAGTATTGCTGCCATTTACCAAGTGTATGTTTCTCTAATAAATGGTGTGCTTTGATGATAATTAAAGGTGCAGCAGCTTCAAAACCAACTCTTCCTTTAATACCAATAATAGTATCACCTACGTGAATATCTCTACCGATTGCAAAAGCGTTTGCCAATTTTTCAAGAGCAACAATATTATTAGAAGGTTTATCTGTTTTACCGTTTATCCCAACCAATTCTCCTTGTTCAAAATGCAAAGTCACTTTTTCTTCGTCTTCTTTCTGCAATTGCGAAGGATAAGCTTCACTTGGTAACGGTTGGTTTGAAGTTAAAGTTTCTTTTCCTCCAACACTTGTTCCCCAAAGTCCTTTATTGATTGAGTATTGTGCTTTTTCCCAAGAATAGTGAACTCCGTTTTTAGACAAATAATCAACTTCTTCTTGTCTTGATAATTTTAAATCTCTAATTGGAGTGATGATTTCAATTTCCGGAGCAATGGTTTGAAAAATCAAATCAAAACGAATTTGGTCATTTCCTGCACCTGTACTTCCGTGTGCGATGGCGCTTGCTCCTACTTTTTTAGCATATTTAATGGCTTCAATTGCCTGAAAAACACGCTCTGCACTTACTGATAATGGGTAAGTATTGTTTTTTAATACGTTTCCAAAAATCAAATATTTTATCGCTTTATCATAATATTTGTCTACGATAGTCAGGTTAGCGTGTTGTGCACTTCCTAATTCGTAAGCTCTTTTTTCGATAGCAGATAATTCTTCTGCATCAAATCCTCCTGTATCTACTAGTACGGTATGAACTTCGTATCCTTTTTCATTTTTTAAATATTTCAAACAATACGAGGTATCTAATCCTCCACTATAAGCTAATACAACTTTTTTCATTTTTTATAATTTAGGCTAATACTTTCGTATGTAGCAAGTTTGAGATTTCTTTTTTGATTTGAATTCTTAAGATAAAAAGCCGAAAGACAATATTTTACTTAAGAATAAAGCTTGCTTTATTTTTTTTAATCTACTTAAAACAGCCTCATTAAAAGGATGTCTTGGCGGATCTTTTTGTTTTTCTTTTGGATCATACAACATTCCTGTACAAAGACACATTTTGTTTTCTTTGCTTTTGAGGATTTCATAATTCGTACAGGTTTTGCAACCTGACCAAAAACTTGGATCAGTAGTAAGTTCAGAGAATGGTACTGGTTTATAACCTAAATCAGAATTGATCTTCATTACGGCCAAACCGGTTGTGATTCCAAATATTTTAGCGTCCGGATATCTTTTTAGGGAATAATCAAAAACTTTTGATTTGATTTTTTTCGCCAAACCTAAACTTCTGTAATCCGGATGAACGATTAAGCCGGAATGGGCCACGAATTTTCCGTGCTGCCAACTTTCGATATAACAAAAACCTGCAAATTTTCCGTCTGCCAAAGCAATCATCGCATCACCGTTCGACATTTTTTTCTGAATGTATTCAGGAGTTCTTTTAGCAATCCCTGTACCTCTTAACAAGGCAGAGGATTCTATTGTATCGCAAATTTCCTGTGCGAATTTGAAGTGTTCTTCCTGAGTAACAACAATAGAGATTTTCATTTCAATAGTTGAAGTTAGAGTTAAAAATTAAAACGTATTGTTTAGTTTGAAATTCAGAAATCGATCCGACAAAAATAGACATAATAGAAGTAACATCCTCAAAATCAAAAACTTGATTTAGAAAATTCAAAAAACTATGTATACTTTTAGGATATGTTTGTCCAATGGACAAATTGTGTGATTTCAAAATGAAAAATGAATATAAATAAATACGCGGCGAAAAACTCTGTGAATACTATAGAGATAGTATCCGTACTTCGGGAGAAGTTACAGGTGAGTTTGTCCGTGACAAAGAAGTTATATGTAAACTTATTTTATTCATCGATGCAAAAGTACACTATTTTTTAATTCTAAAAACAAAAAAATTAAATTCTAACATTTTTTTAATGAAATGTTGTTTTTTTTTAAAGGTGCTAAGATTCTGAGCTGCTAAGGTGCTGAGTTTTTTTACAATCAAAAACTTGAAACATGAAACAAAACAAAAAACCCGATAGTTATTACTAACTATCGGGTTTTAAAAACTTTATATTTTATAATCTTACTTTTTTGTAAATGGAATTGTTTCTCCGTTACCTAAAATAACCATGTCGAAACCTGTTTTAGCTTCATTAAACTTAAACTTTAATCCGGCACTTTTAGACTCAAAAGTATCTTTTTCGTTTTCTACAGGAACTACAGTAAACTTAGGAAAGTTTGTAATTTCTACATTTAATGTGCTGTTCTTTTCAGTAAAATCAATTTTCAAAGGCGCTCTTGAGGTAGAATAAGTCCCTAAATAACCATCTAAAATTACATCCTTCTCTATTTTACCGTTTCCCGCTTTCCAGACATTATTTGCTTCATTATTATCCGGAAAAACATGATCAGGATCAAGTGTAACACTTTCAATTTCTTCAGTAGAATTATATTTGAAAGACCATACAGTATTGCGTTGCCAAACTTCTACAGGAATATTGACCCTTGTCACCTTCCCGCTTTTTGTTTTGACATCTGCAACAATTGGCATTGGCATCTTGTCGAAATTTTCAACGGTAATTACAACTCCTTTTGACGGATCATTTTTTACGTACTTAATTGAATTAATACCCTGATCAAAACGCCAGTTGTTTACGAACCAGCTTCTCCAAAACCAACTTAAATCTTCGCCTGCAACGTTTTCCATCGATCTGAAAAAGTCATCCGGTTGCGGATGTTTATAAGCCCAGCGTTCTATATAAGTACGGAAAGCAGTATCAAAACGCTCTTTTCCTAATATTTGCTCTCTCAAAATTATCAAAGCTGAACTTGGTTTAAAATAACACAACATACCAATATTTGCTTCTTTCATATTATCAGGAGAACTCATTACAGTTTCTAAATCAGTTCTTGTAAATGACTCAGCTCCTTTATGTAAATCTGTTGGCGCTTCTACATATTCTCCTTTATTAAATGCGGCTGTACTTAGCGAATTAATAAAAGTATTGAAACCTTCATCCATCCACCCAAACAATCTTTCATTCGATCCTACAATCATAGGAAACCAAATATGGCCAAATTCATGATCTGTAACTCCCCACAAATCTTGTCCTTTAGATTCCCATCCACAAAAAACAATTCCGGGATACTCCATTCCGCCTTCATTTCCTGCCACGTTTGTAGCGGCCGGATAAGGATATTCGAACCATGTTTTAGAATAATGTTCTATAGCTGCTTTTACATATTCAGTAGAACGTCCGTAAGCACCTTGTCCGGCACTTTCTACCGGATAAGCAGATAAAGCCAATGCTTTTTTACCACTTGGTAAATTAATCTTTGCTCCGTCTAAGATAAAAGCCGGTGAAGATGCCCACGAAAAATCACGTGCATTTTTGATCTGGTAATGCCATGTTTTCTCTCCAGAAGCAGCTGTATTTGCAGTTGCAGCAACTTCTTCAGCAGAACGAATCATAACCGTTTTATCACTTAAAGATGCTTCTTTATAACGCTTAAATACATCTGCCGGCAACACTTCTGCCCCATTTAGCAATTCACCTGAACCTACCACATAATGATTAGCCGGTACCGTAAGTTTTACATCAAAGTTTCCGTATTCCAGATAAAATTCAGAAGCTCCCAAATATGGATGCGTATTCCAGCCTCTTACATCGTCATACACACACATACGGGGATACCATTGTGCTATGGTGAAAATTTTGCCGTTTTTAGTTTCTAACACTCCCATTCTGTCTGATCCTTCAAAAGGAGCTGTGAATGCAAATTCGATTTTGATTTTTACAGCTCCTCCTTTTGATGCTAATTCTTCGGGAAGAAATATTTGCATTCTGGTATCCGTAATCACATATTTTGCTTCTACTTCAGTTTTTTTCTTTCCAACAGAAATCACTTTAACTGATTTGATTTTATTCCCTCCGTCAAAAACCTGTCCCTGGGCGCCATTACGACTTCCCGTTAAAGGCACGATAGCATTTCCTCTTGAATCTTCCTTAAATAAGTTTTGATCTACATTCAGCCAGACAAATGACATTTTATCCGGACTGTTGTTGGTATAGGTTATTTCATCTGTACCAATGATTTCATTTGTAGTAGCATTTAACCTTGCCGTTATCTGATAATCGGCTCTGTTTTGCCAATATTCAACTCCGGGCTGACCACTTGCAGAACGGGTTGGAGTTCCATTTTTTGTGTAAAAATGAGGCCCAAAGGCATCATGATAATTATAATTATTAACAGGATTTACTGCTGTTGCTGTAGGCGTTTGTTGTGCCCAAACAGAAGAAATCCCAACAAATAAAGCCATGGTTAATAAGGCTTTGAAGGATTGTATTTTCATATTTTTTAGCTGTTTATGTAGCAAATTAATGAAAAAAAAAGCTATTTACAGAGAAAAGAAGAATCATAAATTGAATTTTAGCAAAATTTTATCAAAAAAATAATTTGAAGGTTTTTCTTAAAAACTAAAATTTATAAAATATATTTACATCAATATAAAATTCATTCACTTCAACTTTACATAATTTGAACACAACTATCTCAAATCCAACAATAAACGCTTCTATTAAACATTCCGGAGCTGAATTATTTTCATTAAAAAACAATCAAAACAAAGAATATATCTGGGAAGGGAATCCTGATTTCTGGGGAAAGCATTCTCCAATTCTTTTTCCTATTATAGGCACTTTAAAAAACAATACCTATACAATCAACGAAAAAGAATATCAATTGCCAAGACATGGATTTGCTCGTGATATGGATTTTCAATTAGTTGACAAGACTGAAAACAGTGCTGTTTTCTCTCTAAAATCAGATGCTGAAACGTTGAAAAAATACCCTTTTGAATTTGAATTACAACTTATTTATACTCTTAAAGAAACTTCTTTAGACATCGAATATAAAGTAATTAATAAAAATCAAACTAAGATGCCTTTTTCAATTGGAGCTCATCCTGCAATAGCTTTAGCTGAGAATTTCGAAAATTATGCTATAGAATTTGAAAAAGAAGAAGTTTTAAAATATTACATTTTAGAGCATGATTTAATTTCCAACAAAACGGAAGTTTTAGAAACTTCTGACAATCTGATTCCTTTGAATTACCAATTATTCGAAAATGATGCATTGATATTTAAATCTTTAGAATCGAATTCCCTGACTATCCTTGAAAACTCTAAACCTTATATTAAAGTTGATTTTGAAGATTTTCCGAGTTTAGGGATCTGGACAAAAGAAAAAGCGCCATTTGTTTGTATTGAACCTTGGCTGGGTTATTCAGATACATCCGAAAATTCAGGAGATTTATTCGAAAAAGAAGGAATTTTAGTTCTGGATGCCAACCAAACCTTTCATTCAAAGTTTAGTATAACACTATTATAATTAAAAAAAAATGTTAGAATTTAATTTTACCCCATTTCCGGAAATAGAAACAGAACGCTTGCTTTTAAGAAGAATCACTAAGGAAGATGTAAATGAAGTTTTCGAATTGCGTTCGAATCCTGAAACTATGAAATACATTCCGCGACCATTGGTTAAAAATGCTAAAGATGCTCTTGAACATATTGCGATGATCGAAGATAAAATAGTAACAAACATTGGAATCAATTGGGGAATAACCCTAAAAGGGAATCCGAGACTATTGGGTATTATTGGATATTACAGAATGCAGCCAGAAAATTATCGTGCCGAAATTGGATATATCTTATTACCTGAATTTCACGGAAAAGGAATTATTCCCGAAGCTGTAAATCGATTGATTACTTATGGCTTTAAAGATTTGAAATTGCATTCGATTGAAGCCGTAATTGATCCTGAAAATTATGCTTCTGAAAAAGTGCTCCAAAAGTGCGGATTTGTTAAAGAAGCTCATTTAAAAGAAAACGAATTTTACGAAGGCCGCTTTTTAGACAGCGTAATCTACTCATTATTAGAACCTAAGTAATCAACACAAATTATTCAAAAAAAACATCCTTGTTAAATTAAAGTATTTTCATAATAGTAATTAATGGTTTACGTTATATTTGCACGCGAAATAAGCAACGAAGCCTTATTTTTTCCCCGCAAAATAACTATTTTATGAAAAAATTCTTAATTCTGACAGTTCTTTTCTTTTCGATTCAGTCCCAAAGTCAAACTTTTATTAAATTTAATGCCGCAACAGCTTTAGTTGGCGTTCCAAATATTGGTATTGAGACCAGCATTGGAGAAAAATTAACTTTTAGCGTTGATGTAATGGCTTCTTTTTGGGAATCTTTTGATGGTCACAGTCCAATGAAATTTTACACATTAACTCCAGAAGTTCGTTATCATTTTAAAGAAAAATACAACGGCTTTTATTTAGGTGGTCATGCCGGTCCAGATGTTTACGAACTACAAAAATGGAATTACTGGGATACCAACAAATATGAGCACGGATTTGGATATAGATTAGGTATCACAGCCGGATACAACATCAAATTAAACGATAAATTTTTACTTGACATTTTTGCAGGAGCTGGCTGGCATCAAGGATTTTATCACGGATATTATAACGACGGAACTCCCGGCAGATACGAAAAAGCACCAAACTGGAACAAAAGCGGCGAATGGCTTCCTTACCGTGGCGGTGTTATGATTTCTTATAAATTGTAATTACTTCGTAAATTTAGGCAAAGATTTTACGTATAAATCTTCAACTTTTTTTCGAGCCCAATCGGTTTTTCTTAAAAAAGTCAAACTTGATTTCACACTTGGATTTGAAGTAAAACATTTTACAGGAATCAATTCTGCCAATGTATCAAAACCATAATGATCTACCAGTGCTTCTACTATTTTTTGAAGTGTGATTCCATGTAACGGATCTGTTGATTGATTTTGCATCTTATAAATTTAATGATAATACTAAAAAAGACTGTACTCTAAAAAGTACAGTCTTTTTTTTTACAAAATTAGCAAATTGAAATTTAAATCAATCTACATATATTTAGAATATAAATTTAAATCCAACAGCAAGTGGAGTGGTTAAATTTGAACCTCCTACAAGATAAGCAGAATCAACATTTGCCATATGCGCCAATCCAAAATTAGTAACAGTCGTTTTATCCCCGGTTTTTGGATCAATTGTAGTCGATGTAAAATTCGCTAAATCATAAGAAAACTCTACTGAGAAATTTTTAGTTACAAAATAATCAAAACCTCCTGATACAGACAGACCAAACTGACTTATTTTTGTATCACTTTCTTTTTCTTTACCTGTGATAACCGGCAAAGCAGCTTGTCCGAAGAAATAAAGAGAACCTGCAACATTCCAATATTTTCTTGCCAATGGCTGAATTACGAATAAATCTGTTTTTCCGGATGTAGTTGAGCCTAGATCAGATTTCATATTAATATAACCCAATCCAGCACCAATAGCAACCGATGGAGTTATAAAAGTTCCCACAATTGGTATTACGGATAAATTTGTGTTTTTGGCATCTCCTGTTTTAGTTTGTTGATAACCAAATTGCGACGTTACAAACCAAGCACCTTTTAAACCTTGACTAGCATCTTGTGCTTTTGCAGTTAACCCAATTAACGCAATACTAACGAATGTTAAAATTTTTTTCATTTTTGATTTTAATTATAAATTATTTAACAAAAATATAGGTAAGCTTTTTCTGTAGAAATGATATAAATCATAGATTAAAAAAAAACTTTAATTATCTTTGATTGCGTCAAAGTTTTTCAATTTTGTTTACATTTGCATTATGTTAAAAACAGTCAATATACTTAATAAAAGAGCTCGATTTGATTATGAGATAATCGATACTTATACTGCCGGAATTGTTTTATCCGGTACAGAAATCAAATCTATCCGATTAGGGAAAGCAAATATTACCGAAAGTTTTTGTGAATTTAACAATCTCGAACTTTTTGCTATTAATACATATATCGAAGAATATATGTTTGGAAATCAATTCAATCACAAATCAAGAAGTGAACGAAAATTACTTTTAAATAAAAAAGAACTAAAAAGTCTTCATAAAAGTGTTCAGGCAAAAGGACTTACAATTGTACCTTTAAAATTATTTACTAATGAAAAAGGACTTGCAAAACTGCAAATAGGACTTTGTAAAGGAAAGAAAACCTACGACAAACGAGAATCCCTTAAAGAACAGGATACAAAACGTGATTTAGACAGAATAAAAAAAGCTTACAATTAAAGTTATTTTTAACAACAAGAACCATTTGTTAATCTTTTATACGTATTTTTATTACAATATTTAAAAACCTTGTAATATGAAGAAATACTTAACTTTATTTATCATCGCTTTGACACTTGCAAGCTGTGGCAGCAATACTGCAATAGTTAATAGCTGGAGAGATCCAAAAATAACAGTCGCCCAGGAAAATTTCAAAAAAGTTTTAGTTGTTGCGTTATTAAAAGACGAAGCATCCAGAAGAGTCACCGAAAACAGAATTGCAGCCAGCAATCCAATCTTCAAAACTTCTTATGAATACTTAAACGAAACGACTAAAAACCTCACGCAGGAACAAAAATTAAAAATACTACAAGACGAAGATTTTGATGGCGTTATTACTTTACGTCTGGTAAGTACCGAAAAAGAAACCACCTATGTTCCGGGAAGTTATACAGGCATGTATTACGGAGGTTTTGATGGCTTATATAGTGGCGTTTACGGGTATGGTTTTGGAAACTGGTACGGAATGTATTCGCCTTACTTTTATGATCCGGGATACTATCAGGAAACCACGTCGTATATGGTCGAAACAAACGTTTTTTCATTAAAAGAAAATAAACTAATCTGGACAGGAACTACAAAATCTGATTATGTGACAGATTTAGGATCAACTGTAGACGCAATCATGCAAGCTGTCGTTGACGAAATGAGAAAAGACGGCTCGCTTCCTCCAAAAAGCAAAATATAATTTATAAAGCAATATATTTTTTTTAAATATTGCTTTTTTTTACAAAAAATGACTAAATTTGTCAAGACATTTTAATTCATAACCAATAATGAAAACACTTCTTAAAAATGCCCGAGAGCAAAAAGGTTTAAAAACTCGTGAAGTGGCACAAATTCTTGGCATTGATCAAGCTTTAATAAGCAAATTTGAATCAGGAACACGAAGACCAACCAAAGATCAGATTTCGAAACTTTCTCAACTTTTAGAGATAGACTACGAAACTTTAATGATTGCGTGGCTTAAAGAAAAAATTCTTTACGAAATTGGCGATGATGAGTTTGCCTTAAAAGCATTGATGGTTGCGGAACAGGAAATTAAATACAATAAAACTGTTTCAAAATTAAAAATCTCCAGTACTCTCGAAAATCTTCTGAAAGAAATCGATCTTCTAAAAGCAAAATTAGATAACTATCGTCAGTTTGACAGTTTTAGAATTACTCAGGCGTTAGAATTAGAATATACCTTTGAAAGTAATCGAATTGAAGGAAATACAATGACACTTCGCGAAACAGATATGGTTATCAACGAAGGCCTGACTATTTCAGGAAAAAGTATGCGTGAGCACTTGGAAGCCATTAATCATCAGGAAGCGATTGGATTTATTAAGGATTTAATGCAAAGAAACGTTTCCTTAAACGAACGCGACCTATTATCAATTCACAATTTAATTCTACGGGGTATAATTCCTGAAGATGCGGGTCGCTATCGAAAAGTACAAGTGATGATAAAAGGAAGCAGCCATATGCCACCCCAACCTTTTATGGTTGCCAAAGAAATGGAGGATTATTTTATCTGGTATGAAATCAATAAAAACAAATTACATCCCATTATTCTGGCTGCCGAAATGCACGAGAGGCTAGTAACAATTCATCCTTTTATTGATGGAAACGGGCGAACTTCCCGTTTGGTCATGAATTTAATTTTATTGCAAAAAGGATATATAATTGCCAACATAAAAGGAGATTATGATAGTCGTATGCAATATTATCAAAGTTTAGAAACCGCTCAGACCAAAAATAATAAAGAAGATTTTTTACTCTTTGTCGCTCAAATCGAAAAAGAAAATCTGGAACGTTATATTGGTATTATCGCACAATAAAAAAGCCCATTACTGGGCTTTTTCTAGTTTTTATCTTCTAATAAAGGAACAAATCGAAATTCTCCAAACTCATGTTTCTCAAATTGCGTTTCATTTTTACGAATCAATAATGTCATAATCTGAACGTCTTCTCCTAACGGAATAACCAGTCTTCCTCCTATCTTTAATTGTGCCATTAAAGGCTGAGGAATAAAAGGTGCACCTGCCGTAACAATGATACTGTCAAACGGCGCATAACTTGGCAAACCTTTATATCCATCGCCAAAAGACAGATGCTTAGGACGAATATTTAATTTAGGAAACAAGTTTGAGGTGGTTTTAAACAATTCATTTTGCCTTTCGACACTAAAAACTTTAGCACCCAGCATACACAATACAGCTGTTTGATAACCTGAACCGGTACCAATTTCCAGAATTTTATGCTCCTTTTTTACTTCTAATAATTGTGATTGAAAAGCAACGGTGTACGGCTGTGATATTGTTTGACCAGCTCCTATAGGAAAAGCCTTATCCTGATAAGCATAATCTTCAAAACTGGAATTCAAAAAAAGGTGTCTTGGGATTTTTTTTATCGCATCCAAAACTGCTCTGTCGGTAATTCCTTTTTGTTCTAAAGTGCTTACTAATTGATTACGAAGTCCTTGATGTTTGGCAGTGTCTTTCAAAATAGGTAGGTTTAATTTTTGCAAAAATAAGAAAGTAAATAGGAAATCAAATATTGATTTTTAATTATTAAATCGCTAAATCTTTATTGCATTCACTTTTACTTTCAACAAATAAATTATATTTTTGTTTAAAATACATTCTCATGTTAAAAGTAGGAGTTTTAGGTGCTGGTCATCTTGGTAAAATACATTTACGCTTATTACAACAATCTGACCAATACGAATTAGTTGGATTTTACGACGAAAATCAAGAAAATGCCGAACGAATATCAAAAGAATTTGGCTATAAAAACTTCAGTACTATTGCAAAATTAATCCACGCTGTGGATGTCATCGATATTGTCACTCCAACACTTTCTCACTATAAATGTGCTAAGGTAGCCATAAAATCAGGAAAACATATCTTTATAGAAAAACCAATTGCCAATACCGTTGAAGAAGCCGAAGAAATTATTGCTTTGGCCAAAGAATACAACGTAAAAGGTCAGGTGGGTCATGTTGAGCGCTTTAATCCTGCGTTTATTGCAACTAAAAACATGATCGAAAATCCAATGTTTATAGAAACACATCGTTTAGCAGAGTTTAATCCGCGTGGTACAGATGTTCCGGTAGTGCTGGATTTAATGATTCATGATATTGATGCAATTTTGAGTGTTGTTCACTCAAAAGTAAAAGACATTCATGCCAGTGGAGTTTCGGTAATCAGTGATACTCCTGATATTGCAAACGCCAGAATTGAATTCGAAAACGGATGTGTTGCCAATTTAACGGCAAGTAGGATTTCGATGAAAAACATGCGCAAAACGCGCTTCTTTCAAAAAGATGCTTACATTTCAGTTGACTTTTTAGAGAAAAAATGTGAAGTAGTCCGTATGAAAGATGCACCGGAAATTCCGGGAGATTTTGATATGATCCTTCAAAATGCCGAAGGCATAAAAAAACAAATCTATTTTACCAATCCTGATGTAGAGCAAAACAATGCCATTCTCGACGAATTAGAATCATTCGCAAATGCGATAAAAACAGATACAACTCCAGTTGTAACGCTTGAGCAAGCAACTGATGCCTTAAGAGTAGCATATCAAATCATTGATTGTTTCCAAAAATAATTGAAGCTTTTTAAAATAAAATTAGCCACGAATTCACGAATCAATTGGTGAATTCGTGGCTAAATCATAAATATAATATCTAAGATAAAATGAAAACTATAGCTGTAATTGGTGCAGGAACAATGGGTAACGGAATTGCTCATACATTTGCACAAAGTGGTTTTACTGTAAAACTAATTGACGTTTCTGAGAAATCATTAGACAAAGGAATGGCAACTATTGCCTCAAACTTAGACCGAATGTTGTCTAAAGGAACCATAACCCAGGAAGATGTTGCTAAAACTATCACTAATATTATTACGTATACTGATATTAAAGATGGCGTTGTTGGCGTTGATTTAGTGGTTGAAGCTGCTACAGAAAATGTAGAGTTAAAACTAAACATCTTCAAACAATTAAACGAAGCTTGTTCTCATAATACTATTTTAGCAACCAATACTTCTTCGATTTCAATAACACAAATTGGAGCCGTAGTGGCACATCCTGAACGCGTCATAGGGATGCATTTTATGAATCCGGTGCCAATTATGAAATTGGTCGAAATTATTCGCGGTTACAATACCAGCGATGAAGTAACTAAAATCATCATGGATTTATCTGAAAAATTAGGAAAAACTCCTGTTGAAGTAAACGATTATCCCGGTTTTGTGGCAAACAGAATTTTAATGCCTATGCTAAACGAAGCCATCGAAACGTTATATAATAAAGTTGCCGGAGTTTACGAGATTGATACCGTAATGAAATTAGGAATGGGACATCCAATGGGACCACTTCAACTAGCTGATTTTATTGGACTTGACGTTTGCCTTGCGATTTTAAATGTAATGTACGAAGGATTCAAAAATCCTAAATATGCTCCGTGCCCTTTATTAGTAAATATGGTTAGAGCCGGAAAATTAGGAGTAAAATCCGGTGAAGGTTTTTATGATTATAGTGAAAGTAAAAAAGCAGAGAAAATCTCTAAGCAATTTATTTCATAAAAAAAGAAATACCATGTCGATACAATCGAATTTAAATACAATCAAAGCAACTTTACCGGAACATGTAACTCTGGTTGCTGTTTCTAAAACTAAACCTGTTTCAGATTTAATGCAGGCATATGAATCTGGTCAACGCATTTTTGGAGAAAACAAAATCCAGGAAATGGTTGATAAGTACGAAGAAATGCCAAAAGACATTCAATGGCACATGATTGGTCACGTGCAGTCTAACAAAGTGAAGTTTATGGCTCCTTTTGTGAGCCTGATTCACGGTGTTGACAGTTTGAAGTTATTGCAGGAAATCAATAAACAAGCATTAAAAAACAACAGAATTATCGATTGTTTGCTTCAAATATATATTGCTGAAGAAGAATCTAAATTTGGTTTAGACGAAAATGAATTAAATGAATTATTATTTTCACCAGAATTCAAAGAAATGAAAAATATTCGTATCTTAGGATTAATGGGAATGGCAACATTTACAGAAGATAAAAACCAGATTAAAAAAGAATTTACACATTTAAAATCTATTTTTGATTCCATTAAAAAGATAAAAACTGAAAACTGCGATCTGAAAACTATTTCAATGGGAATGTCAGGCGATTACCAACTTGCGATAGAATGCGGAAGTACAATGGTTAGAATTGGAAGCAGCATTTTTGGAGGTCGTTGATTTTTCAAAAACCACATATCCATAAGACGCACTGCGGTGCGCACCTACAAGCAAACTGAATACTAAAAACTGAGACTGAATACTGAATTTGTACGCAATACTAGACATAGAAACCACTGGAGGCCAGTTTAACGAAGAAGGAATTACTGAAATCGCCATTTATAAATTTGATGGCCACGAAGTAGTCGACCAATTCATTAGCCTTGTTAATCCTGAAATTCCGATTCAGCCTTTTGTGGTAAAATTAACAGGAATCAATAATGCTATGTTACGTTCTGCTCCAAAATTTTTTGAAGTAGCAAAACGAATTATCGAAATCACTTCTGATTGTATTATTGTCGCTCACAACGCCTCTTTCGATTATAGAATTCTTCGCACCGAATTCAGACGTTTGGGTTATGATTTCGAAGCCAGAACACTTTGTACGGTTGAACTGGCTAAAAAATTAATCCCGGAACAGCCCTCTTATAGTTTAGGAAAATTGGTTCGTGCCCTCGGAATTCCAATGGCAGACAGGCATCGCGCAAGTGGAGACGCAATGGCAACAACCAAGTTGTTCAAAATGCTTTTAGAAAAAGACTTAGAAAAAACCATCGTAAAAGATTTTATAAAACTGGAAGTTGAAAAAGGAATTGCTCCAAAATTCCTCGATCTTTTATCTCAGATGCCTACAAAAACTGGCGTTTACTATATTTATAATGAAGGAGGAACACTGATTTATATTGGTAAAAGCCAAAATATAAAAAAAAGAGTCAATCAGCATTTTACAGGAATTACAACTAAAAGTAAAAAAATTCAAGCTGAAGTTTTCACCATTACTTATGATGAAACCGGAAGCGAATTAATCGCACTATTGAAAGAAAGCGAAGAAATAAAGATAAACAGGCCAAGATATAACCGTTCTGGACGAAAAACGATTTTTCAATATGCTTTATATGCTGAAAAAGACGCCAATGGCTACATCAACCTGAAACTCGAAAAAGCAGATGGCCGTAAAAAAGAAATCACATCGTTTGCTACTTTACAAGAAGGTAAAAATGTACTTTTCAAATTCACTGCGAAGTACCATTTATGCCAAAAGTTAACAGGACTATATCAAACAAAAAAAGAGTGTTTTCAATATAAAATAAAAGAATGTGATGGCGCCTGCATTGGAGAAATTACTCCTGAAGTCTACAATGCCAGAGTGCAACAATTTATATCTGAGAATAGTTTTGACAATAAAAGCATGATTCTCATTGACAGAGGAAGAAATGTGAACGAAAGAAGCGCAATATTGATCGAAAACGGAATTTATCAGGGATACGCCTTTTATGATTTAAACTATCAGGTTACCAATATTGATATTTTAAAAAATATTTTAATCCCAATGCAACACAACCGCGATGTTAAAAATATTATTCAAAATTACATCCGCAAAAGCAAATCCCTTAAAACACTTCATTTTTAACAATCCAAAACTTTCATTATCTTCGCCGAGATGAAAAAAATAAAATCAAAATACGAGCTTTTTAGACAAAAGACCCAAATCATCCTTTATGGTACGAATACCATACTGGGACGTCTGTTTGATTTGGTACTTTTAGGCCTTATTTTATTGAGTGTACTTTTAGTCATGATGGATACCGTAGAAGGTATTAATCTTAAATACCACTCCTATCTTGTGATTTGCGAATGGGTGATCACCGTTTTCTTTACTATCGAATATATCTTACGTATTATTTCGATACAAAAACCTGTAAAATATGTTTTCAGTTTTTACGGAATTATCGATCTAATGGCGATATTACCTATGTATTTATCGATATTTTTCCCCGCAACAAATGTTCTTACAATCGTTAGAGTCCTGCGTTTCTTCAGATTGTTTAAAATTTTACATATTCCGCAAATTTCGCAACAATCAATCCAGCTTAAGGAAGCTATGGAAGCCAGCAAAGAAAAAATTATGGTTTTCATCTATTTCGTTCTTATCAGTGCCGTGATTATTGGTTCCTTGATGTACGTTGTCGAAGGCAAGGAAAGCGGTTTTACAAGTATTCCTATGGGAATTTATTGGGCTATCGTAACCCTTACTACCGTTGGTTATGGCGATATTTCACCCGCATCTCCCCTAGGTCAGTTTTTAGCCTCACTGGTGATGATTATGGGTTACGGGATCATTGCTGTCCCAACAGGGATCGTTACTGCAGAATTTGCCAAAAGCAGTTTACGCGGTAATTCCGTCAGCTCAAAAAAAGCATGCAAAAACTGCAATGCACAAATGCATTTTGATAGTGCAAAATATTGCCATGAATGTGGAACTGAATTATCTAATAATTAATTTTAAGGAGCTATTCCAGCTGTACATTACAACTCCTCCTTATCTTTGTTGTTTTTTAAAAGTATAAAAGGAGCTTCTAAAGTCGCTCATTTATCCTAAAAAAACTAACCAATATAAGTCCGGGGTTTTCACTTCCATCTGGGCTAAAAAATATGAAACACTTAATTACCATCGTCGGACCAACAGCTATAGGCAAAACTGCCCTGAGTATCGCTTTGGCTCAACATTTTAAATGCGAAATAATATCTTGCGACAGCCGTCAGTTTTTTAAAGAAATGACAATTGGTACAGCCGTTCCTAATCCAGACGAATTAAAGGCTGCAACACATCATTTCATTCAGAATAAATCTATTTTCGAAAATTATACTGTTGGAGATTACGAAAAAGAAGCACTTTATAAATTAGAAGAATTGTTTCAAAACAATGATTTTGTAATTCTAATTGGTGGTTCAGGATTGTATGTCGATGCTATTTTAAAGGGATTCGATGAATTTCCTGAAATAGATCCCGAAATCCGTTCTGAAATAAATGCCAATTATGAAAAGCTTGGAATAGAATATCTACAGGAGCAACTAAAAAGTTTAGATCCGGATTATTATCAAAAGATAACATTAGAAAACCCTCAAACACTTCAGAATCCACAAAGAATGATGCGTTTCACAGAAGTTTGCATCGGAACTCACAAACCATATTCTTCTTTTTTAAATCAAAAGAAAAATAACAGAAATTTCACTCCAGTTTTGATTGGCTTAGAAGCTGACAGACAAATTATTTACGACAGAATTAATCAGCGAGTTGATATTATGATACAGCAAGGTTTGCTTGAAGAAGCACAATTACTATATCCTAATAAATCGTTAAATGCGCTTCAAACTGTCGGTTATAGAGAATTATTTAGTTATTTTGACGGAGATTTCTCACTTCCTTTTGCTATTGAAGAAATTAAGAAAAATACCAGACGTTTCTCAAAAAGACAACTTACCTGGTTCAAAAGGAATGAAGTTACAAAATGGTTTGACTATGCAAATGATCGAAAAACAATTATAGATTATATTGAAAAATCTTTGTGATAAATAATTTTAAATATATACTACTTCCTGCAAACTAAAAATATGGATAACGTACTTTGGAATACGATTCTGCAATTTGATTTTGATGATTCATCAAGTGAATTTGGTTTTTCATTAAGGCTTGCACAAGAAAACTTCTGGACAAAAAACTTTACTAAAAAAGCCATTTTAGAATATAAAAAATTCATGTACCTGGCATCCATTTCTGAGTCAATGGTTTCTCCATCTGAAACAGTTGATACCGTATGGCACCTGCATTTAATTTTTACTCAATCTTATCAGCGATTTTGCAAATTACTTGGTAAACAAATTCAGCACGTTCCATCTACGCATAACAGAGAAGATTTTCAAAGATTCAGAAAAGCAAAAGAGCAGACTAATATTCTATACGAATCGACTTTTGGCACTCAACCCAAAGATATCTGGGAGTTTGACGGAATGTATGAAAGTTTGAATTTAGATAAAGCAAAAATAAAATTGAGATCATTTATCAGTAATGGCCTGATGGTATTTCTGCCATTAACATTCCCATTTTATTATCTTTTAAAACCAATTTATATTACCATTGATAATCCCTATTTCCTCATTGGTTTTATCATTTTATCTCTCCTTACATTTAAAATACTGGATATCTACAATAAAGTAAAACTTCGACAAATTGCCCGTAAATTTGATCCAAATTCATTTATTTACGACCTTGAGCCTTATGAATTAATTTATCTTAAAACTCAAAAAATATCTAATGTAATTAATGGTGTGGTAAATGAATTGATTGACAATAAAACAGTTGAAATACAACCTTATAACATTATTAATCTTACCGAAAACAAAACCACTTTAACGGATGAACAAATTGAGATAACGAAATCTTTGACTGAATTTGGAAAAAGCGTTTACTCAACGCTAGTTGCCCGCATGAAAAGAAAACCCGTTTTTATAAATATACCAAACTGCATGGATGCATTTGAAAAATATTTTATTAAATCTAAAAAATTCAATAAATTGTTTTATCTCAACTTTGTTATTCTTGCGCTACTTTTTATGTTTGGATATATCCGCTTTATGACAGGCTTTGCCAGAAATAAACCAGTGGGACTCATTATATTTGTTCTTATAGTCTTTATCATTTCTGCCATCTTTTTTCTATACAGGTTAACAAGACTTATTAGTATTGATACCATAACAAATCTATATAAAAAAGAAATTTTACCTGCCAGACAAATCGAAAATAACTGGCAATGGAATTATTTTCTATTTAGTACTGCAGTAATAGCTCCGGCATTTATACCACTAATAGCGGAAGTAAACAGAAGTAATAATTATGAAGGCTCTTCCGGAAGTTCTTGTGGAACTTCTTCTGACTCTTCATCAGGAAGTTCCTGCGGAAGTTCTTGTGGCAGCTCCTGTGGTGGCTGTGGTGGCGGTGGAGATTAAAACAAAATCTTCTAAAGTAAGATCAATCGATACTCTATATTCTATTCTTCGAAAAAAAACAAAATAAAATCAATAATCTAAAATTCAAAAATGCCTATATCACCAAATTTCACTTCAGTTTTAAGCAAAGACTGGGAAATCAATTTTACGCAATGCACACCAAATGGCTTTTTAAAATATACAGACTTATGTAATATTTTACAATTAACAGCTGCTGCACATTCAGAAGTTGGCGGCATTAGTTTTTTTGATATGCAGGAATTCCATCAAGCCTGGGTTTTAAGCCGTATGCGTGTAGAAGTTAGCGCTTTACCAAAATGGCAGGATGTTGTAACAGTAAAAACATGGATTAACAGCTTAGAAAATTCCCGTTCAGTGCGTGCGCTCGAAATGTATGTAAATGGAAAAAAAATAGTCGGCTGCGAAACGTATTGGGCCGTTTTTAATACACAGTCGCGTCGTCCGGAACCTCTGGCTTTACCATTCGAACATTTCGAATTATTCCCTGAAAAGAGAGCGACAACTGAAGGATTTTCAAAAATCAATATCAATCACGAAAAAGAAGCCGTTTTCGAAAAGACAGTTTATTTATCTGATTTAGACATTGTTAATCACGTAAACAATGTCAAATATCTGGAATGGTGTTTAGATCATGTAGATGAAAAACGAATTATGAAACAAGAAGTAAAAAGTTTCGAAATGAATTTCATGAAAGAGCTTTCGTTAAAAGATACTGTAGTCATTCACGAAAGTGAAGATGATAATCATACAACGGCAACATTCAGTATTACAAAAGGGGAGAAAACCTGCTTTGCTTTAGAATTACACTGGAAATAAATTGCCCACAGATTTAACGAATAAAACTGATTACTGCAGATTTTAAATTTAAAATTCGCGGCTCATATTTTCAACTAATAAAAAAACGATGCAGTTCTAATTGAACTGCATCGTTTTTTTTATTATCAGGATCACTTTAATTTCTTTTTAGAATTTTTGTTAGATTTCTTTGGCTTCTTTTTATTTTTCAATAAATCAATTTTACTTTTTATTCTTTTTTCTACTTCCGTAATATCCGATTCAAAAGCAAATTGCAGTGTATACAGTTTTGCGTTTTTAATTGCGGTCAACGCTTCTTTAAATCGAAGTTGTGCTTCAAAAAGGATTGCTTTCTTTAGGTAGATTTCAGATTTGTTTATTCCTTTTATGGTCAAAGCAAAATCAATTAACTTTTGAGCTTCATCGTAATCTTCATTCAGAATCAAAGTTTGAATATAATGCGGATATACCTCAAGTGCATGAATGTTTATAGTAAGTGCTTCCTGAAAATAGGATTTTGCCTCTTCATAATTCCATAATTGTTCTGTCTGAATTCTCCCGTACAAACACAAAACCATTGTGTTTTTTGCATCATAAGAAAAAGCATAATCTAAAGATTCAATCGTTTCTTCAAGTGAATACGGATAGTTGTCTAATGCCTGAAAAAGGTATTTATCAATTGTTTTCATTTCGTAAATCTGTTTTTAATTGCTGACGGGTTCCTTTATAGCTTTTCTCTACTTTGTTCTTTTTAAAGTCAGATCCTGTAAAAACTCTCACGGGGTTTCCACGCTGAATATTCAACTGGTTTTCCCATTGTTTCCCAACATGATTTTTAAGCTGCTGCAAAATTTCGTCTTCTAATTTTTTTAATAATCTTTCTGTTGCCAGTTTTTTATTTTGGTGCTGTGATCGGCTGTCCATAGCGACAACTGCGATTCCTGTTGGGATATGTGTTGCCCTAATAGCCGAACTTACTTTATTGACATGTTGTCCGCCGGCACCGGAACTTCGCATAGCCTGATAGTGAATATCATTTTCTGAAATTGACGCATTTTTCTGTGACTCAATCTCAAAAACACCAATAAACCAGTTTTTACGTTTGTGCATTTTCCTAAACTGACTTTGACCAATCCATTGAATGGTTCCTGTCCAGGAATTCACAAATGTTGCGGCATTCTTTCCTTTTACAGCAATTGTTGCTGTTTCCACCGTTCCATTTTCCTGACCCGTTTCTCTTTGAAGTAAAGTAGTTACAAAGCCTTGCTCCTGCGCTTCATCCAAAACTTTTTTAAGCACCTGGGCAACCACCCAAGTGCATTCTGCAGGACCGCGACCCGCTGTTATTTGAATTATTTTTTCCATTTATTAATTGCTCTTTATCGGTCCATTCGAACAATCTTTGGAGTAAAAGTTCCCAGAACTTCGACCAAATCTGTTTGATTTCCCATTACTTTTGTAATGTCTTTATACGCCATTGGCGCTTCATCAATATTTCCGCCAATTAAGGTTACATCATTGGTTTTTAATACTTTTTTGATTTCACTCTGAGTGAAAGTTGCTTTGCATTTTGCTCTTGAAAACAAACGTCCCGCTCCATGTGAAGCAGAATTTAAACTTTCTGCATTTCCTTTTCCTTTCACAATATATCCCGGAGCTGTCATAGATCCCGGAATAATCCCTAATTGACCTTCTGCAGCTGGGGTTGCGCCTTTTCTATGCACAATACACTCTTTTCCGTTTACCATTTCTTTCCAGGCAAAATTGTGGTGATTCTCTATTGTTACCACTACTCTTTTCCCTATTGCTTTTGCTATTCTTCTATGAATATCATCGTGACATGCTTTTGCATATTCTCCGGCTAAATTCATCGCCAGCCAATATTCCTGACCGTCATGCGTGTTTAAATCTAACCAGGCTAAATGCTGCACATTTTTAGGCAACGGACATTGTTTTGTTGCCAAATAGGTATAATGTTTCGCAATGTTAGCCCCTAAACCACGAGATCCGCTATGCGATAAAACGGCAAAATACTCTCCTACGCCCAGCTTCCATTCATTTTCAGGATTGTCAATTTTTGCGATACCAAATTCTACAAAATGGTTTCCTCCACCTGAGCTTCCCAGTTGTTTGTAAGCTTTCGGCAAAAGATTTTTTAATAAAGGAATATCCTGAAATTCGCTTTTGTAAAAAACATCATGATCTGCTTTTACAGCATGTGTTTCATTCATTCCGAATTTGGTATTGTCTTTTAAAATCGCCTGTAACTGATGTTCTTTTCCTTTGAAATGTGAAGCTGGTAAATCGAAAATCGACAAACTCATCCTGCAGCCAATATCAACGCCAACTCCATAAGGAATAACCGCGTTGTCTGTTGCTAAAACGCCACCAATTGGCAATCCGTAACCTGAATGCGCGTCTGGCATTAAGGCTCCTGCAACCGAAATTGGCAACTTCAAAGCATCATACAATTGAAATTTAGCCCGTTCATCAATTTCGTTTTCGCCAAATACGGTAAAAGGAGCTCTTGTTGTTTTCAACTGGTGCATTCTTACCTGAACTGGTTTTATCAATCCCTCTGCGACTTTTCCCCAGGTTCCGTGTCCTTCAAATTTTTCAGGATAAAGCAAAACCTCTTTGGCTTCTGTTAGAACAGATTCTTTTTTCTCTCTTTTTCTATATCTGTTTATTTGCCCTAAGGCTATGTTTATTGAATTATTTTTTGGAAAGCCTAATTTAATAAGGTCTTTTCCTGATAATTTATTTCCCATGATTTATATCATTTCGTCTACATATTGTTGGTACAATACATGCAGACTTTTATTTTTAATTGGGCTTATCTCTCTTGGATTTTCATTTTGATAATATTTCCAACGGTAAGAAAAACCTTTTACTAATTTGTTTATTTTATATCTTAAATTAAGATTAGTAATATAATTGTCAAGAACCTGAATTTCACTTTCTAAATCTGCATCAACCATCTTGGTATGTGTTATCATGTATGGTTTAATGCGAAACACATAACGCCATGGCTCATTAAAAACATAATGAATCTTATAGCGTTTACAATTAGGACACCATCGTTCCCTTTTATAAAAATGCATTTTCTCTTTCTCAGTCAATGACAATTTTGGACTTCTCCATTCTGATTCAGAAAACTCTTTTACTGTTTGAAGCTTTTCGACATATACATGTTTTCTTTTCCTCTTTTTCTTTTTCTTAAAAGATTTTTCAGGAGAATGCTGCCATGTATTGATCTTTTCCAACAATGTCCTGTAAAAGGAAGCTTCATTAGATCTTACTATATCTTCTCTTAGTACAAAACTGCGTTCCCAACCTTTTTGATAAGGTGTTGCTAAAGGAACCAATGGTAAATTTTGTCTTTTTTTCCAGAGTTCTACTTCAAGCTTTCTGATTTGAATTAATTGTTTTTCAAAATCTTCTTTTACTAATCTTTTCTTTGTTCTTTTATTTTTAAAGCGAGAGCACAAAGCATACTCTTCTGCTGTATAATTTTCCATTAAAAAATTATAGCGTATCAAGTTAATAGCCAAACGGGCTACGGCATTTTATCCCTGCGGATAAATAATAAAATCGATTACTCGGGAAAATTTGAAGTGTCTAGAATAAAAAAAGCCCGAAACTAAATGTCTTCGGGCTTTTTTTATCTATATAAAATGAATTTCTAAGATTGAAATAAGCCACGAAGAAGCGCTGCACCAAATTTATTTGATGTGAAGCTTTGAGATGTTGATTTAAGTACAAACATTTTTCTTCGTTATTAAAGGGTTATTATTTTTTTCGTTTGCAAATATTCAGAATACTTTTTTGATTTTCCAAATTATTTTAAAGAAAATTCACATCAAAAATCATTACTATATTTTTTGAATCGTAAAAAAAACACCTTATCTATTTGAAAACTAAAGCTCTAGCCCTGATGAAAGCGGTATCCTTTTTCTTGCTTCTTTAGCAAGAAAAAGATATAGCGAACAGCAGGAAATAGCTCCTAATCACTAAAATTCCAAATATTTTAAATTAAAAATTTCAATTTTTCGTAATATTTGTCGTTTCGACGGAGGAACAATCACAAGATTGAGTATAACTGTAATTGCAAAAAGTATAACCATAAAAAAAGCCCTGATTTCTCAGGGCTTGATGCTTTTTGTTTTTGTGAATTTTGTTTTATTCTGCAACTTTGCTTTTAACAACTAATCTGAAACCTTCTCCGTGAATGTTAAGGATTTCAACATCTTCGTCTGCTTTTAAGTATTTTCTAAGTTTAGCGATGTAAACGTCCATACTTCTTGAAGTAAAGTAGTTATCATCTCTCCAGATTTTTGTTAATGCTAATTCTCTTGGCATTAAATCATTTTCATGTAGAATTAACATTTTAAGCAATTCATTTTCTTTTGGAGATAATTTTATTGGTTCGTCATTTTCGAACGTTAAAAATCTAAGTTTAGAATTCAGGTGAAATTTACCAATGTTAAATTCAAACTGAACTTGTTCTGCCTTTGTATCCGCAGATTTTCTTTGAATAATAGCTTTGATTTTCATCAATAAAACTTCTGAATCAAAAGGTTTATTCAAGTAATCATCAGCACCTGCTTTGTATCCTTTTAAGACATCTTCTTTCATCGATTTTGCCGTTAAGAAGATAATTGGCACTTCGCTATTTTTTTCTCTGATTTCTTTGGCTAAAGTATAACCATCTTTATAAGGCATCATTACATCAAGAATACATAAATCATATACATCTTTCTTGAATTTCTCGAAACCTTCCATACCGTTTTTAGCTAAAGTAACTTCAAAGTCATTTAACATTAGATAATCTTTAAGAACTGCCCCAAAATTAAGGTCATCTTCTACTAAAAGTATTCTTTTGTTATTATTTTCCATATTTTAATTTATTAATGGTATTTTTATTATAAAGGTGCTACCTTTTCCTTTTTCGCTTTCAACATATACTTGACCATTGTGATCCTCTACTATTCTTTTTACATAAGCCAGACCTAAACCGTGTCCTTTTACATTATGTAAATCTCCGGTATGTTCTCTGTAAAATTTCTCAAAAACTCTTTTTTGAGCTACTTTACTCATTCCAAGACCATTATCTTTTACTTTTATCAGAATCATGTCTTTCACATTTTCTGTAAAAATTTCAATTTCAGGAATATCAGGTGAATATTTTATGGCATTTTCTAAAATATTAACCAATACGTTTGTAAAATGCACTTCGTTGATCAGACACGTTGTTCTTGCGGCATTAAAATGTTTTACAACTGTTCCTTGTCTGTCTTCTAAAATTAAATTTACATGTTCAATTGCATCATCAATGATATCATGAATTGCAGTTGGTTCTTTTGTAATATCTAATTCTCTTTTTTCTAATTTAGAAATTCGAAGAACGTTTTCGACCTGAGCATGCATTCTTTTATTCTCATCCCTGATCATTTGCAGATATCGAAAAACTTTCTCTTTATCTTCTATAATTTTGGGATTCTTTATTGCATCCAATGCTAAATTTATGGTTGCAATTGGAGTCTTAAACTCATGCGTCATATTGTTTATAAAATCTGTTTTGATTTCAGAAATATGCTTTTGACGCAATAATTGGTTCAGTGCACTTGTATAGGCAACTATTATAATTAATGTAAAAATTATTGATAGTATTGTAATACTCAACAATTCAGACAATAAGAATTTCTTTTTATGAGGAAAAGTAATGAACAGTTCGTATTTACTATTTCCTTCATTATCTGTATAAATTGGTATATGATAACTGGCATCTTTGTCATAATGAAACCCATCCGACTTCACTTTGGTTGCAAGACCGCTGTTAAGAACACCAAATTCAAATTTGGTATTTACACCATATTCTTCTAATTCCTTCTTGAGAAGTTTTTGAAGTTTATCTTTTGTAATTCGTCCTTCTATAGGAGTTAATGAGGCAATATCCTTATATTGAATTTGCTGCTGAACTTTATTAAGGATATCTAAACTGCCTGATTTTTCAATTTTAAGATCCGGAATAATACTTTGACCCAAGCTATTATTATCAATTCCGTTATTATTATTATAAACTTCAGTTACTCTTTTTGAACTAAAATTTTTAAATCTCTCGCTGCTGAATTTTTTATTGAATAGTGATCCGTTTATATCGTAATCTTCTGATGTAAGTGTGTTAGAATATACAATAGTCTTATTGGTTTTTGTATTTCTCTGAACATAAAAAACTTCTAACAGATCTTCTTTTTTGGGAGTTTTGCCTGTACTGTCTTTTATACGGTTGTATTTATCATAAAAACTATATTCTTCTTGTTGTTCTAATTTATCAGCAACATTACCAATCACTTGTGTAACGTGATATTTAAACTGTTCGTCGTTATTTTTAAACGAAGAATTGAACCAATATACCTGTACCAGAATAATCCCTATTAAGGACAAACTCATCAGTAAAACAAGTATTCTAAAAAATAATTTATTCATCGAAACAAAATTAATATTTTAACAATATACTAAATAATACATTAACCAAATATTAACATTTAAGACTGATTTTGTTTTATATTTAAAATTTTAAGAATTTTAACAACTTCTTCTTTAGCAATTTTAAGATTACTGTTATTAATTACAAAATTGCTTAAAGAAATGCGTTTTTCATCATTCCATTGCATTTTCATCCTGCTTAAAACTTGTTCACGTGTGGTATTATCGCGCTTCACGACTCTTTCGATTCTAACTTCTTCGGGAGCCGTAACTGTTATGATTACATCGCATTCTTTATAACGACCGCTTTCGAACAAAATTGCGGCTTCATAAACTACATAACTGCACTTTTTATTTTCGTTCAGCCATAACTCAAAATCTTGCTTTACGGCTGGATGCACTATGGCATTTAGTTGTGATAATTTATCGGCATCATTAAAAACAATTTCAGCCAGTTTTGCCCTGTTCAAAATTTCATTTTCAAAAAGAAAATCTCCAAAAGCCGTTTTTATCTGTTTTATGATACTTGCTGACTGCATTACTTTTTTAGCTTCGTCATCAGCAATATATACCGGAACGCCCATTGCTGCAAAATAATTTGCAATGGTAGTTTTACCGCTTCCTATTCCGCCTGTTAAGCCAATAACTTTAGTCATATTACACTTTAAAAAACATACGAGGAAAAGCCTCTTGTGGTTTTTTCTTTAAAACAATTACTTTTATGAAGGACTTTAAAAATCCTGTTCCATATCCGTAAAACTGTTTCCATACTGCAATTACTGACAAGTATCCAATCTTAATACTTTTATTTTGAATAGTTGCTGTAAGAAAAATTATAACGAAATATACAAAATATAATTGTAATAAAAGGTCAAAATTGAAAATTAATAGTAAAAAAGCTAATAATAGACCTAATATAAAAACGGAAGGAAAAAAGAAGGTTAATTTATTATGTTCGGGATACCAGCTATTTAAAATTGGTCTCGCAATTCCGAATTTATTTACCTGAACTGAAAATTTTTCCCAATCGATTCTGCGTTTGTGATACACATACGCTTCCGGGAATAATCTGGTTTCAAATCCTAAATTCCATAAACGAATGGACAAATCCGGATCTTCTCCTGGATGTATGTTTCCAAATCCTTTTGATGCTTCAAATGCTTTTTTTGAAATCCCCATATTAAAACTTCTGGGCTGAAACTTATTAATTTTCTCAGAACCACCACGAATTCCTCCGGTAGTAAGAAAAGAGGTCATTGCAAAGTTAATAGCCTTCTGGATATCAGAAAAACTATCTAACGCTTTATCCGGCCCTCCAAAACAATCCACATAACCTGCGTTTAATGCTTTACGAACTTCGGTTAAATAATTTGGCGGAATAATACAATCCGAATCAAAAATGATGAAATAATCACCACGTGCTTTCTGCATTCCAAAATTTCTTGAATCTCCAGGTCCTGAATTTTCTTTAAAATAATAGGAAATATTCAATTTTCCCTGATAAGTCATTACAACATCTTTACAAGGAATTGAAGATCCGTCTTCGACAAGAACAATTTCGAAAGCTTCATTATAATCAGATTTTGATAAACTTTCTAAAAGTTCATCAACTTCATCCGGACGATTATACACGGGTATAATTAAAGAAAAAATCATAACGGGATATGCGGTATTAGAGTGGCAATTTTTAAATTTCAAAATTTTAACAAAGATATGTTATATTCATAAAAAAACCACCAACTTTTGGTTGATGGTTTTTTCATTTTATTATAATTTCTTTATCTATTTGATACTTTCTATTTCAACAACTTCATTTGTATCTGCTTTGTAATCTACTCCTTCAAATTCAAATCCAAAAAGATTTAAGAAATCGTTTCTGTATCCTGCTAAATCTCCAATTGCAGGTAACGTTTCAGTTGTAGCTTCTAACCAAAGTTCAGCTACTTTTGCCTGAACATCTTCACGCATTTCCCAATCGTCGATTCTGATTCTTCCTTTTTCGTCTACAGGAACATCTGAACCTGAATATAATCTCTCTTTAAACAAACGCTGGATTTGCTCAATACAGCCTTCATGAATTCCTTGTTCTTTCATTATTTTATATAAAAGAGAAATATACAAAGGAATAACGGGAATTGCAGAACTTGCTTGTGTAACCAATGCTTTGTTTACAGAAACATATGCTTTTCCTCCTATTGATTTTAAACTGTCAGTGATTGAAAATGCTGTAGCTTCTAAATCATCTTTTGCACGACCAATTGTACCTTTACGGTAAACTGCTTCTGTCAATGATGGCCCGATATAAGAATACGCCACTGTTGTAGCACCATCTGCCAATAAATTTTCAGCTTTTAAGGCATCGATCCACATTGTCCAGTCTTCACCTCCCATTACTGCAATAGTATTGGCGATATCTTCTTCATTTGCCGGAGCAATAGAAACTTCTGTTACGTTTCCTGTATGAAAATCTACTGTTTTATTGGTAAAAGTCTGTCCGATTGGTTTTAAAACTGAACGGTGCAAAACTCCTGTAACCGGATGTTGACGAACCGGTGATGCCAAACTGTAAATAATAAGATCAACCTGACCTAAATCAGCTTTGATTAAATCTAAAGTTTGTCTTTTTATTTCATTAGAAAAAGCATCTCCGTTGATACTTTTCGCATATAAACCTGCTTTGTGGGCTTCTGTTTCAAATGCAGCAGAATTATACCAACCTGGTGAAGCTGTTTTACCTTCAACCGGTGGTTTTTCAAAAAACACTCCAATAGTTGCAGCATCAGATCCAAAAGCACTTGTAATTCTTGAAGCTAATCCAAAACCTGTTGAAGCACCAATAACTAATACTTTTTTCGCACCGTCAATTGGTCCTTTTGATTTTATATATTCTATTTGATTTTTAACATTTTGCTCACTGCCTTTTGGATGTGCAGTCAAGCAAATAAATCCTCTCATTCTAGGTTCTATAATCATATTTTTATTGTTTATGCGTTGATTGGGTTAATTTCTATCGCTACGATAAATGACTAACTTATTTACGTTTGTTTAATTAGCTTTAAGTTGACAAATATAAATCATTTCTTTAGTTCAACAAGGCTTTAGCATGATTTAAAGCCGAATCTGAAACAACTGCTCCTGATAACATCTGAGCAATTTCTATAACTCTTTCGTCCTGAGACAGAAGCTTTAATTCTGATTGGGTATCGTCATCTACAGTAGATTTGAAAACTTTAAAATGCGAATCTCCTTTGGCGGCAATTTGCGGTAAATGCGTAATGGCAAAAATTTGCATTGCACCACTCATTTCTTTCATGATTTCTCCCATTCTAATGGCAATTTCTCCGGAAACTCCGGTATCAATTTCATCAAAAATCAAAGTTGGCAATTTTGAATATTGCGCTAAAATTGCTTTTACAGCCAGCATAATTCGAGACATCTCTCCTCCTGACGCTACTTTTTTCAATAATCCAAAGTCGGTTCCTTTATTGGCGGAGAATAAAAATTGTAATTCGTCTTTTCCGTTTTGAAAATACGTTTCTGATGGCAAAAGCTCCATATTAAAACGAACATTTGGCATTCCTAAAGTTTCCAAAATTGAAATTAATTTCTGAGACAGAACAGGAATTGCATTTTTTCTATTTTGATGGATTGTTGCTGAAAAAGCATCCAATTCAATTGTTTTTTGATCTATTGCTTTTGATAACAAAGCGATTTCTTCTTCGATATTGTCAAGTTCTAATAATGTATTGCCTAAATTCGCCTGAATTTCGATCAATTCATCCACAGTGCTTACCTGATGTTTCTTCTGTAAATTATAAATCAATTGCAGTTTTTGACTCACAAATTCTAATTGCACCGGATCATTCAATAATTTTTCAGAAGCATTTTGCAATTCTTTAGAAACATCATCAAATTCAATCGCAAGGCTTGTAATTCTTTCGAATATACTTTGATATTCAGGAGAGAAAAGTGCAATTTTCTGTATTGAAGTTTTGATCTCATTCAGATTATGAAAAACTCCAAATTGTTCTTCGTTAGCAATTACAAGAGATTTATCAATCGCTTCTTTTATTGTTTCAACGTTATTTAGCTTTTCGTAATCCGCTTCTAATTCTTCCTGTTCTCCTGATTTTAGTTTAGCACTTACCAATTCATTCAATAAAAAGGTATTGTACTCTTGCTCTTTTCCGGAATCACTTTGTTTTTTCAGCAAGGCATTGAGCTTAGATTTATCTGCTTTGTATGCTTTCAGTACTTTTTGATACGATTGAATAGTATCAAAATTATTTGCGATGGCATCAATTATTTTAAACTGAACGCCTTCATCAGAAAGTTCCTGGGTTTGTTGTTGTGAATGAATATCAATCAAAAACAAACTTAAATCCTGTAATTCCTGAAGATTTACGGGACTGTCATTAATAAAAGCACGAGATTTTCCTGAAGGCAAAATTTCTCTTCTAATAATAGTGTCGTCTTCATAATCAAGATCGTTTGTTTCGAAAAATTCTTTCAGGTTGTATTTAGAGATTTCAAAATGCGCTTCAATAATACATTTTTCCTCTTTGTTTTTTAATGAAGTTAAATCGGCTCTTTTTCCTAAAACTAAACCGATTGCACCTAATATAATAGATTTACCCGCACCTGTTTCACCTGTAATTATAGAAAAACCTTTTGAAAAATCGATTGTGAGTTTTTCAATCAGGGCATAGTTTTTAATCGACAAGGACGTTATCATAAGGGAATTGTGTAAGTATAAAAATTAGTAAAGAAAGTAAACTGAAAATCAATTAAAATTTAATCTGTGACCATTTAGTAGCATTCAAAGGGGAGACTTTATTTAACATATCTGTCAAATCACCCACCGGAATACTTGGCCCTCCTGAGAATATAGAAACGATTTCGTCTGATTTTGCATCGAAGAATACTCTTGTCAAAAAGGCGTTTGGTTTAACTGAATTTAATCTTCCGAGAATCATTATTGCAGCTTTGACTTTTTCTTTTGACGCTTTCAGATCGAGACTCATGCCATCTAAACCTCTGTGATATTCAAACATTGTCTGACGTATATCGCTATACATTGGCGAAGTCATATCATTTATCAAATAATAACGGTTCTGCACTCCATCAGACTGGCTCCAGCCTTTAGATCCTCCTTGTTGTGCAACACTGGCAATGTTCTGAGCGGTTTCAAGATACGGATTTCCTCCTGTCATCTGAAAGGTATCTGCATCCATAGCTAAAATTAAATAACTGTAAAAAGAAATTACAGAAACTAAATTCGAATCGTATGTACTTGGATTAAACAACAAAGGTTCGTATTCTGTATATCTGAAATTAAAATCTTTATCATTATAATTTAATACAGGGGACGAATATGTCGAATTGAAAATCAATCGTGAGGATTGTACCTGGATGGTTCCCGTGAACTGATCTGAATTATTGGATGACAATGTAATATACATCGAACAATTGATTCTTTCGTTTTGTTTCAGCACTGAACCGGTCCAGTCTGTTTTGTTTACAAATTCAGATAGTGAGGTTTGAAGTGTTTTAAAAACTTGCTGATTGGGATTAGACAGCCTTTCAGTATTAATGGTTACTGTGCAATTTAGCTGTTGTGCCTGTGCAAAGCCAAAAAATAAAAATACTAAAAGAGTAACTATTTTATTCATACGAAAGATAATATTTGATTTAGCGGGCAATAGACTTTACTATCGTTGCTTTTAGTTTTTATCCTAAATCATTATGATTTCGAAAAATGCAAAATCACTTTCTCTAAAATATCAACTGCAACAGATTCTTTTGCTTTTAATTCCATTGGTTCAATTTTAAAATTTCGATCAATAAAAGTTACTTTATTAGTTTCTTTTTTAAAACCGGCCCCTTCATCTTGTAAGGAATTTAAAACAATCAAATCTAAGTTTTTTTTCTGAATTTTCAACTTAGCATTTTCAATTTCATTTTCAGTCTCTAAAGCGAATCCAATTAAAAATTGATTCTTTTTGATTGTTCCTAATGATGCTAAAATATCTTTTGTTTTTTCGAGCTCTATCGAAAACTCTTCTGATGCTTTTTTAATCTTTTGCAAAGCGACTACTTTAGGCCGGTAATCTGCCACGGCTGCTGCTGCAATAGCAACATCTACGTCATTAAAATACAAATGACAGGCATCATACATGTCCTGGGCCGAAATGACATCAATTACCTCAATCAAAGCATTCTTCGCTTTATAATGAGTTGGTCCGGAAACTAAAATAACCTGCGCTCCTAAATTAGCAGCCTGATTGGCAATATCAAAACCCATTTTTCCCGAGGAATGATTACCAATAAAACGCACAGGATCTATCGCTTCGTATGTTGGTCCGGCAGTAATTAATATTTTTTTTCCTTTTAGCGGCAATTTACTTTCAAGATCCGCTTCAAGAAAAGCAATAATATTTTCGGGTTCTGCCATTCGGCCTTCGCCGGACAAACCGCTTGCTAATTCTCCATTTTCAGCAGGAATCATTACATTTCCAAATTGTTTTAAAGCAACAAAATTAGATAACGTTGAGGGATGTTTATACATATCCAAATCCATTGCCGGAGCGAAATAAACAGGACATTTAGCCGATAAATAAGTAGCAATTAAAAGATTATCACAGTTTCCTGTCGCCATCTTAGACAGCGTATTGGCTGTCGCAGGAGCAATTATCATTAAATCAGCCCAAAGCGCCAGTTCAACATGATTGTTCCAGACAGCATCTTCATCATCCTGATTAAAGAAATTAGAATGTACAGGATTTTTTGATAACGTAGATAACGTAAGTGGAGTTACAAAATCCTTAGAAGCAGGTGTCATTACCACTTGGATATGTGCACCTGCTTTTATAAAGAGTCGTACTAATGAGGCTGTTTTATACGCTGCAATTCCGCCAGAAACTCCCAGCAAAATTTTCTTCCCGTTTAAAACTGACATTATACTATATTATTTATTTGAACTTCTGTGGTAAGTTTTACCGTCTAACCATTCCTGCACTGCTAAAGCGTGTGGTTTAGGCAATTTTTCGTAAAATTTAGAAACTTCAATTTGTTCTTTATTTTCAAAAACTTCTTCAAGACTGTCATTATAAGTCGCAAATTCTTCTAATTTCTCAGTTAATTCTTTTTTAATTTCAGAATTAATTTGATTTGCTCTTTTAGCCATAATGGTAATTGCTTCATACACATTTCCTGTTGGCTCTTCAATAACTGTTTTATTGTAAGTTATTGTATTTACAGGAGCATTCGTCTTTTTTAAATCCATGACTTTATTTTATTTAGTAAATTTTTGTAAATCTGTCTCAACTCTGGCATTCATTTCATCTGCCTCTTTCTTATACTTGGTAGCGCTATTGAACTTAATTAAGTTAGCGTAAGCCACTTTTGCAACATTTAAACGTTCCTGCATTTTTGAAGGAACACTGTTTATTGCTAATTTATATGCTGAATCATACTTGTAAAACAGGGCATCTTCTTTAAAAGGTGTTCCCGGAAAATCAGCTATAAAGTTATCAAATGCAATCAATGCTGATTTATAATCTGATATTGTATTATATCCTTTTGCATTTTCGTATGCTTTTTTCTCTAGCTTACCGTTTAAAACTTTTACTGCTTCATTAGCCTGAGCGATGTATTCTGAGTTTGGATAATTGTCTATAAATGCCTGGAATTTCTCTAAAGCTTTTAATGTATCTGTTTGGTCTAAACTATAAACCGGCGCTAATTTTGAATAACTGTAAGCTCCTAAAAAAGCAGCTTCCTGTACCTTTTCACTACGCGGATACCCAGAAACAAAACTTTCGAACTGATAACCTGCAAGATAATACTGTTTTGATTTATAGTAAGATTGTGAAAACATATAAAAAAGTTTCTCTGCCTGTGGCTTTCCTCTGTAAGAAGGGGCTAATTGTTCAAAAAGACGTATGGCTTTCGAATATTTTCCAGCTTCATACATTTTGGTTGCCACTTCAAATTTCGCTGCAACGTCTTCATTTTTCAATGCTTTTTGATATTCACTACAAGAACAAAAAAGGACAACAACAATTAATAGAGATACTATTTTTTTCATTTTCTTACTTTTATTATGATTTCTTAGACAATTATGCCAAAGCAAAATCACACCGAAGTTCCGGTGGCAAATTTAGTTATTAATTTAGCTACTACAAAATATTTTTTGGTATATTAAAATACCGGCAATCTCACTTCTATTTTATGCTGTTTTTTACAAATTCATTCAATCTGTTTGCCAATAAATCATCTACGCTTACTAACGGTAAACGCACTGTGTTGTCAGCAATACCAAGGGCTTGAAAAACTTGTTTGATTCCGGCAGGATTCCCCTGCTCAAAAATCATATCAATACAATCGGATAAAAAGTATTGGGTTTTAAACGCTTCATTTACCTTTTTATTCAATCCTAAACGAATCATTTCTGAAAATTCTTTCGGAAAACCTTGTCCAATTACCGAAATTACACCCGCTCCGCCTGCTAAAACAATTGGCAATGCGATCATATCATCTCCTGAAATTACAAGAAAATCTTTTGGTGCATTTTTAATCAATTGCATCGCTTGTACAACATCTCCTGCCGCTTCTTTTATTGCTACAACATTATCAAAATCATTTGCCAGACGAATTACGGTAGATGGCAACATATTGCTTGATGTTCTTCCGGGAACGTTATATAAAATTACCGGAATCGGAGAAGCTTCAGCTATGGCTTTAAAATGCTGGTAGATTCCTTCTTGTGTTGGTTTATTATAATAAGGAGAAACAGAAAGAATGGCTTCGAATGCTGAAAAATCCCTGGTTTTTAATTCCTCAATGATTTGCATCGTATTATTTCCTCCAACTCCAAGAACTAAAGGCAATCTTCCTTTATTGGTATCGATTACAGTAGTGATAACCAATTCTTTTTCAGCTTGCGTAAGGGTTGCATTTTCTGCTGTTGTACCCATAACTACAAGATACTCTACTCCTCCGTCTATCGAAAAATTAACGATACGTTGTAAAGCTTCTATATCTACTGAAAGGTCTTTTTTGAATGGAGTGACTAGCGCAACGCCTGTTCCTATTAATGATTGCATATTCTAATTTATATTTTTATTTTATACTCTTTAAATACTTAAACAATTCAGTAACGAAAAGTTTATAATTGGTTATAGCGGTGTTGATCATCCATCGATTTAAATCCTTATCTACGGCTGCAAATCCCACTTTAAACTTCGCTTTTGACTTATTAGTTACCGCCATCAAAATACCTGTTTCGATGTTGTAATAACTTATCAGAAGGTCAAATTCTGTTGCTATAAATTCATTGAGAAAAACTGCTGTAATCTCTCCGTTCCAATTGATATGTTTTTTACCAAAAGTAGGAATCAAATAGCTTTCTTTTTCTTTAAATTTACTTCTATACCCAACAATCTTTATGTTCGCAGGTGCTATCCCCTGCTGAACAAGCTCGTTTACAATTTCTTTTGAATAGCGAAAATCGCTCTCATCAATCAGTAAACCAATTGTTTGTATATTACTGGTAAAGACTTCTTTTTTAACATTACTCAGGTCATTTTTTAATGATTTTTTTACAAAAAATTCCTTTATATAATTTAAAAACATAGTACTTTTGCCAGATTACAAAATTAATTATTTAAGTCGCATTTAAGATGGTAAAACTAAAAAAGTATAACGGATTTTTAAAACTTTTTGTTATATTCTTAACACTTTTTTTTATAACTTCCTGCAGTCAGAAAAACTATAATCTGACGAAGATAGAAGGAAAACAACTTCCAATCACAGAGAAAGAGGCAGAAACTCCTGCAATGGAAAATTTTATCAAACCTTATCGTGACCATATTAATAAGGATTTAGACAGCATTCTGGCTTATTGTCCTGAAAATCTTGATAAAAGCACCGGGAAATGGCAAACCAGCATTGGAAATCTATTGGCTGATGTTTGTATAGAAAGGGGTAATATTGTTTTTAAAGCCCGTGAGAAGAAAAGCATTGATTTGTGTTTTTTAAATCATGGTGGAATTCGTGCTATTTTACCTAAAGGTAATGTTACAACGAGAACTGCTTACGAAATCATGCCTTTTGAAAATAATCTGGTTGTCATTGCATTAAAGGGGCAACAAATCCTGGAAATGACTTCGTATATTATTAAGGAGAAAAAACCACATCCTTTATCTGGAATGACTTTTACTATTGCAAAAGACAATACTGCCAAAAATATTTTAATTCAGGGAAAACCTCTTGATGTGAATAAGGTTTATTATGTGGCTACTAATGATTATCTGGCGAATGGCGGTGACAGTATGACTTTTTTCGCTAAAGGTGTTGAGAAGTTTGATTTGAATTATAAACTTCGAAATGTACTGATTGATTATTTTAAATCAGTTGATACGATTCCGGTAGCAAAAGATATCAGAATTACTGAAGAATAATCACAATTACAAAAAAAAGTCCGCCACGAATTACACAAATTTACAGGAATTAAAAAAAAAATAATTCATGAAAATTCCCGGCAAAAAAATCGCTAACAAATACAATATCGTTTCCGCAAAAAATATATAAAATGAAAAGAAGAGAATTTATCGAAAAAACAGCTGCAAGTACTGCCTTATTAAGTTTAGGTTTGTCATTAAGCAGTTTTGAAACTAACGATATTAAACACTTAACGATTCTACATACTAACGATGTTCACAGCCACATCGATCCTTTTCCTGCTGATGATCCGCGTAACCCAAATAAAGGTGGCGTATCGCGCAGGGCAGCACTTATAGAAACGATTCGTCAGGAAAATCCAAATGTTCTTTTATTAGATGCCGGAGATATCTTTCAGGGAACGCCTTACTTTAATTATTATGGTGGTGAACTTGAGTTCAAGTTGATGAGCATGATGAAGTATGATGCATCGACTATTGGAAATCATGATTTTGACAATGGTCTTGACGGGTTATATGCTCAAATGCCTCACGCAAGTTTTGAATTTATCTGTTCTAATTATGACTTTAAAAATACGGTCATGAACGGTCTTGTAAAACCGTATAAAATCTTTAACAAAAATGGTATTAAGGTTGGTGTTTTTGGTTTAGGCATTGAACTTGCAGGGTTGGTAGACAAACAAAATTATAAGGAAACGGTTTATAATGATCCTGTAGAAATTGCTCAGGACATGACGCAATTGCTTAAAAAAGAGGAAAAATGTGATTTAGTTATTTGTCTTTCGCACATAGGATACAAGTACAAAGATGATGCTTCTAAAATTTGCGATTTAAAATTAGCAGAGCTGACTCAGGATATTGACTTAATTATTGGCGGACACACACATACTTTTCTGGACAAACCAACTGTTGTAAAAAATAAAGCGGGACAGGATGTATTGGTGAATCAGGTGGGCTGTTACGGGATAAATTTAGGAAGAATAGATTTCTATTTTGATAAAGATAAAGCGCACAGCAACCAAGGAAGATCAATTGTTGTGTAACAACTTTTTATGAATTTTGGCTTTTTCGAGAAAGTATTCTACCATAAAGAAATAAGCCAAAATTTGTGTTACATCACGAATTATGACGAGGACTACAGAGTAGGAAAAGTATTCATTGAAAATATAGAATATATCCGAAAAGATGTAACTTATGGCCATTAATGACATTATCAATGTTATATGTGTTCCTTTTGTTATATAGTTTACAAATGATAAATAGCTCAAAATACTTAGAACTATTCCGTAAAAAGTATATAATGCGCTAAATTTTTTCATGTTATCAAACTGCAGGCTTAAGACGGATATTAATAGGTATACTATAAATATTACTACTATAGCAACAGGTAAAATATCTTTTCGCTGCAGTTTTATCTTCTCATGCTCCTGTACAAAGAGTTTTATAATCAGAAGATATACAATCAAAAAGCACACAACACCGCCAAACTCAGAAATTTCGATGTCCATCAGATCAAAAACCTGACCTGTAAAACAGAAGAAAAAAATTATACTTTCTGTTTTTCCGATTTTAAATTCACTGCTTATCAAAAAATAAATAAAGATTGCGGGCAGCACAATTGCTTTGGCATATAGTCCAAAAAAATCCTGCTCCGTCCAATCAAAAATGATAGTACAAAACAGGGCTAAAAAGAATAAAATCAAAGACGGTTTATTCGCTTTCATTTATTTTGTTTATAAAATCTTCTTCTGACAAGATAGGGATATTTAGTTTATTGGCCTTTTCTAATTTTGCAGGTCCCATATTATCCCCGGCCACTACAAAATCAGTTTTTGCCGAAATTGAGCTTCCTACTTTACCTCCGTTATCTTCGATGGTTCTCTTTAGTTCATCTCTTGAAAACTGGCTAAAAACACCTGATACTACAAATGTTTTTCCAATGAATTTTTCTGTAGCGTTTGGATTAATTTTTTCTACAATTTCGAACTGAACACCATAACTTTTTAATCGCTGAATGATTTTTTGATTCTCTTCATTTTCAAAGAATTCAATGACGCTTTTAGCAATTCGTTCTCCAATTTCATCTACCAGAATCAGATCCATCAAAGAGGCCTGGCTCAGTGCATCGATATTTTTATAATGTTTGGCTAATTTCTTAGCGACTGTTTCTCCAACAAAACGGATTCCGAGTGCAAAAAGAACGCTTTCGAACGGAATTTCTTTAGATTTTTCGACACCATTTACTAAGTTTTCAGCAGATTTTTTTGCCATTCTTTCCAAATGTAAAATGTCTTCTACTTTTAACTCATATAAATCAGCATAATTATGCACTAAGCCGTTCTTAAAAAGCAAGGCAACTGTTTCGCCGCCCAGACCTTCGATATCCATTGCTTTTCTGGAAATATAATGCTGAATTCTACCTATAATTTGCGGAGGACATCCATAAAAATTAGGACAGTAATGATTTGCTTCTCCTTCATTTCTTTTCAACTCGGTTTCACAAACCGGACAATGTGTGATGTATTGTGTTGGTTCTGAATTTTCCGGACGTTTCTCCAGATCCACAGCAATTATCTTTGGAATAATTTCTCCTCCTTTTTCAACAAAAACAATATCGTTTATTCTGATATCTAATTTTTCGATTTGGTCTGCATTGTGCAAAGATGCTCTTTTTACAATGGTTCCTGCCAATTGCACAGGTGCCAGATTTGCAACGGGCGTTATTGCTCCGGTACGGCCAACCTGATAGGTAATAGAATTTAGTTTGGTCGAAACTTGTTCTGACTTGAATTTATATGCTATTGCCCAACGTGGCGATTTTGCTGTATAACCTAATTCTTCCTGATGCTGAATACTGTTTACTTTTACAACTACTCCATCTGTTTCATATGGCAAGTTATGACGGTGAATATCCCAATAATCGATGAAGTCAAAAACTTCCTGCATATTATTGACTAATTTCGCTTCAGAAGGTACTTTAAATCCCCATTTTCTGGCAGATTCCAAGCCTTCAAACTGAGATGAAAACGGCAAATTATTTCCGGCGACAAAATACAATAAACATTCCAAAGGGCGTTTTGCAACCTCAGCACTGTCTTGTAATTTTAAACTTCCGGAGGCTGTATTTCTCGGGTTTGAATAAGGCGTTTCTCCAATTTCGATCAATTCCTGATTCATTTTTTCGAAACCTGCAAAAGGTAAAATAATTTCACCACGAATATCAAATCGCTCTGGATAATTTCCTTTTAACTGTAATGGAATCGATTTTATGGTTTTGATGTTATTGGTCACCTCATCACCCTGAAAACCGTCTCCGCGGGTTAAGGCTTGTACCAGTTTCCCGTTTTCGTAGGTAATACTAATCGATGCTCCGTCATATTTTAGTTCGCAGGTATATTGCAAATCTACGTTTCCAAGAACTTTTTGAATCCTGTTTTCCCAATCCAGCAAATCTTCTTTAGAATAAGAATTGTCTAACGAATACATTCGGTATTGATGTGCGATCGTTTTAAAATTCTTCGTTATGGTTCCTCCTACTCTTTGTGTTGGGGAATTTTCATCAAAAAATTCAGGATGTTTATTCTCTAAATCCTGAAGCTCTTTTAGTTTTATATCAAAGTCATAGTCAGAAATTGTAGGATTATCTAACACATAATAGTTGTAGTTGTGTTGGTTAAGTTCGTCTCTTAAAGCCTGAATTGTTTCTTGAATGCTCATATAATATTAAAATACCGGAGGTTGTGATTTAGAATAACTGAACATCAAAATTAGGATTATTTTTGTTCAAAAACAGTAAAAAACAAAAGTTTTATAAAATCAAAAATCAAGTTGCAAAACGATGCAACTTGATTTTCTTCTTGCCCATTATTCTTAAAAAGAATTAAACAAAACCAACTTCCAAATGGTTTCTTCGTTTTATGTTTTTATTCTCATAATCCCCAAATTATAAAAATACAACCTAAACTACTTTTGAATAATGATAAAATCGGAGCGTCTGTTTAATAAATGTTCTTCTTCAGTACATTTTACGCCATTTTTACATTTATTAATTAATCGGCTTTCACCGTAACCTATCGCACTTTCGATTCTTGAAGCATCGATACCCTGCAAAACAATATAATCTCTGGTCGATTTTGCTCTTTCATCAGAAAGTTTCAGGTTATAGGAATCTTTTCCGCGCGAATCTGTGTGTGATTCTATTTTGATGCGGATATTAGGAAATTTTCCCATAATAAAAACGACTTTGGCCAGTTCTTCAGCGGCTTTAGGTGTAATATCATACTTGTTGTAATCAAAATAAATTGGATTTACATCTACTTTTTCGACACCTTTCTTTTTAACAACCAGGTCATCGTAATTACTGAGTTCAAAATCAACATTGGTAATATCTACCTCATTTTCTTTTGTGGTTTCTACCGTTTTTTCGTCATTACTGTAGTTCATTTTTGAAGCCACTAACCGAACTGATTTATTGCAGGGAACTGTAACTGCATAATTACCTTCGTAATTTGTTTTTGTTTCTGCCAAAATCTCGTTATATGAATTGTAGGCAATAACAGTAACATCTGTCAATGGTAATTTTGATTTTCTGTCTGTTGCTTTACCGGAAATATTCTGATTACAAACCGGTTTTCCTTTTGTGAAAGAATAAATGTCATCATCGCCTTTACCTCCTGCTCTGTTGGAAGAAAGATATCCATAAGTCCCTGTTTTATCAATTACAAAAGTAAAATCGTCTTTGTTGCTGTTTATCGGGGCGCCTAAATTTCTAGGCGCCGAAAAAGTTCCGTCTGATAAAAAGGTACTTTCATACACATCTAAATCTCCGAGTCCGTAATGTCCGTCTGAAGAAAAATAAAGTATTCCGTTACGGAAAAATGGAAAAAGGTCATTCCCCATCGTATTTATTTTTGGTCCCAGATTCTGAGGAGAACTCATTGTTCCGTCTGCCGCAATTTTTACTACATATAAATCAGTTTCACCATAACCGCCGGGCATATCTGATGCAAAGAAAAGTAATTCTCCATCGTCACTCAAAGAAGGATGTCCAACAGAATAATCGTCACTATCGAAGAAAACTTTTTGTGGATTTTCTAATTTCCCATTGACTAATGAACCTTTAAGAATCTGGAAATTATTGATTCTGTTTTCATCAATAACCAATTTGTTTTTCTTAATGATATTAGACGAATAATACATTGTTTTTCCGCTGGCATCAAAACTTGCTGTTGCTTCATGATACTTGGTCATAACGTTGGGTATAAACAGAGCTTCGTTGAACAGGCTTCCGTCAGCAGGATTTCTCTCGGCAACATACAAATTCAGAAATGGCTGGTTATTCCAGTTATACAATTTATCGCCAAATCTTGTTGTGTCCCTTGCCGAGGTAAATACAATTTTATCCAAATAAAAAGTGGCTCCAAAATCTGATTTACTGGTATTGATATTCAGATTTTTAATTTCGTAAAGAGACTTTGTTTTGGCCAGACTGTCTAATTGCTTTTTTTGAGCTACGTATCGATTGATCTCTTTTTGATCTCCTTTTTTATTGAGATATTCTTTCGTAATTCTGTCTGCATCATCATAGTCCATCACTGCTTTCATAGACTGAATATAACGCAGGTAATAGATGTCTGTTAGATTATTGCCTTGTACTTCGTATAATTTCTTATACCATTTTAAGGCATTTCTTGCATCAGAAATAAAGTAATACGAATCTGCAGCATTTTTAATTGTTTGCGCTGATGGATTCTTTATATTCTGCAGGCATTCTTCATAGGCTTTGGAAGCATCTGCATAAGAATAATTTTTGAACAGTGCATCGGCCTTTTTTAAGTTAGTCTGAGCAAAACCAAAAGTAATGCTCAAGACTAAACTAAGGATATATAGTTTTTTCATAGGATTTTATATTAGAAGAATCGAGGTGACTTGATTTTACTTTGGTTTTTCGTGAATTGGTAACGCAGGATGATTTCATGCGTTCCATCATTGTATTTATTCAAACCACTTACGGTATAATCAAAAGCATATCCGATATAAAAACTTCTGGATATTTGAAAACCTGCCAATATGCTTATCGAATCATCTGTTCGATAAGAACCACCAATTACAAATTTTTCTGCAATCATAAAATTCGCCGAAATATCAGCAGTAAGAGGTGCTCCACTAACTGCTTTTACTAAAAAGGCGGGCTTGAATTTTAAGTTGGGATTCAGATCAAAAACATAACCTCCCATTAAATAATAATGCAGACGATCATAATCTATAGATTCCTGAACATCGTCATAATAATCATTCTGAATAAAGCTTGGAATCGAAAATCCTAAATACCATTTGTCAGTATAATAGTAAATCCCTGCTCCAACTGCCAGCTTCATTTGATTGTTAATGTTTTGGTTCAACAAAACATCATTATTATTGTAATATCTACCTTTAGACCAATCTATATTCAACATTCTCATACCTGCTTTAAGACCAAAGGCCAGTCTTTTTTCATATCCTAGAGGAATTGAATAAGCAAAATTTCCGTCGAGATACAATTCGTTCGATGGACCAATTTTGTCATTTACGACGCTTAATCCCAAACCAATATTCTCGTTTCGAAGTGGCGAGTGAATAGAAAACGATTGTGTTTCTGGTGCTCCATCGATTCCAACCCACTGGGAACGGTGTAAAAGAGCTGCTTCTAATGTTCCCGTAGATCCAGCATAAGCTGGATTTACGGACATAGTGTTGTACATATATTGTGTGTACTCCGGATCTTGTTGTGCACTGGCACAAAATGTGACTAAAGAACATATTAAAATGAAATACGTTTCTAATGATTTTATATATAGTTTCATAACGATACTTATTAAGTTTAATTAATTAGATGATTAATACCGGTTGCTTATCTCATTATAGATAACCATCCTTTTTTAACCGTTCCATCTCCAATAGTTATCACATAAAAATAAGTACCTGTTGGCAACATATCTCCTCTATTAATAACTCCGGATACATTAGCGGTTCCGTCCCAATCATTTTCATAATGTTGTTTACTATATACTAATGAGCCATATCTGTTATATACTTTCAACTCGTTATTTGGATACGATTCAATACAGTCAATTCTAAACAAATCATTAGCTCCGTCATTGTTTGGAGTAAACTCATTGTAAACTGTCAAACAAATTGGCTCAACAGTAACTGAAGCCGAATTATTTGCTGAATCAGCATCTAAAGGAGTCGAAATTTCGACTGTCGCAACGCTTGTATAATTACCGCTAGGCAATACTTCGGCAACAATTGTAAGCACTACACTTTGTCCTGCATTTAAAGCTGGAATTGTCCAAAGTTGTGTTGTCAGATCATAAGTGCCTAAAGTCGTATTCGCACTTACCAAATCAAATCCGCTTGGTAATAAATTGCTAACTATCGTATTTATGAAATTACCCTCACCAACATTATTTACTGTTACTGTAAAGGTTATCTGATCACCAAAATTAGGGTTAGGATTACTCACTGTGTTGGTTATCGTCAGATCTGAACAAGTTGCTACAGTAACATTCAATGATTTTACTGATCTTTCATTACATGTATTGATATAAGCAACCTCAACTTTACCCGGTCCAATGTCAGACCAAGAAACAGTTACAGATCCATCTGCATTTCCTCCACCGGAAGTAATTGTTCCGTTAGTGATTGACCACACATAATTTGATTTTCCGTTGGCAATTGAATAAGTGATTCCCTGGAAAACACATGGTGTATCATCAGTTGTCGTAATAGGAACCTGAGCATCATTATCAAAAGAAACTGCTACTCCTAATCTTGAAGCACCCTCGCAGCCGTTATTAGTACTGTTAAGCGTCGCTGCATAATAGGTTGCCGTTGTCAAAACAGTATTTGCTGCCAATGGTGTTCCGCCATTTGCGGAAGTATACCACACTACATTTGCCTCATTTACAACGATATCTTCTATTGTTGGATTTGCTGACAGACAGAATGTTTGGGCTGTTCTTGGTGTAGTAACTAAAATTGGCGTATTTACATTAACCACAACCGCCAATCTTAAAGGATTCTCGCAACCTGAAGTGCTCGAAACAACACCATAATAAGTACCATTTGCTAAAGCTGCTGTTGACGGAATTGCTGTTCCTCCTGTTGCAGTACTATACCAAATCACATTAGGTTCGTTTACCTGAATATTCGAAACCTTTGGTGCATTTACAGAACAGAAGTTTTGAGTTGTCGAATTCGTCGTTGGTGTTGCCGCTGGATTTACAACTGTAACAGTAACCATTAAACGAGTTGCACTTTTACATCCTGTTGTTAAATCTGTAGCTTCTCCATAATAAGTACCAGAAGTTAAAACTGTTGCTGTTGGAATTGCTGTTCCGCCGGTAGCATTACTAAACCAAGTTACATTGCTTTCGTTTACCTGAATACTCGCAAATGTTGGAGCACTAGTTGAACAGAAGTTCTGTGCCACATTATTTGTTGTAGGAGTATTTAAAGTTCCAACAGTAACTGTAACTTTTAGCCTTATACTACTTTCACAACCCGTTGTTGCATCTTTTAATGCTGCATAATAATCTCCATTTGCCAAAGCTGTAGTAGACGCAATTGCAGTTCCTCCAGTTGGTACACTATACCAAACTACATTACTTTCGTTTGTCTGAATATTAGCTACAGTTGGGTTGCTTCCTGAACAGAAAACCTGAGCTATTGCTGTAGTGGTTGGTGTTGCAGGATTAGTAACACTAATGGTTACTGATAATCTTACTGAACTCTCACAAGTTGTTGTAGCATCTTTTATTGCTGCAAAGTAAGTTCCGCTTGTCAACACTGTAGTAGATGGAATCGCTGTTCCGCCTGTTAAAGCTGTATACCAAACGATATTTGCTTCGTTAAACTGAACACTTGCAAAAGTTGGTGCATTTACCAAACAGAAGTTTTGAGTTCCGGCTGTTACCAATGTTGGCGTAGCAGGATTCGTTACACTAATGGTTACTGACAATCTTTGTGAACTCTCACAAGTTGTTGTGGCATCTTTTAATGCTGCAAAGTAAGTTCCGCTTGTTAGTGCTGTAGTAGATGGAATCGATGTTCCTCCTGTTAAAGCTGTGTACCAAACGATATTTGCTTCGTTAAACTGAACACTTGCAAAAGTTGGTGCATTTACCAAACAGAAGTTTTGTGTTCCGGCTGTTACCAATGTTGGCGTAGCAGGATCCGTTACACTAATGGTTACTGACAATCTTTGTGAACTCTCACAAGTTGTTGTGGCATCTTTTAATGCTGCAAAGTAAGTTCCGCTTCTTAGTGCTGTAGTAGATGGAATCGATGTTCCGCCTGTTAAAGCTGTATACCAAACGATATTTGCTTCGTTAAACTGAACACTTGCAAAAGTTGGTGCATTTACCAAACAGAAGTTTTGTGTTCCGGCAGTTACCAAAGTTGGTGTAGCAGAATCAGTTACACTAATGGTTACTGATAATCTTATTGAACTCTCACAAGTTGTTGTAGCATCTTTTATTGCTGCAAAGTAAGTTCCGCTTGTTAGTGCTGT
>FQWG01000048.1 GCA_900129595.1 Flavobacterium frigidimaris | reverse complement strand
GTCACCTCTTGGGACAAATCAGAATTTTTCTGATTTGTCCCTTTTTTTTTATTGTCTAAGCCCTTGTAAAATAAGAGCATTAGCCTCAATCCTTCATTAATTCTGGTGGTTCGAACCTGATTATTTTCAAAAGTGAGTTTTTCAGGAAAAATCGAACCTATAATCTTTCTTTTCCTTGCTGTTGTTCCTTCTTCGTATAATGTTGCAAGTTGAGAAATATTACTGATAGCCTTATTCAGTAGGGGTTCCACGTTTGCAGTACCTTTAATTCCAGAGGTTAATTTTACTTCGAGCCTGTTTATTCTTTCCTCAGTTTCTAGTTTTATTATACGGTAATCATCTGCATCTAAATCTCCGGCAATTAGTAAATTTCTAGCTTTTGTCAATCTTTCATTAGCCTGATCCAATTCGTTCTTTAATTGACTAACATCACTGCGTTCATGTTTTGTCTTATTTTTAAATACGGATATTATTACTTCTTTATATAATTCTAAAAAGGGTAGTGGTCTTGCGTAATTTTTTATTTCGTCTGCAATTCTTTTATTCAACTCAGGAGCTTTCTCACGGAACGTACAACCTAAGCGGCAATGATAGTAATGATAATACTTATAACGGCCTTTAGACGCGCTGCCAGTGAGTAGCTTGCCACATAGAGGACATATTAGATAACCACGAAGTGGTAAAGCGGGATCAACTGTTAAAGTAGTTCTTCTAATTCTTTTTCGTCCTTCGAGTACATCCTGTACATCATAGAAAAGGGATTCAGAAATTAATGGCACGTGCTGTCCTTGCGCTAAATGACTTTCTTCATCTTTGTATTTTGGTATGAAGACTTTTCCAAAGTAGATAGGATTACGCAATGCTACCCAAAAACTATTTTTAGTAGCTTTCAAACCTTTTTTATTTGCTAATTTCCAAATTTGTTCTGTATTTAATTTTCCCTTAGCTAATTCTTGAAATACCCATCTCATGATACTAGCTTCATCCTCTTTGATTGCAATATGTTTTTTCCCAGTCTCGGAAATTTTATTTATATAGCCTAAAGGTGCGAGTCCCATAACACGACCTTCTTTCTTCGCCCTGCGCATTCCATGGAAAACATTTAATGCCCGACGATCATTTTCCACTTCGGGTGCCGCAAGGTAAAAGGCAAGCATCATTTTATTTTCCGGGATTGTAAGATCTAAAGGTTGCTCTACAGCCTGTGGTTCAACCCCCAATCTTCTTAAGGTACTTATCATTTGATAGGCATCACCTGCATTACGGCTAAATCTATCCCATTTGGTAAAGAGTACCAAATCGGAATGTCCTCTACGAGTACGAAGCTCCATCAAGAATTTTTTCCATGCCGGACGGTTAAATGTTTTTGCAGAATGATCTTCAATAATCACTTTTCGAACCTGATAAGAATTTAATTCACAATATTTGCGTAAACGTTCTTCCTGATCCCTTTGCGAATACCCTTTATCAGCCTGCTCATCTGTACTTACCCGGATATATAAATCTGCAATTTTCATGATTTTACTATTGATTTATTATACTTATTTACGCCCATTTGCGTGAGGGTAAATTTACGTTTTTTTTGTTTATCTAAATATGTATCAACCACTATTTCAGCCATTTCGTACAGAAAATCCAAGATGGTTTTTGCTTGTTCAACATCTACATTGATACCATCCTTTCTCAATAATTCCATTGCCTTGTGTGGTGTTATTCTATCAATTTCTTCCTCTCTCATAATATACCTCCTTCTATTGATAGCAAAAGCCCGCAAGCGGGCTTTACTTATTAAATTAAAATTGATTCAATTACTCATATAGGAAAATAAATAGTACTCTTTTGATTTCTGTTACGTTTTGGCAGATAACTAATGTAACCATACTCGTTTAGTTCCCTTATGCATTTATGGTATGTTACAGGCCCGGTTATCTTAGCTAACCTCATGATTTCATGTCTGTAGACTTCAATAGGATTAATAAAACCCTTTTCTGTTCTGAATTGAAGCAATGCAGCATATATGCCAATATGAGTTATACTGATACGATGATCTTTTTCTATTGCCTTAAAGAAATCAGATAAAGGTTTTAGTGTTTTCATATTTCCTGGATTATCAGCTTACACGCATACCATTTTTTTTGGAATGGTTCTCCTGTTGGCTCTCATTTGTCTTTTGCAGCTGTTTTAAAGTCTCCATTGGTTTATTGCCCAATGCTGTTGAGAGTGTTATTTTTCTGGAGTGGTCATCATAAATGTTTACCGATTTAAACTGAGGATTGGCTTCAATATAAAAACGATGTTCATTTCCGTTTTTAATCAAGGTTACGGGCTGCCTATTTCCTTGTTTTAACGCATCCTTTAATTTATCAGCTTCAGTTTTATTTGATAATTCCTTCATAGGAAGTTGATGCACTGCCTTTTCAAGATCATAACCATAACCGGAGTGAAATTCTTTGATACGATGATTACCGCCAGCATCCTTGTCGTTCAGGTCCAGTTGAATCCAAGACTTTTCCTTTTGAACTGCACGTCCCGCTAATAAATTATAAGCCTGTGTTGTATCAACAGAATTTCTTTCTTGCACTTTAAAGTATTGACTTCTGTCTTCTTCAGGTTTTGATTCGTTTTGCAAAGTGGTTTTATACCCTTCGAATTGATATTGTCCACTCTGGTCTTTAGAAAAAGATAACGCATGATTCAGTCGCTCTTTTTCGTTGACGTAATAAGAAACTGGAATAGTAAACTGCTCATGACCCTGTTTAATTTGATCTTCAATTTTACCTGACAAATCTGTAAAACCAATACGCTGCACCTGTTCGTGCAGCGATTGGTTGTTCTTTTCCTCTTCTTTTGTATCCTTACGTACCGCAATTTGGTCAATAAGTGGCGCAACGACCAGCTTACGAACAAGACGAACTAAAAAATTAGGGTAAAGCTGTTTAAGCATCTTGTCCTTTTCCTGTTTGAGCATCTTCAAAGCAAAACGTTCCTCAATATTTTTAGTGCCTTTGTATTTTGTTCCAATGCGCTCGTAATGATGCAGCTTTTCTTTAATCAGTGACCTATTGTTGGAAAGACTGAAATTAAACAGTTTACTAAAACGCTCTTCCTTGGACCGCCACTGGTTTAGTTCCATCTCTACTCTGTTAACGGGAAGTTGTTCGTTCATAATTCAAATTTTATTTATTACATTCTGTACTACATGGAACTGGATTGGCTTTTCTTTTTTCTCTTAGCTTCCTTTGGTACTTCCGGTCCATCTTCATCAGCACTTGGATTTTGCCTTTTGCTGCCTTGCTTTTCAGAAGCTTGCTGGGTTTCGGATTGCTTCTCATCTTTGGAATGGCGGTTGTCAATGCGTTGCATGTTACTGTCATAGACATTGATCGTTTTGAATTGTGGGCTCGCTTCAATATATTGTTTGATCTCATTACCGTCTTTTAAGAAAGTAGCGGATTGCAGGTTTCCTTTTTTCATGGAATCCATCAAATCTTCTTTATACTTACGGGTTTCCAGTTCCTTAATTGGATGTTTTGAAAGTGTTGCTTCCAAATCATAGCCATAATTTTGATGGTACTGATTTATCTTAAAATTT
>FQWG01000050.1 GCA_900129595.1 Flavobacterium frigidimaris | reverse complement strand
AAGGAGCCGTCTCAAAACAAAAATTGAGACGGCTTTTTATTTGTTGCCCATTTTGGCTTTTAATGTTTTGATTTTAAGGGAAGGAAAAAATTGCCCTTATGCTGCAATTTTCTTTCTTAAGTTGTGTCCTAAAGCCATTAATCCGAACTCTAATTCTACTTTTTGAAGTCCTTTTAAAGAAAAACGTCTAAATCCGTTATTATGCTTAAGATGGGCAAATACAGGTTCCACATCGGCAGAGCGTTGTTTTCTTCTTTGTATTCCTATTTCACTAAGGAGTAATTCCCTTGTTCTTTCTTTATGCCTTTCAAGATTGTGGTTTCTCTCAATACTTCTGTTTCCTTTGGCTTTAAAACATTGGCTTCTCATGGGGCAGCCCTCGCAGTTTTTAGCCTGATAATGGGATAGGGTTTGGGCGTACCCGCCAGCTGTCTTTTTCTGATTCTCATGTGTTTTGAGCATCTTTTGCCCCATCGGGCATACATAATAATCTTCTTCCTTATTATAATAGAGATTCTCTTTACTAAAAGCCTTGTATTTCTTTTGATAGTTTTGGTCCTGTTCCTTTTCAAAAGTATTGTATTTCACAAAAGCTTTAAGTTTCTTTTTTTCCAGATAATCATAGTTCTCCTCACTGCCGTAACCTGCATCAGCTGTTATTTCTTTTAGATTTTTAAATGTTTTTTTGCCAAAAATCTGTTCAAAATTCTCTAAGTGAGGCTTAAGTGTTTTGGTGTCAGTGGGATTTTGATGGATAGTATAATGAACAATAACCTGGTTCTGGGTGGATATCTGGGCATTATAAGCCGGCTTGAGCTGCCCGTTTAACATATGATCTTCTTTCATACGCATAAAAGTAGCCTCTGTATCGGTTTTGCTATAACTGTTTCTTTCTCCCAGGATAGCTTCCTGTTTTTCATACTTTTCCAGATTGTCGGTAAAATTATTTTTTATATAGCGCAATTTGGCTTTTGCTTTGGAGCTGGCCTTTTTGTTACCTGAGAGCTTGGCATCTATTTTAGCTACTGTTTTATCAATGACTTCCTTACTGATTTCTTTGAATTCTGTAGGCTCTGGAGTGGGGTCGTCTTCATTGTCTAAACTTTGGGCATAATTCCATAACTCTTCAAGCTGAGTGAGCATTTTGGCTTTGTTGGTTTTGATGCTTTTGCCCCATACAAAAGTATAACGGCCTGCTTGGGCTTCTATCTTGGTGCCATCGGTATAAATCTGTTTTAGATCAACAAGGCCCTCTGATGCCAACATTAGCACCACCTGTTTGAAGATTTCCTTAAAACTGTCTTTAAGTTTATTGCTTCTAAAGCGGTTAATGGTATTGTGATCCACAACAGTCATAGAAGTAAGCCACATGAAATTGATGTTCTCACGAAGGGCCAATTCAATTTTTCGTGAAGAATATACATTGGTCATGTACGCATACAACATCACTTTTAGTAGCATCTTTGGATGATAGCCCGGACTGCCTTCTTTGCTGTAGGCTTTTAAAAGGAGTTGGATATTAATAGACTCCACAACCTGATCAACTATGCGAACCGGATGTTTTGCTGGAATTAAATCATCAAACGAATAAGGCAAAAGTACCGTTTGTTGTTGGTTATAATGCTTGAATCTCATATATAATCAGCTGTTAATCA
>FQWG01000051.1 GCA_900129595.1 Flavobacterium frigidimaris | reverse complement strand
TAAGAATTTTATATGACCCCTATAGAACTATTGAAGTTTATGCTTCCTGATTTTTTAGTAGAACATTTTGAAGTAGTTTCATCAACTAATACCGAAGAAATATTACACCTCTATTTTGAAGAGAATTCTAAACCTCCTGCAGAGTTTAATGATCTTCAATTAGTATCAAAGGGTTTTCAAGATGAGATTACCATTCAGGACTTTCCTCTGAGAGGTAAGTTCGTGTATTTACATATCAAAAGACGTCGCTGGACTAATAAAAATACAGGTGAGATCGTTAAAAGAGATTGGAATTTAGTTGCTAAAGGAACCCGCATGACTCAAGAGTTTGCGGCTTTTTTAAAAGAAATTAATAGATAAAACTGCTATTGACTGTCGAACCATTGGAGGTTTTTTCGGAGTCAATGGGAAAAAATTACAAAGACAATACAAAAAACATTTAAGCTCCTTTAGTACGTGGGCTCCACGTGAACATGCACATGAGTGGATTATTTATCCTGAAAATATAGGTACACACTTGTCAATTGATGAAGTAGCCTTGTCTCGGGGTGAGCTTTTTACTATTGTAACCAATAAGGAAGCTAGAGGTAAAAAAGGGTGTTTAGTTGCTATTATTGCAGGCACAAAGGCAGATCATGTCATTGAACATATCTGTAAAATTGATTACAAAAAAAGAAGTTATGTCCAAGAAATAACACTTGACATGGCTAATTCCATGAAGTTGATCTCTAAAAGATGTTTTCCAAGAGCAGTACAGGTTACCGACAGATTTCATGTTCAAAAATTAGCTTTAGAAGCATTACAGGAGATTAGAATAAAATATCGTTGGGAAGCGATGGACACTGAGAATCGATTGATATTACAAGCGAAAAGAGAGAATAAAACCTATATTCCAGAGCTTTTGCCTAATGGAGACTCTGTAAAACAGTTGCTCGCCAGAAGTAGATATGCTCTTTATAAATCTCGTGAAAAATGGACTGAGAGTCAAAATCAAAGAGCTCAGATCTTATTTAGCCTATATCCTGATATCAAAACTGCCTATAGACTAGTTCAGCAACTTCGTGGAATTTACAACAACTACAATAACAAACACATTGCCATGACCAAACTAGCACATTGGTACAGGAATGTAGAGGAATCAGGTTTTAAGAACTTTAATATTCTACTTAATACCATAACGATTAATTACCAGTCAATCTTAAACTATTTTGATAATAGAAGTACTAATGCTTCTGCAGAATCATTCAATGCTAAAGTAAAAGCCTTTAGAAGTCAATTTAGAGGAGTGCGTAAAGTAGATTTCTTCTTATTCAGATTATCTAATCTTTTTGGCTAATCCCCAAGCTTTGCGTTTGATCC
>FQWG01000052.1 GCA_900129595.1 Flavobacterium frigidimaris | reverse complement strand
ATATAAAAGATCAGCGTTTATTGAAGAGAGGTAATATAATTTTAGATAAGTTATTTAAGAATAGCGTTCATTCGATTCGTCAAATTACCCAGAGTGATTCTGAGGCAAAATCTTTTTATCGGTTTTTACAAAATGATAATGTTTCCGAAGCAGATATAATACGTAACATGCGATCTAATTGTGTTTTCTCTTGTACAAACAAAGTTCTTCTGTGTATTCAAGACACTACTGAGGTTAATTTATATAATCATAAAAATAGAGTTAAAAAGGATCATTATATTGGTACAACCAATGCTGTTAAGGGAGGTATTGGATTCTTACTCCACCCTAGTTTTGTTTTAGATGCTCAGACATTAGTTCCTTATGGCTTTTCCGATGTTAAGATATGGAATAGGCCATTAGAGAAATTAACCAAAAAAGATCGGGATTACAATAAACTTCCTATAGAAGAAAAAGAATCTTATAAATGGATAGAATCTTCTCAAAACTCGAAAAAGGTATTAGACCAGGCAAAAGAAATCATAATCATTCAAGATAGAGAAGGCGATATTTATGAGCAATTCGGGATTGTTCCAGACCAAAAAACACATCTATTAGTTCGAGCAAGAGCCAATAGGACTCTTTCAGATAAGACAAAACTTTTTGATTATATCGCAAACCAACCATCCAAAGGAACTTATACAATAGAATTGGAGGGAGATAAAAGAAAGAATATAAAAAAAAGAGAAGCAATTTTAGAAGTTCGCTTCTCTGAAGTGACGATAAACAAAAATGATTTAAGTTCTAAAACTGCTCCGCAAAATATTAAACTTACTATCATAGAAGCCAAAGAAATAAATACCGATGTTAAAAATCCTATATGTTGGAGATTATTAACAACTATAAATGTCGAGAATCTAGAAACAGCTTTGAACTGTATTACCTGGTATACTTGCCGATGGGTTATAGAAGAGGTTTTTAGAATCTTAAAAAAAGAAGGTTTCAATATAGAAGCAAGTGAATTAACTTATGCAAAGTCTATACGTAAGCTTTCTTTACTGATGATGGAAACTATTGTAAAACTATTTTTAATGCAAATAGCTTATAATTGTCCTGAAGAAGAAATTGAATCTGGTAGTTGTTTTTCAGAAGACGAAATAAAATGCTTAGAATATCAAATAATAGCTTTAGAAGGGAATACTGAAAAGTTAAAAAACCCCTATTTGGACAAAGATTTAAAACGTTATGTTTGGGCAATTGCAAGATTAGGAGGCTGGAAAGGTTATGCTTCAGAACGAAAACCTGGAATAACTACATTTTGGATTGGAGTGCAAAAATTCACCTCAATTATGCAAGGATGGCAACTATTCCA
>FQWG01000054.1 GCA_900129595.1 Flavobacterium frigidimaris | reverse complement strand
CTGTTCCGCCTGTTAAAGCTGTATACCAAACGATATTTGCTTCGTTAAACTGAACACTTGCAAAAGTTGGTGCATTTACCAAACAGAAGTTTTGAGTTCCGGCTGTTACCAATGTTGGCGTAGCAGGATCAGTTACACTAATGGTTACTGATAATCTTACTGAACTCTCACAAGTTGTTGTAGCATCTTTTATTGCTGCAAAGTAAGTTCCGCTTGTTAGTGCTGTAGTAGATGGAATCGATGTTCCGCCTGTTAAAGCTGTATACCAAACGATATTTGCTTCGTTAAACTGAACACTTGCAAAAGTTGGCGCATCAACCAAACAGAAGTTTTGAGTTCCGGCTGTTACCAATGTTGGCGTAGCAGGATCAGTTACACTAATGGTTACTGATAATCTTACTGAACTCTCACAAGTTGTTGTAGCATCTTTTATTGCTGCAAAGTAAGTTCCGCTTGTTAGTGCTGTAGTAGATGGAATCGCTGTTCCTCCTGTTAAAGCTGTATACCAAACAATATTTGTTTCGTTAAACTGAACACTTGCAAAAGTTGGTGCATTTACCAAACAGAAGTTTTGAGTTCCGGCTGTTACCAATGTTGGCGTAGCAGGATCCGTTACACTAATGGTTACTGATAATCTTACTGAACTCTCACAAGTTGTTGTAGCATCTTTTATTGCTGCAAAGTAAGTTCCGCTTGTTAGTGCTGTAGTAGATGGAATCGATGTTCCGCCTGTTAAAGCTGTATACCAAACGATATTTGCTTCGTTAAACTGAACACTTCCAAAAGTTGGTGCATCAACCAAACAGAAGTTTTGATTTCCCGCAGTTACCAAGGTTGGCGTAGCAGGATCCGTTACACTAATGGTTACTGATAATCTTACTGAACTCTCACAAGTTGTTGTAGCATCTTTTATTGCTGCAAAATAAGTTCCGCTTGTCAACACTGTAGTTGACGGAATTGCTGTTCCTCCTATTGAAGCTGTGTACCAAACAATATTTGTTTCGTTAAACTGAACACTTGCAAAAGTTGGTGCATTTACCAAACAGAAGTTTTGAGTTCCGGCTGTTACCAATGTTGG